>NVVB01000012.1 GCA_002402085.1 Gammaproteobacteria bacterium
GGTGGCCAAAGAATGGATACATTGGTCTCAGGGAGTAAGGTGGGGGAAATTGTGTCGATCACATTAACAATAAGCTGTCCGATGATTGGGGAGTGATTGGAGTCGTCAACTTCGATTGAAAAATTGTGCTGGCCTAGCGGTAAAGCACTTACCGTTAGTTCAGGAATCGAAACGGGCGTGCCTTCAAATTGACTCGAGATTGCACCGGATGAAATCATCGTTGCGTTGTGAAACCATTGATAGATTAARTTGTCGCCGTCAAAATCCGATAGATCAGCGCCCAATAATACGTCGTTGCCGATGCTAATAGTCCCGTTGCCAGTGGTGGCGACATGGGGCGGCGAATTAAGAATTGTAAGTATCATGTAATCACTCTGGGAGGCTAGCCCGTCGCTTAGTTCCAATTGAAGTGTGTATTCTCCGGCGGACAGGGAGTTTATCTGTTCGAGCGTTAGAAAGGCTTGTCCGCTTGAYCCTGTGGTCGCTGGCGGCTGTAGTGCCGCACCGTCCTCAAACCAGGTATAGGTGAATAATGCATCTCCACCGGTGGGGTCATTGCCTTCAATGATCAATTGATTTTGATTTTCACTAGACACACTCAGGTCAGGACCTGCATTGACACTGAGTGCATTTTGGTCATAAAAAATAAAATCGAGTTTGTTTTCGCCTAATGCGCTTTGTTCGGCGAGTTCGAGTGTCGGCGTTGTAGCATCGATTGAGTACGCGGTATCCTGCCATATTTGTAGATCCCCATACCGTAACCCGTTAGTTCCGCCGACACCTTGATAGCTAGCTGCTGGCCTGATTGATCCACCATTGGCAAGCGTAATAACAAGCGGTGCTTGATCGCTTGCGTAGGCGTGCCCGATTTTCCCATCGATGTGTTGTGCTAATTGGTTCTTGGTGTCCATGATGAGGTCGATAAGCTTGAATTTGAAATCTACGGTGGGCGGGCCGCTATGGGGTATTTCGGATAGCGACAGATTCGCGCCTGTGGCATCAATTGTATAGGCGAAATTTTCCCAGAGCGTCATGTGCCCCAGCCCAATGCCATTACGTGACCCTCGCTTGAAGGCACTTGCCTGGGGGCGCATTTGACCGCCGTTGGCAATGGTCGCGATAAAGGGGGCGGGGTAATCAGCGTAAGCGGGGCCAATAGTTCCGGTAATCGGATTGCCGGTCTCGTCTAGAGTCGCTAGCGCCACCGCCACTAATTTAAAACGAAACACGACCTGATTGTTTCCGGGGGATGCATAAACCTGGCTGCTGATCTGTTCTTCGGTAATGTCTACTGCCAGGGTGTTGTCTTTCCAAATCTCGGTAAAACCAATGCCTACGCCATTGGAGGAGCCTCTTCCATAAGCGCTTGCGCGGGGGCGAATGATGCCGCCATTTGCCAGCGTGACTGTAAAGGGTGCGTTGTAATTTGAATAATAAGTGCCGACCCGGCCGTCGATTGAGTGGTTGTTTTGGTCGACTAATGAAAGTTCTAATTGCATGAGCTCCAACTGAAATACTATTTCATTTTCACCTGGAGTACTGACTTCCTCAAAGAGGACCTCTTCACCACGAATGTCATAATTGTACGTGGTGTCTTTCCAGTAATACTTATGGCCATCACCAATGCCGAGAGAACCCACCCCTCCGTAACGACCGTAGGCATTGACGACTGGCTGTATTTTAGCGCCGTTGGCGATGCGTGCGGTATAAGGGCCGACTTTATTGGCGGGGTAGTTGATTCCGACTCGACCACTTATCGGGTTTGAATGCTGATCTAAAATTGACAAATTAACGTCAATGAATTCGTAAATATAGTGGATGGCGGTGACCCCGGGGCTGGCTTCTACCGAGAGCACAGGATCAACACCGGTGACGTCAATGGTATAGGTGTTATTTTCAGTCACGGTGAAAAAGCCAAACGTAATCGTTCGCCCCCCGGCATTAGCGGTGGTTCGAACCAGTGCATTATTTTCTACACTAAAGGTATACGGGGCGAGATGGGGCGCAACGTTCCCCGCACCGACATAGCTAAATACTGGGGCTCCAAATTGATCTTTAACATCTAAGGTAATGTTGATGAGGTCGGCGTATGTAAATTGCGCGAAAAATAATAGCAGTAAAAAAAACCGGTTAAATTTCTTTGCTACATATGATTTAAAGGCTGATGAACACATTGGTTGCCTACCCCAGTGGGTGCTGAATTAGTTGTAATTGTTGTACACGTGCTGGTTATTAAAAGACCTCCATCCTCTCATAGTGAGAATTAGATAAATAGTCTTTGGCCCCGCGCTCTGTCTGCTATGACCTAATTAGACGGCTTGAAATATAGTTGTATCTGAGTCGAAGTAAATCGTATTGGAATAGGTCAAGTATCTTGGCGTCGTCGCATTTTTATTAAAGAAAGTCTCCGTTGTTCGTAGGGAATTAAACTCGAAAGTGAAACGCGTTGAAAAGACGTATTTTATCTATTAATAGTATGCTTCTCCCGATGCTATCAGGAGAAGCTTTTTAAGAAGTACTGTGGGGGGGATAAATTTCGAGTCACATTGTAAAGTGAGTGGCTGGTATCAATAACCGCCCAAGCTTGCAAAGCGATCGCGATGAAAGTGACTGTCGCCAAAGAGTTGGTTAGTCACGCGGGATCGTTTCATGTAGAGACCGATGTCGAATTCGTCGGTCATGCCCATGCCGCCGTGCATTTGAACGCCTTCGTTCGTGATGAGGGTTAGGCAGTCGTTTAATCGCGTTTTGGCGAGGCTGGCTAATTGAGAAATCTCTTTGCTACCCTCATCGAGCGCTGACAAGGCTTCTCTAACCACGGACTTGGCTATGTCCAGTTCAACAAACATGTCGGCGGCGCGATGTTTTAGGGCTTGAAAGCTTCCGATGGTGACGCCAAATTGTTCACGTTCTTTGAGGTAGTCGATGGTGGACTCGAACACTTGCTCCGCGGCACCCAGCATTTCTGAGGCCAGAAGGATGGAGGCTTTGTCGAAAACATTTTGCAATAGGGGCGCCGCATTGCCTAACTCACCCAAGCATGCGCTTGCTTCAACTTTGACTTGATCTAATCCTAAATTGGCGACGTTACGGCTGTCGACTGTGGTGAGTTGTGTTTTAGTTAGTCCCGGAATGTCGGCGTCAAGAATAAAAATACTGATTCCTGTTGGGTCACCACGTTGCCCCGAGGTTCTAGCGGTGACTAGGTAGTGGTCGGCTAATTCGCCGTCAATGACAAATACTTTTTCGCCAGACAGGATGTAACCTGAGGCCTGTTTTTGTGCGGAGAAAGAAATATTGTTGAGTGAATGCCGTGTGTGTTCTTCGTGGGCGAAAGAAAAAATTGCGCTGCCATCGACTATCTTGGGTAAATACTGATCTTTTTGTTGGTTACTACCGGCTTGTATTAATAATTCGGCCGCCAAGAATCCGGTGCTAAAAAGCGGTGATGGGGTGAGGTGGCGACCGAGTTGCTGCAATACTAAACCCAATCCGAGGTAACCGAACTCGCTGCCACCCCAGTCTTCCGGGATGATGATTCCTGTCCACCCCAGGGCTGCGATTTGTTGCCAGAGCGCTGGGTCATGATAGCGCTGTTTTGCGTCTCGCAGTGTTCGAAATTGTTCTACAGTGGCGACTTTTTCGCTAAGGTCTTGGGCGGATTGTTGGAGTAGGATTTGTTCGTCATTTAATATCATGGCCATGAGGCTGATCCTTATTATAATCTATTGTAGAGCGGCTCTTATCTGTTGGTGGTGTTGTTGGTGGTATTGTTGGTGGTGTTATTCGTGGTAATGATCGTGGTGATGATCGTGGTGATGTTGGTATTTGAGCGCTGGCATTTTGAATATCGTAGGTTATGCAGCTCGATTGTGAGCACTTAATCTGGCAGGCCTAAAATACGTTTTGCAATAATATTTAACTGCACCTCACTGGTGCCGCCTTCAATCGAGTTGGCCTTGGAGCGCAGCCATTCGCGAGTGGTGGATAATTCGCGGCTGGAGAAACCTTCTCCTTCCCAGCCCAGGGCTTGGTTGCCCATGCATTCCAGCATGATTTCGTATTTACGTTTATTTAATTCCGAACCGTAGTATTTAAAGGCCGACGAAATCGCTCCTGGGGCATTGCCGGTTTTTAACTCCGCTTGGAATCGGCTGCCTTGGGATTTGAAGGCRCGGGCGTCCATATTGAATTGGGMAATTTTGCTGCGCAATATGGGGTCGGCCAGTTTGCCGTCTTGCTCGCCGAGATAGTCTTTGGCGTAGTCTTCTATTTTACGCTTAATACCTTGGCCACCAATGCCGCCGATCATGTCGCGTTCGTGTTGGAGTAATGTTTTTGCTACCGTCCAACCCTTATTAAGCCCGCCGACTAAGTTTTCTTTGGGCACACTGACGTTGTCTAAAAATGTTTCACAAAACGGCGATACCCCACTGATCAATTGAATCGGTTTGGTGCTGACGCCGGGGTCATCCATATCAATGAGTAGAAAGCTAATGCCATCATGTTTGCTGGCTTCGGGGTCGGTGCGCACTAGGCAGAAAATCCAGTCGGCATARTTGGCGTAGGAGGTCCATATTTTGCTGCCATTGACGAGGTAGTGGTCGTCGGTTAGGACGGCTTTGGTTTGTAGCCCTGCTAAGTCAGAACCTGCRCCGGGTTCGCTGTAACCTTGGCACCAGCGGATTTCTCCACGTACGATTTTAGGTAGGTGTTGCTGTTTTTGTTCYTCGTTGCCGTATTGCAAGAGCGCCGGTCCGAGCATCCAGATGCCGAAGCTTTGTAGCGCTGGGCGGGCGTTGATGCGGCCTAATTCGCGTTGTAATATTTTACTTTGTTTTTTATTAAGGCCGCCACCGCCATACTCTTTGGGCCAGGTGGGGGTGGTCCAGCCACGGGATGCCATGCGGTCCATCCATAGCTTTGAATCAGGGTTTTTATATTTTGCGTTGCGTCCTCCCCAGCAGGCTTCGGCTTCGGGCATGGGGGTACGCATTGATTGGGGACAATTTACGTCTAACCATTCTCTTACTTCTGATTTAAATACGTCTAATTCGTCCACGGTGAGCCCCTTTAGGTGAATCAAAAAAATAACTTAGAAGTTATGCTTATGGCAAATTCAAGTCATAGATGTTCTTCCTGCGATTGTCTGGAGTCAAGTTTTTATTGTCTATGGAACGTGTGGTAACGGACTTTCCTAAATTGAATAAAGCGCCTGTAAGATCTCATTTATAATTAGGGCTCCATGCGCGTGTCAAAATTTAACTCGATAAATACCCCAGCAGGGTCCTTCATAAATAATTGCAATTGGTTCTGGTCTTGTCGTTCGAATTGGCCGTATTTGATGTTATTTGATTCCAGTTTCGCAATAACTCCGTTTAGGTCAGTACATCTCAATGCGACGTGGTCGAAATAGCTAGGACTATTTTTTTGTCGATTTTCATTCTCTACCAAATGGATGATTGGGTTCTCACCCGCATACAACCAAACGCCTTTTATGCCACCCATGTCTGGTCGAGGGCCGGGTTTTAATCCGAGGATTTGGCCGTAGAAATTAATGACGTCTTTTAATACGGAAGCGGGGGCGGTAATGGCGATGTGATGGATAAAGGGTTTGGTATCACTCATGGCGTTGGGTCCTTTATTCGTTGGGTTTTTATTGGGTTTGTTTTTTTAAATAGCCTGTTGGTAGGCGGACCACAATATCCATTGCGGGCAACTGAAGTCATTGGCCTTAATGGATTGGAGGTTTAATTCGACCTCGTCTTGTGATTAGTTATCGCATATACTCGATCGCGCGAAGCTGAGTTATTCTATGGGTTTTCCTTGAGTTTAGTTTTGGTCGGCCAATGCTTGCTGTATTTTGTACTTAAGCTAATGGCGTTTTCGGATGGCTAATATTTACCTACACCTAGATTTTTCTTGATTCAGAGTTGCCAGACTCAGGCATTGTTGCAACCCATAATGCTAAGTGATTTCCTTCTATATAAACTTTTGTCTGCCGAAGTTCATTAATAAACAATTAATAAATGGAGAAATTGACTATGAGTAGCTTGGGTTTTGGACTGATTTCTGCGGACTCGCATATTGTTGAGCCGCCTGATTGTTACACTAAATACATTGAACCCAAATTTCGAGATCGTGCACCGACGATTAAACGAGATGATCGCGGTAATGACGTTTATGTTATTCCCGGCATGCGATCAACTATTCCTCTTGGCTTGGTGGCGGCCGCAGGATTGACGGCCGAAGAATTGGGAATGCGTCGGAAAGGCTGTACCTTTGACCAACTTCATGAAAGCGGTCATAACGCCAAAGTACGTGTGGCGGACCAGGATATCGATGGGGTGGTGGCGGAGATTCTTTATCCATCGGTGGGTATGGTGCTGTGTAATCATGAAGATTTTGCGTATAAAACCGCTTGCATGCACGCGTACAATGAATGGCTGGCAGAATACGTAGGCGATGCACCGGCGGGGCGTTTGTTCGGCTTGGGTCAAACCTCTGGGGAATCGCTGCAACAAATGATTAAAGATTTTGAGGATTGTAAAAATAAAGGCTTTGTTGGCATGATGATGCCGGGTGAACCTCAAGAAGAGGATTACGATCACCCCATGTACAACCAGTTATGGGAGGTGGCGATTGAACTTAATATGCCACTTTCATTCCATATTCTGACCTCGCGTAATAGCGGTGGCAAGGTTCGAGGGAATAAAACCAATGGGTTTTTGGGGATTATTCGCAGTGTCCAAGATGTCATGGGCGTGTTTGTATTAGGAGGAGTATTTGAGCGTTATCCAAACCTTAAATTTATCGCGGCTGAGGCGGATGCCGGTTGGCTGCCGCACTACGCGTATCGCATGGATCACGCCTACGAGCGTCATGGTATTTGGATGGGCGGGGGTAAAGACCTAGGCCGATTACCGAGTTATTACATTAATCAAAATATCTGGCTGACGTTCCAGGATGATTGGGTTGCTTTCAAGGTGGCTAATCTGATGAATCCTAAGCGCCTGGTGTGGGCCAATGATTTTCCTCACAGTGATGCCACGTGGCCGCGATCTCAGGAAATGCTATTGGAGCATGCGTCGGATCTTAGTGCCGAACAACAGCGCTGGATTATGAGGGATAACATCATAGAGTGTTATGACTTGCCTTTGGACCTCATCCCTTCTTAATGCAGTTCATTGATTATCAGTCGGCCGGGCGATTGATTCAATATTCGATTAGTTGATTGCGGCGTTGAAGGCGCGATTCCCCACTCTTTCAACGCCAAGATTTATACACCTCGAATTTGTTCGACGATTATTTTTCATTATGATTTCCAATTAAGGGAATCATTTAGTTTTGAAGAAAAGGAAACATTCGAATGAAGTTAACGGGCATTAAAGTATTGGATCTTTCACTTTTCTTACCGGGACCATTGCTTACTCAAACGATGGCCGATCACGGCGCTGAGGTGATTAAGCTGGAACCGATTAATGGCGGTGAACCCAATCGGCATATCGGCCAGAAACGCGATGGAAAATCGGTTTATTTTGATAACACGCATCGTGGTAAAAAAAGCGTCCAAGTGAATTTAAAAACTCCCGAAGGCAAGGACTTCGCACTTCGTCTTGCCGCACAATGCGATGTGGTTATCGAAGCCTTTCGTCCTGGTGTRGTGRCGCGGTTAGGCATGGACTATGACGCTATTAAAGCAGTCAATCCTAATGTGGTGTATGCGTCTTTGTCTGCATTTGGGCAAACAGGCCCGTATCTTAAGAAGCCCGCACATGATCTGGCGACCCAGGCCTATTCAGGTATTTTAAGCGCTAATTTGGGCTTTGATGGTAAGCCGGCCATGCCTGGCATGCCTAGCGCAGACATGCTGGCGTCGATGATGGGCTTGTCCGCCGTATTGATGGCTTTGTTGCGCCGCAAAGACACGGGTGAGGGGGATTATATAGACTTGGCCATGATGGATTCTTTAATGGCGTGCGTGCCCAATAATTTAGGGTCTGTGTTTGCCGATAAGGAGCCCCCCGAGGTGAAGCAGGAGCGCACTTGGGGT
This sequence comes from Gammaproteobacteria bacterium, assembly GCA_002402085.1. Classification (GTDB taxonomy): domain Bacteria; phylum Pseudomonadota; class Gammaproteobacteria; order Pseudomonadales; family UBA3067. Next base: position 8,054 of record NVVB01000012.1, read on the forward strand.
GGCGCGGCCATGTACAACATTTATCAAACTAAGGATGACAAATACATCGTCTTGGGGGCTTCGGAGATTCACTTTGCCGAAACGCTTTTGACGCAATTGGAGCGCCCAGATCTTATTGAGTTATGTAAGCGACCTCCCGGCGCTGATCAGGAGCCGGTTCGTCAGTTCTTTTCTGAAATATTTCTAACGCGCACACAATCGCAATGGGTGGATTGGTTTGACGGGGTGAACGTTGCCTTTGCTCCTGTGAATGATTTACGGCAAGGCGTGGATGATCCGCAGATTCGTGCCCGGGAAATGATTGTCGAAGATGATTTGGGCCGGGAGCATATTGGTATTCCGATTAAGTTTAAAAATGAGCCGGGCACTATTCGTTTTCAATCCCCTGAACTAGGTGCTGATAATATAGAGATCGCTCGTGGACTTTGTTTTGAAGACCTTGAAATAGAAATGATGCGCGCTCGGGGAGTATTTGGAGACTGTTAGAAACCTTTGTCATCTAAATAAGTCATTAGGTCAATGTAGTATTAATGAGGAACTACGCGTGGCGCAATGGATTGATGCAGACTCAGTAGGCACGTTGATTAAGTCGGGGCATACGGTGTATGTAGGCGGTACCACGAATGAGCCTGTTGCTTTGTTGGATCAATGCCAGGGGATAGACCATGTGCATTATATTCAACAGCCTGTGGCGGGGATCAATCGACGCGACTTATCGGCACTCGGTGAAGGATGTAGTCAAGAAACCTATTTTATGACGCCTGCGCTGCGTGAAGGCGTTGCGGCGGGACGAGTGAAATTTATCCCCATGCAGATGCGTGCGATCTACAATCACATCGCWAGCCAATCTATTGATGTGTCGTTATTGCTGGCGGCGAAAGATATCAATGGTGATTTGCGTTATGGGCTTAATAACGAATACGTGAGTGCGGCGCTAGCGGGTAGCGACACGGTAATCGTAGAGGTGAGTGATGATTTTGTCGCACCTCTTGGCTCTCAATCGGTGGGGGAGTCGGCCAGCTACTTAGTTTCCAGTCATACGCCTGCGAGTTGTTATCCAGTGGTTGAAATCGATGCAATTTCTGAAACAATTGGTGGCTTAATAGCGGGCCTTATTCGTGATGGCGATTGCATTCAGACAGGCATCGGGGCCGTTCCTGCTGCTATGTTGGCAAGCTTGAAAGATAAGAATGATTTGGGGCTGCATTCGGGCTTGATCGATGACGGCGTTATGAAATTGATTCAAGGGGGGAATTTAAACGGTCAATGTAAGGCCATTGATCGTGGGCAGCACATTACGGGGATGGTGCTGGGCAGTCATGAATTAATTGCCTGGCTTGAGCGCGAAAATAACGTGCAATTTAAACCCGCAAACTACACCCATGAGATAAGTGTGATCCAACAACTGGATAATTTCGTGTCGATTAATTCGGCGGTAGAAGTTGATCTTTACGGTCAGGTGAATGCTGAAGTGGTGAATGGAAAACAACTYTCGGGAACCGGTGGRTCAGTCGACTTTATGCGCGCAGCAAAATMTTCTTCCGGGGGACGGTCCATTKTGGCGTTATCCTCTACGGCCCGAAAAGGTTCAATCTCACGCATTGTTAAACAGGCGGCAATGGTCACTGCTTTGCGAACCGACGTCGATTTAGTGGTGACTGAGTACGGGGTTGCGGATCTTAAGTCCGCCTCACTGGCTGAGCGTGCCGAGGCATTAATCGAAATTGCCCATCCTGACTTTAGGGATCAGCTTAGATAGAAACATTGATAGAAGCATTGATATAAGTTTAGATAAAAGCTTAGGGATAAAAACAAATAGAATCTGATGCAGACACTTAGCCAATCAATATTTGTCTTTAGTAGTCTTATTATTGATGCTGTTTTATGGGTTGCAATTACCCGCCTATTCGTTTCATTATAGCACCTGGTTTATAACAATAATAAGAAACGGACTGGTCTACGAGGTAGATCAAAAAGTATAGGCCGACGAGTATTAATTGATAATTATCGGCGATACGCCTCCGTGTAGCTGTTTAAATCCTAACTCAATTAATCCTAGCGAAAGGAATGGCATCATGGCAACTCAATCGAATTTAACGGTAGGTGCGCTAGACGGTGTTCGCGTGCTCGATTTCACGGGTGTTATTGCGGGGCCTTATTGCGCTCGTTTAATGGCTGATCTTGGTGCGGAGGTGGTGAAAATTGAAGCGCCCATCGGTGATTTGCTTCGTATTGCTTCGCCCCGACGGAAAGGCAAAACCCCTTATTTTGCACAATTGAATGCCGGTAAAGATAGTATTTCGATTGATCTAAAAAAACCAGGTGCCATAGAACTGGTGTTGGATCTTGCTGAAAAGGCTGATGTGGCGATACAAAACTTTCGTCCGGGGGTCTTGGCTGACTTTGGTYTRGGTTACGACGCATTGAAAGCACGAAAGCCGGATATTATTTATTGTAATTTATCGGGTTATNGACAAGACGGGCCTGCGAAAAATTATTCTGCGTATGCGCCCATTGTGCATGCGTCTGCTGGTCTTGATCTGACCATGATCTCTCATCAGGATGATGTCGAGGTACCCTTAAACGGTTCGATTCCATTTGCGGATTACCTAACGGGCGTGCATGGGTCGTCCGCGATCATGGCCGCCTTATTTCGTCGAGAGCGTACAGGGTTAGGGGAAGAGATTGATATCGCGATGACCGAAGTGATGTTTAACGTGCAAGCATTTGAGCTTCAAGAATATCAGCATCCTGAGCCGGTTTCCCGAATCTTGTATCGTGCGCTACAAGCAAAAGACGGCTGCTTCGTGGTGACGCCTTTGTCAGCTAAGAATTTTCGCGATTTAATTAAGTCCGTCGGGCACCCTGAATGGGCGGATAAATTTCCGCTGCGCGGGCCTGATTTCGCCATTAACTGGCGTAAATTAATGGATGCGTTGGAGGAATGGGCGATCGATCGTACTGCGGATGAATGTGAACAAACGATCCGTGAGGGCGGGTGTCCTGTTGCTAAGTATTGTACTGTATTGGAAGCGCTACAAAGTGAACAATCGGTCTACCGGAACAGCGTTATTGAAATGGATGATGGTGCGGGGAAATTCTTAGTGCCTAATACGCCCCTTCGTATGAAGCATTCGGATGCGAGTTTAAAACCCACGGTGGCCGCCTTAGGGCAAGACAATGAAGCTATTTTGAAAACCTGGCTGGACATGTCCAGTGAGAAAATTGATCAATTGACCGCGCAGGGCGTGCTGTATAAACCGAAGGCGCGTTCGTAGTTTTATATTTGGTTTCTGTATTTTCTTTTGATTTCGGCCAGTGACGCAGCAAGAATAATCGCTAGTACTCAATCAATAGAAATAAGTCGTTTGAAATAGGTCGTTAGAAACAAGATTACTAAAATCCTAGGCTATTAAAATAAATAAAGATCAGTGCTAAAGCCTCAGTGTTAAAGCCTCAGTATGTTCGATGTAGATGGGTGGCATTACTGATCGGGAGGACTCCATGCAAAAAGCAGCAGGTGCGTTGGACGGCGTACGCGTATTAGACTTTACCGGCGTGATCGCGGGTCCGTTTGGTACGCGACTTATGGCCGACCTGGGTGCGGAAGTCGTTAAAGTAGAACCGCCTATCGGCGATTTATTGCGCGGTGCACCGCCTCGACGTGGGGGTAGGAGCCCCTATTTCGGACAAATTAATTGCGGTAAGAAAAGTATTTCAGTGGATCTAAAACATCCGAAATCCAAGTCTCTAATTTTGAGTCTAGTAAAAAAGTCGGATGTAGTCGTGCAGAATTTCCGTCCGGGGGTTATGGCCGGGCTAGGCCTTGCCTATAGTGATTTACGCAAACACAAAGCGGACCTTATCTATTGCAGTATATCGGGATATGGCCAAGAGGGACCGTCTTCCCATCGGCCCGCATTTGCGCCCATTATCCATGCCGCCAGTGGTTATGACTTAGCGATTATGTCCTATCAGGATAACCTGGATAAGCCACTCAATGGTGCGAATGCTACGGCAGATTATCTGGCCGCTTCCTTAGCGATGGGGGCGATTAGTGCGGCCTTGTTAAAACGTGAAAAAACTGGCCAAGGGGATGAAATTGACATTGCCATGACCGAGGTAATTCAAAATATTCTTGCCTATGAAATTCAGGAGTTACAATTTAAAGCCGAGCGTCAGCGGCCTAATTATGGACCGGTGCGTACTAAAGACGGCTATATCATTGTGAACCCTATTTCGCCGAACAATTTTAAGGATTTGGCACTTGCGGTGGGGCACCCAGAATGGCTAGACGAGTTTCCCCTCAACACCACCGACCGACTTAAAAATTGGACGCGCTTGATGAATGAGTTGGAAAAATGGACCGTACAGCACACCTCTCTGGAGGCCGAAAAAATAATTCAAGACGGCGGCTGTCCGTGTTCTCGATACCGTGACGTTTGGGATTCAATGCACGATGCCCAGGTCGAAGCACGACGCGGTGTGGTTGAAATTGATGACGGTGCCGGTCCTTATTTAATACCCAATACGCCGGTACGCTTGATGAATAGTGAGGCAGAGCCGAAACGCTTTGTCCCTGCGTTAGGGGCTGATAACGCAGCAGTATTGCAGCAGTGGTTAGGGTTAGATGAAGCTGAGATAAAACAGCTTTCTGAAAGCGGGGTGTTATTCGAGAAGACGGAAAAGCGCCGAGCTGAATAAAATAATACGCGTTATTCGAAAAATAAAACCAAATAAGAACAGATCTAAAAGCGATAACAAAAACGCTAATAAAAATTCGTAATCAAAAATAACCGGAGATTAAATTTGAAAACGTCAAAACCTCGTATTGAGCCCCTGGACGAATCAAAATGGACTGAAGAAGAAGCCAAGTTGCTCAGCCGTTTTAAAGGCAAAAATAACAGCATAGGGCCGGGCCTGGTTTACAATATTATTGGTACATTAGCCAATCACTGGAAAATGTATCTAAAGTTTGGTTCGTGGAGTAATCATATTCTTGGTAAAAGTTCTACCTTGAACCCTCGGGAGCGGGAAATATTGATCCTGCGCATTGGTTGGTTATGCGAGGCAGAGTACGAATGGGGACAGCATGTTTTAATCGGTAAGAAGGCTGGCCTTACAGATACAGAAATAAGCCGCATTAAAGAGGGCGCGAATGCACCGGGTTGGTCGGATTTTGATTCCACCTTGATTAAAGCGACTGATGAATTGCACGAAGATGCGTTTATTAGTGACGAGACGTGGGACGCGTTATCAAAAGAATATAACACCCAACAGTTAATGGATGTGGTGTTTACCGTGGGTCAGTACAACATGGTGTCGATGGCGCTGAACAGTTTTGGCGTTCAATTGGATGAGGGTATCAAAGGGTTTTAATGGGAGGCGGTAGTTATTGAATAGATGGTTATTGAGAGGCTAGTTATCGTAAGGATAGCCATCGAATGGATGATTCGAAATCAGCAGTTTTATAACTCGGCACCTTGTGATCCATAATCTAGCACCTCATACGTTACGGTATGAGGTGCTGGATTATGGATTACAAGGCTTCAACGCCTCATTCTATTTGAGTCTAGAAACGGTAATTTCCACCGTCGATTTCCATTTGTAGATCCTCATTCATAGGCGTGTATTGCCCTGATTTGGGCAACGCTACATAGAGTGGTTCATTGCATTTCTTAACATCGTAGGCTTGCGTTTTTAATTCTACCTTCTTGTATTTAAACGTATCAGTGGTGTCGAGTTTTTGTTTGACGCGTATAAATAAGGGCACCGCATAAGGGGGTAGGCTCTTAGACAGAAATTCAAACAACTCTTTATAGTTCACCTCAGTGTTGGGCTGGGGCGTGATAGTAGCCATGCCTGCTCGGCCGTTGGTATCAGGGATTTCAACGCCGTATACAGTACAGTGGGCGATGTCGGGATGGGTTATCAAGGTGTTTTCCACTTCGGTGGTTGAGACGTTTTCACCCTTCCAACGGAACGTGTCCCCTAAGCGATCGACAAATTGRWAATGCSMRCARCCAATATTTCKMAGYAARTCMCCKGTATYAAACCAMGCRTCSCCGRGCTTRAATACRTCKCKWARKATKRCCKYTTCAGTTTTGTCTTTTTGCGTATAGCCAGAGAAAGGRCTTTTATCGGTGATTTGTCCGATCAGCAAGCCTGCTTCCCCTTGTTTRGCTTTGATCATGTGGCCGGCTGAGTCTCTGACTATTTCGTCTTTTTCTTTGTCGTACTCAACCAAAGTCGCATTGCCCATGCCGATGGTGCAATCCATATTGAATAGGTTGGCAAAGCCAATATTGCCTTCACTTGATCCGTAACCCTCAATGATAGTTGGCACTTGAAAGCGGTTTTTAAATTCCATCCAGTTGCCGGGCCTTAAGCCATTGCCGAACATCTTTTTCAGCGTGTGCCTGCCGTCTGAAGCTTTGGGGGGTTGGTTAAGTAAGTATCGACATAACTCTCCGACGTATCCGAATATAGTTGCTTGATACTTATTAATGTCATTCCAAAACTCGCTAGCGCTGAATTTACGTTTGATAACGATGGCAGCGCCTGATGCGATTACGGAATTCCACGATGCAAGTAATGCAGTGGCATGGAACAGGGGGAGCGGGACGTAGTAGATATCTTCTTTTTCAAGTTGAACAAATACTTTGATTAGATTGGAGGCCCAGCAAAAGCGATCATGTTTAGTGATAACGGCTTTGGGCATGCCGGTAGTGCCCGACGTGTAGATGTAACAAAAGTGGTCGTAACGAGAAACCAAGGCGGTGTCTGGCAAATTGTCAGTAGGTGAGTTCTGGCTATTAGCAAAGATGTTAACGTACTGATCAGGCACGGACAGCGATGGATTGGATCGCACGTCGCCATCGGCTGCGCAAAAGAAAAACTCTTCCTTGATAGAAAGCTGAGCTCGGATGTCATCAATGGGTTGCGTGAGTTCTTGCCCTGCAATGATCAATCTTGGCGACACTAAGTTAATGCTGTGGGCCAATACTTTACCCGTTTGTGCGGTATTCAGTAGTGCGGTGGTGCCGCCTAGTTTGGCAACCGCCAATAAGCAGATTAAGAATTCCGGGCGGTTATGCATAAATAGCGCAACCACATTGCCTTTTTTAAAACCGCTTTCTTTTAGGTAGTGAGCCACTTTGTTGGCGGCTTGGTTAAACTCTGTATAGTTTAGTGTCCTGTCTTCGTAGTAGATGGCGGTGCGAAGCGGATACTTATTGACCGTTCTTTCAACTAGTAACCCTACGGATTCAAATTCTTTTTTTTGTTTGGCTGCAATCATTCCTTGAATGATTGCAGGAATACGCTTGATAACGTTAGGACTACGTTTAATCAACTGCAGGGGTGTAATACGATCAAAACTTGACATGCGGGTTCCTTAGTTTATCTCCGGCCGAGAGGGGTGACCAAAAAGTCGCGCCATTCTAAAGGATAAAAATCTATAGGACATCTTTAAAAATGTAATATTTTTACTCAGTATGAGGCTGATAATTCTTAATTATTAAGGTGCCGTGCTGGTTAGTTTAGGATCAGTATATTAGGCGTTTTATAGGGGTCCAATAAGCGCCTTGAAATCCCAGTTTGCCCCCTAGTCGTTGTACGTGTGGTTTCTTTGGTACTGATATGAAGGACTTGAGGGGGGGTGGTGGGCATAGTTTATGTGAAGTACGCATGCGCTACCCTTTACTGATATAGTTTTCAGTGATGCTGTCTAATAGTGTCTTTTGGGGAGGCAGAGTTAGTGGCTGTTATGCGTTACGRCGATCYKCCAAAGGTTGCAGCGAGAGTGTTTTTACATCGCTTTTGGTTGTTTGCTAGTTATTTATATCGGGTAATAAGGGTTACTTATTGTACTATTGTTAATGGATTTTTCTTGAATGCAATTGAGTCTACTTGTGCTGTAGCCGCTTTGGGGCAAGTAATTTTGAGGTTTAGTCCGATCCGCCAAATCGGGTGGACCCACTGAATAGCCTGAAACAACTCATTCCCCCCGTAAAAAATCGCCTCGATTACTTTGTTGCTGACTATAAAGACAGTGGATTTAATGTCCTTTTTGGCTGGGTTGAGGGGTGAATAGTGCGCCCTAGCTGGATGGATTAAAAGTTAAAGGGTTTGGAAGTTAAAGCGTCCAAGATATGGGCAATGTTGACTTAATAAATATGTGAATAAGACCGCTTTAATATGCCAAAAATTGTCACGATGGCTGAGTGAGTGTTGTCTAGAATAAGAGGGATTAATCGAATTTTAGAATGCTGAAGTAAATCGTTGATGAGGCAAACTTAATTCTATCTTGCTCCGTTCGATTCTGTTCGGTACGCCAATGTTGGTGTGGGCGGGTATTAGGAATTGTCTGGTTGTTTTGAAACACAAATGACGGGTTTAAGAATGGAATTTATAAAGAGCAAGCTCTACGAATTGGTTGATGTAATACGCTCACCTTTCGGTGTTTCGTCGGCCTATATTCAAGCGCTTTTTCCTCTGATTGAGGAGTATGGCGTTGGTCCCAATACCTTGTTAGATCAAGCTGGCGTTAAACCGGAGCAAATTAATGATGCGCAATATCGGGTGCCTCTTTATAAAGCCTTTCGTCTTCTAAAACTGGCCATTAAGGCGTGTGATGACCCATATTTGCCCATAAAACTAGGGCGTATGGTGGATACCAAGGCCACTCAAATTTTAGGGTATGCGTGTATTGCGAGTTCAAATCTAAGTCAAGCAATTGATCGCTTGGTGCAATTTGAAACGTTAGTATGGGATATCGGTGACACGCAGAAAACACTACTTGAGGATCGTTTACGAATCACTTGGCGAGCGAAGGGCGTGCCTGAGAGATGGGTGCCGAAGGAGATTGTTGAATTAGTCATTAGTGGTTGGGTGCATTTTGGGTATCAAATTACTCAGGCAGACAAAGGTGTATTACGCATCTGTTTTCGGCATGACGGTGGCGGATGTATTAAGGAGTATTCCAAACGCTTTAATTGCCCGGTGGAATTTAATGCGTCGTTTAATGGCGTTGAGTTGATGCTTGATTCGCTTGATGTATCGTTGCATCAGGCAGATCCAAACCTTTGCACGCTTATGGAACGTCAGGGCAGTGAGTTAATTAAGCGATATAAAACTAAAGTTAATATTGTTAACGAAGTGCGTGCCGTGGTATTTCAGAAACAACTTTGGCGTGACCCTCGAATTGAAACGATAGCTGATGCTCTCGATCTAACGGTATCAAATTTAAGGTGTGCACTTTGTGATACGGAATATACGGTGAACTCCATTGTTGAAGAGGTACGTCGGGAATTGGAGTTTCTTCACTTTGATGATGCTGGCCTTGGCTTAACGGATGTTGCGTTATTGCTTGGTTTTTCGGGGCAGAATACTTTTATTGGTGCGTTTGATTGCTGGGCGGACGATACGTCTGCTCATTATGGGTTGGCCGCCACTAAGCCTCGTTCTTATTCGGATAGAAATTGTTTTGGGATTGACTACACTGAAAATGAAATCGGTTTTTGTTCTGTGAATAAGGCGCTAGATTCGGAAGGCACCTTTCAATAACTATTATTGGATGATTTATATGTCATTTTAAAATGAGCGATGCGTTGAAAGTTCAGTTTTTTCAGTGTCCGGAAAATTAAACGAGAGGTTGCTTTTTCGAGGCTGAATGGACTTCATCTGAAAGTAGCATGCATTGTGGCGGGCCCCAAAAAACATTTCCAAGGTGGATCAAAGCACATAAGATCGAGTGGTTTACTTTTGGGCGTTCATCAGCTTATACACTTTCCTGTCCTGTTGTTTATTATTCTAGTGATGTACCTGGAAACATGTCCCTTGAAAAAGGTACGTGGGCTTGTCTATGGGAGATCGATTAGTTGGGAAGGTTTCTATAGTAGACCTGATAGGACTTTCTGTTGGCACAGGTGAGTCGTATACAATGGGCAGGAGGTGATAAAAATTACGTCAATGGGGCAAGAGTGATATGGCTTGACCTAATGAGCATGCATATAAGAACAATAAAACAATAAAACATTAAAAAGGGAGTTTGAGATGACACAGTTAGAGGGCAAGGTCGCAATTATATCTGGTGGTGCTAGAGGTCAGGGGGAGGCGGAGGCTCGGTTGTTTGTCGAGCGGGGCGCTAAAGTTGTTATCACTGATGTATTGGATAACGAGGGCGAAAAAGTCGCTAAGGATTTAAAAGATAAAGCGCTTTATCTTCATCAAGATGTAACTCAAGAAGAGTCATGGGAAAGCGTGGTTAAAATGACTCAAGAGCATTTTGGTAAGGTGGATATTCTGGTTAATAATGCTGGCATTCTTCGCTTGGCGCCATTGGCCATGACCTCGCTGGAGGACTATATGGCGACTATTAACGTTAATCAGGTAGGCGTGTTTTTAGGCATGAAAGCGGTAGTGCCAGCAATGACTCAAGCAGGGGGTGGCTCGATCGTGAATATATCCTCAATCGATGGATTGGTAGGGATGTCGATGGCGGTTTCTTATGTGGCCAGTAAATTTGCGGTGCGAGGCATGACTAAGGTGGCGGCTTTAGAATTGGGGCAGTTTGGTATTCGTGTAAACTCCATTCATCCGGGTGGGGTCGATACCAAAATGCTTGATATGGACGGTGTTAATGTTGACGCGGGAAGTGGCTTCTTTAGTCGAGTGCCCTTGGGCCGCGTTGGGCAGGCCGAAGATATTGCTAAGCTAGCGTGTTTTTTGGCGTCTGAAGAGAGCGCTTATTCGACGGGCTCGGAGTTTACGGTGGATGGCGGCATGCTGTGTGGTTTTGGCTTGGATACTATGTCGAAGTAAATTTCGTATTGGCAATTCGCAGATCAATGTGCAGCTAAGTGCTAAGTGCTAAGTGTTCAGCCTGTGTGGTTCTCTTCGGGTTTTAGTTCACTCGTCTGGACTAGCCTTCTGAGACCGAGATTAGTTATAGACAACTCGGAGGGTGGCCGTGCCTTGGTATGCGCCGAGGTTATTGGTGGATGAAATTGTTGCTGTGGCGCCAACCCGTATATTGTCTAATAGGCCTTGTGCATTAAAACTACCATTTCCTGAGGCATCGACAGAGCCTCCTAGAGTGAAGTCGGTAACGTCCATTTTGTTCTTTTTGCCTGATAGTCCATTTGATAATGAGATCTTTCTCTCTACGATGCTGGCTGTGACTGCCAAGTTGGGCTCGCCTGTGGCATTGAAGAAAGCCGCTTTTGCGTTGGCTGGGGCTACGATCAAATCAGTGTCGGTGGAGGGGATAAGTTGGTTGCCAAAGCTTAAGCCTTGTTGCTCGTATATAGCCAGTGATGTGCCAATTAAAATCATTGATGGGTTGAAGTTGTTTTCGCCAGCGTAATTTCGACTGGAAAGTAGACACAACAGTACTGCAGCCGCGAGCGCTATTCGCGTGGTCTGAGTGTATGTAGTTGGTTTAGCGCTCATCGATTGATTATTTCGTTGTTGTTTTAGTTAGCTTGTTTTTAACTAGTAGGCTGCAATTTTTAAGCCATTATTACTAAGTTATGCGGGCGGATTGCTTACGTTAAGCATGAAGACGAACCCTATCAATCAGTTAATTGGCTTAAGTTTATTTTTATGCCGGACGTCAAGTATCCGTGGTTCATTTTCTTGTCGCGTGGTTTTTTTGCGGTGACAGAAAAGCATCATTTTCATATTCCAACGCGGTTATTGGATGCTTTTTATTAGTATTGCGAAACCGAAATGCCAATTGCAAAAGTGATTCATTAAGTGCCTGAAATAGCGGCTAATATTGATAAGGCCTGAGGTGCTTGTGTTGGCTTTAGCGTTGCTCTATGCCTCTATGTTCTGATTGATCAACTTTCTTTTGATGCCCTTCATTTGATATGGCGTATTAGTTTTCGGTGGTTTGGAATACGTTAGTAAGGATTCTCCCCTTATAAGAAATGGGTATTAAAGCGCTCATTTTGGTAGATGTCATCTGAGCGACTATCGCTTTCGGCGGTGGTGTAGAATGACGCTATTAAATAATGTGGGCCGAAGGAATACTGATGCCTTGCAGGATGGAAGTGATTATCGATCACAAATAGTAGTGCAAAACCTAGTAGTGCAAACCGAAATTGATGATAGAGACAGATGAAAGAAACCATTAGGAAAATAGATTTAAACAGCGAATATTATATCTCCGAAGGCTGCCATATTATTGAAATGTCGAATTCACCGGATGACCCTGAGCTGTCTATTGCCCGGGCGCGGGTGTTGCCAGGCGTGGTGACTCAATGGCACCGGTTGAAAGGCACTGCAGAGCGATATGTAATTCTAGAGGGGGTCGGCGAGGTAGAGGTAGGTGATCTTGCACCGCAAGAAGTGACTGTGGGGGATGTCGTGTTGATCCCCCCAATGTGTGCTCAGCGGATCAGTAATATTGGGGGCACGGACTTAGTCTTTCTTGCAATATGTTGCCCTCGATTCGAAGTCAGTGCGTATGAGACGATTGAGGGCAAGTGATTGTTGTTGACGTGTACGCTTCAGTAACGCGGTGATCGGCAACGGTACCGCTATTAATAGAGGTACTGTTGATATTGATTCACTATTTGGTCACCCCAAAGCAGTGCGATAAAACCAGCGGCGGAGAGGTAAGGTCCGAAAGGAATGGGGATGTTTTTATCGCGCCCGAGTATCACAATCATGCTAATGCCTACGATAGCACCGACCAAAGAAGACAGCAGTATAATAAGCGGTAACGCCTGCCAGCCCATCCACGCACCTAGCAATGCTAATAATTTGAAATCGCCGTAACCCATGCCTTCTTTGCCGGTGATGATTTTAAATATCCAATACACCGTCCAGAGCGTCATGTAGCCGGCACAGCCGCCAATGACGGCTTCGCTTAAAGGCACGAAAAGTCCGTTCACATTAATGAGAAGACCTGCCCACAATAGCGGTAAAGTAATATTGTCCGGTAATATTTGGTGGTCGAAATCAATCATGGTTAATGTGACGAGGGCCCACGTCAAAGGCAGTACAGCGGCGGCTTGCCAGCCAAAGCCAAAATGGTATGCCACTAGTGCGGATAAACATGCAGTGACGATTTCTATTGCAGGGTAGCGAAGCGATATTTTAGTCTTGCACTTGCTACATTTCCCGCGAAGAAAAAGGTAACTGACCACAGGGATATTTTCCCAGGGTTTAATTTCGTGTTCGCAGCTAGGACAGCGAGAATTAGGGAAGGCAAGATTGAACGATTCTGTCGTTTTCTGGCTTTCTACCTGGTTATCAGTGGATGTTGAATCAGTTGTGTCGTGCTTAGATTGTGTGCTCTCTTGGTTTTCTTCTTCCTGTTCGAGCGCGAGAAATTCGTTGGCTTGTTCTCGCCACTCATTTTCTAGCATTACGGGCAAACGGTAGATCACCACATTAAGAAAGCTGCCGATTGCTAATGTGAAAAGAAATACAAACCCTGCAAAGACACAGGGGGACTGTTGAAGGTAGAGAGTTAAATCCATAAATTATCGCTTACGTGACTGCTTGAGTGAGGTGCTGATTTAGATGGCGTTGCCCATTTGGAAGATAGGTAAGTACATGGCGATGATGAGTCCGCCGACCAATACGCCCAATACGGACATGATCAGAGGTTCCATTAGGCTCGTGAGTCCGTCCACAGCATTGTCTACCTCTGCCTCGTAGTAGGAGGCTACTTTATCCAACATGGTGTCTAGAGCACCTGATTCTTCGCCGATGGCAACCATTTGTACGGCCATGGAAGGGAATATGTTTACCGCGCGCATAGAAGTCTGAAGTTGGGTGCCGGTGGAGACATCCTCTTGAACTTTAAGTACGGCGGTTTGGTATACGTAATTGCCCGTGGCGCCGGCGACTGATTCGAGTGCTTCTACTAAAGGTACCCCCGCTGAAAAAGTAGTCGCTAGGGTGCGCGCAAATCGTGCGACCACGGCTTTGTGCATAATCGGGGCTATAATCGGTAATTTTAATATGACTCGATCGAGAAAGTGATTAAATGCTAAGGATTTGGCTTTGGCTTTTTTAAAGGCAAAACCAAAGATGAATATGCATATAAGCCAGACAAACCACCATTCTTGCACCGTTTCTGAAATGCCAATGACGAATTGAGTAAAGGCGGGTAATTCGGCGCCAAATCCTGCGAATAAGTCCTGAAACGTGGGCACTACTTTGATCAGCAAGATCATGGTAACAACGATGGCGATGACGACAACGGCAATGGGGTAGTTAAGTGCCTTCTTAATTTTGGATTTGAGGGCTTCGGTTTTTTCTTTATAGGTGGCGATTCGATCCAACATGGTTTCGAGTGCACCGGATTGCTCACCTGCGTCCACCAGGTTACAAAACAGCTCGTCAAAGTATTCAGGTTTTTTGCGAATTGAATTTGCTAAACTATTGCCGCCTTCTACTTCGGCCTTTATATCCATGACGAGGTCACGGAGGTTGGCGTTATCAAGTCCGTCGGCAACGATTTCAAAGGCGGACACTAAGGGCACGCCGGCTTTCATCATGGTCGCCAGTTGGCGAGAAAATACGGCAATATCGCCGGGTGTTATTTTACTGCGCTTTGCCCCGCCAAGGCCAAACATGGGCGTGGCTTTCTTTTTTACTTTAGGCTTACTGACCCCTTGTTTACGTAGCTCCGCTTTAATGAGCGCAATACTGGTGCCAACGATTTCACCTTTGGCTTTGTTACCTTTTCGGTCTAAGCCTTGCCACTGGTAGGTTTGACTGCTTACTTTAGCCATACTTAATGTCCTGAGGTAACACGGTTAATTTCTTCTAAGCTGGTAACGCCATCCGCTGCTTTTTTGAGCCCTGAGATCCGCAAATTGGGGAATCCTTCTGCTAGGGCTTGATCGCCAATTTGGATTGAGTTGCCTTCTTCCATTATTATGCGTCCGATGCTCTCGGTGATTTTCATAACTTCATAAATGCCTACTCGGCCCTTGTAGCCATCATTGCATTTGGCGCAACCAATGGGGCCAAAGAGCGTCAGGTCGGGGATTTGTTCTTCGCTGTAGCCGGTTTCAAGTAATGCTTCTTTGGGAATATCGAGCGCCTTTTTGCAGTGTGGACAGAGTCTACGGGCGAGGCGTTGGGCGATAATTAAGGTGACTGAAGTGGCGATGTTGAAGGACGGAATGCCCATGTTTCTAAGGCGCGTTAAGGTTTCTGGTGCGCTGTTGGTATGCAGTGTGGATAACACCAAGTGACCGGTTTGAGCCGCTTTAATGGCGATTTCGCCGGTTTCTTTGTCYCGAATCTCTCCCACCATCACCACATCGGGATCTTGTCGTAGGAATGAGCGTAATGCGGTACTGAAGTCGAGTCCGACTTTATGATTCACATGAACTTGGTTAATACCTTCCAAGTTAATTTCCACGGGGTCTTCTGCGGTGGAAATGTTGGTTTCTGGAGTGTTGAGTATATTGAGGCCGGTGTAGAGCGATACTGTTTTACCACTTCCTGTGGGCCCGGTGACCAAAATCATGCCTTGAGGTTGGCTCAAAGCATGCAAAAACAATTTTTTCTGTTCTTCTTCATAGCCCAGTTTGTCAATGCCTAATTTAGCGCTGTCGGGATCAAGGATCCGTAATACGACTTTTTCACCAAATAGCGTTGGCAAGGTGTTCACTCGAAAATCGATGGCGCGAGTCTTTGAGATTTTAAGCTTGATACGTCCGTCTTGGGGGATACGCCGTTCGGAGATATCCATTCGGGACATAACTTTCAGCCGAGCCGCTAGCCGGGCCGAAAGGTTGATGGGGGGGCGAGCGACTTCCTGGAGGATGCCATCGGCTCGGAATCGGATTCGGTAACTTTTTTCGTAGGGTTCAAAATGGATATCCGAGGCGCCCATTTTAATCGCGTCAAGCAAGATTTTATTCACGAARCGAACGATGGGYGCTTCGTCTGCGCCTTTGGTGTCTTGTTCCTCTTCTTTTTGATCGCCGCTTTCGATGTCGAGATCGTCGAGGTCTGTATCGCCTAAGTCGTCAAGGCTATCGTCTTGTTTGTCTAGGTATTGCTCAATKGCAGCTGCAAGTTTGTCTTCTTCTGCAAGAATAGATTCGGTGTTAATTCCGGTATGGAATTTTATTTCATCAAGCGCTTGTAAATTAGTGGGGTCGGAGACTGCGATGTAGAGACGATTGCCGCGATGAAACAGCGGCAGAATATGATGTTGGCGAATCAGGGTGTCTTTAATCAACTCTTGAGGTTGAGCCTCGGAGTCCATAGCGGAGAGGTCAAAGAGTGGCACGCCAAATTCGTCAGCGGCAGCCATGGCAATACGATTGGAGTCAGCGAGTTTCTTTTGCACGAGCAGGGTGACAAAAGGAGTCTTTTGCTTGATGGCTTCATCCAGACTTGATTGGGCAACTTCTTCGTCGATGATGCCGTCTTGGACGAGCCGCTTTGCTAAGCCGCTAAGGGCTGGTACTGTTCCTGCTGCTGCCATAGGTATTTACTTCGTGCAAATCAGTTAGTTCGCCTGATTGCTCTACAAGTCCTGATTACTCTGTAAGTATAGGAGCGAAAACCCACTTGATCTGGTTAATCTAGCCAGAGTGCAGTCCGATTGCTATTGACTGGTTCTTAATTTTTAACGCTTCAAGGCTTTTTTTGAAATTGATTACAAAAGCTTAATACGTTTCTCAAAACTCCAGCATGCTTTCACTCCGCCGCCTTTAACGCAGTCGGGCTTTGGTGCTGCCCCGGCCCTATTCCAATATCGCAGTTTTAACAACGAGAAACGTTGAGCGAGGTTAGGATATCAAAGGCTAACGATGGATTAACCAACAAAGCAGTGCATCTGCGCTAAAGAGCTGATTAGTATACGGTAGGAAGCCAAAGTATCTCAATATGTTCAGTAGGACGTATTTCAAAATACGCAACTTTAATGGCCATGTTGGTGACAAAGTAGCCTTTTCCCAAGATATATTGCCAGCGGTCGAAAGGGATTTGTGGCCGCGATTGGACGGAGGGGATAAAAGCGCATGCTTGATACGTGCGCGCGTGCTCTGTAAGTGCTCACGAGCGCAGCGATTTGAGTGCTAAATGCTTCGTCTAGCGTGTTAATACTAAGTGCTTGTTAGGGGGCCGACAGGGTCATTTTTCAGTGCTAAAGCGCATTGAAAGGTCGATGGCTTGGCAGGATTTGGTTAACGCGCCAATCGAAATATAGTCCACGCCAGTTTCAGCAATAGCCCGCAGTTGGGTTTGGTTAATGCCTCCTGAGGCTTCTAGCTCGGCTCTTTTTTGGGTGATGGAGACGGCTTTTTTCACTTCTTCGATCGAAAAGTTATCGAGCATGACTCGATGTGCCCCGGCTTCAATGGCGCTGTCCAGTTCGGCGAAGTTTTCTACTTCAATTTCAATGGGTTTGTTGGGGTGATTGATGGCCGCGGTCTGTATTGCTTGTGCGATGCCGCCACAGGCCTGTATGTGGTTTTCTTTGATTAGATAGGCGTCAAATAGGCCAATGCGATGGTTGAAGCAGCCGCCGCAGGTGACTGCATACTTTTGAGCGCTGCGCAGACCGGGAATCGTTTTACGAGTGTCTAGAAGTTTGASTGCGGTGCCTGCGACGATGTCTGCGTACTGCTGGCAAACCGTAGCTGTGGCCGATAGCGTCTGCAAGAAGTTGAGTGCGCAACGTTCGCCTGTGAGCAGTGAGCGAGCGTTCCCTTGGGCGTGAAACAGCGTTTGGTTTGCTTCCACTGCGTCACCATCTTGGACTGCCCATGTGAGTTGGACGCTAGGGTCCACTTGTCGAAATACCTCGTTAACCCAGGCAACGCCACAGATGACCGCTTTTTCTCGGACTATCACGGAGGCTTTGGCGGTTTGATCGTCAGGGATTAAGGCCGCAGTAATATCGCCGTCTCCAATGTCTTCTTTAAGAGCCCATTGAACAGTCGTTTGGATGTCTTGTTGAAGCGCTGATAATTCGGTCATAGTACTTGGGTGCCTGATTTAAAGAGAGCGATCGATGTTCTGTATCTGGGCTCGCGTGTTTGAGCTAAGTCGTCAAGCGTATGTCAATGCAAAGCCCAACGATCGTGTAGCACATTATACCTAAAACGAATCACTTGAGTGTGAATTACCCGCTTCTTGGTTGAGTTGGCCGTGCTTTGCTAATGGCACCACTCGATTGATGGCGTAAACGTGGTGACGACGACTTGCATTTACGCCTCAGGGAATTACTGGGGCGAGCTATTAGGGCGAGCTATGGGGGCGCATTTGTCGAAGGGTCAGTTGTTTGCCTCGTTGACTAAAATCCACCTGTGTTAAGACACTCATACCAAGCAATATGACGTCATCGTCAGAAAAAGGGTTGATCGATGCATTGATGTTTTTAAGTTGAATGTCGCCGATGTCGAGTTGGTCAAGCGTGGTGGCGTAGACTGTGATTTCTCCGTTCGCAGTGATTCGACGCATGGAGGGGCCTTTCTTTAGTCTGAGCGACTGAGCAATGTGTTCGGGGATGGACACTTCTGAGGCGCCGGTATCCAATAAAAACACCACTTCATTTTGATTGATCAAGCCGCTGGTGACGTAATGTCCCCAGCGATTTCGTTGCAAGGTGACTTCCACATGCGTGTCGTTGCTGCTGGATTCAGGGCTTGAGTTAGGGTTTAGCTGTTTGTCCTCCCAATACCCTGCGGCGTAGGTCAAAAATCCTAAAATGAGTACCCAAGCGATGGACAGCATGCCTCGGCCTAATTTTTTTTGAGGCGCGGGTTCTTGGTCTGGCATATCAATTCTCCGTGAATAAGAGCGCCTTATTCAAGGCCTGTTTTTGATTGGTAATCATACCCTAAGCGCTGCTTAAAACATCCCTTGCTTATGAGTTTCAAATTCGCGTATCGACATTAAGATTAATGGCCTGAGTTTTTGGGCGTCGATGTTTGTCAGGCGTTGGTAAAGACCAAGACTAAGACCAAGATTAAGACCAAGATTAAGACCAAGACTAAGACCAAGACTAAGACCAAGACCGTGCCTTTTAAATATTACTGATTAATTAGTAATGGATTGGTCATTAGAAAATGAGCAAACAGCTGTACATTTTTTAAACACAAGTGCAGCAATAGGAATAAAGCAAGCCGAGGTTGAGAAGGCGGTCTCAAATAGCGAGTAAAAAATTATGCCCGCTTGTCTCCAATTAAGTCTCAGTGATCAGTCTGGTTGATTCGCAAATTTGATTGCTTGGGTGGAAGTTTTTAACGGCCGGGTTTCAAATTGTTACGCGCCGTTTACTTTGTATCGATGACCCGTTGTTTAGGTTATTTAGTTTGGTGCTTGTTTTTATTGCAAAAGTGCTTGTTTTAAGTGGTCTGGTTTTTAGGGGGCGAGGGGGAGCGCCTGCATGCAATCGAGGATATTTGAGGGGCGTGTCACGTTTTTTTTGGGCAAGCTCGAATGTGAATGTTTTCTAACTTAAGTGAATCCTAATATCCGGCTGATTATTGAACGCATATACTTGTAGATGGGTACAAAAGGTTGTGTGAAAAAAACTGAGAACATTGTGAATGCTAATGTTGGTTAGGACCAATGTTGGTGTACAGGGCTCTCTCGGTGGTAAATCGAAAGGTCGGTGTGCCGTATTGAGGATTAATATTGGGCGTTGTTGTAGCCCTATTGGATCGTGATGCCAAAAAATGCGAAGCTATATTCAGTGACGAATTCTTCTACACCAAAACGTTGTGAGCTCCCTACCTTAATTTCCGAGGTAGAAAAATACGCCATCAAAGAATTGTCTAAGGTGTTGGCCGAAGTGTTTGATCGTGCCGATGATACGCTGTTTGAAATGGCGGATCGGGCGGTGAGCAATTCAGAGCAAAACTTATATTTTGAGTCCATGCGCGAAATTAGAATTCGGCGGCGTGGCTTGGAAAGTGGCTTTAAACAAGCCGTGGAAAATAATTTTTTTGCTTTAGTGAGCGAACTAAGCCGTGACCTGGATCAAGATCAAGCTTCCAATGACGATTGCTCCTTAGAGAATATGAGCATTATGAAAAACGACGACTTGGAAGAGACAGTCGCCGTCAACAGCATGATTTCAAAATTTACCAATGCCACGTCAGTAGAAACCGGTAAGTTGAATTACCGGCTTGAATCGTTATTGTCAGGGATAAAGGTTGATGATCAGAGTAATCCCCTGGGGGCTAAAAAATTAGTCCATAGCTTTACTGATATGGACGCGATCAGTGATCTTGAGATTAAGACCAAGTTAATYCTGTATAAGTTATTTGATGCCCATGTGTTGGGGGCGGCTGTTAACGTTGCGGCTGGGGCAAATAAGATTTTCGTTGATGCGGGCGTCTTGCCTGAATTAAAAGCTTTTTCCTCGCGTGCTGCTAAGAAAACGTCCTCAAGTGCAAATCAAGAGCAAAGTGGCCTTGAGGATACTGCTTTGGATGACTGTGCTCTTGACGAKGGGGCTCTTGATAATGGTGTTCTTGACGACAGTGCKCTKGGAGGCAATGAGTGGCTAGATGATCAATGTGTTGATCAGGGCATGTCGTCTGAGCAGGCAAGTCACGGTAGAGGATCTGGACCCAATCGCGCCTATGGYGCTTCGTCGAACGCGCACGCCGGWWCTGGTGCAGGCCGAGCCTATCAGGGAAATACTGATGCCTTGAACGGCGGCCCACCCTCGATCTTTGAAACAATTCAGGAGTTACTGTCTTTTTCGCGGACCTCGCGAGCAAAGGCGGGCCACGAGGCGAGCACTTCAATGGGCGGTTTTCCTCAAGGGGAAAGCGCTGGCGGGAGTGAGCACTTTGCTGAGATCGGTGGTGAAAGCGGCGGTCGGCCGGTGCCTCAACCTAAGCTGATGGCGATGTTGTCAGCGGTACAGCAGTCGTATCAGCAGCACCGAAGGAAGGGGGAGATTGGCAATTCATTCGTCGATATACAGCAGGAGTTAGGACGAATATTAAAGGGCCAAGAGGAAAAACGTGGGCGTTTTCGAATTAATCAAAATGATGACGATGTAATTAATGTCGTGGGCATGATGTTTAACGTTATTCTCGAAGACGAAAACCTTTCTGACACGATGAAGGCGATTATTGGTCGATTGCAAATCCCCTTGGTTAAAGTGGCGCTTTTGGACCATAGCTTTTTTAGCCAGAGCTCACATCCAGCCCGAAAATTACTCAATGTATTGGCCAAAGCAGGGGTGGGTTGTGTTGATGAAAACAATGCAAGTCGAGATGCAGTGTTTTGTAAGATTCAATCGGTGGTTCAAGAGGTATTGGATCATGGCGATGGCGATGCGGGTTTGTATGAATCGTTACTGTCTGAGTTTGATTTGTATATTAAAAAGGAAGAGAAACGCAGCGCCTTAATTGAACGCCGGATAATTGATGCTGAAGCCGGACGCGCTAAAACAGATCAAGCCCGTGCAGATGTTAATGTTGCGGTGCAGTCGTTAATGGCGGAAAAAGAAATTCCTCCTGTTGTGCTTAAGTTGGTAAAGGGGGCTTGGGCCAATGTATTGTTTGTTACTTTGCTTAAGGAAGGTTCGGGCTCTGAGCTTTGGCAGCAGAAGCTGTCTACGGCCAGTGATTTGATTTGGAGTGTGCAAGCAGACTCTGCAGTTAAGTCAAAGCCCCGCCTGTTGGCCATGGTGCCGCAATTATTGATTGATTTGAGGGAGGGGTTGACGGAAATTTCTTTTAATCCGTGCGAAATGAGTCAGTTGTTCTCTGAGTTGCAAGCGCTTCATCTTTATTTGTTGAATGATGGGGGGCAAGGGGAATCGAGTTTTAATGAGCCGCTCGGTTCGTTTCAATCCGGTTCACGAGACCTGGAACGCTCAGCGGATAAAAGTAGAACGCCAAGTCAGAGCGCCAATGAGCCCTTGTTGAGCTCGGATAGTGTGCAGAGTGGGTTATCAGCGAAAAAGACGGCTGCATCTGAGGAGGTATTCACGGGGCAAAAATCAATTGCCGATATTACCAAGGAGATTATAGAAAAGTCGTTAAGTCGACCTCGAAATAGTCAGGAGTCTCAGAGTAATGCTGAGTTAGCATCAGTGAATGAGTCAAGGCGAGCTTCCGGAGGTGTGAGTGCTATTGGTAAGTCCGCAGTTAGTTCTTTAGCGGCTAATCCTTCAGTGGTTAATCCGTCAGTGGTCAATCCGCCAGTGGTTAATGCTAAGACATCTAGCGCTAGGCCCGCAATTAAACCTGCGCTGGATACGAAGGGTGCTGACCCCGCCTCGACGAGTTCCAATGATGAACGCGCAGAGTCTGAGGCTCAGTACCTTGAGCAGTATCAGCAATTAGACCGCATGGGGGTAGGCAGTTGGGTTGAATTTATGGCGGTAGATGGCAGTAAGACGCGCTGTAAACTGGCGGCAAAAATAAGTGCTCAAAAGAAATTTATTTTCGTCAACCGAAGCGGTGTGAAAATAATAGAACGATTACACTATGAGTTAGCCCAGTTACTAAAAAATGGACAGTTTGTGGTGTTGGATGATTCTGGTTTGTTTGATCGCGCGCTGGAGTCAGTGATTAGTAATTTAAGAGGCAATCACCCTAATCCCGACAGCCGTGTTGGCTAAGTTTACTTAGGGTGATGCTCGAAGGGGCTTTACGGCCTCTAACAAGCCTGATTGTATCAGGCCAAATACTCTATAAAGGCCTTAAGCCCTCATTCTAAGGGGGTAATTCCTATAAGGCGGCTTAAAATTATTTAAGCATTGCTACTGGGTTCATAAAATGATGCCCTATTTCTCGTAATGTCAGTACTATTAATATTAAACTAAACGTAACCAAGCGGTAGGCATTGATTCCCTTCAAGTTTTTTGGGCGTTTTAGCTTATTACGCTTAGTAATCCTAAGCCTCGGACTCTAGAAAGGCCTCCGGAGTATAGGGATAAATTGGGTGCGTTTTAATTGACATTCAAGTGACTGATAAATTGCAGGAAATGGGGGCGAATTGAAAATTAAGGAGCATTGGCTTCAAGGCGTAACGCAGCTGCGATCTCCGAATGCGAATGATCGCCCGGCGAGTGCGGAGATCAATTTGTTGGTGGTGCATAATATTAGCCTACCTCCCAAGCAGTATGGAGGAGGCTACATTGAAGACTTTTTTCAGAACAAGCTGAACCCTAGCGACCATCCCTATTTTACCGAAATTGCTGACTTAAAGGTGTCGGCTCATTTGTTGGTGAATCGAAAGGGCGAGCTGACTCAATTCGTAGCCTTTGATCGTCGGGCCTGGCATGCCGGAGCGTCGTGTTATCAGGGGCAGGAGAATTGTAATGATTTTTCAATCGGTATTGAGCTGGAGGGCTGCGATACAGAGCCCTACACTGAACAACAGTACCGAGCGTTGGYTGAGGTGACACGGTTGYTATTACATCAATACCCAAAAATTTCCCCGCAAAGAATCTGCGGGCATAGTGATATCGCTCCTTTGCGAAAAACTGACCCAGGTCCGGCATTTCGATGGCCGTACTTTCACGAAAAATTGGCTCAGTAATCTTGTACTAATTAGTTGGATCTTGAATGAAAATATTAATTGCTTTTTTAGTGGTTGCGTTACAAAAAAATAGTCGCCCGATGGCGCATGAGTACTGCCGGACGATAATTAATCAATGGGTTTTCGATCGAGTTGAAAATTCATCCGTGGGGCGTCGCGCACTGCCTTCGTTTGTTTTATTGGTGCTTATTCCCGTGCTGTGCTTTTTTATTCTGCGGCCTATTGCGGACGGAGGATGGGCGCTTTTGTTGAATTTCTTGTTTGGATTTCTAACGCTCATGACCGTTTTGACTTTACATAAATTAAGGCGAAGGATATTTCGTTTTCGTCGCGCTTGGGTGGATCACAATGAGCCGCAGATGCGAGAATTAGCCATTAACGACTGGCATGTAGAGGCTACCTTGGATACGAATGATCTTCACAATAATGTCATTGATCGGATGTTTATCGGTGGCTTTGAACAGGCATTTGTTTATCTGTTTTGGTATTGGTTTGTTGGCGTGGAAGGATTGTTGTTTTACTTCCTTTTCCAAGTTTGGTTTGCTGCGGCCCATGAATGTGATGCGGAATTTCAAAATTCATCAGCGAATCGGTGGGTGGGGTACGTGGCGAGTGTTGTTGGCTTGATTAATAATATTGCTGCGAGATTGTTGGCGCTGAGTTTTCTTTTTTCTGGTAATGCCTGGGGCGGATTGAGAGGCGCTTTAACGGACAGCTTCGTTAACCTCTCTATCTCTACTAACACACTTGTGGTCAATTCCGCTCGCTCGACTTTGTCGCTTGATTATCTGAAAAGTTCAGTGGCCGACAATACCTTGTTGGGTAAACAGCAAATCATCATGACTCGACGATTGATTAGTCGCACCTTAGGCGTGTGGTTTATTGGTTTTGCGTTGCTGTCTATTTTAGTGCCTTAAATTGGCTTGTTACGGTCAGTAGGAGGCGTTGRGRCGAYTATTTTTATAAGGGAGTRGTGTCCTGGGTKGTCGATTGTTNTATCAAATAAATCACGGTGTTTATTGGTYATGAGAATAGGGGTTGATTTAGGGGGTACAAAAATAGAAGGCGTTATTTTAGACAGTGTAGGAAACACCTTGTTTAAAAAAAGAATCCCTACGCCTCAAAATAATTATGCTCAAACCTTACGCGACATTAAATCGCTGGTGGATTTTTTGCAGGGCCAGGTGGATGAAATAGCCACGGTGGGTATTGGTACGCCCGGAGCACGTTCAGAATTAAATGGACGAATGAAGAATTGTAATTCTACCTGTTTAAATGGCCAGGATTTTCTTGGGGATGTGAGCGAAATACTTGATCAGCGTGTTCGCATTGCTAACGATGCTGATTGCTTCACGCTTTCTGAGGCAGTGGATGGTGCGGCTAAGAATGATGTGATTGTATTGGGTGTCATTATTGGTACGGGCGTTNGGGGGGGGGTATCGGTCAATCGAGCGTTGTTACAAGGCCCTAATAGCATTGCTGGCGAATGGGGGCATAACCCATTACCAGGCTTTCTTGCAGCACCTCGTTCGAGCACTCTTAATAGGACGGATGATCGGCCCTGTTACTGCGGTAAATTTAATTGTGTTGAGACTTTTTTGTCCGGGCCAGGGTTTCAGAAAGATTATAGGGCGCGCAGCGGTGACGACTGTTTACCTGCGGAAATTGTAGGTCTTGCTCAGCAAGGCCATGTGCAGGCCCAAGCCAGCTTAACGCATTACTTTGATTATTTGGCTATGGGCTTGGCAGCCGTGATTAATGTGATTGATCCTCATGTGATTGTATTGGGTGGGGGCATGTCGAATATTGATGGATTGGTGCCTGAGGTGACTCAATTGCTGCCACGTTATGTGTTTTCTGATCAGGTACTGACGCGCGTCACCTTGGCGAAATACGGTGATTCGTCTGGCGTTCGTGGCGCTGCTTGGTTGTGGTAGATGAGGCGTTATCACCTKKTATTTGCTTRGTATTTGCTTRGTATTTGCTTRGTATTKGMNTGGTRKKKNGSTTNGGKAYYWGCNNGGWAWTRGHYRGKGGKKWGGTTAGRTGTGCATTTTTCACCGTAATATCAATAGCATTGGGTGGGTAGCGGCCTATACTGATAGAGGCGGCAAAGGAAATAATTGAAGTATTGTTAATCGAGCGATCGGTAATTTTTTAATTTAAATTTAAATTGAGATTGAGATTGAGATTGAGATTGGTTTGAATTGAATCGCCCAAGAGGTCTCTGATTAGGGCGGAGTACTAATAGGATTTTAAGTGCCGGTTGAGGGCATTCAAGGATAGCTGAGCCTAAATGGAATAGCTGAGCCTATAAGAGGCTGCTAGGGGGCTGCAAAAAAGGCGTTGATATGATTAGCGAACAATATTTTGAAGATGAAGACCGAGATGAAACGGATGAATGGCTTGATGCCTTGGAGTCGGTTATTCGAACTGAGGGTGTGGATCGGGCTCGGTATCTTTTAAAGCGTTTACTGGACACGGCCCACGAATCTGGAATTTCCTTTTCGAGAATTACCACGCCTTATGTGAATACCATTGCACCCAAGGATGAGCCACCGTTACCCGGTGATTTATTTATGGAGCGGCGTATTCGTTCGTTAATTCGCTGGAACGCACTGGCGATGGTGATTCGTGCCAATCAAGGCGATGATGATCTAGGCGGTCATTTGGCTAGTTTTGCCTCTTCGGCGACATTGTATGACGTAGGGTTTAATCACTTTTTCCGCGCCCCCCACGGTGATTTTGGCGGTGACTTACTGTACATCCAAGGCCATTCGGCGCCAGGAATTTATGCGCGTGCGTTTTTGGAAGGCCGATTAACTGAGAAGCAATTGAATAACTTTCGTCGGGAAGTGGATGGCGAAGGCTTGTCTTCCTACCCGCATCCTTGGTTAATGCCCGAATTTTGGCAATTCCCTACGGTGTCCATGGGGCTCGGGCCTATCCAAGCGATTTATCAAACCCATGTCATGAAGTACTTGCATAGTCGCGAGTTGATTGAGGCCGAGGACCGCAAAGTGTGGGCCTTTTTAGGCGATGGGGAAATGGATGAACCSGAATCCCTAGGCGCTATTTCGTTGGCGGGGAGGGAGAARCTCGATAATTTAATTTTTGTGGTGAACTGTAATTTACAACGTTTGGATGGCCCGGTAAGGGGCAACGGGAAAATTATTCAGGAGCTTGAAGGCGTATTTCGTGGCGCAGGCTGGAACGTGATTAAAGTGGTCTGGGGGCGTTTGTGGGACCCTTTACTTGAACAAGATAAGACAGGCTTGCTGCGCAAACGCATGGAAGAGGTGGTGGACGGTGAGTACCAGACCTACAAAAATAAAGGCGGTGCTTACACGCGCGAGAAATTCTTTGGCAAATACCCTGAATTACTCAAGTTGGTGGAACACCTTTCAAACGATGAAATCTTTCGTCTCAATCGAGGCGGGCACGATCCTTATAAGGTCTACGCCGCGTATCAGCAGGCGGTTCAATCCAATGGTAAACCGACGGTTATTTTGGCCAAGACAGTCAAAGGCTATGGTTTAGGCGAAGGCGAAGCGTCGAACAAAACTCACTCCATTAAAAAGCTCGAGATGGAGAGTCTGAAAAGTTTTCGCGATCGTTACAATATGCCTTTCAGTGATGATGAGTTAGAAACGCTGCCTTTTTACAAGCCCAAGGAAGACAGTCCAGAAATGCGTTATATGCTGGAAAAAAGACAGGCACTGGGTGGTTTCCTACCGGCACGCAATGATGTTAAACCTCATCTGGAGATTCCTTCACTTGACGTGTTTCAAACTCATCTAGAGGGTTCTGGGGAGCGAGAAATATCCACCACAATGTCAATGGTTCGAATATTATCGGTGTTAACTAAAGATAAAAAGATCGGCGATCGCGTGGTGCCTATCGTGCCAGATGAAGCGCGTACTTTTGGTATGGAGGGCATGTTTAGGCAGCTGGGGATTTATTCCACCGAAGGCCAATTGTATGAGCCTGAAGATGCTAGCCAGGTAATGTTTTATCGCGAAGATAAAAAAGGCCGTATTCTGGAAGAAGGTATCAATGAAGCGGGGGCTTTTTCAGCGTGGATGGCGGCAGCGACGTCTTATGCCAATCATGATTGCCCGATGATTCCTTGTTATATCTTTTACTCGATGTTTGGCTTTCAACGTATTGGCGACTTGGCTTGGGCCGCAGGAGACTTGCAGGCGCGGGGCTTTCTGATTGGTGCGACCTCGGGAAGAACTACGTTGAATGGCGAAGGCTTGCAGCACCAAGACGGTCATAGTCACGTGTTGGCAGGTACGATTCCCAACTGTATTTGTTACGACCCRACYTAYGCYTACGAGYTGGCCGTGATTGTGCAAGACGGGCTGCGGCGTATGTGGCAGGAGGGGGAGAACGTTTTCTATTACATCACCACCTTAAACGAAAACTATGTCCACCCGCCTATGCCCGATGGTGCTAAAGAGGGCATTGTGAAAGGCATGTATCGTCTCAAAGGTCCGGATGATACTAAGGATGAAGCATTGCATGTGCAGTTGTTGGGCAGTGGTGCGATTCTTCGTGAGGTGCTGGCAGCAGAGGAAATTCTTGCTGACAAATATAATATTTCTGCGGATGTTTGGAGTGTGACTAGTTTCGTGCAGCTAAGAAAGGAAAGTACTGCGGTACAGCGCTGGAATATGCTTCACCCTGAAGAAACCGCCAAAGCGTCTTACTTAGATCAGTGTTTGAATCATTCCAAAGGCCCCGTGGTGGTTGCGACTGACTATGTACGTAGTCATGGGGATCAGATTCGACCGTTTATTCGTAAGCACTTTACCTGTTTAGGCACGGATGGATATGGACGCAGTGATAGTCGTGAAAAGTTGCGGCATTTCTTTGAGGTGGATCGTTATTTTGTCGTGGTGGCAGCCCTTAAAGCGCTGGCAGATCAAGATAAAATTGAGTCTTCGGTGGTTACATCTGCGATTCAGGAATTTAATATTGATCCTGAGAAACCTGACCCTGCGAGTCATTAAAGGCAATGGTGGGTGGTTTTGTGGAGTGAGTGATCGATGAATTTGGGAATATGGTTAGGAGAACGTTGTGCCCAATAGCGTGATTTGTGTACCTGATTTTGGTGAGGACGGTGAGGTGGATGTGATTGAAATCTCCGTCTCAGTGGGGGAATCGGTCAGTAAGGAAGATAGTTTGATCGTTCTGGAGTCGGATAAGGCGACCATTGAAGTGCCTTGCCCAAGCGATGGCGTGGTGGACGCGATATCCATTGCGGTAGGCGATAAAGTATCCCAAGGCAGCCCTATTTTAACCTTGGCGGTAGAAAGCTTGGAGGCATTGGCGAGTCATCAGGCCAGCACAGAGGTAGAGGCACCGGCTAACGCGGGTGGCAGCAGTGCCTCTGATAGTGCTAATCAGGCCAAGACAGAATCATTGGTGCCACAGAAAGAGGCTCAACAAGCCAGCAAAGATTCCAGTCTTAACGTCGACAGTGTGCCCGCGAAAGATCAATCGGGCTCAATGGGAGCCGTTCGAGCTCATGCTGGGCCAGCGGTTCGATTGCTCGCGAGAGATCTGGGCGTTCAACTTGATCTGATTCAGGGCACAGGACCACGGGCTCGAATTATCAAGCAAGACTTGTATGACTTCGTAAAAAAAGGATTGCAGCCTCAATCCAATGCAGGGGCGGGAGCTGCCCCTGCGGCCGGGGTGTTACCGTTGCCGAAAGTGGATTTTTCAAAATTTGGCGACGTAGAAGAAGTGCCTCGCACCAAAATCCAGCGAGTGAGCGCCCAAGCCTTATTGCGCAGTTGGCAAAACGTGCCACAGGTGACCCAGTTTGACGAAGCCGATATTTCTGAACTAGAAGCGTTTCGTTTACAGCAAAAAGAAACCTTAAAGCATACMAATACCAAATTAACCGTGATGGCTTTTTTGGTGAAGGCTTCATGCGCGGCCCTTAAAGCCTTTCCAGATTTTAATGCCTCGCTTAATGATGATGGTACCGTGCTAGTGCGCAAGCAGTATTATAATATTGGCGTCGCTGTGGATACCCCAAGAGGGCTTCTTGTGCCGGTGATTAAAGATGTCGATAAGAAAGGTTTGTTAGATGTGGCCTTGGAAATCCAGGACTTAGCAAGGCGGGCCAAAGAGCGAAAGTTGTCTCCCCAAGACATGCAGGGTGGATGCTTTAGTATTTCTTCATTGGGCGGGATTGGTGGCACGAGCTTTACCCCAATAGTGAACTGGCCCGAAGTGTCTATATTAGGGGTGTCTCGGTCTCAAATAATGCCTCGTTGGGATGGCGAGAAGTTTGAGCCTAAGTTAATGCTGCCGTTATCGCTTTCCTACGATCATCGGGTTATCGATGGCGCTGCTGCAGCTTTGTTTACGCGCTATATTGTGAATATTCTAACGGATATTCGGCAATTGATTTTATAGCGGGCGTGTTGGCTTGAAGGGCAATCCGCACTCTATGAGTGCAGTCACGGGCGTTAAACGGTTTCTTTTAGGTTTATTGCCGGTGACGCGAGATGCCGAGTTTGACTTAAGTCAAAGTGCGCCACAGAAAGCTTGTATAAGGTACTGTTTAACTGATCAAAAAGCTGTTGCAGGCTGAGATGTGCATAGGGGGATCTTATTTCCAGGCCCAATTCGGCGGCACTCGTTAATGTGGACTTCTTCTGCTCTAAGAGATTGAATACCCAGCAAAAAGGATTTAGCTGCGGGTTAAAGCGAATGTTGTGGTGAGTTAATTGGCGCTTGAGTAAGGTGAAGTTTTCAATGCGGATTTTGTCTTTCACGACTTGTAGTTGTAGCTTTTCAAGGCGATGCCAAACGANTTTTTTTTTCGGGTTGGCCAAATTGATTCCAACGAATAACCTCATGAGCGTAGCGCTTGCAGCCTCGACAGATGTCATCGCCGAATACTGTTGAGCATATGCCTATACAAGGGGTTTTAGAGCTGTCCATTGGGTACCAGTTTGTGGGGTGTTGACGTGAATGTAAGTCGCGCAAGCTTATCAAAAAGTAGRTCYAAAAACTAATTCTTRACGGCAGTCTGACAGYAGATTTRCWGGGCTTTGTGTTGCCTTGAAGCGGTTGGTGAGACGGTTTTTATGCTAGCTAGCSTACCGTCCAGTTTGATTTTTCTGGGTTTTTCCAACACGTGGATAGCCYGTTATCAGTGAGGGAAAAAGTATTGTGGGCTAATTCAGGGCKTTAGCTTTCATTTTTTGCGTTATAGGCTAGATTTTAACGAATTGGCCGTTGATTGGTAACGCGCGTTTATTGCCTTCTGTTTGTTCGTTGCACCAGAGTTTTGGCCGGTTTGCCATGTTTATTAATTCTTTTATTGAAGTGGCTGCTTATCTTATAGGGACCTGATTGAATAGTTGTGAGCTTGGTCCGCGTTGAATGGCTTCGGCTCGTTAATCGCGCTAGGTTGGGCTGTTCCAGTGAGCTACTTTGTTGTTTTATATTAAGGTTCTCCTGCTCACCTTGTAGTTATTCATTTGATTAATCAGCTTAGTGATGGAATTTTTATCATTCCATGCTGTCTATTGATTCAGATTTGATCTGATTGCTAAAAATGCAATTAGGATTAATGCAGCAACATACGGTATATTGTCGCTTGCGGGTTGCTTCGAATGATTGGCCAAAGCGTGTCGTTTTAGCCATAGATTCAGAGGACCGCGTTACGTTAAGGTAGAGCTAATAATAAAAATAATAAGTTTGGTATTTTATATTGGTGTCGTAAGCGTTTGTACCACAAAAAAATGAGAATTTTTTGATAATTGCCTTAAAGCAGTGGAAATCATGTCCGAAAAAGTAAGCTCTCCGGTAGATGTGAGAGACATCGTCCAAAAAAAGCAAGTATTGACACTATTTCAACCGATTGTCTCGGTGAAAGATTCGAGTGTTTATGGGTTCGAGGCATTGGCTCGAGGCCCTGAGCACAGCCCGTTTTATGGTGCAGAAGACTTGTTTAGTCGTGCTGCAGATCAAGGCTACCTTGAGGCCATGAATGAGCTGACTAGTCAGCTTGCTATTGAGCGTTTTAAACAGCAGTCCCTCGATTCCAAACTGTTCATTAACTTCTCCCCGCAAAGCATTACGCAAACCCCGTCTGGGTTGTTAGGCTTGGTCCGTTATATGGAAGAGCAACGCTTATCTCCGGATCGTGTTGTTGTGGAAATTACTGAACATTACCCAGTTAAAGATTACCAGCAGCTGCGTACAGTTATTGATCAATGCCGGGATCTCGGCGTTAAAATAGCCATTGATGATTTGGGTGCGGGGTATTCTGGTTTGCGGTTATGGTCTGAAATCGCCCCAGATTATGTCAAGCTGGACCAACACTTTGTCCAGGAGCTTCGACGGGAGCCTGAAAAGAGAATCTTCATTGATATGATTCAAGGTTTAGCCGCCAAGCTCGATTGCCAGATTATTGCTGAGGGTGTGGAGTCAGAGTCTGATTATGAGATCGTTGTCGACATGGGCGTGCCCCTAGTACAAGGCTTTCATTTAGGACGCCCGCTTAAAAACCCAAGTCAATTTCGATTTAACGTGGGCGTTAAAGAGGCATTGCAATAGGGAGTAAGTGCTACTGTTTAATCCCTATGACTCGGGTTTTATTTTCTGAATTTTTGTTTCTTTCTTGTTCTCTGGTTTTTTCTTGTCATCTAGCTTCATCGCTTCGATCTTCTGCGGGCGCATTTTAGGTGCCGGAGTCTTACAGGCGAGGATGTAGCCAGTTATTGGGTTTTTTGAAAATAAATAATAAGGGGGCATCGGTATGGTTCGATGCTCGGAGCTTTTCATTATTGTCTAATATGACGTAAATGTAGCCTTTATCATGGGCAATCCCTTCGGCCGTACCAAACTCGGCATCTAAGTATCGGTATTGATTATCCAGTTCCGAATCCTTATAAGACCAACAAAACTGCTCTGAAAAGTCCTTTAGGCTTCGTCTACAAATGGCGAACAAGTTACGTTCGAGTGTAAATAGCCAGTTTTTTTCGAAGTCTATGCCCGCGAAATCTTTACTTCGTTGTTGAGCGATCTCAAGGGTAGACGAAGGGATTGCGGTCGTTTGATCGACTTTCCATTGTGAGTTTTTCTTATGGACTGACATTAAACCGCGTTCTTGTCGCTCTGCTGCAACAACGAAGCGGTTATCGTGGGTCCAGGTAATCCCTTCTAAATAGCCATTGTAAACCGTGAAAAGGGATTCAGCGCTTCCCGGTGTGTGAAAATCGATACTTAACCAGCTGAGTTGGTTTTTAGCATTAATTTTTGCAACCGCGACATGGGCTTCGCTTAATAAATAGAGGTTGTTTTCCGCATCGCAAGAAATACCCTCCCAGTCGTGCTTTCTGCCAAATACTTGTTCGTCCAACGCCTGCCGCGCTTTGACTGACGTTGATAGCCCGTTATTCGGTGCATTGGGGATCGCGTTGAGTTCAATGTAAGGAATCAGTTGGGCAGTTTTTGATTTTAATTTAATCTCGAAAATGACTGAGTCATGCTTATCTGACACGGTCAGTAATTTGCCACGGCAAAATGTTAATCCAGACGGTTGGGTTTTGCTCTCATAATTAATCTGTAAAGCCCGCACTAGGGTGAGTGAAGGSGGATCAATGGCAAGGGCYGGWGGGCTTATTAGTAAAACGCTGGTGAGTAAAGCGCTGGTGAGTAGCGAACTTATCAGTAGCGAGCTGGTCAGTTTGAAATACAGGCGTTGGCAATAGAGTAAGCGACTACGCAATCCCAATAGGGGGATTGGTCTGTTAAAGCGAATGGGGCTGTTAATCATAGCTCGGCAACATTAGGGGCAACGGTTGTTTTAACYMGTGCTTCAACTATAGCGCTAACCCTAGGCTATCAGCAAAGTGTAATGCTGTTTAGGGCAGTTGAAGCAAGGACCTAGAATACCCCGAATGTTGCATGAAAATCATTGAGCTTAATTTTTTGATCCGCTAGAAAGCATGTCGTTGTATTGAGCGACGTCGATCTAAACTGGATGAAAGTTGACGTTGAGTGGTGGCAAACGCGTTTCGCGTGGCGACGTAGATGTCATCATGCTCTGAGTGGTTCACTACCATGTCAGTATCTGGAAAAGTGACTTCAACGGTGGTTCTGAATTGTAGGCCTTTGTGCTTGCTCTTATGGGGGGCTTCGAGGACCACTCGGCAGCTGGTGATGTTACTGTAAAATTGTTCGAGCTTGCTGACTTTCTGCTCAATGGTGTTGGTAAGAGAGTTGGAATGTGGAATGTTACGACAAATAATTTGTAAATCTTTCTTCATAAGGCCTTCCTTTAATGCGGTTACTTTTATTGGCTTGTTGTGGTCCATACAGCTCCGTATTGAACAAGCTTTACCAGACTATGTCGGATTTAACTTAACTACTTTGATACAGGTCAAAGTTCAAAATATGAAACGTTGCTTTTTTCAAGTGATCGGTCTGATTGTGAATTTAGGCCTAAAATTACAACTAGTTACTAAAATAAGGTTTCCTTTGCCGCCCAGTCATGCAAGCAGATTACTTTAGCGAACTTATTTTGTTAGGGTAATCGTGCCGTATCGTAAAGATTTTTATTGGTTCAACATTTGTATTTACTACCTATAAAGGATGGCAAGATGGATTTATTGAACAAAGTGGTAATCGTCACAGGAGGAGCTTCTGGCTTGGGTCAGGCCACTGTTGAGGCCGCGGTAGAAAAAGGCGCCAAGGTGGCTATTTTTGATCGAGACTGGGATCGAGCTCAGCAACTCGTCTCGGAATTGAAAGGGGATGTTATTGCCGTCAATGTTGATGTGACTGATAGCGGTGCGATTAAGCAAGGAATAGGCGAAGTCGTAGCGCAGTTTGGTGGTATTCATGTATTGGTCAATTGCGCAGGCATTGGCATGGCCGGTCGAACAGTAGGGCGAAAGGGCCCGCTCGATATGGCTATTTTTTCAAAAGTGCTGGAAATCAATTTAATGGGCACTTTTGATGTATTGCGCCAGTGTGCCGAATGCATGGCCGAAAATGAGCCCGTGACCGCCGATGGCGAGCGAGGAGTGATTATTAATACGGCCTCGGTAGCGGCTTATGATGGTCAGATAGGTCAGGCAGCCTATAGCGCAAGCAAGGCCGGCGTAGTGGGTATGACGCTGCCCATCGCTCGGGACTTGAGAGGGTTTGGTATTCGGGTGATGACTATTGCGCCGGGTATTTTTGAAACTCCGATGATGTCGATGGCGCCTGATAAAACCAAACAGCCTTTAATTGATATGACTCAGTTTCCTCATCGTTTGGGCGTGGCGGTTGAATACGCCGGTTTAGCGGTGCACATCGTCGAAAACTCCTATTTAAACGGAGAGTGTATTCGACTGGACGCGGGTATTCGCATGCAGCCTAAATAGGGCTGCGAGCTGTTATAGCGGTAGTAGAATACCGCTTATCAATCGTGAACAAGCGGTTTTAAGAGAGGCGGTGTAAAATTTTTACCCGCCTTTTTTTATTGGTTATTGGTTATTGGTTATTGGTTATTGGTTAATGGTTAATGGTTAATGGTTAATGGTTAATTGATATTTATTTTTCGATCATAAATTTGCACGCAGGATTTTACCCCGCTTTTTGTTCGTCCCCTTCTTCGTCATTCTTGGTGTCATTAATCGGCTCGAGAGACAGTTCTGACATGCCCGGTGAATATTGCTCGTCTTGTTTTTCACCTTCTTTCCCTGAGGCGCCTTGGGGTGAGGCTGCTTGGGGGGCYTTTCTTTTTTCTAAGGTCATTTTAAGTTTCAGGTTGTTYCKTGARTCGGCGTTTTTAAGCGCTTCTTCAGCGGTAATAACGCCGTCTTGGTAGAGCTTGTAGAGTGCGCCATCGAAGGTCTGCATGCCTAAGCTTTGGGATTTCTCCATGACCTCTTTGATGTTGCTGATTTCCCCTCTTTTAATCAGCTCGCATATAAGCGGGGTGCCTAATAATATTTCTATGGCCGCTGCTCTTGCGCCCTTGACGGTGGGCACCAGTCGTTGGGACACGAAGCCTCTTAAGTTAAGCGATAAATCCAGATGAAGTTGCTTGTGACGTTCTTCGGGGAAGAAGTTAATGATGCGATCGATGGCTTGGTTGGCATTGTTGGCGTGCAAGGTCGAAAGGCAAAGATGGCCTGTCTCAGCAAAGGCAATGGCGTGCTCCATGGTCTCTTGGCTGCGAATTTCGCCAATGAGAATGACGTCAGGCGCTTGACGCAAGGTGTTTTCTAAGGCGTCTTGGTAGGAGAGCGTGTCGACCCCCACCTCTCTTTGATTAATGATGGATTTTTTATTGGGGTGGACAAACTCTATGGGGTCCTCAATGGTAATAATATGGCCACTGCTATTGATGTTTCGGTAGTTAATTAGCGCGGCTAATGACGTGGATTTCCCTGATCCGGTGCCTCCGACAAATAATACCAGTCCTCTTTTTTGCATAATTAATTTAGTCAGTACATCGGGTAACCCTAATTCCTCTACTGTGGGGATTTCGGTTTTGATAACGCGAATGACCAGTGAATAGTTGTTACGTTGTTTGAATATATTGACCCTGAATCGGCCGATATCGGGGTCGGCGATGGCCATGTTCATTTCGGGTTTGTCCTCAAACTCTTGTTGTTGTTCTTTGGACATGATTTGTAATGCGAATGCTTTTACATCCTCGGCGGACATGGATTTACTGGCGATAGGGGTGAGCTTGCCATTAAATTTGGCACTCGGTGGCGCGCCCGTGGTGAGGAAAAGGTCGGAGCCATCTTTTTCTACCRTAATGCGCAGCAGGTCGTCGAGTTGCATGATTTGTTCCTATCGATACCCAATTAAGGTGAMSYWGCWTGWWWKGTKNCYTAKYKWKRSYSARTTNNGGYKWYMMWKYKTGTRMGKTGWCNTTARTTTGKGTGMKYTGGCTTTAATTTATGTGKGTCGTATCAGTGGGCGTGTAGGTAAAGAAACTAAGTAAGAAGTATAGGTAAGGAAACTAGGTAAGGCGTGCAGCTGAGGCGTATTCTTTGGTGTGATTTCAAGCTGTTCCAGCGAATCGCACGCAGTAATTATTATAATAATGAAAGGCTTAGAGGCTTTGTGTGGCGGTTTTGGGAAGGCGGCCCGCAGTCAGGCAAAGGGCGCGAGGGGGTAGAGCGTCGCGAGAATGTTGACTGGGCTTGAAACCTGACTGGGTTGTCAGGTGGCGTCAGGTCTAATTATTTAATGGTCGCGTTACGGTGCTTCGGCGATAGTGATGGCACGGGTAGGGGCTGGCAGCCCTTCGTGGGTGAGCTGAATGTCGTGGGGGTCCAAGAAGTCTTTGAGCGAGTTGAAGGGCATCCAGTCAGTGCTGCGTTGTTCGGTGAGTTGAGTGGTATTGATATCCACGGTACGAATATTTTTAAAGCCCGATCGGCGCAACCATTTCTCCAACGCCAAGGGGGAGGGGATATACCAAACGTTGTTCATTCGTGCATATCGGCCTTCGGGCACCATGACGGAGTTTTCGTCACCGTCGATGACCAAGGTTTCTAAGATTAATTCGCCCCCGGATTTAAGACTGTTTTTTAATTCAACCAAATGGTCCAGAGGTGCTTTTCGGTGGTAGAGCACGCCCATGGAAAAGACGCTGTCGAAGTAACGGCTGTTGGTGCAAAACTGTTCCATACGTAACGGGGCGACGAATACTGGGGCAGGCCCCATAAAGTGCTTAATCGCGTGGAATTGCATGACCGATAACACGGAGGGATCAATCCCTAACACCATGCGGGCGCCAGCACCGAGCATGCGCCAGCAGTGATAACCATTGCCGCAGCCTACATCAAGTACACGTCGGCCTTCCAAGGGGCTGATATGGTCTTGCAAGCGTTGCCATTTGAAGTCCGAGCGCCATTCGGTATCGATATGAACGCCATGCAGTTCAAAGGGTCCTTTGCGCCAAGGAATCATCGACATGAGGGTGTCTTGTAGAGATTGCTGTTGGTCGGTTGATAAAGGCGTTACCGGTGAGGCACCCACTCGGTCTTGGTTTAGTTGTCGGTGTGGGTTTAGTGGTAGGTTTGGATTTAGTGGTAGGTCTAGGTGCCGGCGGTCATGGTCGATGTGGGGTAGCTGGTTCAAGGCGGTGGACCAGCGATCAAAATCTCCGTGTCCTTGCGCGCTTAACTTGGGCTCAATGAGTTCCTGGAATTCTGGCAGCCATGCCTTTAGGCGAGTGGATTCGGATAATAACTCGAATAAAGCCTGGTAGTGGTTCAGCATTGAGGGACTATTTTTCGACGAAGGATTATTCATTGGCGGGGACTAATTCATTGGCGGTTTATTTAATGGCGATGATCGACGCAAAGTTAAAGCACTGGAACCAGGCATTACAGTGTTGAAAGCCCGCTTGGTGTATGCGTTGAAAATGGCAGTCAAGGGTTTCAGGCTCCAGCACATTTTCCAAGGCGGTTCTTTTTTGGCTGATTTCTAGCGCACTGTAGCCATTGGATTGCTTGAATTGATGATGCAGCATTACATTGGTTTGTTGAGACAGGGGATCATCAAAACAGATCTTTTCGGACAATACTAACGCAGCGCCTGGGCGCATTCCCGCGTAAATATTTTCCAATACCCCAAGGCGTTTTGAGGGGGATATGAACTGTAATGTGAAATTCAACACCACCATGCTGGCATTTTCAATGGTTTGCGTACACAGGTCGCCTTGTTGAATAGTAATGAACTTCCCAAAGGCGGATTGTTGCATCATGGCATTGCCGCGCTCGACCATGGCTTGGGAGTTATCTACGCCGAAAATATGGAACTGCTCTGTGTTGGCACCTTGCGCCATCGCAAGGCTTCCTGCGCCTAATGAACAACCTAAATCGTAAGCGTGGCTGTCCGCTTGAATGTACTGTTGGGCCAGTAAACCAATGGTATTGATGATCGTGCCGTAGCCTGGAACCGAGCGATTAATCATGTCAGGGAACACATCCACCACGGATTGATCGAAGACGAAGTCGGCGATGTCTTTGGTAGGCGTTGCAAACAGCTGGTCTGTTTTAGTTTTGGTCACCGGAAGCCTTTACTATTTCTTAGTGCGTGCATGGAATTGCCTTGATCGATACCCATCGGGTGCGATCTGAACGGAGCGTTATTGGCTGCGTCGAAGCCCAGTATGCAAGGCGCAACGCCCTGTAACTGAGTTAGGATAGTCTACCCTAAAGTGGCTTACCGTTAGAATTCAATTAATCTAGCCTGATGTACTGACGCTGGAGGGTTTGCTGGATCATCAATTACGGGGCTACGGCGCCGAATTATGCCGGTACGTGGCGAGAGAGTCCATGGCCTAGGGAGTGGTTATCTATATCGACTTAGACTGGATTCAGTTTAAGTCGCGCACTCAGGTATAATCGGCTTTTCTGAGGGCCTCGCCCTGAGTTCTGTTAATTAAGGGCCTTGCCCTAAGTTTTTTGTTAATTAAAAGGTGGTATATCGAATGGCCCATGATAAGGCGCCTAAAGCGTTCCTTCCATTGAATTGCGCGGTCGTGACTGTGTCTGATACGCGCACTGAAGACAATGATACTTCGGGGCAGTTGTTGGCGGACCGTTTGGAGGCTGCGGGGCATAAGCTCGCTGAGCGAGTGATTGTGGTGGATGACATCTATCAAATTAGGGCCGTGGTGAGCCGATTAGTCGCCAGTGATGCCGTGCAAGTGATCCTAATGACCGGTGGCACCGGATTTACCCGTCGTGATAATACGCCCGAGGCGGTGACGCCTTTATTAGACAAAGAGATTAACGGCTTTGGTGAGCTGTTTCGTCAGGTGTCTTTCCAGGATATCGGCACCTCTACTATCCAGTCTCGTGCGATTGCGGGCATGGCCAATAACAGTCTTATATTCTGTATGCCAGGCTCGAATAACGCCTGCGCGACTGCTTGGGATCAAATCATTGAAGCGCAGATTAACAATCAAACGCGACCGTGTAATTTCGTGGGTGATCTGAAACTAAACCTTCCTAAATAGGCAGCGCTTTCAATGAAAAAAACTAACTTACCTGCGCTTACGCCTGTGAATGAAGCGCTCGATAAGATACTTCAGCTCGCGGTGCCTCAGCAAGCCATAGAAACACTCAAGTTAGAATCTGCTTTAGGGCGAATTCTGGCAGAGGATCAAGTGGCGTGCTGTGATGTGCCACCAGCGGATAACTCCGCAATGGATGGCTACGCTTTTCGCAGCCAAGATATTGCTGGCGGCAACAGACGCTTAGAAGTGACTCAACGTATACCCGCGGGTTCAGTGGGTAAGCCCGTTTTGGAAGGCCAAGTAGCGCGAATTTTTACCGGTGCGCCGATACCGGAACATGCCGATTGTGTGGTGATGCAGGAGCAATGCGATCGTGATGGCGATTTTGTAGTGCTGCCTGAGCAAGTCAGTGTTAGACAGAATATACGTGATCGTGGTGAGGACATTCAAAATAATAGCGTGGTGTTGAGTCAAGGCACGCGTCTACGACCTCAGGAAATCGGTTTACTTGCGTCAGTGGGGGTGGCAGAGATTCCGCTCTTTAAGCCGCTTCGAGTGGCCGTGTTGTCGACGGGTGATGAGCTGGTTAATCCCGGGTTGCCGCTAAGTCCTGGGCAAATTTATAATTCCAATCGATCTACTTTGGTGGCCTTGCTAAACAGCATGGGAGTCACTTTAGTGGACGCGCGTACTGTTGAGGACGACCCGGATGCGGTGCGTCGGGTGGTGAGTGAGTTGTCGGAGTCCTGCGATTGCATTATTAGTAGCGGGGGCGTGTCGGTCGGTGAGGAAGATCACGTGGTGAATGTGATTGAATCAATGGGGCACTTGGAATTGTGGCGTATGGCCATTAAACCCGGTAAACCTTTGGCGTACGGTGAGCTAGATCGCGACGGTAAGAAAGTGCCTTTCTTCGGCTTGCCCGGTAACCCTGCGGCGGTACTGGTGACATTTTGCCTTATCGTTCGGCCGTATTTATTAAAAATGATGGGCGCCAAAGAGTATGAGCCTACTTATTGCCAGGCGGTTGCTGATTTTGAAACTAAAAAAGCGGGTAATCGAAAGGAATACTTAAGGGCGAAATTAGTGCTGGGTGAAGATGGAAATAGCGTCATACGTGTTTTCCCAAATCAAGGTTCGGGCATGTTGTCGTCAGCGTGTTGGGCGAATGGCTTTGCCGTCATTGAAGCGGGTACTACGGTCAGTAAAGGCGACGTGCTGCCCTATTTATTATTCTCTGAACTGCAACATTAGCCGTGTTTGAGTGCTGTAGCTTGTCGGTGCTTCGGTCAAGATTGGCAGAGCGTGCGATAGAATGTTTTCTATCGCACACGCTGTTTACCAATCAGTATTAGGCATGATTCTGAATGCTCTGTTTGGTCTGCTGTTGTAATGTGCTTGTGTTGCAATGTATTTCAAACACTGAGCACAATGCCTTAAGCGGCTGCGCAGTATTGTGCAAGAAAACGATCCACCTCAGGAATGTCTAACAAGGAACGATGTTGTTTCGGGATTTTTTGTGCTGCCGTGTTAGCGCCGAAAAATGTCTTGAATAGTTTTCTACCTTTGGACGAGCAGGTGTCAATATTGAAAAACAATAGATCCATTTGAGTGCCAAAATTGGGCGCAATCAATTGCCCTTGGTTTTTTTTAATGGCGCTACTTAAAGGTGGGCGAGTATCCCACCAGCTAAAGATGGCGT
Source organism: Gammaproteobacteria bacterium (assembly GCA_002402085.1). GTDB lineage: Bacteria > Pseudomonadota > Gammaproteobacteria > Pseudomonadales > UBA3067. The sequence continues at coordinate 49,288 of NVVB01000012.1, forward strand.
TTCCATWTTGGGTGGTAAATGAATGGCCGCAATGGTGAGCGATCTTTGCTTGCATGGATTTTCGTTGATAATAAGGTTGCAGCATTCTTCCCATTAAAGACATATGGTCGGGTGCGATGGCGCCGATCAAAAGCGTTTTGGGAGAGTCTGTTTTTTCAGTTACCTGGCTAGCGTCAAACATCGCTGCGCAGAGTAGCCACGAGCTGGCGCTCATGCCAATCATGATGGGGGCGTTCTTGGTTTGGTAGATAAGGGATAGATCGGCCGTGTAAGTGGCTGGGTCTAGTTGCCCCGGTTTTTGCTGGTAAAAAAAATGCGCTTCATAGACTTTGCTTATGTTCGGATTAGCCAAAATACCTCGAATAGTTTTTTCGCTGTAACTACCGCGGTGAGGATCAAAGCCACCTGAGCAAAGCATTACACTTTGCGTGCCCGTTGATGGTGAGTTTTCTAAAATGTTTTCGACGATGTAGGCGCCGTTCAACGGCATGTTTTGCCAGTGAGTGAGAGCCGTACTGGCGATGCCTTCAAATTTTCGTAGATGAGGGTAGGCGTGGTTCATGAATGTATTTCCTAGACTTGTCGCGAATTAGAATTCTATGGGTCGATTAAGTGTGTCGGTGTCGGTGTGCGTGTAGATGTAGGTGTAGGTGTAGGTGTAGGTGTAGGTGTAGGTGTGCGTGTCGGTGTGCGTGTAGATGTAGGTGTTTGGTTTTCGGATACGATGATTTTACGGGCGTGCTTTTAATACGGCGGTGCTCAAACTGAGTTTTGATATAGGCAGAGGTAGCCTTTGTTTCAATCGAATGAAGTTGAAGGTAAAGCGGAAACTAAATAATTAGCATTAACCAAAGAAGACGTGGGTCAAAAGCGCAGTGCTTAATTGTCGGAGGCGGCTTCACTGGGTTGYTTCTCTGCGGGCATAAAGAAACTGACAATAACCGGCATGATCAATCCATACGTGGATATAAACAGGATTTCAGGGGAGTACCACCAGCCTGCTTCTCCTGAAATAAACTTATCTATGACTCGAGGCCCGAGCGTGCTCCATACGATAATATGTGGGATGCCGCCAAGCACTGAGGCAGTAATGTACTCGCGTGCGGTGACCGGTAGTGCCGCTAACACCCAGTTGGTGGGTGGGAATGCGAACATGGCTAGACGCATGTAAAGAATAGTTCTGAAGCCATTGTGGGCGAATAATTGATGGGCCTTTTTAGGCAGAGCCTCAAGCATAGACGACACTAGTTTTTGCCCTAAGTTATGACCGATCAGATACAGCAGAAAACAAGACAACGCCCAGTAGGTAATGCCAATAAGAAACGTGATCATAGGGTTGTAGACGATGGCGACTGCGGCTAAGACAATGACCGTGGGGATGTTGATTAATACCGTGAAGGTCGCAAACAGAATGATTGCAAAGGCACCGAGAACACCCCAGGCGCTTCCCCATGATTGCATCATGGCGACCAGTTGAGCGAGTCCGTCGCGACTCATTAGGTTGTCTAGGTCGAGGTATTCGGCTGCATTGAGTAATAACCCAAAGACTACGATGAGTGCAACAATGCGAATTATCCGTAAGATATTTCGCATACGGATTTCAGGGTCATTAAAATTTAACAAAAATCATTCTCAAGCAGATTAATTAGGGATCGCACGGTCAACGGCCCGTTAGCTAGGTTAGGGGCTTAACTCAAGGGTTAGCAGTGTTGCCGTGGGCTTTATTTGTAGCGTCCTGTAGCGCCACCTTGTAGCGCCGATTATTTTATTCTTGAACGTTATGTCTCTATATAAGTCTCAGAAAACACAGGACTTACCACTCTCGCAGGCAAGCAAGATTAGGTGCAGCTGTCTTATTGATGGCTTATAGAAGCGAAACAGGTTTGGACCACACCAATTTGCCTCGCTTCAGCGCTGGAAAACGTTTCGACTATAAGGGCAATGCTGCCCATGTTCAAGATAAAGTGCTGGATTGTGTCCTGGCTAGAAGCGCGTTGATATGGTTCGTATCCTTCTTTGATAGCAAGTATTCGCCTTTACTTTGCATGCGTGAGCCTTGCTGGCTATTGCGCGACAAAATAGCGTCTAAGCCCTGATCCGGATTCGAGAATTGATAGTTATCGCCTTGTAACTCAGACATAATTTGCTCGAGTAGTGCGCTAGGGTTTTCCTTTAGTTCCTCGTAGCGAATAAATTCGGCGAAAAACTGCGGATGGTCGCGCTTTATTTTTTCTGCAGCGGACATGTGTGATAACCACTGAAGGGTGAAATACTGGGCGGCGTCCTGTCGGCCGTTGCGGCTATAATCTGGGTGATTGAATAACGGTACGGTGGCGCCCAATGTTTGGCTAGTCCAAGGAATACTTCCGAGTACAGATAATAAGACGGTATCCAATTTAAAGCGCCTCCAAAATTGATACTGTCTTTTGGAAAAGTATGCGTTCAGGAACGAGTTGATTGTAGGCAGTGGTTGTCTGTAAAGAAATAAGTGCCGTGCTTTATGTTGCTGCCATTCTAAAAGACGCGCTCCAAATATCGTCCAGCTTCTTAATTTAATTAAGTGCAGGGTGGAGTTTTTATGGGTGCAACTGAGATGATAAGAAAGTAATCGGGTGCAGCTATTAAGGACTTGTTTGAGTTCCTCATCGCGGTCGCTCTCGGTGTTTGAAAGTATCATCGCTTGGCTGTAGAAGTCTGGCTCAGAGATTGATATAACCCCTTTGACACTATCCATTAACTGACTTAATAACGTTGATCCGCAGCGCCCAGTACTGTGCAAAAAGACAGGTTTTACCTTGTGGGTAGGGTGGGATTGTTGCTGTTGCTGTTCTTGTTCTTGTTCCTGCTGGTGTTGCTGGGAAGGGGGGTTGGCTAATAGGTCCGCTAATAGTCCCAGGCTTCCGTATGGCACGGCATAGATTCGTATTGCGTGATCTCTTTGAGCTTCATAGAAGAAGGGGTCTGCATTGAGTAGGTCAATGCCTTCTTCCGTTTCAATGAATAACATACAACGCCTTTTATCGTCTAAGCAGTAAGGCGATATGCGTCTTCCGTGATGGATCATAAGGTCTAGGAAATCAACTTGTCCTAGAGGGCGTTTTAAAAAGTGAAAGGGGCTGGCCATCTCCGCAGGAATTACCCGTGGCGTATGCGCAATGACTTTATAACTTTGTGCTAGAATTTTTGGCGTTGGGGTGGTGTTGGGTGTTTGTTGATCTGTGTTGCCAAAATGCCCCACTTTATAGTCGAAAGGAAGCTCGGTAATGGCGGGGTTTTTTATTTGAGCCACGGTGCCGTAAAGCATCTTCCAGACTACGTTGACTCGTCCTTCTTCGTTAAATCGCCTCATATCCCATTGGATACGTCCTTGGTTGAGCACTCGATACGTGCCGTATTCACTGGCTCGACGCAGGTACTCTACATCCTCACCAAAATGCATGGATTCGTTGAATCCGCCACATTGATCGTGCGCTTCTTTTTTGATCAGGTAGCCTGCTGCACCGGGGGCGGTTGGGGCGAGATATTGCGCGATGCCAATACTGAGATTAAAGAGTCCGACTAAGAGTTTGTCGGGCAAGTAATCCGAAGAGGGGTTGAACTTGTACGCGGCTGAAACTAAGTTTCTTTGCTTCATCTCCGCGACGCCATTGAGCAAGCACTTCAAGGTGATCCGTGCGTCGGCATCGAGAAAGGCCAAATATTTCCCTTGGGCATGCTGTGAGGCTAAATTTCGAGCGAGAGAGACGCCACTTTTAGGGGCTAACACCAGTGAAACTACACTCGGGTATAGCTGGGCAAATTGCGCCACAATGTAGGCTGTGTCATCTTGACTGTGGCTATCGCAGACAATAATTTCAACATCGTCAATATTGTCTGAAGTAATCCCTGAAACCAAATCTTGTAATAAACGATCAATTATTCCTGCTTCGTTGAGCGCCGGAATAATAATACTAAGGGTGGGGCTGACAGCTGGATTTTTAGAAAATTCTTTGCTGTGCTGAGGGGTGCTTGGCGAAACATTTAATTGATTTTCTGGCATTACTTAATAATGGATGTTGTTGACGCAAAAAAAGTGCGGAAAATTTCAGAATCTATTTTTCTGCTTGCGACGCTGACATCGATCGCTCCTTTATTTACAGCTGGGAAGGCAATTGATTTGAAGTGGCTTGGGTTTTATTTGATCAGTTTAGTTAAGGGATATTTTTTAACTAATGGGTTCGCTGTGGATTACAGCGGCGCTAGGGTATAAGCGAAAACAAATAAAAGCTATTAAAAAATAAACTAAGTCGGCTTTTAAACGTTGATGGGGCGTTAAGACAATATTTTGTCGCGCAAGAGKKMAWAAYWTKATTNKWRGTKARTNKYRWSTKWWKTKWYYYTSWRAAAAWTCNANGKKRAWWWKWRWTSCKRRWRARSSKYGWAMGRWWRRMKTWWTGWWWWWWARMAAARGNNRMAGCCAATAAAATATAAATATATTTTTATTGACTGCAACCTTTTAATAATTTGTATTAATTTGACAGGATTTATGTCGCAGGTTTTTTGATCGTTTTTGTCCAGGCGCTTATTGGCAGTCCATTAAATCGATGACATCGCATAAAGTAACTTGGCTTGAGTGGGCGGTGATTTCATCTGTTGAAGGAGGGGGGGCAGCAGCTAATACACTGGCTGAAAATAACGTTGCAGTAATAAGTGCGCAGATTCTAATTATCATTGTATTTACTTCCTTTCTTCTGGCTTGGGCTATCCATGTAATTAGTTATTAATGAATTCCCTTTTGTTCTAGTCGGCTTGGGATTAATACTATGTGCTGAAGAATTGAAGGTCTGTACCAGGAGAGTAAAGAGATGTGAGCTTATGTGTATGTAGTCAGGTACTTGGTAAGGGCGTGGGGTGGTGGGGTTCTCGGCCGCTAGGCGCGCAATTCTGTGGTGGTGTTTGTCTGCATTCAAACACGTGGGGGGGATGATATGGGCATATTGTGGCCTCGGTGGGTTGTGTACGCGTGCTTTTACAAGGGGGGGCGGTAATGATTTATTCTTTGTGGGAATGAATACTATTCCTTTTGGTGGTCTTATCGAATACACCGACATGCCCCATTATTAGTGCTATCCAACGGGAGGTGATATTCACGGCGCTAGGTGAGGCCAGTGTGTGATATCTCCTTCATTGACGGGTATTTAACTAATCCTGGAGGGGAGGTCGGTATGAAATTTGTTCACGCATTAATCCTAAGCTTATTTGCGGGTACTTTAATGGCGAGTAATTCATGGGCTGGAGGGTCTGATCAGGACCAGGGGCTTAGTTGTGCCATGCGAGTTCAGCAGGAAATAAGCTTATTAGAACAAAAACCGCACCTCACTAAGGTCGGTGTTGGCGTTGATTCAGGCATTTTTGTGGGGTCAGTATTCGCATTTGTGCCCACGATGGGGGCCTCTTTACCGTTAGGTGCGAGCGCCATAGTGGGCCGAAACGTCATTCGAAGTGTGCACCGAGACGTGAGTATTGGTAGTAAACAGTGGGTATTACAGCTAATTGCTGACTCAAACCGCATATTGCAGAAAACCCAGCAACAGCCAATAGAGACGCAAAATTTTGCTGCGCTAAAAAGTTTATGGTTTCGGGTCGATAATCCATTAATGCCGCATTATAGCCTTGAGCAAGTGGCAAGAGCGGTCATTGTCGCGACCGTTGATGAGGCCTTTTGTAAAGACCCCAGTAACTTTAGACAGGTGCATTTTAAGGACTACGTGCTTCGCGAGTTAGCGTCCACTGTTAGGTCTTGATTAGCGCTGCGGCGTAAGTCTTGGCGATGATCTGTCGGGGCTAGGACGCATTAAGTAAAGCATTCTGCGGCCTGGAATTGTTGGTCTAAGAAATCAATGAAACGTCGCACTTTATTGGGAGTGTGGCGCCCGGGCGGGTAAATCGCATAGATAGAGTGGGAGAAAGAATAATAGTCTTGCAGGATAGGGATTAATTGTTCCGAGGCCACGAGGTCCTTTATTAACCACCCTGGGGCGCGTCCGATGCCTAGATTGGCTCTTAATCCTGCGCGGTAGCCCTCACTGTTATTGGTTTTAAAGTTGCCTTGCACGGAGACGGTGAGTGGTTGGCCGTTTTCTTGGAATTTCCAGTGATTGGACTTGGCCATGCCTGAATAAATAATACACTGATGCTGCTTCAGTTCTCTTGGGTGGCTTGGGCGGCCGAATGTGTCTAGATACTCTTTTGAGGCGACGATGGTCCAAGGGCATTGGCATATTTTTTTAGCCATTAGGTTGGAATCTTGTAGTTCGCCCATTCGAATTGCCACGTCAACGCCTTCTTGAATTAGGTCGATGACTTGATCGTTAAGCATGATTTCAGTTTGAATATTGGGGTACTGTTGTTGGAAATCGTTGAGTAAGGGGATTATGTGTAGTCGGCCAAAGGCTGTCATGGTATTGATTCGGAGTGTGCCTTTGGGAGACGACTGAAGGTTGCCAGCGCTAGTTTCCGCCTCTTCAACGTCGTGAAGTATCCCAACGCATCGTTCATAGTAATCCGCGCCAGTTTCAGTAAGGTGTAGACTGCGTGTACTGCGGTTGAGTAATTTAGCACCGAGCCAAGATTCTAGTTCTGCGATACGTTTGCTAATAGTGGGCTGTGTGGTGTTCATTTCCTTCGCGACGGAGGAAAAGCTACCTAATTCCACTACGCGGACAAACGTGACCATACTGTCTAGACGATCCATTATTACCTCTAGAGGTCAAACCCGACGTTGGTTTGGGTTGAAGTGAATGACGTTATTATGGGGCCCTAAGGGAATGAGCCCTAAGCACCTATAGTCTGTCCTTAAGGATAAATTACAAGTCAGAACAGTATAAATAGGGTATTTATACTGGCTAAGCCCAAACTAGTGACGCACTGAGTTCGGATAGTTAATCAAAGCGCTAGCGGGTAATCGGCGCAATCACGTTGATGTATGGTTTGGTATGCGTGTTTTCGGGATCTGCGTGTTTTCGGGATCTGGGTAGTTGTTGAGAGATCTTATAAGCCGGTATCATAAGCCTGTCGGATAGCGGCGTAGCTTGGGAATGGTTTGGGAGTAGTTCGGGATTAGTTCGGGATTAGATTGGGCGTGGGTTTAAAGCGGTCCTCAAAAAGGTATCAGAATAATATGAGCGATTTCACCAATACACTTGCTGAATTAAATCGTCAGGTCTGTGAGCAAATGCCGATGACCAATTTAGCAATATTACGACGTTCTGTTGCTATGTTGCGAAAAAGTGGTTTGGTTGACCGTTGTTTACAGGTCGGTGAGACCGTGCCTGATTTTTGGTTTGCTGATCGTAAAGACGGTGAGGTTGGTTTCCATGCGCTGCTAAAAAACGGGCCGGTGGTGGTGAGCTTTTTTCGAGGCTTTTGGTGTCCCTTTTGTAAAGCCGAATTTGATGCCTGGAAACGTTTATGCGGTGAGTTAGCGCAGCACAGTGCGAAATTGATTGCTATTGCCCCAGAGCTTATAGAAAGTGATTGTTGCGAGGAGAATTTTTTTGCCGTGGCTGATCAAGGCAATCTAATAGCAGAAAAATTTGGCGTGGTTTATTCGCTCTCTAGCCAGGAAAAACAATTGTTTGCTAGTTTAGGCTTGAAAATTAATGAGCTTGATCAGGCGCAAGAGTGGCAGCTTCCATTGCCTTGTACCTATTTGGTTGACACCGATAGTACGGTTTTGAAACGTTATGTTGCTGAGGATTATAAGGTGAGGATGGACCCTGAAGAAATTATAATTGAGTTGCGGCAATTGAGTAACGACCGTCAAACTTCCCACCTCGAATAACGCCGGTGGTAGCGCGCTTAAGGGCTCGTTATGGCAGGGTCGTTATGGCAGGGCTGTTAGCTGGCTATTCGGTTTTTTGTTTGTATTCACACAGGTCTTCAATCATACAGCTGCCGCAGCGAGGGGTTCTTGCTACGCAGGTATAACGACCGTGTAATATTAGCCAGTGATGGGCATTGAGCAGAAATTCCTTGGGCACAAACTTCATCAGTTTTTTTTCTACTTCAAGCACTGTCTTGCCTGGTGCGATTTTAGTGCGGTTAGAGACTCTGAAAATATGCGTGTCCACCGCCATTGCGGGCTGGCCAAAGGCGGTGTTGAGCACTACATTGGCTGTTTTTCTACCCACGCCCGGCAACTCTTCGAGAGCCTCACGGGTATCGGGGACTTGCGAGTTGTGCTTTTTAATGAGGATCTTGCAGGTCTTAATAATGTTGGCGGCTTTGGTGTTGTACAAGCCAATCGTCTTKACGTACGTCTTTAAACCTACCAAGCCTAGTTTTGCGATTGCTTCCGGCGTATTCGCCACCGGATAGAGCAATGCCGTGGCTTTATTAACCCCCACATCCGTGGCTTGTGCCGAGAGTATCACAGAGATCAGTAGCTCGAAATCAGAGCTGTATTCCAGCTCTGTGGTGGGGTTGGGGTTCTCGGCCTCTAGGCGCGCAAATATCTGTYGGCGTTTGTCCGCGTTCATAAAAACTCTGCGCTTTAGCTGATGCCTGGGTTGCTGTGAGTAAGCCTATTTGTAGGTCGGTGATGCTTAGCCGTGACCTACCTGATCTACGTGATACGTGATCTAGGTGATATGACCGGTCGTACGCACTCGCTTGCTGCCCAGGGATACGGGCGCTTGTTGTGCTTTGGCACGTGCTTCCAGTTTAGCGTCGAAGACATTTTTGAGGGCCATGATTAATCCYAARCCTAAAAATGCACCCGGTGGYAAKGCCGCAAACAATACGCCTGGGAATTGATCAAATAATTTGATTTCCCAATGCGCGGCTGATTCGCCAAAAAGCAAATCGAAGTTGGCGAATAAGGTGCCTTGACCAATAACCTCACGTAACGCGCCGAGGATAAGCAGCACGACTAAAAAGCCTGCGCCCATCATAAAGCCATCGACGACCGAAGGCAGCACGGGGTTTTTGGAGGCAAATGCATCTGCGCGACCCAATATGCAGCAGTTGGTGACGATGAGGGGGATAAAGATGCCCAGTATCTCGTACAGCTCAAAGGTAAACGCCTGCATTAAAAATTCAACACAGGTAGTGATCGCAGCGATAATCATAACGAACACCGGCAGGCGCACCGCATCGGTGACGAATTGACGGATCAGCGAGACAGCCAAGTTAGAGCCGATTAACACGCCCATCGTGGCAAGCCCTAAGCCCATGGCATTCACTACCGAGCCTGTGACTGCTAACAAGGGACACAAGCCGAGGACTTGGACTGTGGCGACGTTCTTATACCATAAACCGTCGAGAGAAATTTTTGCGTATTCAGCGGCCATTGTTGGTGCTCCGAGGAACGGGTGTTGCGTTGGAAAAGAGGGCGTCTTTATTCACTTTAAAATACTGTAAAGCGCGGTGTACGCCTTTGACTACGGCGCGAGGAGTAATGGTTGCGCCGGTAAATTGGTCAAATTGCCCCCCGTCTTTTTTAACCTTCCAGCCTTTTGCGTGAGGGTTTTGTAAGCTGTGACCGTTAAACCCCAATACCCAAGGCGACTTTTTAATGTCTACTTTATCGCCCAGGCCAGGGGTTTCATTATGAGGGGGAACAATGCGCACACCGGCGAGTGTGCCGTCGTAATGAATACCAATAATCATCTCTAACGCGCCGCCATAACCTTCGGGTGCAATGGCCGGTAAAATAGCCGCGTAGGGTTGGCCGTCCTTCCAGGCTAAATAGGCGTCTTTCGATCGCGTTAAACCCAGCAACGGATCACTAATGCTAATTCGATTCGCGAGTAAATCATTGCTGTATTGGTCGGCGCTGATAATTTGACTGAGGGCTTTTTCCAAAGCGCGCTGCTTGGCTTCTGCTCGCAAGGTTTCAGTGCTGGAGCTAGTAAAAGCCACTAGGCCTGAGGTAACGATGGCGAATATGGCCAGAATTACGCTGTTTTTACTGATGGATTGAAACAACATGGTTAAGAATCCTTTTTCGCTGTGCCACGATTAGGTTTGTCGTGACCGTAGGATCTTGGCTGAGTGTAATAGTCGATGGTGGGGGCTGCGAGATTCAGTAGTAGTACTGAGAATGCCACTGCATCGGGGTAGCCGCCAAAGGTTCGAATAATATAAATCAGTAAGCCAATAAGAAAGCCGTAAATAAACCGGCCTTTGTCGCTGGTGGCAGCACTGACCGGGTCGGTGGCAATAAAGAATGCCCCGAGCATACAGCCGCCGCTAAACCAGTGAAATAGTGGTGACGCATAGTCCGCAGGTTGGTAAAGATTGAACGCCAAGGCAAGAATGCCAAGGCCGGCCAAAAACCCAACGGGAATATGCCAGCTAATGATCTTGCGCCAAATTAAATAAATCCCACCGATTAGAAAGCCAATGTTGACCCAGTCCCAGCCTGCACCGGCCAGTAAGCCATCAAATACACCAGGTTGTTGAAGGATGGCGGTGCTTTGCTCTAAATCCAGTTGGGTTTTTAATTCGTCCAGTGGGGTGGCACCGCTGAACGCGTCGATGTTACTGACACCATCGCTATTCGCGCTGTCCATGTTGCCGGAGAAAACCATCTGAAGGGTGTTTTCTAGGCCTGTATTAGCCCCAAAGTTCCCCTCTGCGGGCAACCAAGTGGTCATTTGTAGGGGAAATGAAATCAGTAGAAAGGCGTACCCGACCATCGCTGGGTTGAACGGGTTACTGCCTAAACCGCCGTAGAGGTGTTTGGCAAAGACCATCGCAAAGCCGGTACCAATGACAATAATCCACCACGGTGCTATGGGGGGGATCGCTAGCGCAAGCAGTACTGCGGTTACTACCGCACTGTAGTCTTTAAGATAAAACGCGATGGGCTTCTTACGTAAATACAGAATGCCAGCTTCGCACAGCACGGCCGTGGTGATCGATAGCGCCAGTTGAATCAGAATGCCCGATCCGAAAAACCAAAACAGTGCCAATACCCCCGGCAGGGTTGCCAGCAATAATTGCTGCATAACGCCGGCAGTGGAGTTGGCTCGATGAGAATGGGGTGAGGTGATCGATATAAAAGCCATTTATTGCGCTTCTCCTGTAGTAGGTTCGGAGGGGGCGTATTGTTCTAGTTCAGCCCGCGCGCTGTCGAGCCCTGTTTGCAAATGCGTGATTAATTCGGCATTGGGGGTGTCGCTGGCTTGGGCCGCATCCAGTGCTTTTTGCGCTTTCTTGAGCTTAACCCGCGCCGTTGCCGCAGCAATGATTTGCGAGGTGTCGGTGTTTTCAGCGGCTTTAGTGGTATCCGTTGGTTGGGCGGGTTCGCTTGCGCTCGCTTGTTTGTCTGCCGTTGAGGTAGGCGCTGCTGCTAGCGCTTCTTTCAAAGCTTGTTTGGCGTCATTGGCTTTGCTTTCAAGCTGGAGAATCTTGTCTCTCAATTTGTCGATGTGATCGGCACCCGATTTTTCGGCCATTTGCAGGGCTTTTTTAGCTTGTTGAAAACGCTTGCTGGCTTTAGTCGCGTTGCTTTTGAGTGTTTCAAGGGCTTCGTCGGCATCGCTGTTTTCAGCAGGGCTCTCTTGCGGGCTTTCTTGCAGGCTTGGATTGGCGGCTTCTGCGGCGGCTTTCTCAAGTTTTGCTTTGGCTAATCTTTCTTTCTTAGCGGCAGCGGCTTCGGCCCGTTGYTGTCGTTTTAACTCTTTCGCCGCGGCTTCTTTTTCAAGGCGCTCTTGGTGCGCTTCAAAGCGTATGCGGGCGCGATCTGATTTGTCCGATTCGATTTTGGCCTTACGTACTTCGCCTTTACCAAAACGGAAATATTGCACCAATGGAATCTGGCTGGGACATACGAACGAGCAAGCGCCGCATTCGATACAGTCCATTAAGTTGTAATGTTTGGCTTTGTCTAACTCTTTTGATTTGCTGTAAAAGAACAACTGCTGCGGCAGTAATTGGGCCGGGCATACTTCGGCGCATGCGCCACAACGAATGCACGGTTGTTCTGGCGGAGCGTCTGGGAATTCTTGATCGTCTGCCGCGATAATACAGTTAGTGGTTTTAACGACAGGRATYTCAGTGTCGCGCATGGAAAAGCCCATCATGGGGCCGCCCATAATCAAACGATGAATGCGGTCAATGGGGGTGCCTGTCTGATGTAGTAAATGAGAGACTGGCGTGCCTAATAATACGTCGATATTACCCGGCTCAGAGACTAGGTTGCCGGTCATCGTGGTGATGCGAGAGATAAGCGGCCTGCCTTCAATGACGGCGTTTCGGATCGCGTGTACTGTGCCGGTGTTATGGCAAACAATGCCAAGATCCGAAGGCAATCCACCGCTGGGAACTTCTTGACCGGTTAGAATCTGAATGATTTGCTTCTCACCACCGGAGGGGTAAATGGTGGGTACACTGACGATGTTGACTACATAAGGTGAGCCCGGGTTTTCTTGGGCGCACTCTTGGGCCGCACGCTGCATGGCGGCGATGGCCTCGGGTTTATTGTCTTCGATGCCCACCAATATTTCTTTGGGCTTTAATAAACATGCTAAGATTTGTAGCCCTTCGATGATCTCTGCCGCGCGCTCGCGCATGAGTAAGTCATCGGCGGTGATGTAAGGCTCGCATTCCACTGCATTGAGGATCAGCGTGGAGATGGGGTGTTGGGTGCCGACTTTCACATGGCTTGGAAAGCCCGCGCCGCCCATGCCTACAATGCCCGCGTTATTTATAGCGGCGAGTAATTCTTGGGCCGGTGTTTGACGGTAATCTGTAATCGGCGTTAAGTCACACCACTGATCTTTACCGTCTAGCTCGATGACAATGCAAAGGCCGGGTAAGCCCGAGGGATGTTGTACGGGTTGTTCGCAGATATCGACCACTGTGCCAGAGCTGGGGGCATGAAGGTTGGCGCTGACGAATCCTTTTGCTTGAGCGAGTAATTGACCTTTTAATACTGGGTCGCCAATGCTGACCAGCGCCTTGCTTGGCGCGCCAATGTGTTGTTGCAGCGGCAGAATCAGTTTTTCGGGCAAGGGCAATTGCCGTATGGGGGCGGAAACGCTTTGTTGTTTATTCTGCGGAGGGTGTATGCCCCCGTGAAATGTCCAGGTGTTTCGGCTCATGCTGTCTTAAGGCTCTTGCTGTCTTTAAAATTGTTCTGTTGTTAGCTTAAGCAGGGTTTGCTAAAGCGGTTTTTTGCCCACGTCGGGTCGATCGTAATGTGCGATTAACCTGCTTCTTGCACATTGACGATTGGGATTCGTTCGACGGTGGATTTACCCACGCCTTCAGGTTTGTCCCAGGTCCAAGTACTTTGTTCGATGGCCACGGGGAGCATGTCTATACAGTCCACCGGGCAGGGGTCAACGCACAGGTCACAACCGGTGCACTCGGCCGCGATCACGGTGTGCATTAACTTGGCTGCGCCCAAAATGGCGTCCACTGGACAGGCTTGAATACACTTCGTGCAACCGATGCATTCATCTTCGCGGATGTAGGCGACATTGGGCAGTGCTYGTTCTTCGCCGTGCTCTTCGTCGAGCGGGATTACGTCTACGCCTAATAACTCGGCTAATTCTTGAATGGTGGCTTCGCCACCTGGCGGGCAGTGGTTGATGGCTTCATCGTTGTTGGCCATGGCTTCGGCGTAGGGACGACAGCCCGGATAGCCGCACTGTCCGCATTGAGTTTGAGGCAGTATGGAGTCGATTTGGTCGACGATGGGGTTGCCCTCAACGCGAAACTTAATGGCGATAAAACCCAGCACGGCGCCGAAAATAGTGGCCATTCCTAAAACTGCTGCGATCGCTATGAAAATTTCCATGAATACTGCTCGTTATATTGCCGGTCGAGTGTCTGTTTGATTTACGTGTTTGCTTACAGCTTTACCAACCCGCTAAAGCCCATAAAAGCCAATGACATTAAGCCTGCGGTAATCATGGCGATGGACGGGCCTTTAAAGGGGGCTGGGACATCGGCGACTGCGATCTTTTCTCGCATGGCGGCGAAAAGCACCAGTATTAAAGAAAAACCCACGGCAGCTCCGAAACCATAAAGTGCGGAGCTTAATAAGGTGCTATCGGTTTTGCGTACATTCAATAGAGCGACGCCAAGCACCGCGCAGTTGGTGGTAATTAGCGGTAAAAATACCCCCAGTACACGATACAGCAGGGGGCTGGATTTCCGGATTACCATTTCAGTCACTTGCACCGTGACCGCGATGACCAGAATAAAGCTAAGGGTGCGTAAATAGCTTAAATCCAATGGAATCAATAAGTACTGATAGGTGAGGTAGCTTAATACTGAGGACAAGGTGAGCACGAATGTGGTGGCTAGAGACATGCCTATGGCGGTTTCAATCTTGTTGGACACACCCATAAATGGGCAAAGTCCGAGAAACTGCACCAATACAAAGTTATTCACCAGAATAGTGCTGACTAAGATTAGGATTAAGCTGGTATCGTTCATGATTAAGTCTTAAAAGCCTTTCGCTTACGTTTTATACGTACAAAAACGACAACATAATATCGGCGCTGGGCTCTAAAATGCCCACCATCAAATGCGATACACCTTGTTGTCTTAACGGAGTTATCTGTCTAAGCCCCACATATCACGGGTTATTGTGATAGGCGATCACTGGCACCTATTTACGTGTAAGTTTAGTGTGCCTGGAGTTCAACGGGTACTGCCTAATATGGGGGCCATATTATGGAGGAGCTTATCTCAAGGGACAAGCGTTGATTTGGAAGCGCTAGTAGAAACCTAGAGCCGAAATAAGAGCGACCTGCAGCACGCTGATTCGATTCGCTATTTTCAACGGGCCCTAAACTGAAAAACCGCCGCGACCTAGCAGTTTAAGCTGGATCGCGGCGGTTTAGTCTTCGGGCGTCGGTTTTGTACTATTTAATACGCATGCCTGGCTCTGCACCGGAATCTGGGCTGAGAAGCCAGATGTCCTTGCCTCCAGGACCCGCTGCGATCACCATGCCTTCTGAGACACCAAAGCGCATTTTCCGAGGGGCCAAATTGGCCACCACCACGGTCAATCGACCCACCAACTCTTCTGCTTGGTAAGCTGATTTAATGCCAGCAAAAATATTCTTTTGCTCTCCGCCTAAATCTAAGGTCAGTTGTAGCAGCTTATCGGCCTTCTCGACATTTTTAGCCGCGACGATCTTGGCGATTCGCAGGTCAATCTTGGCAAAGTCTTCGAACTCAATCGTATCTGCAATGGGTTCGTCAGCCAGTGGGCCTTTGACGACCGCGACTGGGGCCACTTCTTTGGTTTTCGATGTTTCTAGTAATGCTTCGATTTTATCGTTCTCGACTCGGGTCAGTAAGGGCTTGAATTTATTAATCTTGTGTCCGATTAGCAAGTCTTTGCTGCTATCCCAAGTAAACGGTTCTACGTTGAGGAATTGCTCTGCATCAGCGGCCATACTAGGAACGATAGGCTTAAGGTAGACCATGATGATTTTAAAAAGGTTAATACCGGTGGAGCAACAATCTTGCACCGCCTGCTCTTGGCCTTCTTCCTTGGCTAGCACCCAAGGTTTTTGTTCGTCGATGTACTGGTTGGCTCGATCAGCCAATGCCATGATTTCTCGTACCGCTTTAGAAAACTCACGCTGCTCATAATGGTCAGCAATGACATCGCCTGCGGCAATGAAATCTTCGTATAACTTGGGCTCACTTGCCTCACTGGACAGCGTGTTTTGAAACTTTTTCTTAATAAAGCCTGCACAACGGCTGGCGATATTAACCACTTTACCCACGAGGTCTGAATTGACCCGCTGAGCGAAGTCCTCAAGATTGAGGTCCAAGTCGTCTAGGCGGCTGGTGAGCTTGGCTGCGAAGTAATACCGCAAGTAAACCGGATTGAGGTGCTTCACATAGCTTTCGGCATTGATAAAGGTGCCCCTGGATTTGGACATCTTTTGACCGTTAACCGTGAGGAAACCGTGTACAAAAATAGCGCTTGGGGTGCGATAGCCCGCCCCCTGCAAGAGTGCTGGCCAGAATAAGGAATGGAAATAGACGATGTCTTTGCCAATAAAGTGATATAGCTCGGCATTGGAGTCCTGACCCCAATAGTCGTCAAACTCTAAACCCTCTTCACGGTCACACAGATTCATAAAGCTGGCCATGTAGCCGMMCGGTGCATCAAGCCAAACATARAAGTACTTGCCGGGYGCATCGGGGATTTCAAARCCGAAGTACGGGGCGTCGCGGCTAATATCCCATTGCTTCAAACCACTTTCAAACCACTCGCCGAGTTTATTGGCGACTTGAGTTTGAAGATGGCCGCCTTGAATCCACTCTTTAAGCATGGGCTCAAAGCGCGGCAGGTCGAAAAAGTAATGCAGGGAATTCTTCTTCACCGGCGTAGCACCGGAGATCGCAGACTTGGGGTCTATCAGGTCGGTGGGCGTATACGTGGCCCCACAGGCTTCACAATTGTCGCCGTATTGATCGTCGGCCTTGCATTTAGGGCAGGTGCCTTTGATAAAACGATCCGCTAGAAATAAGGATTTCTCCGGGTCGAAAAACTGGCTGATCTCTCGAGTGGCAATGTTGCCTTGATCTCGGTTACGTAGGTAAATCTGTTCGGACAAGGTTTTGTTTTCGTCCGAGTGGGTGGAATGATAGTTATCAAACCCAACCTGAAAACTAGCAAAATCGCGTTGATGCTCTTCGCTGACCTTGGCAATAAGCTCGGTGGCTGGAATACCTTGCTGCTCAGCTTTGAGCATAATCGCGGTGCCGTGCGTATCGTCGGCGCAAACGTAGGTGCAGTCATGGCCCCGTTGTTTTTGGAAGCGCACCCAAATGTCAGTTTGGATGTATTCAAGTAAATGGCCTAAGTGTATTGAGCCATTGGCATAAGGGAGGGCGCTGGTTACTAGTATTTTACGTTTACTATCAGTCACTTGGTTTGGTCCACCGGGGTTGGCAATAAGATTGTCGAGATTGTTAGTTGTGGCTGGAAAATTCTTGGGTCAGGGGCGTTACTCTGAGGCTAAGAGTATCAAAAACATCAAGGGTTTAACTATAGCGATTGAATGTATTTCTTGCATCTGGTTTTTGTGTGGCGAAGGCCGGTTGCTGAAAGAGCGGTGAAGGCTGAGGGTTGGTCACTAAAGACCTGAATAATGGGCCTTAGTTGAGTTGTGGGCAAAGTGAATAGGTATTAGGTAATAGGTAATAGGTAATAGGTAATAGATAGAAGGGTATAGGTAGTAGGATGTAGGTAATAGCGAATAAGTAAATGACGAAAAGCCACTAGTGCGTCTTATTAAGCATTTTTAAACGGAGGTATGCTTATTGGCTTGCTATTCTTTCTTATAAAAGACGGAGTTCGTTATGACCGATGACGGTATTTATCAAGCGCCAGACTCTAACCCAGTCACTAGCAGCGTGCCTGAATCATTCTATTCTGGAGCACTGAGTGCCAGTGCTTTAAACCGGGCGGGCTGGTTATCTATCTTCTATGCCCTACTGACCATTCCCATGATCCTGCTGCCTTTTTCGGGTGAGATCATTGGACAAGACCTGAGCGAAAAAGCGGCTCATGGCATGAGCGTGCTTAGTCTAGCGGTGTGGGCTTATATATTCTTAATGTTTAATCGGTTCGTAACACTGAGGTTTAACCTGACGTCCTTAAAAATCTACATAATGCTATTGGTAGGTTTATCTATTGTGCTGCTGATCTTATCTTTCTTTCTGGATCAGAGTGAGGATGTTGAAAGCTTGTCACCTGTATCCGTCGTGTACTTCGCGCTTCTTGTTCCTTACGGTGTGGTGAGTATATTATTTGGAMGGAAGTTRCTGTCAGTGGCRGAGCCGTATCCGTATTTGAAGGGRYTGGCCTGGGCTATGATTATCTCTGGCGTCTGCATGGCCAGTGTTGTTTTCTTTCTAGTCGCGCTGCTTATTGGACTCGTAGCGGATGTCTTTTTTGCATTAATATTTTTTCGCGGTAAACAAGAACTGATAGACGCTGCTTCCGATTAGCGATATTTGGCTTAACGATTTGCTGATCATAATATCTCGCCTATTGATTGATTTCCGTTGTTGTCCTTGAGGACGATTTTAACGTGTCGCTTATTCTGGTTCTGAAGGTGGCGCAATGGCTCTGCTATCTCGAAAGCCGGTGATAGATGCTTTAGTTTAGCTTGATATGGACGTCCCGCAGCACCCATTACAAATGCTACGAACAAGTATAAGCCGATGTCCTGAAGGGATTTGCTAGCACTTTACGTTTACTTCAGTCACTTTGTTTGGTCCGTCGGGGTTTCGGCAATAATATTGTCGAGGTTGTTAGTTGTGGCTGGGGAAATCTTCGGTTATGGGCGTTACTCTGAGGCTAAGAGTATCAAAAACATCAAGGGTTTAACTATAGCGATTGAATGTATTTCTTGCATCTGGCTTTTGTGTGGGGAAGGCTGAGGGTTCGTCACTAAAGACCTGAATAATGGGCTTTAGTTGAGTTGTGGGCAAAGTGAATTGGTTATAGGTAGAGGGNNNTNNNTANTAGGTAGTAGTGAATAAGTAAATGACGAAAAGCCACTAGTGCGCCTTATTAAGCATTTTTATGSGGGGCATGCTTATTGGCTTGCTATTCTTTCTTATAAAAGATGGAGTACGTTATGAGCGATGAAGGTATTTACCAAACGCCCGATTCGAACCTGGTTACTAACGGCGTGCCTGAATCATTCTATTCCGGAGCACTAAGTGCCAGTGCTTTAAACTGGGCGGGCTGGTTATCTATCTTCTATGCCCTACTGACCATTCCCATGATCCTGCTGCTTTTTATTGGTGAGGTGTTTGGACACGAGCTGAGTATCCAGGCGTCTTATGCCGTGAGAGTACTTAGCCTAGGGTTGTGGACTTATATTTTAATTATACTAAATCGGTTTGTGGTGTTGAGGTTTAACCTTACGTCCTTAAGAAACTACATAATATTATTAGTAGGTTTATCTATTGTGATGCTGATCTTTTCTTTTTTTCGGGATCAGAGTGAGGATGTTAAGAGCTTGTCAGCTGTATCGATTGTGTATTATTCACTYACTATTCCTTTCGGCGTGGTGGAGATATTTCTCGGAAGAAAACTACTGTCGGTTGTGGAGCCGTATCCGTATTTGAAGGTGCTGGCCTGGGCTAGGATTGTTGCTGGCATTTGCTCGGTCAGTGTTGTTTTTTTTCTGATCGTCTTGCCTGCTGAACTCGTAGCGGATGTATTTTTGGCGTTGTTTTTTTTTCGTGGTAGACGAGAACTGATGGAAGCAGCTTCAAATTGATGATGTTTAGTCTAACTATTATTTGAGGCTATAAGTCGYCAAGTGAAACCTTGACGGRTTMTTCATCATGCCTAGAKTTTACTATTGCTAATAATTCTACACCGGCCAATAATTCCATCATTATCTGGCCAAAGCTAGGGCGTTAAGCAGACCCCTCTATCGCTGTTTCGTTAGTAGGGGTCCGTCTGTTTGAAAGGGTTGCTAGCACGGCAATAGATTGGGTCGCTGCTCTTAATAGCCTTGAAGAAGGTAAACGTCGTTGCCATTTCCGTGTTGATTTACAAACGCTTTATTTTTTACTCCGTCGGTACACACGATAGCTCTGTTTAGGTCGCCCCGTTGTTTTACTTTAAATAGGTTTTCTGTGCCTGTTAGGAAGCCGTCAACTAAGTTCATATCCCCTTTTTGGTCTATATAGCTGACATTTTCGTCTCCCTCATGTCCCGAGATAGCGACGTTATCATTACCGTTTGTTTGAGATCGACTCACGTTATTGTTTCCCCATTGATTTGAGTCGCTGGAATTGTTGTCTCCATTCTGAGAGATTACGCTTTTATTGTTTTCACCTTCTTGTATTGTAACGGTAGTATTGTAGATTCCGTCCTGCGTCACGGTAGATTGGTTGAGATTCCCAACTTGTGCATTATAAGCCCAGTTTTCCTCACCTTTTTGCTTAGTGACAACTTGATTTTGATTTCCGAATTGCTCCGATTTAATTAAGTTGAGATAACCCTGTTGGTCGCTTCTGGAATCGTTGAGATGCCCGGCTTGTGTATTGTAACTTTCATTGGACTCACCTTGTTGGTTTATGGTGGCGTTATTTTTTTTGCCTTGTTGGACTGACTCGCTGTAATTCCTAGTGCCTGTTTGTCTCAGGCGCAATGTATTATTTGCGCCTGCTTGTTCTGCCCATGATTCGTTTTCATTACCACGTTGTTTAGATTTAATTCTATTGTCTTCACCTGATTGTTCGGCAACACCGGCAAAGTTACCGACCCCTTTTTGATCGACGGAGATAAGGTTGCGCTCTCCGCTCTGAACTAATTCGGCAGTATTCTTATCCTGAAGTTGATTGATGAGTATATTGTTATGGCTACCGGCTTGATCTACGTATACGTCATTGTAATTACCCTTTTGGTTGACTCGGGTAACGTCGTTTTCATCCGCAAGTACGGGCAATACTGATGCAAGGATGATGGCGGCAGCAATGGGTTTTAGTAGTGTATTCATAACGTGGCTTCTTTAGTGTCAATTAAGTGATAAGTCGATGGAAATTTAAATTCTTCACTTTTATCTCGATTCAGTCATGGATATGTCTTGCAGGGGGCGTACCAAACCAATTGCTTGATTGGATTGTGCTGGATACTGCGGGTTTTTATATTGATGGGTTATGAGTCGGGCTTGGTTATTGTATGGAGTAATTAAAAAATTGAGATTTATTGTGTTTGCGAGAAGTGTGACTTGGTGGGCGACTAGTTTGTGATTAAGCGCAGACAAAAAATGTCAGGTTATGTCAATTTGAAGGTGGTCGGGCATTGCGATCAAGTGGGTGTCTTTAGGTATCTTTTCCCGCTATAAAATTTACGTCAGATAAGCTAGCGGCTTGTACTAAGGCGTGCGCATCATTTTTGTCGTTCTTCTGGTTTTGGCGAACTGTATCAACAAGCCTTAAAGACAACGGTGCTTGGGTGACTATTTATTAACCATTCCATGAAGTTTGATGGCGTCATTTCCTTGTTGGATTGCACCTTTTTACCCTTAAATATACATACTTGGATCACATCTTTTGCCAGATCGACCCCAACGATAGAATTGTTCATCTTTTTATGACTCCAAGTGTGAGAGAATGGTCATTTAA
>NVVB01000013.1 GCA_002402085.1 Gammaproteobacteria bacterium
ATTACCGGTCTATGGCAGATCTCAGGCCGAGCAAACCTTTCTTTTAGCGAACAAATCGATTTAGACCTGCATTACGTAGAACACGCAAATTTATGGATGGATACAAAGATAATCGTGCTTACCATTCCCGCCATTATTCGTTGCACAGGCGCATACTGAGACTGACATGCCAGGACTAATTTATGACAAAACATGTTCCGCTTCAAAATTCCTCAATGCGCTTATCTCAAAGCTAGGCATCGAACATTGGGCAACTCAATCCACGCTAAATTATCAAGTGAATATCAATAAGGTTTGCTCAGGCCAGCCTGGTAGCAAAGCCTTCAATTTAGAGATACTGCACTTAAGTGATATTCACATTGAAAGCATTCCAGACCACGGTGCGTCTTTAATTAGGCAATTAGAATCATTAACGTTTGATCTAGTCGTATTAACCGGTGACTATAAATTGAACCGCTGCGCAAGCAATAAAAACACCCTTAAATTGCTTGCGCCACTACTCAACAGTCTACGTTGCGAACATGGAATAGTCGCCGTTCAGGGCAATCACGACACGCCCGAATTTATGAATCAATTAGTAAAACACGACGTCACTGTTCTCGATAACCGAAGTACCTTTATTAAAGTGAATGGGCAGCGCATCAATATCGTTGGAATTTCCGATCCACACTACTGGCAAAAAGATGACTTACCCAAAGCAATGTCACACTGTGCGAAGCAATGCCCGACCATCCTACTGGCTCATTCAGCCGAGAGATCGGCGTTGGCCCAACACTTCCCCATAGACCTTTATCTTTGTGGACACTCTCACGGAGGCCAAATCTGTCTTCCTTGGGGCAAACCCATTATCAATAATTCAAGATGCCAACGGCGTTTTATCAATGGCGCTTGGTTCAGGGAGTTTTACCAGGGCTACACCTCAAGAGGCGTCGGTACGACCGGATTCCCCCTAAGAATTCAATGCCCCCCCGAAATAGTAATACACACGTTGTTTAATAATTTAGCGGAGACACCATGAAAGCGATGATACTGGCGGCTGGACAAGGCACTCGCATGCAACCCTTAACGTTTGACACGCCTAAACCTTTGATCCCCTTTCTGGGCACACCGGTCATGGAATCCATTATCTGCCACCTAGAGTCTCAAGGTATTAAAGAAATCATCATTAACACCAGTTACTTAAGCGAAGAGATAGAACACTACTTTCAGTCGGGTCAACGTCAGGGCGTAGCACTGGCCTATTCCTACGAGGGCTATAAGGATACCAAAGGCCTACATTCCAATGCCTTAGGGTCCGCTGGGGGAATCTCCAAGATTCATCATCAAAGCGGGTTTTTCGACGATAGTTTTATCGTATTGTGTGGTGACGCGCTAATCGACATCGATCTCCAAAGTGCCGTCGCGCAACACAAAAAAAATGGTGCGCTCGCAACGGTTATATTAAAGCAAGTGGACCCGGTCGATGTGCATAAATACGGCGTCGTAGAACTCGCTAACGATGATCGCATTGTTAGCTTTCAAGAAAAGCCTTGCCAGTCCGAGGCGAAATCATCGCTCGCCAATGTCGGGATCTATATCTTTGAACCGGAGATTTTAGACTATATCCCTCAGGGCCAAGTGTTTGATATTGGAGGCGACCTATTGCCACTTTTAGTCGAAAAAGAAGCCCCGCTGTACGGTTACCAAACCGACTTTAATTGGATCGATATAGGAAACCTGGCCGATTACCTTAAAGCCACCCAAAGCGCACTGAGCAACCCCAACGATTTCATCCCCCTACCAGGTAGCCAACATCCAAAAGGCCTCCACTGTGGTATCAATTGCGTAATCAAATGTGCAGAGGATAATATCAAGGGGGACGTGGTAATCGGTTCAGGCTGCATTATCGAAGAGGACGTTGAGTTAGTCGGGCCATTACTCATCGGCTCCAATTGCGTTATAGAATCCAACACGAAGCTCTCCAAATGCATAATTTCCGATTACTGCCACATTAAGAAGTACGCTAGAATTCATAACAAAATAATCTATAAAGACTATTGCATCGATCAATTCGGCAAGTATTGGTCATTGAGTGAAAGCAAGCTTGATTGGTTAATCAGCGATCGTCGCAACACAGGCAGTTCCCATGAGCTGAGAGACTTGCTCAGCACGCAGAAAAGAAACATAAATAACGTAGTGTACGTTAACTTCTAATGCCCCCCTTTCAGCTATCTGAATGTTCCCGCTGAATGGTCCCGACTTTGCGTGGCAAATTGCGACGCATAATCCAAACCAAGTAATTTGAAAAGCCTTTTCAGATACTCCCCCCATTAAACATCCAAAATAATTACGTTATCGCCTCGCTTTGCCAGCCAAAATGCAAGTCTATATGACTTGCGTGCGTCGAATTCCGCGCGTTAGGACCTTGCAATTGGTTTTGACCAGTAATCGGTGTGATAAATACGGACTTAAAGTGAACATTAAAACCACAATGGATTGAATATTGCTTATCAGTCTTTGGTATTCGATATTAAGGACGTAATTCAACATGGCCAACAGGTTTCAACAGCTCCGCCCTCTTTGGCACTACGCTAGATATTGCCTAATTTACGGCCTTGTGCCTCTCACTGTAAGTTGTAGTCACTCGATAGAACATCAAAAAGATCCCTCGCTTGCCCATACCAGCGTTGATTACTTTATTCCCGAAAAATTTTCAGCAATGCTGACTAACAAATTTCGCCATAATCCAAAACAAGAAGAAAAGCGAGACCGTACAGGGATGCCTTTACCTTTAATGAAGCACACACGTCCCCATATCGCAGGATTAAAGCCTACCTATCGAACCCAGTACGCCTATTCCGAGAACTGTTTAAATGCCCCCTCACCGCTGGGCGCAATGCCAACACACTTTTGGAGTGATGACCCGTTAAACCATGTTTTATTCGACCATCAAAAGCCAGCCCGAACGCCCTGGGGCACCAAGCGTACGCTGCCGCTTTCTCCGGGTGATTTAATCGAGGTATTAATCTTCGAAGGCGAAGAGTTCAGCGGTAATTACGTGGTCAATTTGGATGGCAATCTGAATTTACCTTTTACCACGGCCATTCCCATTCAAGGCTTAGACACGTCAGAAGTCGAAAACAAAATTGCGATGCATTTAATCAAGAATGATTTATTTAAACCCATCAATTTAAAAGTCAGTGTACGCACGTTGCAATGGGCGCCAATTCAAGTATCAGTCGCGGGCGCGGTATACAACGCCGGGAGACAGTTAATCAATGATAAATTGCCTAGCCAAGTCCATAAAGACCGCACCGTCGCTTATGGCGGATACCCTGCGACACGATTTTTATCTGAAGCATTAAGAGCCGCTTCTGGTGTACGGCCTGACGCAAAAGTTAGTAAAGTCATCGTAATTAGAGACGGCTGGCAAATGGATATCGATCTAAGCGGTATCTTCTCAGGCGCGCCCGTACACGATATCCCTCTGATCGCTGGCGATCACGTGGTGGTGCCCACCACTGGCTGCTTTCAACACGAACTAGTCAGGCCTTCTCAAATAACCCCAAAAGGGTTTCGTGTGTATATCTCAAACTTAATTACCCCGTCAAAGAACAACTCAGCAGCCAACGTTGGCAAATACTCAACCAGCCTGCCCTACGGCACCAAGCTGCTCCAAGCCGCTGTCTCTGGAAACTGCGTTGGCGGAATCTACTCCACCGACGCCTCACGCAGAGTAGTACTTATTAGTAAAAACCCGCTCACGGGCCAAACCGAAGTAATACTGCGCAGTGTCGAGGACCTGATTAATCACGCCAGTAGAGACGAATTCAATCCCTATGTACTGCCGGAGGATGCGATTGCCTGCTATGACTCAACAGTAACCAATATAAGAGATATTGCTAGAACACTCGGCGACATTGTATCCCCGTTCACTCAATTCAAATATCTTTTCGATTTAATTGATGCGCAATAAGAACCCGTTCTTTACCCCCTGGGACGAGCCGACAACGTCCACTGCGCTGGTGATTTGGAAGAAATCACCAAAACAGCGCTGGCGTAAATATTTCTTATTGCTCTTGCTAGCCTACATAGGCATTGCAAGTGGTTTAATGCTGTACTGGAACACACCCAAAGGTTACACCAGTCACTTCTCATTAATGCTGCCCGGCACAGGCAATAGCTCAAAGGTCAGCTTAGAACGTGTAGGAGAAGCGCAAAGTGCGTCTACTTCACCTTACGCAATACAAAATGTAAACCCTTCGGTGAATTACAAACAAATACTGCTCAGTAATTCGGTACTCGTTAAGACTGCTCACAAACTCAACCTTGACGAAAGTGTTTTTCAAAAGCCGAAGGTCAAACTCGTTGACCGAAGCTCTATCATTCAAATTAGCGTGAAAGGAATAAGTTCAGTGGATTCAAATCGACGCGCCTGGGCATTGTATCAATCGTTCACAGATCAGCTGACAGCCCTTCGACAAGATGAACAACAAAAAAGAGCGCAAAGCGTTAAAAAATCTCTTTTTGTCTACACCCAGACCCTTAATGATGACAAGCAACGACTGGTGGCCTTCAAAAAGAAAACTGCACTGATCTCTCATAAACAGTATGACGATTGGACTTCCTCGGCAGAACAGTTAAGGCAGCAGATTGAATTATTAAAGGCCGACCAAACTAACATTCAAGGCTATATCGACCAGTTATCGTCTAGCCTAAGCATCAACCCAGATCGAGCAGCCGACGCATTCACACTCCAAGCAGACGAGCTATTTCAGTTATACCAGGCACAATACCACCTTAGCGAGTCACAATTAGCAAACCACGTTTCAAAATGGGGCAACAACCACCCCGCCGTAATCAACGAAAAAGAAAAACGTCGCGTCGCACAAGAGCACTTATTAAAACGTAGTTTAGAACTAGTCGGTTTAGACAATCTATCCACGCTTAAACTGATCAACCTGGGTAAAAGCCGACTTAAAAGCGGCATGTTCGAAAAACTAATCCTCTCCTTCGCAGAATCGAAAGGACTGAATAATAAAATTGTATCGCTTACTGCAACGCAAAAAGAATTAGTTAGCAAAATAAGTTTATTTTCGGATCATGTCGCAAAACTTGATGATCTCGAACGAGAACTTAATCTTTCTGAAGCGATTTATACCTCCGCAGCAGCGCAACTCGATCTCAATCAAGTGGATATATACGGCTCCTACCCTTTAGTACAAGTCTTAGCCAAGCCCAGTTATCCAAAAGCACCGAGCTCTCCCAATAAAATAATTTCATTACTGGGCGCCATAATGGCGGCTATTTTATCCACCTTTAGTTTAACTCTCTTATGGTATCGGAAAAAATTGCTCCACAAGGTACTTGCGAACTTGTAGTATGGTATGCACTTATCTATACCTACCCCATTTATTTACTAGGCGGCTTGTATATTTTAGCGCCCGTACTGGGATGGCTATTATTTGCATTGGCCCTCTATTACTGGGTACGTTACCCCAATATAAATGGCCACAATAAAACCCCGTCCAACAAACCCATTACTATCCCCACTAATGTCACGATATGGTTAATCGCCATGCTGGTAATGGAAGTCGCCCTTATCATCGGCCACGCTAGCTTCGACTTGGGCATCCCTAAACTAATTAAATCAAGTATTGGTTGGGCGAAGGGCTGGGCGTTATTAGCAATATTTATCTTCGTCGGCGCGGTACTGCCCATTCGAAATGCAATCATTTATCGAGCCTGCAATATCATTGGCTTGCAAACGCTTCTTATTACGCCATTTCTTATACTCTTCTATTTTATTGGGCTCCCCGGTACCTTGTATATCTCACCGCTTAGCATTATCGGTGGGCCAGGACCCGAGTTTTTTGAAGTACAGATCTATGGCATTAACCCAGAGTCAGGCCTTCCTCGCTGGCGTTATTTTGCGCCATGGGCGCCAGCCGCAGGACTACTGGCCAATATCTATTTCATATTTGCGATGCAAGATGCATCGCGAATCTGGAGAATACTTGGCATTACCGCCGCACTAATGATTTGTGTTCTTTGCCAATCGCGTGCGGGGTTTGTAGTGATACTGGTCACCGCCCCCATTGTGTATTTATTAAGGAAGTTATCCAACCCCTATATTCTATTGCTCTTGGCCGTGGGCCTGCTCTTTACATCAATCCTCGCCGACACATTACTATCAATACTCAATAACGCCTACGATGACTTCAAGAGCGCCCGTAGCGGCTCCTCTAGAGTCCGCGACGGTCTTGCACGAATCGCCATTCAACGCTGGTCAGACGAAGCGCCTATATGGGGCCATGGTATCGTCGAGCGCGGGCCCCACCTCGTGGAATACATGCCCATTGGCTCCCACCACACCTGGTATGGACTTCTTTTCGTTAAAGGTGCTGTTGGTTTCGCCGCCTTAGCCTTGGCCATGTCATCCACCTACATCTGCTTGCTACGTAAAGTCGTCAGCCAGCCCCAAGCTGGTGTAGGAATTGCAATGTTAATCATACTGAGCCTGTATACATTAGGTGAAAACCTTGAAATTCTTTCGTATTTATTTTGGCCAGCGTTAATCATCATCGGACGGTGTAGCCGACCCATTTAAAAACACCGTAAATAATTGCTTCGACAAGCGAGTAGTAAACATGGCCAACAACTTATTAATTTCGGGCTACTATGGCATGAAGAATACCGGAGACGACGCCTTGCTCCAGGCGTCAATACTGGGTGCTAAAAGAATTCTACACCCGGACAAGATGTATATAGAGGCGCCCAAAGCCTATAAAAATAAATACGATAGCAATGTCGTACCCTTTCTGTCTCCGCACCAACGATTCCGCGGTGAAAACCGTCTTAATCGTTATCTTTCCGCACTGTCATCTACCAGCGTACTGTTTGGCGGCGGCTCAGTATTTCATACTGCAAGTGACATCGATATAAAGCGCCACCTTATTAAACTATCCGGTGGAGGCTTAAAGATCGCGGTGGGCGTAAGCCTTGGGCCATTTAATGACGTTCACGCAGAAAAAGCCTGTCAGCAATTTCTCAACTGCTGCGACTTTGTTGGCTTAAGAGACAGAGAAAGTTACGAGATATGTAAATCGCTAGCCCCCAATATTCATTACATGAAAACATTTGATCTCGCCCCCACCCTTTTTAGTTACTATCCGAAACTTAAAATACCAGAAATAAGGACCCCCGAACTTGGCATTAACTTATGCCCGATCATAAAGAAAGGCGTCATTGATCACGTAGCCACGCAAAAGGTGGTAACCGTCGTAGCCAACACCATTAATTTGCTGCCCCCGGAACAGTTTAAAGCCATAAAACTCATCCATTTTAACAACCATCCTTTGGAGGGCGATCAAATTGCGTTAGGCCCGTTAAGAAAAAAAATAAGCCCGAAATTCGAAATACGCGAAATCCATTATCGATCCAATCCCCTGCACGCTATTCAGCATATTAAGCAAGTCCAGCTAATGCTCTCTATGCGTCTACACGCGAAAATATTTTCTTATTTATCGCACACCCCAAATATCAACCTCTGTTATCACAACAAATGCGATCAGTGGTGTAAAGAAATATCCAGTGATAGTGAATACAACATCGATTGCAAGCATATGGATAGTGACCAATTAAGCAATGCTATGAAACAATTTCCCGAGTTCCTGTACATTAAACCCAAATTACCGATTAATGTTGCGATACAACGATCATTACTCAACTGGA
Source organism: Gammaproteobacteria bacterium (assembly GCA_002402085.1). GTDB lineage: Bacteria > Pseudomonadota > Gammaproteobacteria > Pseudomonadales > UBA3067. The sequence continues at coordinate 7,714 of NVVB01000013.1, forward strand.
ATACTCTCTATGAAAAAAAGATACTTCTCAATCGTTATTCCTCTTTTCAATAAAGAAAAGGAAGTCGCCACCACCATCGACTCAGTACGTAAACAATCTTACCCCTATTTTGAAGTGCTTATAATCGATGACGGATCTACGGATAATAGTGTCGCTATAGTAGAAGCACTCGAGGACTCCCGAATCCGAGTAGTCAAAAAGGAAAATGGCGGCGTATCCAGCGCACGCAACAGAGGCATCGCGCTCGCCGCCTATAACCATATCCTATTCTTAGATGCGGATGACGAATGGCTTCCAGAACACCTTTTCGAAATAAGTAAACTCATTGAACAATACCCAAATGCAGGAGCCTACGCCACCGACTACTGGTTTCGCGACTCAAGCAGCACGCTTCGCAAAGCAAAAATTGCATTTAACAAACATCAACAAAGCGAAAAAGACTTTCAATTTGACGATTACTTTCGTGTAGCCAGTGAAGGTGACCTGCCCATTCATWCATCGKCAATTTGCATTCCGGCCAAGGTATTACGCCAACTGGGTGACTTCCCTGAGAATGASATAATGGGAGAGGACCAAGATTTATGGGCCAGGATCGCGCTACATTACCCCATCGCCTTTTCAAATACACAATGTGTAATCTACAATCTCGCGGCGGATAATCGAGCCTGCACGAGAATAATCCCAAAAGAAGAGTGCCCCTTTAGCAAACGACTGACTCAGCAGCTCAGCGCTTTAACTCTTCCGATGAAACTTAAAAGTCAAATTTTGGATTATACCGCCAACCACTTACTCCACATTGCCTCACAAAATGTATCAGTCGGCGATCACCTAACAGCACTCACGCTATTAAGTGACGACAGGACTAAACGTAAACCTATGCGTCGCGCTTATTGGAAAGTGATCGCAGAACTAGGCAAAAAACTTAACGGACTCTTAGTAAGAAAAAGGCAATACATCAATCAACGCAAACACGCATCTTAAACAAACTCATGAAGAAGCAGTTGTGGATATAGATGTAGAAGCCGTTGTGGATATAGATTTAGATGCAGTTGTCGATAAAGATGTAGTCGGTATTTATTAAAACTAAAACCAGTGTAATACAGACGTCAGACCAGCCAATGAAAGCCACGCGAAATTAACTGCTACACAGTAGTGCCACATGAATCGAAACTATTCAAGAAACAAAAAGACAGATTCAAAAAGCGCTACGCTTTCTTGGAATCAATGGACTGCTGAAACAAATCCATCTCAGCAACTAGCTGGGCTTTTAGATTAAGCGGCTTGCGCTTCCCCCACATCCCCCCAATTCGTAGAAGGACTCGTCTATATTTCAGTCGAAGTTTTAGCAGCGTATAATAATACTGTTCCATCAACTGAAAAGGATAACGCTCTCTAAAGGGCGTGCCGGCGCAGTAATGCCGAATAAAATCACTCATATCTAAGAAGGTGTTATTATTCCAGCAACGGTCAAGCACCTCCAACCAGGGCTGGTTATTGGTGTAATAAATCACATGGCCATTTTCTCCCCAGTCAGCGCCCGCTACTCTACTCTCGCAGTTCACTAGTAACTTCCAAATTAGACCTTTAGATTCCTTGCTATTACGCAGAATCATCATGCCCGAATTCACCCGTCCGGAAAACCCTTTTGCTAGATAGACATGCTTGTGGGTTTTGAGTACACACTCAAAGCGTGGCGTATCCGCAGCGACAAAACAATCCGCATCGATAAACATAACATAATCATAATCTCTCGCTAACCATTCATTGATTAAGGCGATTTTAAGCCAAGCTGCTACCGTTTTATCAAGCCATCGATCAGTAGAAAAACAATAATATTCATACCCGCAACGAGACGCGTAATTTCGCTGAGAGCTTATGTTTTGAGAAAACACTTTATCGTAGTAATTCACAGCAACGGTAAACACCATGACTCTTTTAGGACTGCAAGACTCTGAACACATAACACTCTCCTAAAATTGATATTTAATAATAGGCACTGCACGCGCTTTCTTTCGTGATAACCTGACCAGTTGTTCAAATACCCGCTCACCGAAAAGCAATAATATCGATACACACACTAGCGTAACCAGAGTCTTCTTAGGGCTTAAGACGATAACGAATGGATTTGAATAAATCGCATTGCACATTAACTTAAACGCGGTGGCACCCTTGCCACTAATCACTGCTCGCCGTGCCAGGTACCGATACTGATGCGCTTTCGCCATGCTGAAGTTGCGCTTCACAAATGAGGGCGCATACGCGTTGATGACCGCCGCCATTTTCAACCAACTGTTTAACTGCGCTTGCCAATTCGCTGATAAGCCCTCGTTATTGACTCGGTAATAAGTAAGTCGCGAGACAATGCCCTCAAAGCGCCACTCCGTCTTAAGTCCAATACGCATCCAACATTCAACATCCTCGGACTGCCTAAACCGTTCATTGAAGAAACTTAATTCGCGCGCGCTATTCGATTCCGAACTGAATTGAATCGAATCGAATACCGCTTTGCGTATCACTGGGCTTGAGCCATTGCCTATAGGGTTCGCAAGATAAATATCGCGTGGAGTAATATGAGTCAGTTTTGGGTCCTGATAAACCCCCATCGATAATGAATTATCATCCACAAATATGGACCCAGAGAAACTCACCCCAACCCTAGGATTCTCATCCAAATGTCTCACATGCATCGCGAGTTTATTGGGGTGCCAATAGTCGTCAGCATCCAAGAACGCGATATACCGGCCCTTTGCGAGCCGTATGCCGGTATTTCTAGCCCCGGGTAATCCACGATTATCTTGATACACATAGCGAATACGTGGGTCGTCAATTTGATTGACTAGATCCGCACTCTGATCAGTGGAACCATCATCGATCACCAACACCTCGAAATCCGAGTAGCGTTGGCAAAGCACCGAACTGATACACTCTTGTATATAACGCTCAGTATTGTATAAGGGGATCACCACACTCACTTTAGGCGCAACATGTTTCCTACTAGAGCGCTCGTCCTTAGTTAAACAAATGCACGTTGAACCGTGTTGATCACCGGTCCATTTATTTACAAATAATGGCATTATTTTTCCCTCGATAAGACATTTCAAAAGACACACTGCTACGCAGAAAACAACAATAGTTATGTGCACACCAAACTAATGATGCAAGCACCGTAACGCCGAGAATCCCATACGAAATCCACTGAATGGAATACAACGCCGCGACACACACCACCAACAAAAACCCAACGGTGAAGTAGACCGCAAACTTTAAATCCTTGGCCGTTGCATCCACAGCCCTTAGCATTTGAGTGTTAAGTTCAAGAAAGCATCGAGGAATCGCTGAAAAACACAGCACCATTAAAATAGGGATCGCCTCCAGCCACTGTTGACCAAATACAATAGGCACATAAAATGGCGCCAACATACCTTGAAATAGAAAAGCCGGCGCAAGCACAACCCCCGCAATGGTTAATGCCTTCACATAGGCTGCACGAAAGGCTCGAAAATTTTCTTTCTGGCTACACAAATAAGGAAACACCGCGCTGTTGAACGCAGCAATCAATGCTAACGAAATACCTACGCCTACATTTTTTGCAAACGCATACAGGCCCGCACCTGCCAGACCGAAAAAATACCCGACAATAAATAAGTCCATATGTTGACGCATGGCTTTCATTATCTCGAACCCCAATACATCAAAAGAGAAACGAAATAACGCAACGGGCTTATCCGTAGCAACACGGGTATTAAGCCACTTAACATTGCGCCTAAACAAATAGACCCATAATGGCGCAACAATTAACTTAGGGATCACAACGGCCAAGACACCAAAATCAAGTACGGCAAACAACGCGGTCAGCAGGTTATCGGTCGATATAACAGTCGCTGAAATAATTGCGATTAACTTCAGGTTATTGGCGCGCTGGGCTAAAAATACCTGCACCATTGCCAATGGATAAATTAAATAACTTAGGCTTAGAATGACGATCAAATACACCAGCCTCTCATCGCCATACTGATTCGCTACGGCTAAAGACACCAAGAACTGAAACAACACCAAACTAATACACAAGAACCAATTGACCCGATAGACCTTCCTACACACACGTCCCAACTCGCCATCACTACTCTTCACTATCTTTAGGCCAATACCATTCTGGGTTAATACTCGGATCATTTCATTACTTGCGAGGGCTATGGCTGCAATTCCGTATTCGGTCTGCGTCAAACATTGAGCGAGCACAATCGCGGTCACTAAGCGTGATAAGCGATTAATCATTTCACCAGAGAAGATCCATGCAATATTTTTGGATAACATCGTTGCTCAACCTTAAATGTTGGAGTTGATATTGCTTCCTTAATCTAAGGCAACCCCTGTGCCACGTTTGCGGCCCGATTTTTGAATTATTTTTTTCGTATAGATCTTACACAAAGAAAGGTTTTCTGATGCTCCAACTAACTTTATTCATGCATAGTCAGTGCCTCCCGGGCCAAATCCACTATGCGACGCAGGAATCTAGCGCACCTGACGTATTCAAGATCACAAGCGCCTTATATAGGCTCCCCAAATGAAATCGTATTCCAATATTGAGTCGCAAAATGCAAGGCATTTTAATCATCCCCATAATACAACGCGTAGGTAATCGAACATGGACATCCAATCAACTGATGGTGATTCCTTCCCTCGCCACATGCTCACGTCAAAGCTCATGCAAAAAATCGACCCCACCGTCGCCAAAAGTTTTTCAGAACAACAGCTTAGCGCCCTAGAGGGGGTTTTAAGTTGTAATTCCAACCGACTTCATGCGATCGATTTCCGTAACACGATTCACATCTGGAATCGATCCTACTACTACGTTGTACTCGCTGGTGCCGATCATAGGTCTATGACTCGTCAACAAAAACACGCGTTACGGAACATCGAAATTTTATTTTTACTAACTTTATCCAGCACCATCACGCTAACCGGCCTAGTACTTGCCTACTTAATTAAGTCTTCGCTGGGAATAGACTTAATGCCTAACCAAAGCCTTGGGTTATGGGACTGGTTTAAATTTAAAATTAATGAATAAGTTTGGATGCATAAAATGAACAACCCTGTTCACAGTCATATCATTTTCATGCTACTCACTTGTGGGCTATGCACAGCCTGTTCGAACGAGCCACCACTCCAACACACGCAATTAAAAATAGACCTCAAGAAAGAAAACATGCATTTCGAAAACACAATTCGCACACCCAAACATTATAACTATGCGCTCTATCCATATTACTCACATAGTGTAATTTACGGGCACCCCACATCAACTCACCTATCCACTTATTCTCACCCGTGGGTGTTCTCGACGGGCTACCAAGACCCTCGCTGGCAACCCAATCTAACCCATGGACACACCGCAGTTTCGAGTAATTATCGACTCGACGAGTTATTACTATTGTTAAAAACCATAGGGCAGCTATCCCCCAACACTACACTCAGCAACGCCTCATTAGGTGATCAAGGAGCCAATCCGCCGAATACCAACGAATACGACTTACCGCGCGCGCCCATTGCAAGACAGAAAAGTTGTGAGCAAAAAAACACGCATCAATGGGATCAGCGTTCAGTAACGGGTACGAAAAAGAAATGTGTCGACAGTGTAAACAACAATCTAGCCAGACTTCTAAATACCTATTCATCCCTCAATCACTTTGATTCAAATTCCAGCGTGGTCAAAGTAAACCGAAGCCATTCAATTGATCAGCTTGCGAGATTTATCGCCACCGAAGATCACTTACAGATTGAAATTCGGGGTCATACCGACAGCACGGCCTCAGACACCCATAATCACCGACTCTCGATCATGCGCGCAAAAAGCATTGCCGACAAATTTCTCGAACACGGCGTTGCTAGCGCTCAACTGTCTCTATTTGGATACGGTAAAACCAAGCCTCTATGTAGTAATTCAAACACAATTGGGAAAGCCATTAATAGACGAACTGAAATAGTTATACATGGATTGTCCTCAGACAATTTCGCTTCGTCCTGTAATTCTCATCCTAGCTACTTGCCTAGATAGCCTTAAATAAACCTTGGAATAGTTATGAAAGTAAAACTAACGGTCGCCTTTATCTCTCTATTTCTCCTTACTGGGCTTACCCAAGTAGGCTCCAGTTACGTCTGGACATTTTTTACCGACCAATCTTGGCCCACTGGGTATAACCAAAGCACAGGGACGCCGGACCAGATAACGAATGTTGTCGGTAGCTATCCGAGCGTGTTTTTCGACCGAATCAATAACGCCTTACCCGAATCAGAAGTCAACGAACTATTTTTGGTTGATGACTCCCAATCTAACATTCACCTTGAAGAAGAAGCAGAGGTATTTATAACCTTCTTACATGAAGGGGCTGGCTATAAAAATAGCTTTGGGTACTTCACTTATGACAGTGAAGCGCCGCCGACTACTACCAGCGAAGTCAACGAAATCATCGTGTTTGCCAACCTATCTTACCCCTATATGGCCGCAGGTGATCGGGTTAGCATAGGCACCTTCCCTGCGGGCACCAGCATTGGCTTCTTTCTTGCCGCGAACGGCTTTACCACTAGCACCGGCGTTAAAACTTACTCAGTGCCCTACTACTACACATTACAAATCTTAAACCCCGAACCCACAGAAATACTACGTCGCCATACAGTACTGCTCTACGATGATGAAGTAGAAGAAGTTGTTTTAGGCATAGAAGATTTAAATAGACAAAGTGGTGACAATGATTTTAACGACGCGGTATTTTCCATAGCCGCAAACCCCAGCAGCGCAATCACCACTAGCTCTATAATTGACATTCCCAGCGTAGATGATAGCGATGGTGATGGTGTAATAGACAGTAACGACGAATACCCTAACGACAACCAGAAAGCAATTAATTATTACTACCCAAGCGCTTCCGACTGGGTTACTTATGCCTTTGAAGATCTCTGGCCTAGTGTAGGCGACTATGACATGAATGATCTGGTGGTATACATTCGCAATCATCATATTCTAAATAGCAATAACGACATCACTCAAATACGAATGATTGGCGAAATCCAAGCTCGAGGCGCTAGCCGTCATAATGCCTTGGCAATCCATTTACAAGGCATCAACCCCAACCTAATAGACAGTACGACCCTAGCGATAGATGATTCCAATGTATCCATTTTACCTGAAAGCGGYCAAACCGACGTCGTCATCGTTCTATTCGAAGACGCCTATGACTATACAAACACGGGTGGATCAGGGAGCTGCGTACATTTCAATACAGTCCCCAGCTGCCCACAGAACCCCGCAGTTGAATTCGAACTAACAATTGACCTTATCGAGCCCATAGAGCCCTTCGCCGTCGATCAATATGACTTATTTATATTCCAAGAGAACAAACGTGGCAAAGAAATCCATCTACTTGACTACGCTCCCACCGACCTATTTGACTCTTCCTATATAGGTAAACAAGACGACGCCACCGACCCTGCATTAGGCCAATACTTTCGCACCGAACAGAACTTGCCTTGGGCGCTACGTATCCCCACCCGCTGGGAGCACCCGCAGGAATATATTGATATCACTTGGGCCTACCCAGATTATCAACAATGGGCCGAATCAAACGGTTCCCAGTCAACCACATGGTACTTAAACAACAGGGGTACTCATCATGTTATTACACAATAGTTCAACTCACCCACGCTCTCTATACAACATTTTTCATATGCCTGCGATTATCATTTTACTGCTATGTCTAGTACCCGGCTGCGGCGGAGGCTCATCGGGCGGCGGGTCATCTTCACCTACCGTTAGCGATTCATCAACCAATACGGCCGATGAACCAGATGACGGATCAAGAGCAGATGACAACCAACCCGCCACGTCTTTAAATATGATAATTGACTCGGAATTCAATTTCAGCTCAGAACGAGAAGTTACTATTTCGATTTCCGCTGCGAATGTGTTTGGCGAGCCTCTGGCCCATAAAGTAGTTTCGATTTATACCACGAAGCAAACCACGACTCACGACTTAGAAACGACTGACGTGGTAGATGAGAAGTTTTACCAAGGCCTTACCGACAGCAACGGTAAACTATCCGTAAACCTAATGCTGGCTAACCATATTGAGCAGCTTAACATTCAGATTTCTGCCATCGGTATCGAGAACAGTAAATTTATTTCTTTGACCCCCTTAAACGAGATTACTTTCAATTAAGTTGTCTTGAATTCAACCCATTAATTCCTATACGCTTTGGAGAAAACCATGCAATCGACTAACAAACAATATCAACCCGCCACTCAAATCGCTGAAGAAATATTTTCTGCGGACCTTTACCCTGGAGACTTCCAAAGTCGAACAACCAAGGCCAAATGGCAAGCCCAACCCGAGTACAGGGACAGCCGGTTTATCGTTATATCGCTCGACCTCATACGTAACATAGGTTATCAACTGGACCCCAATAGCTACGATCACGTGGTATTTAACTTTCAATATGATGAGGATATTACCAGTGACGATATCGCCTACTTTATCCGACTAAAATCCATAATAAGAGAACATAGCCTTTCCTACACCACTATAGGCATGAGTAGTAGATGCATTCAGTTCTTAGAACTATTAGGCATAGATAGCAACCTCGAATTCATTAGCTAGGGTTGCTAGGTTGTTTGAATTCGGCGTATATACTTACTAGGTGATACGCCAATGACGGCTCTAGGTGAGCGCGCTATTATCAACTATTAGGCTGCGCATAATTCGCTAGAGGTTTAACGTGCTCAATCGCGGTAAAAGTTTTCGATAAGGAAGGCCATGCAAAACCTTAAACTTCTTCTGGTTGAAGACAGTCCTTCAATTGCATCCCTTTACCAGGAGTTTTTATACCAACAAGATTACGCGATAAGTCACGCCTCAAATGGTAAAGATGCCCTCGACTTCATCGAAAAACATCGACCTGAAATACTATTACTTGATATCAATCTCCCAGACATGTCAGGACTAGAGATATTAAAATCAATCAAGGAAAATAAGATTGATTGCAGCGTCATTATTATTACTGCCCACGGTTCAGTCGACCTCGCGGTAGACGCAATGCAACTCGGCGCTCATGACTTCATAGTAAAACCCGCCGAAGCGCGACGATTAATAGTCACAGTCGCCAACGCGGCCAAACTTCACCAACTTAACCAAGTTGTAAGTGAATATAAGAAATCCTTTGATCGAACGCAATTTCACGGCTTTGTCGGTGGCTCTAAAGCCATGCAAAACATTTATCATATAATCGAACATGCTGCCTCAAGTACTGCAACAGCCTTTATAACTGGGGAGAGCGGCACGGGCAAAGAGCTTTGCGCAGAAGCACTGCATCGACAAAGCAATCGAAAATCTGGACAGTTCATCGCGATTAATTGTGGCGCGATTCCTAGTGAGCTAATGGAAAGTGAAATATTTGGCCATATTAAAGGCGCTTTCACCGGCGCCCACTCCAGCCGGGAAGGTGCCGCCAGYCGTGCTGATGGRGGCACCTTATTCCTAGACGAAATATGTGAAATGGATTTGGGCTTACAGGTCAAACTACTGCGTTTCATCCAGTCATCTTCATTTCAAAAAGTAGGCGGCTCAAAATTAGAGAAAGTCGATATCCGAATAGTCTGCGCCACAAATAAGAACCCGGCCAAAGAAGTGGCCCTAGGAAATTTCAGAGAAGACCTGTATTTTCGCTTACAGGTAATACCCATTCACCTCCCGCCACTACGCACCAGGGAAGGCGATATAGAACGACTAGCGAACGAATTCCTCACCACTTTTGCCAAAGATGAACAAAAACAATTCCTTGGATTTAGCGACTCATGTTTGGCGTTTCTAAATCAACACCCTTGGCCAGGAAATATACGACAATTGCAAAATACCATACGAAACATCGTCGTATTAAATGACGGAAAGAATATAACTAAATCAATGTTGCCTGAGATTTTGTTAGATACGAATGCRTTCAGCACGTATGGCAACTCACCGCTCTCTTCGCCGCCCATTCCCACCGCCCCATCCAACGATCAGTACGGCGAACAATCCGACAGTCCTGCACGAACCGAACAAAACGCACTCAGCGGGGCTATAAACGATGAGAAATACGCCCCCCAAGCACCCGTTACAGCCTTGGCATCTAAACCTGTCGCAACGTCCACACCCGAACTACAGCCGACCTCATCGATCCCCCCTAGCAATGAATTCAACATAACCAGCAAGGAGGTTCGCCCACTTTGGCTTGAAGAAAAAGAAATCATAGAGCGCGCAATAAAGAACTGTAATAACAACATCCCTAAAGCAGCTGCCTTTCTAGAAATAAGTGCTTCTACTATTTATCGAAAAATGCAGCAGTGGAATAATAAGGCGCTTAAAAAGGCCCAAACTTGAAACTTGAAACTTGAAACTTGAAACTTGAAACGAAGCATTAAACTCGGCTTAATTATTGTTATTCCAGCAGCTTCATTACTTTATTCACCAGATCACTATTTTCAAACGGCTTTAATATAACATCGTCTGCAAGCCCACTCAGTTCACGCCGTAAACTTTCTTCCTGGCCAGCAGATACAATTAAGACTTTAACGTTTTTCAATTCATGATTAGCTCGGATGAATCGCAACACTTCATAGCCGTCCAGCCCGGGCATGTTAATATCAAGCGTGACCAAATCTGGCGGTGAAGACTCTAAGCAAGCACCCGCTAAAAACCCATCGCCAGCGGTCTCTACATTAATCCCCTTATTTTTTAAAACTCTTCGAATCGCGCGGGCCATCTCTGGCTCATCATCAACAACAAGGACYTTTTTCGACGTACCGTCTTCGGGGAGTTCGATAGGCATAATGGGTTCTTTGGGTTAACATTTCTTGCTTAATCCTCCTAGACCCCTGCTTAGGGTTCATATATATAGGAGGCACAACCAAGGCTCTAACGTAAATACAAGGAAAACTTGAAAACTAAATCACCGAAATAATACTCAACAGCAACACTCATTCATAAAAACCTTAAAGCCTTTAAACTAATAATGGACCCATTAGTCCGTATAGCCAGTACTTAGTTTTTGTACCCATCGAGGTCTGGATTAAATAGCTCGCTGATACAGCGCCAGCAAACCATCACATAAAGCCTACATATTTAACGCATTACCCACTCTAGTACTAGCCATGCGAATCAAGGCTACGCTCAACACCAATAAACAACCCTATTTACAATCACTTAGAAGCCCACCCTGCCATAAAAACCTAGCAATTGAATCAGTAAGACTAAATCTGAATAAGTCACTTCACGCGAGATATTTAATGTCTAAGAAAGTTAGTCTGAACTAAGCTTTTATTTAAAGGGTATTCATTTATAGCCGTTCTTGACCAGCATTATTTGTAAAATATTATGTCGTTAAAAGCCAGTTTAGAAAATACCACAATTCAAAATTTCGATAATCCACGTATCGAATCTTTTCCTCAATTAATTGAGTCGCTCGACCATTCGCCGCTAAAAAGTCAGCGCGAACTACTTTATTGCAAATCATGCTGGCAGGCCATTGCCACCGAAAACGACATTATTCAAGTGAATAACAGCCACGACCACAACGTTTGTAACCCAGACGGATTGTGGTTCCACATCGGTTGCTTTCGCCTCGCCTTAGGCTGCCATTTAGTTGGCAAGCCTTCTCAACACCATTCCTGGTTCCCCTCATTCTATTGGCAGCACTCTTTGTGCTCCTATTGCCACAACCACCTGGGCTGGTACTTTGAGTCAGGGAACCAAGACCATTTCTTCGCGCTGATTCTTGATAAAATCAGTGAAGACTATGAATAGATAAAACCGCCGCGCTTCTTTAAGCGCGCTCGTTTTATTCGTAGACCTAGTAGCGCTACGATTGCGGCACAGAGAATAAGTCCCTTTGTATTTTAGTCATCCCTGAACTYGTCTACCCCYCCCCCTAGACTCTCCCACTTACACGTAATTTAGTGGGATTCACGCTGAATACGCCTAAAACCCCTGCCAATACCGTATAATGCCTTCAACTTGCATCATTGAGCCTCTCTATCGGGCGGCATACAGCGTCCCTACTCCTTACCAATCAATAGCATCACCCTTGGTCATGACTGATAAACCCTACTACATAGTCCCCTACTGCGACAAAGAAGTGAAAATCCTTTATGAAGACGAAGCCTTATTAGTAGTAGTCAAACCCGACCTATTGCTTTCAGTGCCAGGCCGAGCGCCGGAAAACAAAGACTGCCTGATCACCCGGTTACAACAAACACACCCCAGCGCAACGATTGTCCATCGCCTCGATTTAGACACGTCGGGTCTAATGATCATTCCGCTACAAAAAGCAGTGCACGTGCACATTAGTCGGCAATTTCAGGARCGCCAAGTACAAAAAGAGTACATCGCGATCGTGTATGGCGACCTCAAAGTCAACAAAGGCGAGATTAATTTCCCGGTAGCCAGCGACTGGCCAAATCGTCCTAAACAAATTGTCGATTACGGGCGAGGTAAATCAGCGTTGACTCATTATGAAGTCATAAGCAGGGACCCTAAACGACCGGCGTGTCGCGTAAGGCTAACCCCCACAACAGGACGCACCCATCAGTTAAGACTCCACTTCAAAGCAATCCATCATCCTATCCTAGGATGCGACATGTACGCGCATGAAACGGCGCTTAACATGGTCGATCGACTTATGTTGCACGCAAGGTCACTCTCATTCACCCACCCTCTAAGCGGCCAAATGATGACCCACATAAGCGAACCTGATTTCTAACTATGAATCTCGTATTAATTTTTAACACCGACTTTATTGGTGAGAATAAGGTCCGATTATCTGATCGTCGATTCAAGCATATTGCGAGCATACTTAAGGCCGGCCAAGGTCAAACCCTACAGGTAGGACTACTAAACGGATTATTAGGAACAGGGCAAATAACAGAAATCAGTGCGGATCACGTAGAGCTAGCGGTTCATCTCTCGACTCCCCCTCCTCAACCCGTCTCTATTACCGTGATTCTGGCATTACCCCGCCCAAAGATGATCCGTCGAATCATTCAAAATATCGCATCCATTGGCGTCAAGGAACTCTATTTCATCAATAGCTTCCACGTCGAAAAAAGTTATTGGCAAAGCCCAGCACTCGAGCCACACGCTATTCGTGAGCACCTAATCACTGGCCTAGAACAAGGTAAAGACACGGTATTACCAGAGGTTCACTTAAGAAAGCGATTCAAGCCATTCATAGAAGACGAACTACCTTCTATAGTGAAAGATGCGCAAACTCGGCTGGTGGCTCATCCGTACGATTCCCAGCCCTGCCCGCAATCCATAAAGACTGACACGGTGATCGCTCTAGGCCCCGAGCRAGGCTTTAGYCCGTATGAAATAGAAAGGTTCATAGATAATAAATTCTCCTCTATTAGTCTTGGAGATAGAATCTTAAAGGTAGAAATAGCGCTTACATTTATGCTGGGGAAATTGTGCGGATAAGCTTTCGGATTATTTAGGAACGGCTAAGAAATGCAGATTCAATAAGAAAAGCCCACAGAAGACTAACTAAGACATCCAACCGACACCCCATAGACTCCCCACTAAAAAAGCGCCCATTGCCTTCAAACGAATTTGCTGTGGGAGTTGGAACAGTGAATCGGCCGACACCATACTGTTGCCATTTTCAAGTAATCCAAGAATGGATGACTTTCTATAGTCGCCATACTTTGGGCCGAGACCGCCCAAAAATTAAATTAAAGGGCGACGATAGTCATCGCCCACGGGCATAGGCGGTCTCTAGAGTTTCAATAGATACTTATAGACTCGCTTCAGAGAGGACTCCTTCACTGAGAAAAAATCATCCTCAACAAAGACAACTCAAGTGGACTTAACATTAAATCCCAGCGAGCTTACTCGCCCGAGCGGTGCCTACCTCTCCAAAAGGGAAACTTATTGGTGCCCAAGCCCTCTACAAATAAGCCACGCTTTTCAACATGTTTAACATTCCTTTATGGCGAACCACTAATTGCTGAACTTCATTTTCAACCAACATCGCGCCTGCAAACGCCAAGGAGTTAAGCGCTATTGACCCTGATCGCGCCCTACTACGTGGCACAATCAACAACCAGTCCGGAGTCAATAACAGGTTATAAGCACCCTTTATTCCAGTTTCATTACCGAAATCTAGCAGCTCAAGATGCCCCATTAATTCAATGTACTGGGAATAAACGTAATCAATGGTTTTATTAACGCCCTCTCCCGGCTCACAATCCAAGCGCACCGCTAAGTGCTTAAAGTCCCAATGTGGCAATTTAAAGAAATCGCCAGCTTCTGCGCTAGGCATGGAGTATTCAACAGGCAGCTTGCCCGCGATGGTAATTTCTTCTTTAGGAATTACATGAAGATGTTTATGATCAACGCTAGCGCCAGCATCCGGTCCAGCATTGTAATAACATAAACCGTTTGTGGCTTGAGCGGTRACCCAAGCCCCATAAAAATCCTCTCGATTAAGCACCGTCATTTGCGGTTCATATTCTTTTCTTACCACCATGACATGATTCGCAGTCGCATTAAACTTATTGATCAAGCATACATGAGTGCTGGACAAATCATCGACGTACGTTCTTTCATCAAAAGGTAAGAAGGGATTTATTGGTCTCCCTAATGATCGTTCCGTACGCTTTCTAGCACTTAAAAGCTGCTGTTTGGCTTCTGAATAATCAGACAAACGAAGAATAAATGGCAAGCTATTTTGCCACAGTATTTCTTCTTTTCCCTTAGCGCTCAGTTGTACGCCGGTCATCTCTGCGTACTGACTAACTTGTTTAATCTTTTCACATAAATTATTTTTATTCAGGTCAACCATGTATACAACTCACAGAAATGGCGGCTTATAGCCAAACAGCTCAAGCATTAATTTGCTTAGAACAATATATACCGACAAAAAATTTCCGAGCATCTAGGGCAGCAAAAACAGGCTCTAACGCCCACCTAAGATCAACATTAGAACAAAACGATCTAAGACAGRYTTTTAATATTGCTTACCCGAAAATACAGRGGGAATTTAAACATCGAAGCCAGCAATGTATAGAGAAKGAGGAAACTGATCTAGAAAGTATTTGTGGTTTTATTTTTCAGGCGTGTAACTCAACAACTTAGCAGTCGGTTACGCCGAAAGATCAAAGAAACGCAAAAGCTTAGAGAGGACAAAGCCGCCCAAAAGCGCCGTCTCACGGTAAAGAATTAACTCAATAGGTATAAGAGCATCCACTACTAGATATACAACTACGAGATGTAAAGCGGCAAGATTGGGTTGAGGAGAGCAATAAGTTCAAGATGGATTTGAATAACAAAAAGGGTTCAGTACCCTTTTTGTTTTAATGCTTACGTCGCTAGCAACTGGCAAAAGAGCATCAACTATTTTTCTAAAGTAGTAAACCTCAGGCCTACATACCTCAATAATTGACACCCTATTGCACAGTGTCCAAGATCTAAAACCGACAAAGTGAATCTACATACATTCAGAAACGACTAGATCCCATCAATATCAGCAGAGTCTCGCAACCACGTGGTGACATTCTGAAAGTTAGATTGGCCTTTCTCCTGCCCGAGAGCAAGTGCCATTTGTTGCTTTTTCTCAGCCGTATTATCAGTATCAGATTCGTCCATAGAACCATTAACCACAGCATCCAGCCTGATCAATACGTAATCACCATTATTAAGCGAAACGCCATCAGCAATCGCTTTTTGTTCTGAGCTATGCGGTAATGTAAACGCTTTTAACGCCACTTCCCGAGGAATATCCGCTTCATTTCTCTTGATTAACTTCTTATCGATCCATTGGATGTCTAAGTCTTCAATATCCTTAGCGTCAAACTCACCGGCTTGCACTTTAGCCAATAGCTCCTCACCTAAAGCAATCACTTTTAACTTACTTTTCTCGGACTCAATAGCCAACTGGATCTGCACACGCACAGTATCAAGCTCTTTAAACGATTCTGGCTTGTGRTCTTTAACCCGAATTACTACGACTTTWTTTTCATCGGCAATTTCGATCACTTCACTATTTCGCTTATCAATAAGTACGTCAGCACTAAACGCCGCTGTAATTACGYCTTTATTTGCACCAATGCCAGCACCGCCCCCGRCACGAGAAATATAGCCAGTATGCTTAATCTCAGCATTTAAGAACTCAGCCGGCCACTCAATGTCTTGTGARCCAAAAGCTTCATCCCTCAAAGCCTCGACCTTATCGATATAAGGCTGCTCTGCTTTATTGGACTTAACCTCGGCCATCAAAGACTCACGAATTGAATCAAGCTCAGGAAGAGCCGGGGCAACCCCATTCAACTTGATAATATGATAGCCAAACTCAGTCAAAACAGGCTCACTAATCGCGTCAACGTCGAGATCAAATAAGGCTTTTTCAAATGCTTCTAGATATGCACCTCGACCAGCAAAACCTAAACTGCCGCCCTTCTCAGCAGACCCTGTGTCGCTAGAGTACTGTTTCGCAAGCACTGCAAAATCGGCTCCATCAAGTATTTGCTGATGAATGTCTTGCGCTAAAGATTTCGCCTGATCGGCATCCTGCTCAYCACCAATCTCAAGCAATATATGGGAAGCATCCCTAGTCTGAGACTCCTCAAGGGAAGCGATTCGTATTGCAAACTGGGCTTCAATTTCTTCGTCGGTAACACTGATACCAGTCTCGAACCCTTCCTTCTTCAGCTCAATATATTCCAATGCGACCTGCTCAGGAATCTTATAGCTTTCTCTGTTTTTTTCGAAGTACTGTTCAATTTCTTGTTCAGTCACATCGATCTGCCCTTTAACCTTAAGCAAAGGGATTTGCAGATAACTGATATCTCTTTTCTGATCGTTTAATTTGACCAGCTGATCTATCTCAACAGAAGTCGCGAATTCAGTACCGAAGTACCCGCCTCTGATTTGATCACCTTTTTTGTCTTTTCGAAGCTCTTCAAAAAAACCACCAACACTCATATTAGCGCGTCGCAACAATTGCTGGAACAACACCTCAGAAAACACGCCATCCCGTTGAAACGAAGCGCTCTCTCGAATCTCTTTATGAACGCCCTCTAGGCCGATGTAATGGCCATTATCATCTGCATACTGAATCAGCAGTTCTCTGTAGATCATCCCTTCGAGCACATTCGGTCGTAGACTCTCAACGCTCAACAAATCTTTGGGATACTGATCGCCAAATCGAGAAACAATGCGCTGGCGTTGTAAATCGATCGCTCGACGTAGCTCTTGAGTCCCAATGTCGTTTCCGTTCACAGACACAACACTGTCATCCACGCCAGCTGACTCAAAAATAGACGAGACACCAAACAAGGCAAACGGTGTTATAAATAACGCAATGAGAGCTTTTCCAAGCCACCCTTTAATTAGATTTCTAAATGTATCCAACATACCCAGCTTTGCTCCATTTTTAACAAAAAAAAGACGCTATCCCAATGCGGAGGAGCGTCTTTTTAAAACTCTATTTCTCAAATTGAGAATTATATAAGCCAAGATTCATCTTAGAATTTCGCTACCCTAAAAATGCACTTTGTAAATTTATTCTTGAGGATAGGCCATGTTTACGGTTTATGTTAGAGGATTATCTAACCGGTCGAAACTGGTCTCTTACGATAGGTCATCTTAATTGTGGGTAGCCCCGCTGGATTACACCATTAAGACTATCCCTTTCGGACAAAACTACGCTCAAGCTGAATCAGCTTATTGAATTATTATGTGTTAACAGCATCTTTTAATGCTTTACCTGCTTTGAAGCTAGGAATCTTAGCCGCAGGGATATCAATCGGATCACCTGTTTGGGGATTCCGCCCAGTTCTAGCAGCTCGGTCCTTAACGCTGAAGGTACCAAAACCCACTAACACCACTTGGTCGCCGTCTTTTAATGCATCGGATACTGTGCCAATCATCGCGTCTAAGGCTCTACCAGCAGAAGCCTTTGGAAGGTCCGAGGAAGCTGCTATACGGTCGATAAGTTCGGATTTATTCACTTTACTCCCCTTAAATAAACAACCATTTCATGTTGCAATTTTCAAGTTTTTAATACGGTATCCATCCATATCGTTTCCGTTGCCTTATAAAAGCAAGAGAATCGACACCAACGCTACCGGCCATTTATCAATTAATGATTCTGTTATCGAGCCAAAAGTGGACACCAGTAAAGCCAACGGTTTTACTGACTATTCGCTACTTTCTCTCGAACCCTCTAAATATTTAATTGGCCTAGATGCTATACCAATAGAATTATAATTTCGAGGATATTTAGCCCTTTTTTTACTGCAGAATAGAAACAAACGCCCAGCTCTCATTTATATGAGAATATCATTGAAAATCTTTCGAAAGCGTGACTTTAAATTTTCTGGGGTGGCGCCAAACCAGGTCTAGCGCCGGGGCTTCGATTCATTCTGCAGATTTGAAGAGGGAATATACCACCAATTAAAAGCATTGGCAGTATCATTGTGGAGTATTAACAAAAAATTAATGCGTACTAACCCGGTTAGATTTATCCTCACCGTCTTTAGCTTCTATTTTGGCCAATTCCTCATCGGAAAGAGGTTCTGGCATCCGCTGCAAAGCGATCTCCAAGACTTCATCAATCCATTTCACTGGACGAATATCTAGATCCTGCTTAATGTTATCTGGAATCTCTTTCAGGTCACGACGATTCTCATCAGGGATCAAAACTGTATCAATCCCCCCGCGATGCGCAGCCAATAACTTTTCTTTCAAGCCTCCGATTGGCAACACTTGTCCGCGCAGCGTGATCTCTCCGGTCATCGCAACATTTGCTCTAACTGGGATTTCCGTTAATACAGAAACAAGCGCAGTACACATGCCAATACCCGCACTAGGCCCATCCTTCGGCGTCGCACCTTCAGGAATATGGATATGAATATCATGGCTTTCCAAGAAGTTCGGCCTAATCCCAAGCACTTGGCCTCGACTACGCACCACGGTCATTGCCGCTTGAATCGACTCTTGCATTACGTCGCCTAAAGAGCCCGTTCGAATCTGGCGCCCCTTACCAGGCATTGCTGTGGCCTCAATAGTAAGTAATTCACCGCCCACAGACGTCCAAGCCAAGCCGGTAACCTGGCCAACCTGATCGTTATCTTCAGCTTTACCGTAATTACTTTTACGAACGCCACTGTAGTCCTCAAGATTTTCGCTGGTGACTCGGACATCAATCGCATCCTTACCCCCAAGCACATGTTCTTTGACGACCTTACGGCAAACCTTAGCAACTTCTCGCTCAAGGTTTCTTACTCCAGCCTCGCGCGTGTAATAACGAACCAAATCAAGAATGGCCTCTGTCTCGATGGCCAACTCTTCTTTCTCTAGGCCATTGTTCTTCATTTGCTTCGGAATCAAATATTGCTCAGCAATATTGACCTTTTCGTCTTCTGTATAACCAGGCAGACGAATAATTTCCATACGATCAAGCAACGGCGCCGGAATATTCATCGAGTTAGACGTACACAAAAACATCACATCAGACAAATCATAATCCACTTCAAGATAATGATCATTGAAGGTGTTATTTTGTTCAGGGTCTAACACTTCTAACAGTGCTGAGGCGGGATCTCCGCGATTATCCGCACCCATTTTGTCAATTTCATCCAAAAGAAACAGCGGATTTTTCACCCCAACTTTAGAAAGCTTTTGTATCAACTTGCCAGGCATAGAACCAATATAAGTACGTCGATGGCCTCTAATCTCGGCTTCATCTCGCACCCCACCTAAAGCCATACGGATATACTTTCTATTCGTGGCCCGAGCAATGGATTGACCCAAAGAGGTTTTACCCACCCCAGGAGGCCCTACAAGACACAACACAGGCCCTTTCAATTTTTTAACCCGAGATTGCACCGCTAAATATTCGAGAATTCGTTCTTTAACTTCATCCAAACCATAATGATCTGCGTCTAAAGTATCCCCAGCCTTACCTAAATCATGACTGACTTTACTACGCTTTTTCCAAGGCACACCGATCATCCAATCGATATAACTGCGCACCACTGTCGCCTCGGCAGACATTGGAGACATCATTTTCAGCTTATTAAGCTCAGAAATAGACTTCTCTTGCGCTTCTTTAGGCATCCCTGCGGATAAAATCTTTTTCTCTAAGTCTTCGACTTCGTTACTGCCATCTTCTAAGTCTCCGAGTTCTTTTTGAATCGCTTTCATCTGCTCATTCAAATAATACTCACGCTGACTCTTTTCCATTTGCTTTTTAACGCGGCCACGAATGCGCTTTTCGACCTGAAGCAAATCAATTTCCGACTCTAACAAACCCATCAAAAATTCGAAGCGATCTTTCAAGCCAAACATTTCCAAAATGTTTTGCTTGTCTTCAATCTTTAGCGACATATGCGCAGCGATGGTATCTACCAGCCGGCTAGGCTCTTCAATCCCGGTGACAGAGGTCAATATTTCTGGGGGTACTTTTTTACTCAATTTCACATATTGTTCAAACTGAGTCATCATTGCACGAACTAACACTTCCGTCTCACGCTCGTCCACACCCTCTGCGACAATCTCTTTCAGAGACGCCACAAAAAACTTTTCATTTTGAGAAAGTCCGACCACATCGGCACGATACCCTCCCTCAACCAGAACCTTTACTGTTCCATCTGGCAATTTCAACAACTGCAATATGGTTGAAACGGTACCGATGTTGTATAAATCTTTAATTTCAGGCTCATCATCCGAAGCATTTTTTTGCGCGACAAGTAAAATTTGCTTATTACCCGCCATCGCCGCTTCTAGCGCATTGATTGACTTTTCTCTGCCCACAAAAAGCGGGATGACCATGTGAGGATAGACAACGACGTCGCGAAGCGGTAACAAGGGGATATCAGTTTGTATTTGACTCTCACTGACTGATTGATCAGACATCAACTTATCCTTTGGTTTAGTTTCCACCTAAATTAAAAGCGCGCTAATGGGATTTCAAGTGTTAAATTTAAGCAGCGGCTTTTTCTGGAATTAATTAGCCCTCGATTAATCATTGGGGCTATACGATTGAAATACAAGTTTTTGAGAGCAAAAACAAAAAAAGGGCTCAACGCCCTTTTTTGTCTTAATGCTTAATCTGAAGCGGCTTGCGCCTGCTCGTTATTTTCATAAATGAGCAACGGTTCGGAGTCGCCACTAATAGAGGCCTCATCAACCACCACCTTAGCAAGATCCTCAATAGAGGGAACTTCGTACATCGTACTTAGAAGAATATTCTCTAAAATAGATCTCAACCCTCGAGCGCCGGTCTTACGTTCCAAAGCCCTGTGCGCAATTGCAGCAAGTGCCTCTTCTCTAAAGTCCAACTCAACGTCTTCCATTTCAAATAACCGAGCGTATTGCTTGGTCAACGCATTTTTGGGCTCGGTCAAAATCCTAACCAAAGCCTCTTCATCAAGCTCTTCGAGAGTAGCAATCACTGGCAATCGCCCCACAAACTCGGGAATCAAACCATATTTCACCAAATCTTCAGGTGCGACGCCCTTAAGTGTCACGCCAAGATTCTTGCTATCACTTTTGCTACTTACTGCAGCAGAAAAACCAATACCGCTTTTTTCCGAACGAGCCCGAATAACGCTGTCCAACCCAGAGAATGCACCGCCACAAATAAACAATATATTAGATGTATCTACTTGTAAGAATTCTTGCTGAGGGTGCTTCCTTCCACCTTGAGGCGGAACCGACGCGACAGTGCCTTCAATTAGCTTAAGCAGCGCCTGTTGAACGCCCTCACCTGAAACGTCACGGGTGATTGAGGGGTTGTCAGACTTTCTGGAGATCTTATCGATTTCATCGATATAGACAATTCCCATCTGAGCTTTTTCAACTTCGTAATCACATTTTTGAAGCAGTTTCTGAATGATATTCTCGACATCTTCACCCACGTAACCTGCTTCGGTAAGCGTAGTCGCATCWGCAATCGTAAATGGYACATTAAGCAAACGGGCCAAAGTTTCGGCTAAAAGAGTCTTACCACTACCAGTGGGTCCAATAAGTAAGATGTTACTCTTACCAAGTTCCACCTCGTCATTATCTTTCTTGGCCCCATTATCGCCCACCTTTAAGCGCTTGTAATGGTTATACACCGCAACAGCAAGCACTTTTTTAGCGTCATCCTGACCAATAACGTATTCATCAAGAATACCTTTAATCTCTTTCGGTGTAGGCAAGCTATCGCTTTTACTTTCACCGCTTTCTTCCTGGACCTCTTCACGAATAATATCGTTACAAAGATCCACGCATTCGTCGCATATGAATACAGAAGGACCAGCGATTAACTTACGTACTTCATGCTGACTTTTTCCGCAAAAGGAGCAGTAGATCAATTTACCGTTATCACCTTCCGTTCCATCATGTTCGTCAGTCATTGATGATTTACCTCGCGCAATATAGCCCAATACAAATTCTGCGGGATTTCTTCTTTATAGACATAGGCCGTGCGCCTTTATAACTCAGAAATTCACAGTCTAAATTTTTTCAAATAGCTTTATTCTGACGGTCTTTTTTCAAGAACGTCATCAATCAAACCGAATTCTTTTGCTTCATTTGCAGTTAAAAAATTATCTCTGTCAGTCGCTGACTCTATGGTGTCCAACGGCTGATTAGTGTGATTTGCTAATATCTCATTCAGCTTTCTTTTTATGGAGATTATTTCCTTCGCATGAATCTCGATATCGGACGCCTGGCCCTGAAACCCGCCTAATGGTTGATGAATCATAACACGAGAGTTTGGCAAGCAGAATCGCTTGCCTTCAGCGCCTGCGGTCAACAACAATGCACCCATGCTTGCCGCCTGACCAATACATAACGTACTAACCTGACACTTCAGAAACTGCATGGTGTCATATATGGCCATTCCTGCTGTTACCGAACCACCAGGAGAATTAATATAAAGATTAATATCCTTATCTGGGTTTTCGGATTCTAAGAACAACAATTGTGCGACCACCAGATTGGCCATGTGATCTTCCACTTCACCTACTAAGAAGATAACACGCTCTTTCAATAATCGGGAATAAATATCATAAGACCGTTCACCCCGTGCGGACTGCTCAACAACCATTGGCACCAACGCACTTTTCGGGCTATGAGAAACACCGAAGCCATCTCTAGGAAATTGTTCCATTTTATGATTCCTTAATATTCATTCTTAGTCATCGCTCAAACAAACAAGCAACTCAACGTTGATAATCCATTTTATCCCGTTACACAGAAACGTTACCACTACATCAACACCAAACCTCTTGATATTTGACCGAATTTATAGGTCGTTCACAAATTCGGCCAACATCTTTAAGCAATATTAGGCTTCAGACCCCTCTTCTTCAGCCTGCGGAGCTGGACGCATCACTTCTTCGTAAGTGGACTCCACCTCATTAATCGTTACTTGCTCCATGAGCTTTTCAATAACAGTATCTTCTAGGACCTCTGATTCAACCTCAGCGAGCTTTTCTTCGTTACTGTAATACCAGTTCACTACTTGCTCAGGTTGCTCGTAGTTTTTAGCCTTATCTTCAATCATAGACCGTACACGCTCAGGGTCAGCCTTAATTTCATCAGTTTTAATCAGCTCACCTACTAACAGCCCTAACTTCACAGAGCGAGTCGCCTGATCAGTAAACATGTCTTCAGGGAAGATTGATGAGTCAAACTGCTGTCCTCCGCCAAATTGAGACATCATTTGCTGCTGCATTCTATTAATTTCGCCTTTAACCAATGAATTAGGAACTTCAACTGTATTGGCATCAACCAACGCGTCCATAATCTGGCCTTTAACTTTATTCTTAACGGCCTGCTCAAGCTCACCTTCAAGATTCTTCTGAATCTCAGCCTTTAACCCATCAACCGTCTTATCTTTAACTCCAAGCGTACCTAAAAACTCTTCATCGAACTCAGGAAGAACAGCTTCTTTAACTTCGTTTACTGTTACCGCAAACTGAACAGACTTGCCTGCCAACTCCTCGGACTGATACTCATCCGGAAAAGTTAAATCCAATACTTTTTTATCCCCAGCGGCGGCACCGACTAAGCCGTCCTCAAATCCAGGAATCATGCTTTTGGATCCCAACTCTAAAGGCGTGCCTTGAGCAGACCCACCATCAAACTCTTCACCGTCAAGAGTGCCTAGGAAATCAATATTAACTTGATCGCCATCAGCTGCGGCTCTTTCAGCTAGCTGCCAAGTTTTATTTTGGCTGCGAATGTTGTCCAATACTTTTTCTAGGTCTTCATCACTCACCGACGCCACTGGTTTATCTATGACGGCATCATCCGGCATTACAAGAGTCACTTCAGGATAAACTTCAAATACAGCGACATATTCAAATACGCCACCTTCTTTCTCTTCGCTGGATTGAATATCTGGCGCTCCAGCTAACTTTAAATCTTCCGCTTCGACCGCTTCGTAAAAAGTACGGCTGATGATTCCGCCTACCACTTCATCTCGCAATGCCTTGCCATAACGACGCTTAACTTCTCGCATAGGCACTTTGCCTGGTCTAAAGCCATTGATGCGTGCGGTTCCAGCCATTTCCTTAAGCCGCTTTTGAAGGTCAACCTCCACCATTTCTGCCGGAACACCAACAGTCATACGTCGCTCAAGATTAGACGTGCTCTCAACTGAAACTTGCATAAAAACCCCACAAACATTTAGAAATAGACAAAACAATGCAATTGAACGTTACAGACTTTCAACCATTATTTTTAAATTACATAGAAAAAGTTAAATAATTTGTGCCTTAAACAGAAAAACAAGTCAACTAACAGCACTGCATATAGCGGCTATAATTCGACCTTTCTCTTTTACAAACATAAACTTATTAACAATAACAGAATCCCAAGAGGGACCGAATTCTGCCACATTGCCAGTATAGTTGCAATAAAACAGCTAGAACAGCGGAGCAGCCCACCCGAAAGCAAACAACATTAAGGTTTACCAACAAGAAGCAACGCATTGAATTTACATAGGAAGGATACGCCTAGCCACATGAAATGACTAAAAGGCTCACAAAAACTGGGGTGGACGATGGGGCTCGAACCCACGACCGCCGGAATCACAATCCGGAGCTCTACCAACTGAGCTACGCCCACCACGATTCTGTGGTATAAACTTTTTTACTGCGTCAAGACTGACAAAACGGGTTGTCGCGACTCAAGGCATTTCACAACACTGAGCTGGATATGGTGCGCCCGGCAGGACTCGAACCTGCAACCCTCGGCTTAGAAGGCCGATGCTCTATCCGGTTGAGCTACAGGCGCATAATCAAATACTACCGTAAACTTTACGCTTCGACCGACCTCTTAAGCCACACCACAAAAGTGATACAAGCCATTGAACTCGAGCCCACTAAGAAGCATAAATTCTCAGCACTACAAACCAAACTCAAAAATTTGGTCGGGGTGGAGGGATTCGAACCCCCGACATCCTGCTCCCAAAGCAGGCGCGCTACCAAACTGCGCTACACCCCGATTTTGGACTTAAACCGTCTCAAAAACTGAGCGCGAATAATACCCATATCAGCAGATCAGGTCAACGATAAAAAAATGTTTTTCTGTACTTTGTCTTTCTGCACTTTAAAACGCTTTTTTTTTTGCGTGTCCTGCACTGGCATGAGAAAATTCAACGCCTCTAAATAAGCATAGAGAATCTTTTCAATTTAACTTCCAACATTCCACTGTTAATAAGGTCCACTGGATCTAGTATAAGGGTATATGAGCGCAAAAATTATCGACGGCAAAAAAATTGCAGCAACAGTACGGCAAGAAGTCACTCAAGGGGTCGAAAAAAGACTCTCAAAAGGGCTTCGACCACCGGGACTTGCGGTAATTATGGTTGGTGAGGACCCCGCCTCAGAAGTCTATGTTCGAAATAAAAGGCGTGCATGCGAAGAGGTAGGCTTCAAGTCAGTCGCCCACGACCTGCCCGACTCAATCACTCAAGGAAAACTGGTTGAACTCATCAGCGAGCTCAATAACGACCCAACAATTGACGGCATATTGGTACAACTCCCCCTCCCCAAGCACCTAGACGGAGGGGAAATCATTAACGCCATCAATCCCGACAAAGACGTTGACGGCCTACATCCATACAACATGGGCCGGCTCGCAGTCAGGGATCCACTTCTACGTCCCTGCACGCCGGTAGGCATTATGCGCCTCCTAGAGTCCGCACAGACACCGCCTAAAGGCAAAGAAGCGGTCATAGTGGGCGCCTCAAATATGGTGGGACGGCCAATAGGCTTAGAGCTTCTCATCGCCGGCGCGACTGTCACCACCTGCCACCGCTTCACCGAAAACCTTGAGCAGCACGTTAGGCGAGCAGACATTTTAGTTGTAGCCGTAGGCAAGCCCAAATTCATTCCTGGCGACTGGGTCAAACCTGGGGCGACAGTAATTGATGTAGGCATTAATCGTCTTGAAAGCGGTAAACTTTGCGGCGACATGGACTTTGAAACAGCCCAGAAGCATGCCGGGTGGATCACTCCTGTTCCTGGTGGAGTAGGCCCCATGACTGTGGCTTGCTTACTGCAAAATACGCTTTACGCAGCAAACCACCTTCACAACGCGTAAATAACCGCTAGAACACAAACCTACCCCTAAATACCTTGATGCTCGACTAATAATCGCGCACCAAGGTACTGCCACCATTACACTTCAGCCCGACAAACCTCTTCTAACTAAGTTCGTCGCCAGATAGTCTTACCATCAGGGCGGTCCTCAAGCTCAACACCTAACGCGGCAATCTCATCCCGTGTGKCGTCTGCAACCCCCCAATCCTTCGCCAGCCGAGCAGCTAAACGCTTCTCGATTAAAGCCTCGACCTGAGTGGCGAATTCGTCATTGCCCGCCCCATCACCACGCTGGATAAACCGGCCAGGCTCTTCCTGCAAAACCCCAAGGATTGCCCCCAAAGACTTAAGTTCAAGAACAAGTAAAGTAGCCAACTCCTGCTGATCTCCACCCACCTTGTTTATCTCGCGCACCAGGTCATACATGACCGCTAGCGCTTCCGGCGTATTGAAATCATCATCCATAGCCTCACAAAATCGCTGCCTAAAGGCCTTACATGCATCATTCTCCAGGTGCGCCCCTGGCTCAATAGCATCTACTGAAACAGGTGCATCTCGCAGCGCAATATAAAACCGCAACAAATTACTTCTTGCTGTCTGTAAACTCTCTTCCGAATAGTTAATTGGGCTTCGATAATGGCTACTAATCAAAAAGTAACGCACCTCTTCTGGGTGATACTTTTCTAGCACCTCCCTTATTGTGAAAAAGTTGCCTAAAGACTTGGACATTTTTTCTTGATTAACCCGCACCGCCCCTGCATGCATCCAATAATTCACATAAGGCTGGCCTGTTGCGGCTTCCGATTGCGCAATTTCATTTTCATGATGAGGGAACGGTAAATCAGGCCCGCCGCCATGAATATCAAAGGTTTCCGCCAAGCATTGCGTAGACATTGCTGAACATTCAATATGCCAACCTGGGCGGCCTTTGCCCCATGGGGAATCCCAGCTCGCCTCTTCGCTTTTCGCCGCTTTCCATAAAACAAAATCTAACGGGTTACGCTTAAACTCATTGACTTCAACTCGCGCTCCAGCAATCAGATCATCGATCTTTCGATTGGTTAGCTTGCCGTAATCAGGAAATTTCTCCACGGCATAATAAACATCGCCGTTTTTTGCRCAATAAGCCACATCCTTCTCAAYAAGCGTAGACACCAAGTTAACGATATCGGTCATATACTGGGTAGCACGCGGCTCAAGGGTCGGCGGCAATACATTTAGACGCCGCTCATCCTCATGCATAGCCTCAATAAATCGCTGCGTTAACTGGTCATAAGGCTCGTTATTTTCCTTGGCCCGATTAAATATTTTATCGTCAACATCAGTGATATTGCGCACGTACTTAACTTCAAAACCAGAATCTCGGAGATAACGCGTAATCACATCAAAGGCCACCGTGACGCGCGCATGCCCCACATGACAATAATCGTAAACCGTCACACCACACACATACATGCCAATTTTACCCGGCTCAATGGGCGTAAATACTTCCTTCTTTTGTGTCATGGTGTTGTAAATTTTTAACACGTCTTCTCCAAGATAATACCGCAAGATGAAAAACGGTTAATGATAGCCAAGCTTTGACTCTAAAACTACCCGCAACAATTAAGTTTTGGGTCAATGGCCACCGTACACCGCCCCTGGCTCGACCCACTGCACACTATAGCTCATCGGTAAGTAGGCTGAAGTTCATAGCGCCCGAAGGCCTCACTCAGAGCGCGTCCCGCCGACCCTGCCTAGGCTTTTCTCAAAAGGCTCTCTTAAACTGCCGGATTAATGCTCCACCCAAATCATTTAAGGAGCAGGCCCTCAGGCTAATTCACCATTAAAACGGCAGAACTTGATCTCCCCCCCGCCCTCCGTTATCTTAATTTTTCGTAATAAGTACTTTTAGTAGCAATGCTGTACCGAAGCAGGATGCTTCATACCAACACGCGCCCTTTTAGAAAGATTCATCCTGCCCTACAAAATAATAATTAGYCCCACCCCAAGGAGAAAGAATCATGTCTGAGGTTCGCTTTGATGGACAAACAGCAATTGTAACCGGCTCAGGAAATGGATTGGGTCGATCCCACGCATTACTCTTGGCGTCATTAGGGGCCAACGTCGTCGTTAACGACTTAGGCTGCTCAGTAGACGGCTCCGGCGAAAGCGAATCTACTGCGCAATTAGTAGTCGATGAAATTAAGGCCGCGGGAGGTAAGGCGGTGGCCAATACTGACTCAGTAACCGACCGAAGCCAAGCAAGCAATATCGTCCGTACAGCCCTTGAAACCTTCGGAGATTTACATATCTTAGTCAACAACGCAGGGATATTACGCGACAAAAGCTTCAAAAACATGACCGATCAAGAGTGGGATGCAGTCATCGATACGCATTTAACCGGTAGCTACAATGTCACTAAAGCGGCATGGCCACACTTCAGAGAAAAAAATTACGGTCGAATTGTAGTCACCGCCTCGGGTTCAGGCATGTTCGGAAACTTTGGCCAAACTAATTACAGTGCAGCCAAGTCAGGCCTTATCGGCTTTGCCAAAGCACTGGGGCACGAGGGCGCTAAATACAACATCAAATCTAATATCCTCTGTCCCGCAGCTGCGTCTCGCATGACGGCAGGTTTAATGCCTAGCCAAATCGCCGACAAGATTAAACCTTCAGCAGTGTCTCCTTTAGTGGCCTACCTTTGCTCAGAAGAAATCAACGTCACGGGTGCTGTTTTTGAAGCCGGCGCAGGGAAGTTCACGCACGCAAACTGGGCTCGCAGCCAAGGCTATAAAACCACCGCTGAAGACGGTGTAGCCACAGTYGATGAAATTAAAGCTCACTGGGAAGAGATCATGGATATGTCAGAACCCAAAGTACTCGACAACCCAGCAGCGGCCATGGGTGAGTTCATGTCATAAACATCCGACATTCATTTCCTTCAAAACACGCTCTGCCAACAATAAAACAAGCTTAATGGCGGAGAACTACACTGCTTCGAATATACGACATACAGGGACACCAAAATGAACAACACACCAGCAAGTCTAGAAGGACAATCCGTTGTAGTGATTGGAGGCAGCTCAGGCATAGGATTGGGCTGCGCAATAGAAGCCAGCGAAGCCGGCGCAAAAGTTACGATTGTAAGCCGGTCAAAATCAAAACTTCACGATGCATTACCACTGCTTTCAGAGCGTGCGACTTGTTTTGAGCTCGACATTCAAAATGAAGAAGCTGTCCAAGAGTTTTTCAACCAATCCAACCCCATTGACCACCTAGTTATCTCCGCCTCCACAGGCGCCATCGGCCCCATCACTCAGATGGATAGCATCAAAGCGCATCAATTCTTTGAAACAAAATTCTGGGGTGTGTTCTACTGTGCGAAACACGGCGCCGCCAAAATCGCGGACTCAGGATCGATCACCCTTGTGTCAGGAATTGCCAGTCGCCGACCGTTCCCCGGGCTCACCTGTGCAGGCGCATGCAATGGCGCCCTCGAATCTCTAGGCCGAGGGCTCGCCGTTGAACTTRCCCCTATTCGCGTCAACACCATCGCTCCAGGCTTAGTAGACACACCTCTTTATTCRAAAATGCAGCCCCAACAGCGGCAAGCATTTTTAGATGCGGCAGCACAGAAACTACCGACGCGAAAAACTGGCTTGCCCACTGATATAGGACAAGCTGCATTAATGCTCATGACCAACTCATTTATTACCGGCACAGTGCTCGATATAGATGGAGGCCATATGGTTTCAACTTAAATTCCTTTTCAAAACCCCGTTTCAATACAGCGGGTATAAAACGATTTATGCCTATCGATATATACAGCGCGTGTAGCGTTGGTAGGCATTCATTAGGATTATTAAAGGATCCGTATCGCCGGCTCCAACATTTATCTTATTGCGACTAATGTTTAACATAAACCAAAACAGAGTTCATGTTAAACATAGAGTACGTCAGTCGACCACAAAAGAATGTTAAACAAAATCCAACTTGTACTCTAATCTGAGTTTATATACTCTTTAAAAATTCAAATCAAAATAAAACCAACCGCACTACCCTGGCGCTACCTCTGGCGTTTTTAAACGGGAAATCCTTATGATAATTGACTGTCATTATCACCACGATTTAAACCTGCTGGATACGGCTCAACTTTTAGAAAAAATGAATCAAAGCGGTGTTGATAAAATCGTTTTAATTCCATGCATGAATGGTGAAATCCCCCAGCCTCCCGAATTCCTATTAAAAGTCATGCGTTTTTTACTTACCCACCGTTTGCTTAGAGGCATTGCTAAACGGTCCGCAGCAAACTTCGATAAAAAAGGAAATCTAAAACTCCCTATTGGAGAAATCGAAATTTACAGAGATCCCGGCCACGATGCCGTTTATCAGGCCATACAAAGCCATCCTGATCGTTTTTGGGGATGGGTATTCGTCAATCCACAAGGCGACCACGACCCTATTAAAGAAACCGAAAAATGGCTCGACATCCCTGGATTTATTGGCGTAAAAGCGCATCCATTCTGGCATCAATACGGACCGGAAAAATTAATTGAAGTGGCTCATGTCGCGGCCAAAAAAGGCAAACCTATGCTGGTTCATATCGGTTTCAATCAAGACAAGCAACTACGCGCGTTAATCGACGATGTACCCGGACTCAAACTCATACTCGCCCATGCGGCCTTTCCAGGTTACGCCGACACATGGAGACTAATTCGAAACAATGAAAATGTGGTCGTAGACCTTTCCGCAGAAGCTTATGTTGACGAAAGAATTACTCAACAGGCCGTAGATTTCCTTGGTGTCGACCGCTGTCTATTCGGCACCGATGGCCCTTACGGAACCAAATCATCCGACGGACTCTACGATTACGGTTTAATGAAACGACGTATCGAAAACTTATACCCATCGCAAGAGACACAAAGAAAACTACTTGGGGAAAACTTTATTAAATTCTCCGGGTTAGGGTCAGAGGATTTATTAAATAAAGCGGGCTAAATTCAACTCATTAAACAAGGAAGGTACGCAATGGCAGTTGATCCTATACTCTCGAAATCCCGAATCTCCAGCATGGTAGAACAAGGTTTTTGGTCAGACCAGACTTTACTCCATTACTTCGAAAACGCCGTACAAAAACACCCTGACCAACTCGCTATTGTCGACACCAACAGCGAGACCCAACAAGGCACTCGAATCAGCTATCGCGAGCTCTCCGAACAAGTTGATCAAATCGCATTGGCGCTGATCAACTTAGGCATTCAAAAACAAGACGTCGTTTCCTTTCAACTACCCAATTGGTGGCAATTCACCGCGATTCATTTAGCTTGTTTAAAGGTGGGCGCCATCAGCAATCCGCTAATGCCCATTTTTCGCCAAAGAGAATTGATCTATATGCTGGGCTTCGCTGAATCGAAGCTTCTAATTATTCCCGACCAGTTTCGCGGCCACGATTTTGTCGCGATGATGGAAGACATTAGACCCGACCTTCCTGCACTCAGACATATTTTTGCTATAGGAGGCCAAGATGATATTAGTTTCGAAAAAAACCTACTACAACACGACCTCAAAAACAAAAGTGATTTAACCACCGAACTAGAAAAAAGAACGATAGGTGCCAATGACGTTATTCAACTAGTGTACACCTCGGGCACCACAGGCAAACCCAAGGGAGTAATGCAT
The DNA here is from genome assembly GCA_002402085.1 of Gammaproteobacteria bacterium. GTDB lineage: Bacteria > Pseudomonadota > Gammaproteobacteria > Pseudomonadales > UBA3067. Next base: position 40,004 of record NVVB01000013.1, read on the forward strand.
ACCTCCAATACCATTTTGAGTGCAGTCCACCCACTCCTTAAGCGCTTAAAACTTGATAGTTGCGATACGCTATTTATGGGCTCCCCCCTCGCCCATCAAACTGGTTTTTTATACGGCGTCATCGCGCCTATTGTCCTTCAAACCAAAGTCGCGCTGCTCGACATTTGGTCGGCAAAACAGGGTTGGCAAATAATACAACAAGAAAATGCTAGCTTTACCATGGCTTCGACGCCATTTTTATCTGATTTAGTCGCCTCCCCAGTCGCCCAAGAGTCAAACTCAGAGCGGTTTAAAACGTTTGTATGCGGCGGTGCGCCAATCCCACGCGCTATCGCTCGAAAAGCCAACCAAGACCTTAACCTCAATGTAATCTCCGTTTGGGGCATGAGCGAAAATGGCGCCGTAACCTCTAGCTGCATTGAAGACGATGACGAAAAAATATTCAACACAGACGGGAAAGCACTCGATGGTATGGAAGTACGCGTCATCGATACGCAAGGCAACCTCACGCCCACAGGTCAAGAGGGCCTCCTTCAAGCGCGCGGCGCATTTACCTTTGTCGGATATTTAAAACAACCTCAAGCCTACCTACTAGATGCCGATGGATGGTTTGATACCGGTGACTTAGCGAAAATGGATAAGGACCAATACATTCGTATTAGTGGACGAACGAAGGACATTATTATCCGAGGAGGCGAAAACATTCCCGTGGTCGAGGTTGAAAACTTACTCTATAAACATGATGCAATTCAGGATGTCGCTGTGGTGGCAATGCCTCACGAGCGGCTAGGGGAGATTGGCTGTTGCTTTATAACACTCATGGACCATTGCAGCTTAAACTTTGATGAACTCAAGAATTACCTAGCCCAACAGAAACTCGCAAAAAACTATTGGCCCGAGCGTTTAGAAATATTGAACGAAATTCCTCGCACCCCCAGTGGAAAAATTCAAAAATTTCAGTTGAGAGCGCTTATTTCAAACAAAGGTAATGAGTGAACTGAATTATAAAACAATAGTGGGTGAGTTTATTAAAGGAAACTTGAGCGCTGGTTAAGGGGGGACGTTAAAGAGACAATTACATTGCGTTTAGAGGAATTATTAAAGGGCACTGCCTGAACAAAAATAACGATAATGAAAACAATAAACCCCGTTAAACGGGGTTTATTGTTTRCGCGACTAGCAAGCTTCTATAATCGTCGCATTTGCAGTACCACCGCCCTCACAAATTGCTAACAAGCCGTACTTTCCGCCTCGACGTTTTAGCTCGTAAACAAGCGTTGTCATCAACTTAGTGCCTGTCGCACCTAAAGGATGCCCCAACGCTTGAGCGCCACCATTCACATTAAGCTTGCTTAGATCTGCGCCTAATTCTTTGGCCCAGGCCAGGGGCACAGAACCAAAGGCTTCATTAAGCTCATAGAGATCAATATCATCTAAGGTCAAACCGACTCGTTCCAACGCAGTTTGAGTTGCGGGAATAGGTCCAGCCAGCATCATCACAGGATCCGTACCGGCCAACGCTAACGAATGAATACGCGCTAATGGTGTCAGGTTCAATTCCTTAAGCGCTTTCTCGCTAACCAACATTACCGCGGATGCACCATCACATATTTGGCTAGAGGTGCCGGCGGTAATTCGTCCCTTAGGAGCCAACGTATTTAAGCTTTGCAACCCCTCTAACGTGGAGTTATGGCGAATTCCTTCGTCACTGTCATGGGCGACTTTATTGCCCTCTTTATCAAGCCCCTCTAGAACTAATAACTCGTCATTAAAACGACCTTCTTTAGTCGCCTTGCTGGCATTTAAATGACTCGTTAACGCGAACTCATCAAGTTGTTCACGCGTAATATCCCATTCTTTAGCGACCATTTCGGCGCCCATAAACTGATTGAATTGCACGTTAGGATATTTTTCGACGATCTTCTTACCATCCCATGGCTGACCATGCCCTTCTTTGAGCGCATCCATAATCGCCGCTCCCATAGGCACACGAGTCATACTTTCAACGCCACCGGCAATGACCACATCTTGAGTGCCCGACATAATGGCCTGAGCAGCAAAATGCAACGCTTGCTGAGAAGAGCCACACTGACGATCAACGGTGGTGCCAGGAACGGAAATGGGTAATGACGAACCCAATACTGAATTTCTCGCTAAGTTACCTGTTTGCGCACCAATTTGACTGACGCAACCAAAGATTACATCGTCTACTTTTTCGCCAGGCACTTTGGTTTTTCTAACTATTTCATCAAGAACTGCCGCACCGAGATCTGCTGGATGCCATTCTCTTAAACGGCCGCCTTTGCGCCCTCCTGCAGTACGAGTCCCAGCCACGATATATGCATCTGCCACAATAATCTCCTTATTTATTTTTTTCGTATAAACAGCTTTGGTAATTACCCTTGGGGCATTAACCGCTATTTTTTATTCCTTAATCCTTTAAAGCCGCTTCACGCTGAGTCTTTAAGTCGCCTTTATTCGCAATACAGCAGTGCAACGACAGCCGCACCTGGTACAAAACAAGCTTTTTCTTTTTAGTCGAGCTTGCACCGTATAACTAACAAGGCCACGTAACGGACATCAGTGTTAACAAGCTTCTAGATCAGGCACCTACAATAACGCCAATTGAAATCGATAGCAACGACACGCCTTCGATGGGGCTTTCCAAGCGTTATCGCCCTTCATCCCAGCTCCTTAAAGCAACAGCGTCATCTATACTAACAATTGAATCCAGCCATTACAGGGGAGCGCTAAAGATGCCTCAGGAAACATATCGACTCGTGACCCGCAGCGACTTTGACGGCCTAGTCTGCGCAGCGCTACTTAAAGAACTGGACATGATCGATGATATTTTATTCGTCCACCCTAAAGACATGCAGGACGGTAAAATCGATATCAGCTCTCGCGACATTACTACTAATTTACCTTACGTCGCAGAATCGCATCTCGCCTTCGATCACCATCTCAGTGAAACCATTCGTAATCAAAAGAAAGACAACCATATCATTGACCCAGACGCCCCTTCCGCCGCGCGCGTGGTGTTCGATTTTTATGGCGGTAGAGATAGCTTTACGCAAGTCAGTGACGAACTAATGCTAGCGGTCGATAAAGGGGATTCAGCTAACTTTTCTAAAGAAGAAATATTAAACCCTCAAGGTTGGGATTTAATGAATTTCCTGATGGACGCTCGCACTGGATTGGGCCGTTTCAGAGAATTTCGAATTTCCAATTATCAATTAATGATGGATCTGATCGATAAATGTAGAGAGATCCCCATTAACGAAATCCTAGAACTAGAAGACGTTAAAGAAAGAGTTGAGCTTTACAATGAACACACGGAAAAAGCCAAACAGCAAATCCAACGCTGCTCTACCGTCTACAAAAACTTAGTGGTACTAAACCTTCAAAACGAAGAAACGATTTGGGCAACTAACCGATTTATTATTTATGCGTTATTCCCTCAATGCAACATATCCATCCATCAACTTTGGGGGTTAAAACAGCAAAACACAGTCTTTGCTATAGGGAAATCTATCTTAGATCGTTCGTCGAAAACTAATGTCGGTGAGTTATGCCTTCAATATGATGGCGGAGGCCATCACGCAGCAGGCACCTGCCAGATCGAAAACAAAAACGCCGATGCCGCACTGACCGATTTAATTGCAGCAATCACCCAGGACGGATAATAGACCTATATACAACACTTACTACAGCGCTTACACGACAACGGCGGCCAATGGCCGCCGTTGTTGTGTAAGCAATACCTAGAAGAGGGGTAGCGCTGGAGAAAAATCAATCTGACGAAGCATCAAACCAAACACTAAACCACACTATACAATCAAGCAATGCGTCCTAGTAACTCATTAGCATCTTGCTTTTGCACGTCACTTCCTTCAGATAAGACCTCTTGTAAAATATCTTTAGCACCGTCTTTATCCCCCATATCAATATAAGCACGAGCAAGATCTAACTTGGTTGCTGACTCATCTGTATCTGCCAGGAAGCCAAATCTATCATCTTCTTCAGATAAGTCGTTATCAGTACTATCCCCGTCAACACTTTCTTCTAGCTCAACTTCAATGCTTTGATCAGCCTCTTGCGCGTCAGTCAGCATCACAACAGTATCGCCTGTTTCAATCGCCTCAGACTCTATCGACTCAGGCTCGCCTAGCTCCACCTGACTTGAACCTATTGATACGATGTTATCATCCAAACCTAACGAACTATCGACGTCTTCATTCGAAGGCTCCAACTCTAAGCCATCAGTTTCTTGCAGGCTTTCTTCTAACTCCGCAATCTCGTCTTCTAATTGTTCAGTACTTTCAAACTGAAGTTCATCGTTAGATGCAGCAATTACATTTTCAAGGTCAGACATATCACCATCCAATGATTCATCCATATCCAACTGGAAATCAAAATCATCCGTGGCGCTCTCGCCTGAAGATAAATTGCTCGCAGCCTCTTGAGCTGAGTCACCCTCTGTATTGGCGCCTTCAGCTTCAAAGTTAACTAAAGCCAATTCTACTTCTTGAGTATCCGCAGGGCCCATGTCGTTCTCTGGGTCCATTTCATTGACCAATTCAGCCTCAACTGACGCTTCGATTTCTTCTTCCAAGGACAAACTGAATTCTTCATCTGGACTCGTCTCAGACAAACCACCGTCAATTTCCGCAGCAARAYCGGCCAARTCATCACTTTCGGAGGCTACGTCTTCCACTGAAATGTCCGCSCCCTGAAGCGTAAAATCATCGCTTAATTCGCTTTCACCGYCCTCAAAATCCAAGCCRTCTAAAGCGGAAGCAAGGTCATCAGAACTAGCRCCTAGRTCCGAATCTAAATCTCCCTCTTCAGTAGTACTACTCTCGAGTTCAGCCTCAAGYGTATCRATYTCACTGTCACCATCTAAATCAAGATCAATGTCTAACCCAGATTCTGCTAACCCGAAGCTATCATCTTCCTCAGAACTAGGGCCTGTGGCTAAATCCGCTTCTAACTCCGCTTCTAACTCGGCCTCTAAATCTAGACCTAAGTCAGCCTTCAAATCTAAATCCGCGCCAAGCTCAGGAATCATATCCTCTGAGCTTAAGTCGTCTTCAGCATTCACGTCAGCATTGTCAATTTCACCGCCAAGGGCTTCATCGGCTAACTCACTGTCGTCATTCGACTCCGCTGCATTGCTCAAGCTAGCTTTATATTCAGCTATTTTGAGCACTAGTAATTCGTCCGCCAAAGGCGCTACTTGCGCCTCAAACTCGGCAAAAGCCTCCGCATCATCCGTCTCGGAATAGATCTCAAGTAATTTCATCTTGATATCCATGCGATCAGGCTCTGATGCAACCGCCTGCTTTAGAAGGTCAACCGCATGAGCGTAACGCCCATAAGCGATGTAAATATCCGCTTCACCAATGGCGTCACCCAACTCGCCTTTCACTTCTTCAGCCGGTGTGGGCTCGCTTTGTTTAGGCTCTCGAATGATCGTCGCATCCGCGTCTTCAAGATCCGCAAGCTCTGCGCTAACATCTTTATCGTCATCACTGTCGGAGTCGAAATCACTAGACCCTTCATCCAAATCATTGAAGTCATCGAAATCTTCTAACTCAGCATCCATCAGGTCCACAGGGCTAACCACTTTAGACTTGCGCCGGCGAGCACCAATGAAGGCCAGCATGACGACCGCTAATACGCCAACCGCTGCGGCGAGGTAGAGAGGGTTTTCTAACAATTTTGCTTTTATTTGATCAACTGCTGAAACTTTTTCAGGCGCTTCGATATCAACCCGATTAACCGAAGCGTTGTCTTTCATGTCTTCAGACATGGCTTTATCAGCCATAGATTCTTCGGACATCGAATCTTTCGCCATCGACGACGGGTCCATCATTGGCTTTTCGGCAGCGCCTTGCTCTGCATCCATCATCTTGTCATTAACAGCCAAGTCAGGCTCAGTGCCATCAGACATCACGTCTTGCATGCCTTCGTCCATGCTTGGCTTGATTGCATCCGCGCCAAGCGCATCCTTAATCTGCTTTTCAAGAACAATCAATTTGGCTTGCATGGCCGCAATCTGATTATCCTTTAACTCTAATATGTGTCCGCTAGTACTTAATTGGTCTTCAATGGACTCAATTCGATCGCTCAACTCCTTGTTCGCCAAACTCAGGCTATCGACTTTTTCTTCACTCAACGCGAGCTCTTGTCGTAAAGCGCTAATTTTGGAGCTTCCAGAACCSCCATCCGAACCCAGCGCGCCATCACTTGATGTCGCATCCGCCGCATTGGCTGCAAGTATTTTCAAACGCCCCCGATCCCCAAGAGAATCAGTATCGTTAGCCCTCACTTTGCCACTGCCGTCTAATTGAGGTGCATCAACAGGTGGCTTAGATCTATTGGAGGAAAGTAATTGTCGCCATTGATTATTCTGCTCAGCAACATCACTGATAGCCGTGCGGGAATCTCTAGAGCGAATTTGTTCTAGAGTAGGAATCCGCAATATTTGCCCACGTTTAAGCAAATTAATGTTGTTATCAATAAAGGAGTCTCGGTTTAAGTCTTGAATAGCCAACATGGTTTGTTGGATATTAACCGATCGCGTAGGTCTCACCTTCGCCGCAATATTCCACAAGTTATCGTCGCGAGACGTACGGCCATAGGTTTGGCCAAGCCCTTGAGACTGAACTGCCTGTGTTCGATTAGTCCGCGCAGGTTCTGGCGCAGACGTAGACGTTGAAGCAGATGCGCTCTGTGTAGAGGTCGTCGCAGTAGTCGTTACGGGCGGCTGAACTGAAGTAGGTGCAGTCGGAACTCGTTGGAACTCTGTACGCGGGGGAGCCACTTGAGCAGGCGCTTTTTCAGAAAAGATCGGAGGATCAAGAAGGACCGTATACTCACGCAGCAAGCGACCTTGAGGCCACTCTACTTCGATAATAAAGTTAAGGAACGGCTCTTTTACGGGCTTATTGCTTCGGAGAAGGATCGTAGCACCACCCGTACCATCTACTTTTACTTCAAACTCAATATCAGTTAAGAAGAAAACACGACCAACGCCTGCTTGTTCAAAGTCTTTACGTGAAGCTAGCTTGGGGATTATTTCACTTATTCCCAAATCACCTACTTTACTAAGCCTAATTGTCGCATCCAGAGGCTGATTTAAAGCGGACTTTAAGGTAATTTCCCCCAACCCAAATGCACCGGCTATACCGGGCAAGATTGCCCCTAATCCAAAGACCGTTAATCCTAGCTTGCGAACCATTGCAAAACCCTTCTCAAGTTTGCTTTACTTGTGTCACTCGCGCTCTAGCACCCCAAAAGTTTCTATTGATAAATCATTAACATGGGTTTTAAAAGCTAGAACGCTTGTTACTATCCGGCAGTAAGTATCAATTACAAATGGTTTTTTATCAACTTCTCTGCAATCTGAATGCTGTTCAATGCCGCACCTTTTCGTACGTTATCGGACACAACCCACATATTTAGGCCATTTGGATGAGAAATGTCTTCGCGGATACGTCCGACGTATACAGGGTCGGTGCCCACCGACTCGGTCACAGCAGTAGGGTAGCCTCCGTCTTCCTGCTCATCAACAATCACAACGCCATCCGCCTTAGATAATAGCTCACGGGCTTCAAGGGCGGTAATTTTTGATTTGGTTTCTATGTGCACGGCTTCTGAATGGCCGAAAAATACAGGGATACGTACACAAGTTGGGTTAACCTCAATATCCGGGTCAGAAAATATCTTCTTAGTCTCCCAAACCATCTTCATTTCTTCTTTGGTGTAGCCATTTTCCATAAACACATCAATTTGGGGCAATGCATTGAAGGCAATTTGTTTGGGATACACGTTGGCATTAATTTCAGCACCATTCATTAAATTTGCCGACTGTTTAGCCAGCTCTTCAATGGCGTCTTTGCCTGTCCCTGATACCGCTTGATAGGTAGCCACATTAATCCGCGAAATCCCTACGGCATCATAAATCGGCTTCAATGCAACAAGCATCTGAATGGTCGAACAATTAGGATTCGCAATGATATTTCGAGTACGAAAATCAGCCAAGGCATGATCATTCACCTCTGGAATAACTAATGGAATATCGTCGTCATAGCGAAAATGAGACGTGTTATCAATCACTACACAGCCCGCCGCAGCGGCTTTTGGCGCGAACTCTGCAGAAAGACTGCCACCGGCAGAGAACAAACCAATCTGCGCTTTAGAGAAATCGAAATCAGCTAGATTCTGAACTGTGACCATTTTGCCACCAAACTTAATTTTCTTACCCGCTGAACGCTCGCTAGCAAGCAGGTAAATCTCATTCACTGGGAAATTCCGCTCCTCCAGGATTGAAATCATTGCTTCGCCTACAGCTCCTGTAGCGCCCACTACTGCGACATTGTATTTCTCAGACATATAAACCCTTAACCCGTAACGGAGCGCCTTYACCGGCACTCCTTTTCAACTCATTTTACAATTACTCAACCCTGAAGCRTTCACGCTTTAGGGTTGTCTAATCAAACATTATTTAGGTGCGTTTTCGAGCGCCTTCACGACAGCATTACCCATTTCTTCAGTAGTCGCTTTTAAGCAACCCTCGGTATAGATGTCAGGCGTTCGATAACCTTCGGTAAGCACACGATCCACAGCACTTTCAATTTGATTTGCCGCTTCTCCTTGATCTAAGGAATAGCGCAACATCATTGCCACAGAAAGTATGGTCGCCAAGGGGTTAGCGATGCCTTGACCCGCGATATCCGGTGCCGAACCATGACACGGCTCATACATGCCTTGCCCTGATTCATTCAAAGAGGCTGAAGGCAGCATGCCAATAGACCCAGTCAACATCGCGGCTGCATCAGATAATATATCGCCGAACATATTCCCTGTGACGATGACATCAAATTGCTTAGGTTCTTTAATCAATTGCATGGCAGCGTTATCAACGTACATATGGCTCAAGCTAACATCGGAGTAGTCCCCCGACATTTGATCCATTTTCTCGCGCCAAAGCTCGGTCACTTCGAGCACATTGGCTTTATCTACGGAGCAGACTCGACCGCCCCTTTTTCGCGCCATATCAAACGCAACTCGCCCGATACGATCTATTTCYGACTCGGAATAAACGTAAGTATTGTATCCCTGMCGCTCGCCATTCTCTAATACCCGCACGCCTCGAGGCTGRCCGAAGTAGATTCCGCCGGTCAATTCACGAACAATTAAAATATCCAAACCTGAGACCACTTCTTCCTTAAGCGTCGAAGCCGAAGCAAGCTGAGGGTACAAGATAGCAGGTCGCAAATTGGCAAATAAGTCGAGCTCCGAGCGAATTTTCAGTAGCCCCTTCTCTGGGCGGATAGCCATGTCTAGAGATTCCCACTTGGGGCCCCCGACCGCGCCGAGTAGAATGGCATCCGCTTGCTTGGCTTTACTTAAAGTTTCTTCTGGCGCAGGCCCACCGGTGGCATCAATAGCACCGCCACCGAGCAACGCATTTTCCAGCTCATAGTTGAGATCAAATTTCCGATCAATCAAACGCAGCACTTTTTCTGCTTCAGCGACTATTTCAGGACCAATCCCATCTCCGGGCAACAATAAAATCTTTTTCGTCATTAAGGTATTCTCTTTAATTATTTCGCTTTCTTTATGCTATTTGATGGCGTCAAAAACCCAAGGGGAACGCTGTCGGTGCCCTTCCTCAAATGCGCGTATCGCATCGGCATCATTGAGGGTGAGACCAATATCATCTAAACCATTAATCAAACAGTCCTTGCGAAAAGGGTCTACATCAAAACTAATCGTACGGTCTGGCGTAATTATTTTTTGACTCGCCAAGTCAACCGTCAAACTATAGCCTTCAGAGGCTGACTCAGCGTCAAACAGTTCGTCAACGATGGCTTCGCTCAATACCACGGGTAACAAGCCATTCTTAAAGCAGTTGTTGAAAAAGATATCAGCAAAACTGGGCGCGATCACACAACGAAAGCCAAAACCTTCCAATGCCCAAGGCGCATGCTCCCGACTCGAACCACAACCAAAGTTACGGCGTGCTAACAATATTGATGCGCCTTGATAACGTGGTTTATTCAACACAAACTCTTCATTTAAAGGTCGGCCACTGCAATCCTGCCCTGGCTGACCCTCATCCAAATAACGCCATTCATCAAACAAATTCGGCCCGAAACCAGTCCGTTTAATCGACTTCAAAAACTGTTTAGGGATAATTTGATCCGTATCGACATTGGCTCGGTCAAGTGGTGCCACTACACCGGTTACTGCTTTGAATTTTTCCATTATAGTTTCCCCCTGGCTTAAGCCAACATTTCTCGTACGTCTACAAAGTGACCTGCCACCGCTGCGGCGGCTGCCATTGCAGGGCTCACCAAATGAGTTCGCCCACCAGCGCCTTGTCGGCCTTCAAAATTCCGATTGGAAGTCGACGCACAGTGCTCCCCCGCACCAAGACGATCAGCATTCATTGCCAAACACATGGAGCAACCAGGCTCTCGCCACTCAAAACCAGCTTCTTTAAATATAAGGTCTAAGCCTTCCGCTTCGGCTTGTTTTCGAATCAGGCCTGATCCAGGCACCATCAACGCCTGTTTAATTGAACCGGCCACTTTCCGACCTTTCAAGACCTCCGCCGCGGCGCGAATATCTTCGATTCTTGAGTTAGTACACGAACCAATAAATACCCGATCCAATTTAACGTCGGTAATCGGCATCGGCGCATCAAAGCCCATGTACTCGTACGCTCGCTGCATCCCTTCCCGCTTCACCGGGTCAGTTTGTTGCTCTGGGTCAGGGATAATCTCATTGACTCCAACAACCATCTCAGGAGACGTTCCCCAAGAAATCTGAGGCACTATACTCGGGCCATCCAAGACAATCTCTGAATCAAACACGGCACCTTCATCACTGTATAATTCCTGCCACTGAGTGCAGGCTTGATCCCACTCAGCACCCTTAGGCGTATACGGCCGGCCTTTAACGTAAGCAATGGTTTTATCATCCACGGCGATCAACCCGACTCGTGCCCCCGCTTCAATCGCCATGTTGCAGATGGTCATGCGACCTTCCATAGAAATTTCGCGAATCACCTCACCCGCGAACTCAATGGCGTGCCCGGTGCCTCCCGCAGTGCCAATTTCTCGAATCACCGCCAAAACCACATCTTTCGAGGTCACGCCAGCGCCAAGCTTCCCTTCAACTGTGATTCGCATATTCTTCATTTTACGCTGAATCAAGCACTGAGTGGCCAACACATGCTCTACTTCAGACGTGCCAATACCATGGGCAAGYGCACCAAAAGCACCGTGTGTTGCCGTATGGGAGTCACCGCAAACTACGGTCATACCGGGCAATACTGCGCCTTGCTCAGGCCCTACAACGTGGACTATGCCTTGACGCTCATCCATCATTTTAAATTCAATGATGCCAAAATCTTTGCAGTTATTATCAAGGGTCTCAACTTGAAGCCTCGAAACTGGATCTTCAATAGAAGCCACGCCTCCCGACTGCCCTTCTGTGGGTACATTATGATCAGGTGTCGCTATATTCGCGCTAATTCGCCAAGGCTTACGTTGAGCCAGAGTCAAACCTTCGAATGCCTGGGGAGAGGTGACTTCATGCAGTAAATGCCGATCAATATAGATCAAGGCCGTACCATCTTCTTTCTGTTTTACTAAGTGCGTATCCCACAATTTATCGTACAACGTTCGAGCAGTCATATTCATTCCTCTCCATCAGCGAATTGTGTGAGTGCAAAAAAGGCTGGCAGTTTAGTTTAATTACCCCACCTTCTCCATCTACAACCGTTTTTTGACCCGTTATGCCCCATGAGTCAGCATAATGTGCAATCTATGGCGGAAATGGTAAGCTCACCGGAGCAATAACACAAATTCATATTTTTCATGAATTCCATAACAATAATTTATAGTACATTTCGAAAATGGACATACCTAGCCTTAAGGCGTTTCTAGCAGTCGCGGAGAAGTGCTCGTTCAGCGCTGCGGCCGATTACCTCCACATCACTCAGCCCGCCGTAAGTAAACGAATTTCAACGCTGGAGAGCAAACTTAACACCCCCCTATTCCATCGCGCGGGCAGAAAAGTATTAATGACCACCGCCGGTAGTGCGCTCTATCCACGCGCGCAACATTTGTTGTTAGACATGGAGGATATCCGGCGCAGCATTTCCAATCTGTCAGGAGAGGTCAGCGGGCAACTCAATATAGGCACCAGCCACCACATTGGCCTACACCGCCTGCCGCCCTACTTACGCCACTATTCCATGGAATACCCCAAAGTAACGCTCAACATCAAATTCATCGACTCTGAACAGGCATACGACGATGTCCTTCATGGCGATTTGGAAATGGGCATCGTCACACTCCCCCCCAAGGAAGATAAACGGTTAAAAACACAGCTCTTGTGGAGAGACACACTTTGTTTTGTCGTAAGCAGCGATCACCCGCTCGCTCAAGAAGCCACTGTCTCATTACAAAGACTCACCGAGTTTCCCGCAATATTACCCAGCCACACAACATTCACCCGCAAGATTGTCGATCAACTCTTTGACCAAAACAAACTTGCGCTGGACGTGTCTATTTCCACTAACTATTTAGAAACTATAAAAATGATGGTCTCCATCGGCTTAGGCTGGAGCGTGCTTCCGGAATCGATGATCCCCTCATCATCGGGCGATGATGAGGTCATAAAAGTTGCAGTGAAGGACACGCAACTATATCGGGATTTAGGATGTGTCTATCATCCAGTACGCACCCTCTCAAACGCAGCTCAATCCATGCTAGATAATTTAACCCGGCCATTGGCTAAGATGGATTAAGCATAATGGATACACCCCCGTTAACCTGACACAGAATTTAGGGCAATCAAAACCGAACACGTTAGTCAATCAATGCAAGCGATAAGGTCGCCCTCGAATGGGGTAACTATAATCCGAGATTAAACGCCCAACCCGCTCGACCTCGAGCTGAGACAAAGCGCTAAATTCAAAACCCGCAGAACAAGATAAACCTTCATCTAATTCATGTTTCCAACGACAAACTGCGTCTGCAACTAAATGCGTTTCACCGTAAATAGATTCTGGCAGCAAGAGGTCAATGCAAACACTAGAAGCGACACCCTGATCACGTACATTGGTCAACTGCATGCCGTCTACACTGATATCATACAAATTACCGATCACCCAACCTTGAGTCGAATTAGTAACCGATAAATTATATATAAGTTGTTGGCGGTCCAACTTTCGTTCGTTTAGCATGGGATTTGTCCAACCACTGAATAAATAAAACTTCCAGCCTTAATGGAACTGTCACACTCATCCCTGAATACTTCTTTAATTTTAGCAACCCAGCCATCGATCATAGTAACCAATCAATCTAGTTTCATTCCAACAAAGCATTACCTTGCTAAAAAACAAAATACAAACCATCAAAACCTCCTAACCGGGTGCTTTGAAGTATTATTCCCGCCAATATCGCTTCAAAAAATCGCGTTTTAGAACCATAAGCAATGACCAACGTTTTAATAAGGAATTATATTCTAAAGCCACGCCAGCCCCAATGGAGAAGCAGCGCCCTATACTTACAACGCCTATCAAAAGAAGCACGTTGCATAAGGAAAGACTACGCATAAAGCGATAATATTCACTTGCTTCTAAAGCTCATTCCAAGGTATTAATGCAAGGCTAAGCGATTCCCAAACACCAAAGGTTTAATCGACGGAACATGTTTATTTAGGCCAATACAGCATCATAATAAATGCGTGCTAATTACTAATCGCTCGTAACATCGCAAAACCAACACTAAAAACTAATAAAAACCATTGTTTTACCTATAAAAAATAGCATCACACTTTACAACCATCTTATAAAAATAATGCTAAATCAAAGCTTAGGCATGGAGACAAGCCCTATGACCACCGAACACTTCGACACCCTAATTGTTGGCGCAGGAATATCCGGCATCGACGCAGCTGTCCACATGAACCAGGATTGTCCAAATAAAACATGGGCCATCCTCGACGGGCGCAAAAACTTGGGTGGCACCTGGGACTTATTTCGTTACCCAGGAATTCGGTCAGATTCTGACATGTATACCCTCGGCTTCCCTTTCAAACCATGGAGTGATAAAAAATTTATCGCCCCTGGAGAAAGCATATTAAGCTACCTTAAAGAAACCGCCCAAGAATTTGGCATTGACAAAAAAATTCGTTATGAACATTTAGTAAAGCATGCAAGCTGGTCCACCAGTGACGCCAAGTGGACCGTTGAAGTCGAAATGGGGCCTAACAAAGAAACAGGTCATTACAGTTGCAACTTCCTTTACCTTTGCTCAGGTTATTATAATTACGAAGGCGGATACACACCCGACTTCCCAGGCATCGATGACTACAAAGGAAAACTAATTCATCCGCAAAAATGGCCCGAAGACCTCGATTATACCGACAAAAAAGTCACGGTTATTGGTAGCGGCGCCACCGCCATCACCTTAGTCCCTGCCTTGGCCGAAAAGGCCCAGAAAGTAAACATGCTTCAACGCTCTCCCGCTTACGTCATTGGCATTCCAGACTGGGACCCTCTCACCGAAATAGTCCGCAAGCTTTTACCAAGCAAACTAGGCTCCACGATCAACCGCCTGAAAAATGTGTGGCTTGCAGTAGGGTTTTTTGTTGCTGCTCGCAAGTGGCCTAAAATTGCCCGTAAAGCAATTCGGGCTCATAACCGCCAACAACTAGGCGACAGTTGTGACGTCGACGTTCACTTCAACCCTAACTACAACCCTTGGGAAGAACGCATCTGYCTCGCCGCTAACTCCGATTTATTTAAATCCATTAAATCAGGTAAAGCAGAGATGGTCACAGACCATATCGAAACCTTCACCGAAACCGGCATTAAATTAAAATCAGGCGCTGAACTTGAAGCTGACATCGTGGTCACAGCAACAGGTTTAAATCTCGTGCCCTTAGGAAACATTCAGTTCACCATAGACGATCAAGAATGGCTGCCAGGAACAAGTATTACCTACAAAGGAATGATGTTCCGCGACGTGCCTAACTTAGCGTTAGCGTCAGGTTACACCAACGCCTCATGGACTTTAAAATGCGACCTAACCAGTAAATACGTATGTCGCTTGATAAACCATATGGACCAACAAGGTCATGACTATTGCACCCCAAGAAATAATGACCCGTCGATAAAAGAACTTCCGTTTGTGGATTTCCGATCCGGCTACATCCAGAGAGCGATCGAAAAATTCCCTAAACAGGGCTCCAAGGCACCGTGGAAACTTTACCAAAACTACGTCATCGATATCTTCAGCTTAAAATACGGCACGTTAGAAGATGATGTAATGGAGTTCACCACACAGCCTACGACGATAAAAACACAACAGCGCGTCGCAGAGACAGCTTAGTGTTGTGATCACATTGCTGTAATGCCGCTGCTGTAGTGACACTGATGTAGTGGCACTGATGTAGCGGCACTGATGTAGCGGCATAGCCAAATGGGTACTGTAATAACGCTGGACGCCCCACTTGAGCAAAAACAATTCGTCACTCAATACGTCGATTCAATTCCGATGTATTGAGTGGTTTACTAGCGCACATATACCCGCCATGCGTCTCAAGAGAACCTCTACTGACACGACCAACGCTCTTAAAAACACACCCCTATTTAATCGCTAGTTTTACCATCGCGTCATAAAGCACAACCGGGATGTATTTTATTAGACGAACCGCAGAATGAATAATCCACGGAAATCCGTAGACTTTCTTTTCTTTCTCGATTGCCGCAACTATTAAATCAGCTGCATCATCGACTTCCATTAAAAATGGCATCGGCGCTTTATTGCCTTCGGTCATTGGGGTTTTAATATAACCAGGACAGATGGTACTAACACGAATATTTTTAGCGGCGTAATCCACACGAAGAGACTCAAGAAAAACACTTAAGCCGGCCTTGGTGGCAGAATACACCGAACTTGACGGTAACCCCCGGTATGAAGCCAAGCTGGAAACCCCAACCAACTGACCACCGCCTAACTCAAGCTGAACCTCTAGCCCCGCTAATAATACGTTAATAGCGCCTTTTAAATTAACATCCAGCATCTGAGCCACTTGGTAAGGCTTCAACTTATCTGCAGGGCGAAGAAAACCCACCCCCGCGTTAGCAAACACAAGATCTAAGCCGCCAAAMTGCTCMTTCACTYGCTGYACYGCAGTAYGCACAGAATCAAAGTCAGAGACATCAAGAGGCAGCACTAGCGCCTGCCCTCCTGCTTGCTCAACCTCTTTGGCTAACGCTTGTAGCTTGTCTTCACTACGCGCTATTAAACCAATTTTACACTGCTGGCTGGCGAGTTTTCGTACCACTGCGTTACCAATACCGGTGGACGCGCCTGTCACCACCACTACCTTGCCATGTAAATCCATCAATGCTCTCCTATCAAATATTTTCGGCACTATTTCCGGCACCATTTCCGGCACTTAGACCTTAGAACCCACCATCTTAAAACCAAAGCCACAGGGCTAAGGTCACACAAGTAATACTCAGTTCACAGTCAGGATAAACCCTTGAAAAAAAAACACAACACAGTTAACATGCCTGCAACCAAATCGTCAGGAAGACATAAAATCATGGCATTATCAAAAAAAATACTCGTTTCTTTCGCTTTAAGCATTACACTTTTACTATCCTCAGGCTGCGACACTGATGCAGGGTCAGCTTGTGAAACTGTTGGATTTAGCAAGCTACAATGTAAAGTGCTAGGTTTATAAGCAACGCAGTTCAGTAAGTTAAGACAATAAAAAAGCGGCAATTGCCGCTTTTTTATTGTCTTAACTTTGTAAGCCTTACATTCAATTACAATTAACTACCTCAACACTTCCCCTCTATACAAGCAGTCAACGCAATTATCGTAAGCTTTCGTTAATATCTTCCAACGCCCCACTGCCTGGACATAATTCCTTTTCTGTAAGCTCATTCAAGGGCTGATCCGTCAAGCCTATATCTTCGCATAAGTGACTCGGCTCACGATCAATGTATAACAAGCCAGTCACTATATTGCCTGCTTCCTGATGCTTCTGAATGTACGAAAGCGCATTGCCTCGATCATAAGGGTCGTAATCTTTTGCGTTCTTCTCCAAATGAATAACAGAGCCATCGTGCAACTCAATAGCTTCCCGAGTTCCTTGCTCATAATCTACGGTAATCTCAGATTTAAACGGAATTAAATCCGCCTGACCGACACTTTCATTATGCTCACGGACAAAATCATAACTTAGCGATGAAGCAACGTGGTTATTAAACGTGACGCAAGGAGAGATGCAATCAATAAATGAGGCGCCAGGATACGCCATTGCCGCCTTCAACAAAGCAACCAACTGCTTCCTATCGCCAGAAAAGCTTCTAGCCACAAAGGTCGCACCCAACTGAATCGCCATAGAAGCTAAATCAATATTTGAAAAATCATTTTCAAGGCCCTTTTTACTTTTAGCGCCTTTATCCGCAGTCGCTGAAAATTGCCCCTTGGTAAGCCCGTAAACACCGTTATTTTCCACAAGGTATAAGGTATTTACATTACGACGAATCAAATGTGCAAACTGCCCCATACCAATCGATGCCGTATCACCATCGCCAGAAACACCAATGTACATCAAATCTCGATTTGCCAATTGCGCGCCCGTCAAAACCGAAGGCATACGACCATGAACCGAATTAAAACCGTGAGACTTTCCTAAAAAATACGTAGGGGTTTTAGACGAACAACCAATCCCCGATAATTTAGCGACCCGATGAGGTTCCAGCTCAAGTTCATAGCAAGCCTTCACGAGCGCGCCACTGATTGAGTCATGACCACAACCAGCGCACAACGTAGACACGGCCCCCTCATAATCTCGCTCGGTAAGCCCTAAGGAATTTTCAGGGGATTTAGGGTGCTGAAATTTAGGTTTAGCAATATAAGTCATGTCACCATCTCCCTGATTGGGGTTACCTTTTGTTCATCAAGACAATTCATAATGGCCCCACTAATAAAGCGCGCAGTAATAGGCGAGCCGTCATAATGAGTGATTGAAACAAGTGATTTAGGCGCAATCTCCGCATCTGATATAAGCAGCTTTCGTAACTGACCGTCACGATTCTGCTCCACCACAAAGACACGCTGATGCCTTTCAGCAAACTCCACCACCTCATCCTGAAACGGAAAAGCGCGTACGCGCAAAGTATCCAAGTGAACCCCCTTTGCCCTCAAGGTATCAATCGCCTCCTTCATAGGCGCATCGGTGGAGCCAAAGAAAATCACCCCAAAATCATTGCCTTCATCAACTATCGATGGCGCTGGAATCATTTTCTTAGCATTTTCAAACTTCTTAACTAAGCGCTCCATGTTCGCGACGTAAGTGGGGCCGTGTTCGGTATATCGCGCATACTCATCACGAGTGGTCCCGCGAGTAAAAAAGCTGCCTTTATCAGGATGCACACCMGGATAAGTYCGATAAGGAATCCCATCACCGTCAACGTCTAAGTAACGCCCAAAACGCTCCATCGCATCTAAGTCCGCAGCGCTTTTAACTTTACCTCGATCCATCATGAAGGATTCATCCCACTCTAAAGGGTCGCTCATGCCATCATTCATACCGACATCAAGGTCACTCATTATAAAAATGGGGGTCTGCAAACCGTCTGCCAAATCAAACGCCTGCACCGTGAAATCAAAGCACTCCTTAGGATTACTCGGAAACAACATAATATGCTGAGTATCCCCATGGGATGCATGGGCCACCATCAACAAATCAGATTGCTGAGTCCGGCTAGGCATTCCAGTGGAAGGCCCCCCGCGCTGCACGTCCACAATCACAGCAGGAATTTCAGCAAAATAAGCCAGACCAATAAACTCATTCATTAATGAGATCCCCGGCCCAGACGTTGCAGTAAACGCCCTTGCCCCGTTCCAGTTGGCCCCTATCACCATCCCTATCGCCGCCAATTCATCTTCAGCCTGAATAATGGCGTAATTATTTTGACCTGTGTCTGGATCAACACGGTACTTCTCACAATATTTAGTAAAGGCATCAAAAACGGACGTAGACGGCGTAATGGGGTACCAAGCACCAACCATTGCACCCGCGTATACCGCACCGAGACCAATCGCAGAATTACCCTCCATTAAAATACGATCTTTAATGGAGTCTCTACGCGCTAACTTTAATCCAAATTCACCGCCAATATTCTCACGAACGTAATCTCGGCCCAAATTAAGGGCTTTAAAGTTGGATTCAATCAACTGCGTCTTAGTGCCGTATTGCTCAGTGACTAAGCCCGTTAACACCTCCGCTTCGATGCCCAACAGTTCGGCCAAAGCCCCAAGATAAATAATATTTTTAAATAACTGACGCTGCCTTGCTTCGGTGTAATGATTATTACAAATGCTAGTCAACGGAATCGCTATGTAATTAATGTCATCCCGAACGAGCTTTCGACTAAGCATGCTGGTGGAGTCATACAATAAATACCCCCCCGTTTCAATTTCCATAATATCATCGGCGATACTTTGGGGGTTCATCGCAACCATTAGATCCACACCACCACGCGCGCCCANNMMTAAMCCYGCTYRGMRANSCTNAMTTCNNACCAMGWRGGYRAAYMCYGRMTRWWRRAASRAWAAATATTACGTGGGCTAACGGAAATACCCATACGGAATATTGCTCTCGCAAACATGCCGTTAGCACTGGCAGAGCCAGAACCATTCACATTGGCAAACTTAACCACAAACTCATTCAATAAACTTATTTTTGACATGAGTCCCCCGCATAAGCCAAGTCCACGACTAACTTTTGCATATCCCACGCCCCGGTGGGACAACGCTCGGCACATAGCCCACAGTGCAGACACACATCTTCATCTTTAACCATAATATTTCTTGTCTTGAGAGGCTCGGATACATAAAGGTCTTGCTCGCAATTCTCCGCAGGCGCACTTAATAGACCGCGCAAATCACTCTCTAACTCGGTATTTTCGGTAAACGTAATACTTTTAGTGGGGCAGATATCCACACAGCCATCACACTCAATGCAAAGCGACGCACTGAATTCGGTCTGAATGTCGCAATTTAAACAGCGTGCTGCTTCCTGAAATGCAAGTTGYGCATCGTAACCCAGCTCCACCTCAAGCTTCATGTCTTGCAAGGTAAGCTCTTTTTGCTCAGCAGGTACGATATARCGCGCATCATTAGAGATATCRTTYTCATAACTCCATTGATGCATACCCATTTTCTGACTGATTAAATTTGTGCCAACCTCAGGCCGCAACATCAACGATTGCCCCTGACAGAATAAGTCGATTGAAATCGCCGCCTGATGGCCATGAGCCACCGCCCAAATAATATTCTTGGGACCAAACGCTGCATCACCACCAAAAAACACATTCTCAATACTGGACTGCATCGTTTCTTCACTAAGAACAGGCAAGCCCCATCGATCAAACTCCAAACCGATATCTCGCTCAATCCAAGGAAAGGAGTTCTCTTGACCAACAGCCACCAATACATCATCACACTCGATGAGCACATCGGGTTCACCCGTAGGGACCAGGAGCCGCTTGCCGTTTTCATCAAATTTCTTTTCGACGCGTTCAAATAAAACACCACTCAACTTTCCATCAGTAAGCACAAATTGCTTCGGCACATGGAAATTAAYAATGGCAATGTCTTCCGCYATGGAATCTTCTTTTTCCCATGGCGACGCCTTCATCTCATCAAAACCACTGCGTACTACGACATGAACCTCTTTACCRCCAAGACGTCTCGCAGTTCGGCAGCAATCCATTGCGGTATTACCACCGCCCAGAACGACTACTTTCTCACCGATTTTATCAACATGCTCAAAGGCGACCTTCGACAACCAATCAATGCCAATGTGTATATTATCGGCGGCTTCTTGTCTGCCCGGCACCTCCAAGTCTCGCCCTCTCGGTGCGCCCGTTCCAATAAAAACCGCGTCGTAGTTTTTATCAAGCATCGATTTCAAACTGCTCACTTCTTCGCCAAAGAAACAATTGACGCCCATGTCCAAGATATAATTTACTTCTTCATCTAGAACACTCAAAGGTAGGCGGAACGCAGGGATCTGGCTTTTCATAAAGCCTCCCGCCGTATACTCCTTGTCATACAAATCGATTTCGTAACCTAGAGGCATTAAATCCCTCGCCACGGTTAAAGAAACCGGACCGGCGCCGATCAAGGCAATTTTTTTGCCGTTCTTTTTCGTAGGTATTTCAGGAAGGAAGCGCGTAAAGTCTTGCTTTAAATCAGCAGCAACACGTTTAAGTCGGCAAATAGCCACGGGCTCGTCTTCAATTCGACCTCGCCGACAAGCCACTTCACAAGGCCTATCGCAAGTCCGTCCTAACACTCCAGGAAAGACATTGGACTGCCAATTAATGACGTAAGCTTCTGTGTAACGTTGTTCCGCAATTAAGCGAATGTATTCGGGGACGGGAGTATGTGCTGGACACGCCCAAGCACAATCAACTACTTTTCTGTAATACTGGGGATCACTGGTATTAGTTGGCTTCACAATCACTACTCAATGAGTATAGGTTTATTTTTCTTCTATTTAGTTATGCATAAAGCCAGCCAACTTTCACGACGCATATAAACTCCTGCGAACATGTTTTACAACAGCTTGGATAGCCCTGCTAATCCAAATAAAACCTATTGCACCTACAATTATGTTTCTTATTTTAATCGAGTAAACTACAACCTATACGAGCCAGCAGAAACTCGATCGACCTTTTAAATAAACCGCCAGCACGAATTTTCGCCTTACGGTTATCCATCACCGCGCCAATATACTACAAGACTTCTCATAATGAAATTAGCAACGGCGGCTTTTAAAACATCATCCAAATAATATTTATTTCGGGTTCACTTTCCAACGTGTGCTCATGCCCGCAACAACGTGATCAGCCACATGGCAGTGATACAACCACTCACCCGGATTGTCTGCCAACATCGTCACTGTCGTCATAGTTGCCGGCAACAAATTAACCACATCAGTTCGTCGACCTGCATTCAAAACCGTCTCGCCGTGCCAATGAGCCGTATGTAAATCCACCTCACTGCCCATTCCTACCAAGTGCCAACGTACGGTATCACCTTCATCAGCCTCGTAACCTTGAAGGTTCCCAAATACATAACCGTTCATGGTATGCATCAAACCACCCTCTTCACCGTCTTCTTCATTAAAGACCATAAACATTGTGGTGAATTCATGATCAACGTCTTTAGGACTTGGGTCTTGTGCCGATTTAGCCATTCCTTTTTGAGTCACCACAATAGTGCCGATTAAACCGTCATAGATTTCTTGCACCGCATTCACATGGGAATGATACAGCCAAACAATAGACGAACCATCCTTAGGTCCTGGACCTGCACCCTCATCAACTTCCCACGTATAGGTATACGTCTCACCCGGCTTAATCACCCCGCCTTTACCGCGTAGATCTGCGCCATCATTGTCTTCATCATACTTCACACCATGGGGATGCATCGAAAGTGGCTTATCCGCTTTATTTAAAAAGTGCACTTTTAAAACATCGCCCACCTCAGCCTTTAACTGAGGTCCTAATATTCCCATCCATTCAGGCTGAGGAACCACCGACGTAAAGCTAGCATCTTGATATTGAATATACCGGTACTTGCTGTAAACCCGAGTCTCTCCCCAAGGCCCAAGCCCGGCCTTTTCTTTCATCAAGTTCACCCCTGAAGGCGCATAGTCCCACTGCACCTTTTCAGCCGCGACCCAATACTCACGAACCGCAGCACTGCCCTCAACGGAATAAAAACAACCCAGTAAAAGCACTGCTGAAAACCACTTACTTTGAAACAATTTCATACCACCCGCCCTAATAATCAAAACGCGAAATCCAACTATAATTCAATAAACACTATTAAACGAAAACCACTATCGTCGCTGACGCGCCACGCGCCGCGCCCACATCCATACACCAGTGAACGCTAGCAAAATCATCCCAACACCGGCCAGATCAAGCAGTACCACGCCAACCTGACTAAAGACCCGCCCACTGTGCAAATCCAACATCAACCGTTCCAATGACACGCCTTCACCAAACCAAAACCGCTCCAAAGAACCCAGCAATGTTTCAGGCAGCGGCTGCTCAACACTCCAAACTACTGATTCAGGAACCACAGGTAACCAGCTGCTAATCAGTTCATCAGCAACCAAATAACGATTCTCCGCCAACGCTAAGCAAACCCGTCCCTGCGAATCCGAACCAATCTTTAGCACCCGCCCATCAATGCCTTGAAGCTCAGACATCTCTTCAATTAACTGTAGCTTTTGATCAAACAAGAACACCTGTGCCTGAGTGGCCAATAGATAATATTCGCCATGATAAACCGCGCCCACTAAAGTTGATTCGGTATGACCAAGTGGTGAATCATTGAGGAAAAGCTGATTACCAATTTGCAACGTCCAAGCCTCTTGATCGACGTTATATCCGGCCCAGCTTTTTGGAGCCTGCGCGCCGTAGGCGTTTAACACCCACTTATTGGTTATGAAACGCTTATCAAGCGTCAAAGCACCCGTATGGTTCAGACAGATCCCCGTCACCGCGACCACAACCACGGTTAACGCAATCACCACACCTAAATAACGATGCCACTTTAAAATAGACCTATGCAAAAGACACCTTAGCAAACTGAGTAAAGCAGCAGGAACGCCGATAAAGCCATAGGGGCACTAGGGGGCAAGATAAGGCACCATACCTGCGGCTTTTATAAGACACGATGAAATTACTATACACGTTACTATATAAGGACTTATATAAGGAACTAGACGAAATACAAGAAAAGAGAAATAAAACTGCGCAATACAACGAGTGAAAAATGAGCAATATTAGCTTATTCACACGCATCGCAATTGCTCATGACCTGGCCATGTAGATACAGAGCAATTCGCCCCATTTTAGTCATTGCGCGCGTAGACAGCGTAGCGCCAGAGATACCGTCCACTGTTTGGGTTAATTTATGGTCAGACCGAAGCCCTGCGCCCACAAATTGATTGGTRAAAAAAGGAAACCGRACCTCCCAACCTCTAGACTCTCTAAAGATCAGTACTTTCACCTGCTCGATTTTATTATCATTAATAACAAAACCAGCCGTAATGGATTTAGTTTTCCCTACCTCTTCCAAGATCCAAACACTTTTTCGGCCTTCCTGCCAATAACGCAAACGCTTGGCCTTAGGCTCATGAGCCAGAATAGCCTTTAATTGGGCTTTGGCCTCATCGCCAAGAAATAGTAACTGAGCGGTAGGTGCATCCCCACCAAAGGATTGATTAACAAAATCTGCAGGCGCTAAATAAGTCCCACGAGCCTGCGCAGAGATAGAAAAACCAATCAGTAATAAAACGGTCAACAAGTACTTCATATAAATCACAAACGCAAAAAACGGGGAAGCTTCTCCCCGTTATGTATTCATTTGGCCTAAAGAAGAAGCGCCGCCATGTAAGCTGACGCTCCCTTTAGACTATTCTCTATATCGTACTAACAAGTAATCCATTACTTCCTGCAACGTCCTTATTGCTTAGAACTGGTACCCAATGCCTAGGTTAAATCCGTCACCGTTGCCAGCATCACCGTTTTGCAATTGAATATCCGCTTTGAACACAACATCTTCGTGAGGCCAGTAGTTCACACCGATATCAGTTTGAGTTGAAGTCTTTTTATCATCCAATTCCCACTGACTGAAACGAGCAAATACTCCAACAGCATCCGCTAACTTGTAGCTACTTTCTAGATAGAAACCTTGCTGAACGTCCTTTTTCGCGCCGTCTTCATCTTCTAGCGCATCCTTATCGCCATCAATGTCCCAACGTGCGTATAAAGCGCGAAGATTCAAAGGACCTGACTGATAAATACCGTGCATCTCAATCAAAACACCTTCATCAACGCCGCCATCCACTTGATCCAAGTCTTCTTGCACTTGCAATGTAGTAGAAAGTTCAAGACCGGCAATACCGGTAAACTTCAATCGACCAGTAGCCGCTTTACTTTCGGCATTCGCYTCAGAAGACTTTTGTCTACCAYTGCGAATGTTGGTCCCACCATTCAATCCAGAATGAACCGCCACATCGTAACTAAAGCCTTGCTCACCGATCAAGCCAGACAACATTACGCCGGATTCCCACCACGTAGCAGGAAGAATGCTTCTTTCTACTTGGTTACGCTCAACACCGTAAAAGACAGTTGGCTCGTGAGTTTCATTGATAATCCCAACGGGTAAAAGGAATAAACCAGCGGTCAGCGCCAAATTCGGTTTTAAATCAATCTCAATATAGGCCTGCTCAATTTCGACCTCTCCTGAATCCTTACCCCCCTCAACAAGGGCGTGCTCTATCTCTACTTCAGAAAAAAATCGGATTGTATCGCTGAATTCATGCCCTAAAAAAACTACGAAGCGGTGAAAATCAATTTCTTCACGAGGGTTTTCACTGCTCGGTGTTTCAATGTTGTTATAGTGAAGCTCACCGTAGCCACCTATTTGTGTAGCTTCATCAGCATTTGCCAATGCGCCTGCGAAAATCATACTTGAAACCAAACCAACACGTGCAAACTTCATAAATCTACTCTCCTGAACACCCAAAACACTTAATAAGACCACCACTCGAACCAAACCGAAGCGACCCTCTTTTCAATGCCGCGAAGTATACGCACACTTTAAGCAAATAACAATCATTCGCATTCGCATGTAGCAATTCAGGCCCCACACTTTCGTCAGCCTAAAACGTTACCCCTTTACCGTAACGCCTGATTCAAAACCGCCATACAGGTATTCATCACGCCGTGCTTAAGCCTCCGTTAAAAACGCCTCGACTGACCGACTAAACTGCTCAGGCTTTTCAAAATGCACGAAATGTCCCGCACCCGATACCTTTACTGTGCGTGTATTTGCGTGCGGATAACTACTCTCCCCACCTTCAAAYACCTCAAGACCAATGCATTCATCATTCTCCCCTACCACCATTAAGCAAGGCAGTGCCTGCTTCTTAAGCAGTAAACGCATTTGCCGAATAGGCTGACTGCCGCCTCGAAAAATAAACAACGGGTTAAACATATGCCGGTAATAACTGATGCCATTGCTTAAACCGCTGCCTTGCTTCAGCAAAGCGATGGTGTCTTCACAGTGCTGATTCGGATAATTCAAATCAGGAGACCAACGCTCCCAAAGCTCCCGCACATAATCTAAGCCATCAGTTTGGATTTTATTGATCACGCGAGGCAATTGGAAATAGGCCATATAACGCGAGCGATAAAGCTGTCGGAAACTCACGTTCTTCATAAACGCAGCCATCGGTGGGACTGCACCAATCACTAGCTTTTCAATTTCGTAAGGACTCTGATCTCGCTCACCAGCCAGCGCCACCAACACCTGCGCCACAATAGAGCCCCAATCGTGCCCATAAATAGCGATCGACTGGCCTTTTACCAGCTCCTCCAACCACTCATCCAACATGGTCGCAATCGCTAACATTGAACTGCTGCCACTGCGGGGCAAACTAGTCTCACCATAGCCGGGCATAAAGGGCACTAAGCAACGATAGCCCTTCGCAGTAAAGTAACTCACCTGGTCTTGAAATGAATACGGCGTATCAGGAAACCCGTGAAGAAATAAAAGAATCGGCCCCTGCCCCTGATCAAAATACGCTACCTGACCTGAAGCTACTGTTTTTAGTAGTATTTTTTCGTTTTTCATTATTGGAATCCATGTCGCTTAGAACAATTCGGTCTATCATAATCCCCTAAAACCACATTGCAACACCCCTTTCACAGGCCCTCATGCGGAGTTAGGCAAACAAAAAGCCGCKATCACTGCCGTGCGTTCTCTCCAGAACATTGGTTTTTGTCATTAGATTTGCTATCTTCGCGAACACTTGGTCAATCATTCTGATCGTCAAATTGCCGACATTACGCAATCCGACGAGTATCTAACCGTAACAGTTAGCTTCAGAACTGACCTATAAGGTTGCAATTACGCTCTAGGATTTGCTGCCTATATAGTAGAAAGTAGCGCTAATTAATATTTAGCCAGAGCAAGGGAGCTATTACCCTCGAGGTAATGCTCGTGAGAACATTCATAAATAGCCCATAACGAGCTGTTTATACAAACATTTCAGATTAACGTGAACCATAAGCTTCGCTAAGCGCAGCCTAAACCTAATTGAATTAAACAAAGACGATAATAATAAGGAGTCTTCAATCGTGAATAGCCCAGAGACTATTGCTGTAGATAACGCTGCCAAAGCAACCCCACCAAGTAACCCTTTGCAGCCAATACTAGAGAAACAAAGAGCCGCTTTTCTTAAAAAAGGCTTCACGTCCCACAAGGAACGTATCGAAGCCCTTAATAAGCTTAAAAAGTCCATCGGCACGCACAAAGAAGCACTAATCGAAGCCGTATTAGCAGATTTTGGTCACCGCTCTGCAACCGAAGCTTGGATCACAGAAATAGTCACTGTTTTGCAAGAAATCCAAGGGGCTAAAAGCCACCTAAAAAAATGGATGAAACCCGCTAACCCTGGTCGTAGCATGAACGCAGGCTTTGCAAAAAGCCGAATCGTTTATCAACCCAAAGGCGTCATCGGCATCATGGGTGCGTGGAACTACCCAGCACTGCTCGTACTATCACCTTTAATTGGTGTAATCGCGGCGGGCAACCACGCGATGATCAAGCCACCGGAAATGACCCCTCGTACGGCTGAAGTCGTTAAAGAGATCATCCAAGACGCCTTTATCGAAGAATACGTCACCGTTATTACCGGTGACATGGACGCAGCAGTCAACTTCTCCAACCTCGCGTTCGACCACATCATCTTTACTGGCGGCACAGAAATTGGCCGTAAAGTAATGCAAGCCGCTGCCGCTAACTTAACGCCTGTCACTTTAGAGCTAGGCGGTAAGTCACCCGTTATCATCGATGACAGCTACCCGATTAAATCAGCGGTAGAGCGGATTCTAATGGGCAAGTTCATGAACTCTGGACAAACCTGTATTGCACCCGATTACATATTAGTTTCTGAGGCTCGCCAACAAGAACTAGTCGACACGCTTCAATCGGAACTGACTAAACGTTACCCCTCCATTGTTAACAACAAAGATTTAACATGGATCATTAACGACCGTCACTACCAGCGTATCAACAACTTGATTCAAGACGCTGAAAGCAAAGGCGCCACAGTGTTGCAAATCAACCCTAAAGGCGAAACGCTTCCAGAAGACAGCCGTGCTATTCCACCTACACTAGTGCTTAATGTCACAGACGACATGAAGATTATGCAGGAAGAAATCTTTGGTCCAGTTCTGCCTATCATGGCAGTTAAAAACACCAACGAAGCCACGCAATACGTTAACAGCCATGCCCGTCCTTTAGCACTRTACTACTTCGATAAAAGTGCCAAGAGAGCGGAGCACGTCATTAACAACACTATTTCTGGCGGCGCTTGCGTCAATGAAACAATGCTTCATTTTGCCAATGAAAACCTTCCTTTTGGTGGCATCGGTCCTAGTGGACTCGGCGCTTATCACGGCTACAACGGCTTTTTAGAGTTCTCTCATAAAAAAGGCGTAATTTACCAAGGGCTGTTTTCACCGGCTAAGTTTATGCGTCCTCCTTACCCATCAGTGGTAGAGACTATCTTAAAGAAAGTAGCAGGCTTTTTAAGCTAAGCATTTTTAGCTAGAAACCCGCAAAAAAAGAGGGCCACCAAGTCGCCCTCTTTTTTTGTTAGCGACCAATTTAATACCGGGCTGCGCAATTGGCCCAACGTTTAGTACGACCAGTAAAATCATTCAGTCCTACACAAAGCTCATCGCACAAGCTCGATACGCTACCCCAACGCCAGTACAGCGACCTTAGCGTTCGCACCTTTCTAGTGCAGAGACACCTAAAAGTAGCGATATCAACGCTCTACCAATTATAAAAACCAAACAATAATAATATACAACAATGGCTTAAAGACCACTCCGCCCAACTGAAATGTTGGCACGGTATGTGCTTACTTAGCCTAAGATGACATAGCGCCTGCGTTATAATTGTAGGTTGAAGACAAGTAGTTCCGAACAAGTAGCAATACACCCAGAAATGAAGCTAGGAAATTAGTAGATGAGTGACGATCGAATACAATTATTGAACTTAAAAGACCCCAAGATCAGTACCTTGCATTTGACCTGGTTTGCATTTTTTATCACCTTTTTCATGTGGTTTTGTCACGCATCATTGATGCCCTACATTGTCGAAACCTTTGGCCTAAGTACTGCAGAAGCAAAGGCGCTACTTTTCCTTAACGTCGCACTCACCATTCCTGCAAGAGTTTGGGTCGGTGCCCTAGTGGACAAGTTTGGTCCTCGATTAATGTTCAGTGCCATTTTAGTGATCTCAGGCATTATCTGCCTGTGCTTTGCCATGGCTCAAAATTACCAACAACTCGCAGCAGCGCGATTCCTTCTGGGCTTCGCCGGTGCCGGGTTTGTGGTCGGCATACGCCTGGTCACCGAGTGGTTCCCTGTSAAACAAGCSGGWRCMGCYCARGGMATCTATGGCGGCTGGGGWAAYTTTGGTKCTGCCGCAGCCGCA
>NVVB01000114.1 GCA_002402085.1 Gammaproteobacteria bacterium
GAGTCGGCTATAGCCACTTGGCCTGACGATTCGGAAGTTGAACCACAATTATTAGTCGCAGCCAATCAAGCGTTGCGAGAAAATCAGGCCATGGAGCAATCGAAGTTAAGCTACGGGCCTAAAAAAAGTCGCACCTGCGACATAGTCGCTTGTCCATTGACTGTGGATAATAAATTAGTGGCTGTGGTGTCGGTGATGATGTCTACTCGATCCGAGTCTCAGCGGCATGTGGTTTTGAGGATTTTGACATGGGGTGGGCAATGGATAAAGACCCTCATTGAGCAAGTCGTAGCGAACCGACAAAAAAACCAGATTTTTTCATTAACGCTTGCCACCATGGTACTGAGGCATTCTTGTGCGCGTGTTGCCGCGATTGAGATGGCCAATCGATTGGCCGATCAATTTGGCTGTGAGCGCGTCAGTATTGGTTTTCGTCAGGGCTTGCCAATACGGCTTAAGGCGTTGTCTCATGTCACTAGTTTCGACTCGCGCACTCAATTGGTTCGCCGTATTGAAGCAGCGATGGAAGAATCGGTTGATCAAGTCAGTATTATTGTTTTACCGGATGTCTCAGAATCTAAGACGATTATTAATCGGGCTCATTGTGAGCTGGCGGGTCAAGAAGGCTGCGGGGTAATTAGTACGCATCCTCTTCCCGGTCGGCATGGGTTTATCGGCGCGATTACTTTTGAACGTGAATCGAGTAAACCGTTTAATGAGCAAGAGTTAGCCCTGTGCCAATCGTTAGTGCAATTTATTGGGCCGACATTAGAGCTTAAGCAATTAGAAGAACGTTCTTTATGGACCAAAGGCGGGGAGGATCTATTACGTCTCACCGGTGGCGTGTTCGGTAAATCGTATCTGAAAATAAAAGTGACATTAGCGCTAATGACGATGTTAGTGATCGCGGCCAGCGTAATTGATGGGCGTTATCAAGTGACGGCACCTGCCAGCGTTGAAAGCAGTATCCGACAAGTGCTGGTGGCATCGCAAAATGGCTATGTGAAAGAATCTTTTCTTCAGGCGGGTGATCGAGTCGAAAAAGACCAATTGATGGCGTTGTTGGATGACCGTCATTTACAGCTTGAGTTGCGCAAGTGGCAGAGTGAACATAATAAGATTGAAAAAGTATACCAAGAAGCACTCGCGAAACATGACCGTATTGAGTTGGGTATTCAGAGTGCTCAACTTCAGCAAATTGACGCTGAGTTGTTGCTGGTTAAAGAACAAATTGCTCAGACTGAGGTGCGCTCACCCTTTGATGGGGTCGTGATTAGCGGTGATTTAACTCAATCATTGGGAGCGCCTGTAGAAATAGGCCAGACTCTTTATGAAATAGCACCATTGGATCGTTATCAAGTGGTGTTAGAGGTGGATGATCATAATATGGCCGGCGTTAAACCGGGTAATTCCGGCAAGTTGATCATTGCTGCGTTACCGAACGAATCATTCTCTGTGTCCATTGATCAAGTGATCCCCATTGCGATCTCCAAAGAAAAAAGAAATTATTTTAGGATTGAAGCGTCTCTAGCGGAGCATTCTTCTGAGCTGCTTCCTGGGATGCGTGGTGTCGCTAAAATTGATATAGGCGAGGAAAAGCTACTTTGGATCTGGACCCATGCGCTGGTGGATAGAATGAAGCTGTGGTTTTGGTCTGTAGGATTTTAACGTTAGAAAATGACTTGCCACGGTTCGCGCGTTATCTCTTTACCAAGTGAAAACAAATCAAAAAGATTGATTCAGAGAAGAAGTTAAAAGATATGCCAGAGGAAACGTTTCAATCACAGCAGTCACAAAACCCTCACTGGCCGTTAATCGCTAAGCTTAAGCCTCAATTGCGAAAACACGTACGAATATACCCGCAAGAGTATCGCGCTGAACGTTGGTATGTATTGCGTGATCAAACCAACGGTCGTCATCTACGATTTAATGCCGCTACCTATGAATTTATTGGCCGCATGGATGGCAGTGCTACTGTGGAAAGTGCGCTTCAACAGGTCGTTAGGGTGCAGGCTGAGGACGCAATTAGCGAAGATGAAATAATTGTAATTCTGACTCAGCTGTTCGCAATAGATGTATTACGAAGCGGCTTGCCTTCTGACGCTAAGGATTTTTTTGAGCGCTCTCAACGAGATCGTCAAATGCTGCGACAAAACGCAGTCATGAATCCATTATCTATTCGTATTCCATTGCTCGACCCCGATCGAATTCTGAATCAAGGGATGCCTTGGATTCGACCGTTGTTCTCTAGCACCGGCTTGATTATTTGGGCGGTGGTTGTGGGTTTCGCTTCCGTATTAGCCCTGCATAATTTTCCCGCATTAGTGGCGTCGGTTGATCAAGGTATTCTCGCGCCTAGTAATTTAATTTCAATGATCTTTATGTTTGTTGTTATTAAGGCGGTACATGAATTTTCCCATGCCTTTGCGGTTAAGATTTGGGGTGGCGAAATYCATGAGATGGGCATTACGTTATTGATTTTTGCCCCAGTGCCTTACGTGGATGCATCCGCTGCTTGGGAGTTTCGAGATAAACATAAGCGCATGCTGGTGGGTGCAATGGGCGTATTGACGGAGTTATTTGTCGCCGCCTTGGCTCTTTTTATGTGGTTATTCGTTGAGCCTGGTTGGGTTCAGGACATGGCGTTTAATGCGCTCTTGATCGCCAGTGTATCCACGCTCTTGTTTAATGCCAACCCATTGTTACGATTTGATGGCTATTATGTGTTGCAAGATTTAATCGAAATTCCTAACCTTTCCTCCCGGTCTAATCGTTATTATCTGTACTTGATACAACGTTATTTATTCGGTATTGAGTCTGCGACTTCGCCTGCATTGGCTGAAGGCGAATCAGCTTGGTTTGCGTTCTACGGCTTAGGGTCTTTTTTCTACCGTTTATTTATAATGGTGGTAATCATTCTCTATTTGGCGGAAGAGTATTTATACATTGGCGTGGCCTTGGGTTTTTGGTCTTTCACCATGCAAATAATTATTCCAATGATTCGTGCCTCAAGATTTTTGTATGCCAATCCTAAGTTAGCGGGACATCGATCCAGAGCCACTGCGGTAACGAGTGTTATGTTGTTAAGCGTTGCTGCTACCTTGCTGTTTGTACCGGTAAGCTTGCAAACTCAGGTGGAAGGCATTGTTTGGGTGCGGGAGCAGGCGCAGGTGTACGCGGGTTCGGATGGCTTCGTCGATCAAGTACTCGTGGACTCCGGTGCTTACGTAGAGTCCGGAACCCCTTTGGTGCAAATGAGTTCATTGCCCTTGGAAATGAAGTTAAGAAAGTTAGAAGCGCAACAACGGGAATTAGAGATTCGTACTGCCGATCAATACCGAAAAGATCGTATTCAAGCGGAAATTATGAGGCAAGAACGTAATATGGTCTTGGCGGAGTTAGATTTACTGCGCGCTGAAAAGTCGGCTCTATTAGTGCGAAGTAGTGTTGCCGGTCAATTTGTGATTCCGCAAGCGTGGAAATTGAAGGGAGGCTATTTAAGTCAAGGGCAGCTAATGGGCTACATCATTAATCCTGCAGAGCTTATCGTCACCGCTGCACTCACGCAAGAARACATAGGCTTAGTACGTCAGCAAGTRGCCAGTACAGAGGTTCGACTTGCGGAGCGTTTGGGTGAAAGTATCTCTGTGGAGATTGAAAGAGTGACGCCGGGGGGCAGTAAAACCTTGATTAGCCGTGCATTAGGCGCAGCCGGTGGGGGACAAATTCCCGTGTTAAGCAGTGATGAGCGGGGGTTAACCGCGAGCGAGAAAGTCTATCATGTCGATTTACGTCTACCCGAAGGCCAACGCGTCGCGGGGGTAGGAGAGCGGGCCTACGTTCGTTTTAATCACGGTGCTGAACCCCTGGGTAGTCAGTGGTGGCGTAGTGGCCGTCAATTAATCCTTAGTCGGTTGTCTTTCTAGTATATAGCCAGTGCGGCTATGCCCAGCGTGTTTATTCACCTTTAAAATTAATCTATTCGTACAGTCAGTTACTGCGCGACAGGATAGTGCTTCACAGCGGCTTTAAACCCACTATTTACTGACGTTTTTTGAAACAAAGGACGCCGCTAGAGTAGTCCATTGAAATTATAGCTATTCTTTTTTTTGGGTAAACTTTAGTAAGTTCAAGTTGCGAAAAAGTAGCTATTTTGACGGTATTTCACTCCGGATTTTACGCCGTTTATCAGGATTGGCTTTGTGATAAAGCGGCGATAACTTAATCTTTAGGAATGATTAAAAAAATAAAGCAATTCATTACGTTAATATTTGTATCCACGTTTTTCGTGGCCACCGTTAGTGCATTTGATTCCCGGGAGGAGGGCGCTGAAATTGTATCAATTCCAGCATTGGACTGTGTTATAGAGCCTAGCCAAATTGTAGACGTGGGGAGTGCTGTGCCAGGTGTGGTGGACGCTATTCTTGCTGACCGCAGTGATCTAGTGAAAAAGGGTGCGATTATCGCGCAAATTGAGTCGAGTGTAGAAAGAGCTGCGCTTAAGCAAGCGAAGATGCGCGCTGGGTTGGAGACTGCCATTCAATTGCGACAAGAGACTGCTGAGTTTGGGCGGCTCACACAGAGTCGTAATCAGACCTTGTTAAAGAAGTTGGCGATATCCGTGCAAGACATGGATCAGCTTAAAACTGAAACACGTATTGCCGAACTTCAAGTGCGACAAGAGAAGGAAAATAAACGGCTGGCTGAATTAGACTTGTTACGGGCCGAGTCGGTACTCGAGCAACGCACTATTCGAAGTCCTGTAGATGGTGTGGTGATGGAGCGGTATAAGTATGCAGGTGAATACGTTAGCGATGAGCCAGTACTTCGTATTGCACAACTTGACCCATTACATGTGGAAGTCATTGTGCCTGTGACTTATATGGGACGAGTAAAAACCGGTATGCAAGCGCAAGTGGCTTCTTCAGCACCAGGCTCTGACGCGTATATCGCGACGGTTATTCGGGTTGATCGTGTCGCGGATGCTGCCAGTGGTACTTACGGCGTGCGTTTAAGTTTATCCAATCCAGACTATAGCGTGCCTGCGGGAATGCGTTGTGAATTAAGCTTTTTACCTGAACAGAAAATTGAAAAAATTGCCAGTCGACTCGGCACCTTATCTAAGCAGGAGTTAGAAATAGATGGTTAAATTCCATTAATTAATACGGGCCACTATGAAGAAGAGAAAACGCTCACCAGTAGTTATTGAAGCACTCGAACCTAGAATTCTCTATTCCGCGGACCCATTGGGCGGCGTGCTTGATAGCGCCGCAAATCAAGATCCTCTCAAYACCTTGCTTGAAGACGCTGCGACCTCGCAGGATTTAAGTAACGCGCTATCTTCTCACGCGAGTCTCATGGATGAGGCATCCGCTGAAACCATCGAAAACTCCAGCAGTGATATGATCCGCTTTGAATTAGTGATCGTAGACACGGCAACGCCTAACTACCAAGCACTCGTGGATGATATCTATGCCCAATCCGGGCAGGATATCGATATCGATGTGGTACTGCTTGATTCGCAGCTCGATGGACTTGAGCAGATCAGCGAAATTTTATCCGGTTATGAAAACCTCGATGCAATCCATCTAATCAGTCATGGGGATGCCGGTGAAATTCAACTGGGCAGCACCTCGTTAGACCTTTCCGTATTAAACCAACAAGCTGGTCAGATTAGTGCCTGGAGTGATGCGTTAGACGTTGATGCGGATTTACTTATTTATGGCTGTAATCTTGCGTCCACGGAAGAGGGCGAGCAGTTTATTAATGCCTTGGCTCAACTGACTGAGGCGGATGTTGCTGCGTCCGATGACTTGACTGGTAATCAAGCATTGGGCGGGGATTGGGAGCTTGAGTATTCCGTGGGTGAAATTGAAACGGAAATTGTGCTTAGCGAAAAGGCGCAGCAGGACTTTGATAGCGTGCTAGCGAATAGCGCGCCGGTACTGGCTGGGGCCAATGATTTAGCGGCGATTAATGAAGACCCCATCACCAATGCGGGCACGTTGGTGTCGGTGCTAGTGGCGGGTCAAATTACCGATGCTGATTCAAGTCCATCGGAAGGCATTGCATTAATTGGCATTGATAATGCCAACGGCACGTGGCAATACACCACCGACGGTAGTACCTGGCAAAATATTAGTTCGCCCAGTGCATCGGCCGCGTTGTTATTGGCCTCCGATGCGGATAATGCCGTGCGTTTTGTACCGGACAGCAATTGGAATGGCACGGTCAGTAACGGCATTACTTTTCATGCTTGGGATCAAACCACAGGTGCAGACGGCGCCACCGTGAACCTTACCGCGAATGAAACGGTACGCGATAATTTTAGTAGTGTGTCTTACAGCAATAATGACGGCACTCAAAATTGGACCACCGATTGGATTGAAACGGATTCCGGTGGTGCGTCGTCGGGCGATATTCGGATCACTAGTAGCCAGTTAAGAATAGATTTGGACAGCACGGGGGATTCAATTTACCGTGAAGTTAATTTGGATAATGCTGACTCAGCGACTTTATCTTTTAATTTTTCTGAAAATTTTGCCAGCCTTTCCAGTGGTTCGGTCGATTTAGATATATGGAATGGCAGTACTTGGACTCAGCTAGAGCGCTTCGATCGAAATACCAGTACCGGTGTAAAAACCTATGATATTTCAGCGTACACCGATACCAATACACGCATACGGTTTGACGTTTCAAATGACACSRTTCTTTCTCAAGATATCAGAATTGATAATGTACAGATTGCTTACGTTGAGGGCCCTGGGGGTACGACGGCATATAGTGAAGCGTCCTCTAGCAGTAGCATTACGGTTAATGCAGTAAACGATGCGGCGACAGTAAGCAGTGACACCGTTAATTTAAATGAGACCAATGCGGTGTTAACCGCGAGCGGCACACTGACCAGTACTGACGTGGACAACCCAGACAATACCTTTACGGTCAGTGGCACGACCGGCACGTACGGTAATTTCGGAATTAACGCAGCGGGCGTTTGGACTTATACGGCGCACGCTGTTCATAATGAACTGGCGCCAGGGCAAAGCTACAGCGAAACATTTAATGTCACCAGTGTTGATGGCACAGCCAGTACCGTTCAAATYATTATCAATGGTACCAATGATAATCCGACCTTAAGTGTGGGCAGTGTTACAGCCACCGAAGACCAATTAGCCAGTGGTTATACCGTCAATGCAGGCAGCAGTAATTTACTGACCGGTGCGGATGATGTTGATGATGTGAATAGTACGTTGGTGATTAGCCAGGTCGAAAATTCAACTGTGAATGTCGGGGCCGGGGTGGCAGTGACCCTGTCGTACACTGACGGCTTTGGTGATGCGCAAACCCAAGACGTTAATCTAGTGGTCAATGCAGACGGTAGTTATGCCATTACCGCGTTTGATTTAAGTGCGTTACCAGACGGGCAAAGTGCTACCGGCACGTTCAACTACACCGTTAAAGATGATGCCGGTCTTGAGTCAGGAGCTAAAACTGCAAACTTAACGGTGACGGGTACTAATGACCTGCCCGTGAATACCGTGCCCGGTGCGCAAACGGTCGCGGAAGATACTCCGCTTGGAATTAGCAGCATTAGCGTCGCTGACGTGGATGGTAACTTGTCGACTGTGCAGCTTAGCGTAACGCAGGGCACTGTAGCGGTGACTTTAAGTGGTGCTGCGTCAATTTCCGCCGGCAGCAATAGTAGTGCGACTTTGACGCTGTCTGGCACTCAAGCCGATATTAATGCCACCTTGTCCTCCCTAATCTATCAGGGCACTTCAAATTATAACGGTGGCGATACACTGACGGTATTAACGACTGACAGTAATTCCTCCACCGATTCTGATTCCGTAGCGATTACAGTAAGCGCTGATAACGACCTTCCGATTAATACCGTGCCAGGTGCACAAACGGTGGCTGAAGATACGCCGTTGAGCATTAGTGGTATAAGCGTTACTGACGTGGAAGGAATCTCCACGGTACAACTCAGTGTGACCCAAGGCACGGTGGCGGTAACTTTAAGTGGGGCGGCGTCCATTTCTGCGGGCAGCAGCGGCAGCGCTACATTGACCTTATCGGGTACTCAAGCGGATATTAATTCCACGCTAAGCTCATTAATTTATCAAGGCACGTTGAATTACAACGGTGCTGATACCTTAACCGTCTTAACCACCGATAGTAATTCGGCTACGGATTCCGATACGGTGGCTATTACCGTGACCGCGGATAATGACCTGCCTGTAAATACGGTTCCCGGCGCTCAAACAGTGGCCGAAGATACGCCGCTGAGCCTCAGTGGTATTAGTGTGACTGACACAGAAGGAATCGCCACTGTACAACTCAGTGTTACCCAAGGCACGGTGGCCGTTACCTTAAGTGGATCAGCCTCTATCTCGTCTGGCAGTAGTGGCAGTGCTACCTTGACTTTATCGGGCACTCAAGCCGATATTAATACCACGCTAAGTTCTTTAATTTATCAAGGCACATTGAATTATAACGGCGGTGATACGTTAACGGTATTAACCACCGACAGTAATTCCGCCACCGATTCCGATACGGTGGCCATTACCGTGTCGGCGGATAATGACCTGCCTGTCAATACGGTGCCAGGTGCGCAAACGGTAGTCGAAGATACGCCACTGTCTCTTAGTGGAATTAGCGTTAACGACGTGGAGGGGATTTCCACAGTACAACTGACTGTTACTCAAGGCACGGTGGCGGTAACTTTAAGTGGATCTGCATCCATTTCTGCGGGCAGCAGTGGCAGCGCGACGTTGACTTTGTCGGGCACGCAAGCGGATATTAATGCCACGCTAAATTCGTTAATTTATCAAGGCGGGTCGAATTATAACGGCGGCGATACACTGACTGTACTCAGTACTGATAGCAACGCTGCGAGTGATTCGGATACGGTCGTGATGACAGTAACGGCGCAGAACGATACGCCAACGTTGATCAGCATTAGTAACAGCAATATAAATGAAAATACTGATACTAGCGCAGGCCAGAGTATTGGCACTCTGACCACAACGGATGACGCGGGTGATACCGCAACGTATAGCCTTCAAGGCGGCGATGATGCCGGTGTGTTCAGTATTGGCGGAGCGGGGTCTGATGAATTAATTTTAACCGATGGCACCTTGAACCATGAGGTTCAGGAATCTTACCAAGTGATTGTTCGGGTGACAGACTCCGGTGGATTAAGTTACGACGAAACGCTTACGGTCTTAGTGGGCGATCTTAATGAAGGCCCTAGTATTGTTTCGCCGCTGACGATTAATGTGGCAGATAGTCAAACCAACGTGACCCGCGTGGCGGGCTTTGATGAAGACATTGCCGATACGCTAACCTATACCATTACCGGTGGTGTGGACGCAGGCGATTTTAATATCGACAATAATGGCCTGCTCACCTTTGCCAGTGCTCAAAATATTGCTTCACCGACAGACTCAAATGGCGATGGGACCTTTTTGGTTCAAGTCACTGTCGCTGATGGTAATGGATTAAGCGACGTTCAAAATTTCACTATTATTCTAACCGATGCCAATGCTGCACCGGTTTTAGTTGCAGCCAATGATTTAAGTGCAATTAATGAAGACCCGGTAGCGGATGCAGGGACTTTAGTCACTGCGATAATTTCGGGACAGGTCTCCGACGCGGATACCGGCGCCTCTCAAGGCGTGGCGATTACCAATGTCGATAATACCAACGGCACGTGGCAATACACCACTGACGGCAGTACATGGCAATCCCTTGCATCGACGAGTTTTTCTTCCGCCTTGCTGTTGGCTGCCGACAGTAATAATGCCGTGCGCTTTGTTCCCAATGCTGACTGGAACGGGACGGTGGCCAATGGAATTACCTTTTACGCCTGGGACCAAAGTACTGGCAGTGATGGCGCCACCGTTGATCTTAATCCGACTCACACTTTACGGGACCAATTTGATACTGCGTCCTATAGTAATAATGACGGGACGCTAAATTGGACCGGTGATTGGATTGAAGTGGGGGATTGGTCGGGTGCCAGTGGCGGTGATTTTAGAGTCACCGGTGGAGAGTTACGTTTAGATGGGCAATCCACAGGCGATTATAT
>NVVB01000115.1 GCA_002402085.1 Gammaproteobacteria bacterium
GAAATGCCTCTTTTACAAAATCAGCTTTATTAGGCGCATGACACACTGGCTCAACGGCCCAAACCACATCAAACGAATTGTCTTCAAACTCAGTGTTGCAGTAATCGTTGACCTTAAAAGATGTCTTATCACTTGCTTCATGTTCTTTCGCATTGGCTGTACAAGTATTCACTTGCTCAGCGCTCAAGGTGATACCGACCACTTCGCAACCAACATTACGTGCCAGCCAGATTGAACTACCGCCAACGCCACACCCTGCATCAAGCACTTTATGCTGATCAGTAATTCCTGCCCGCTGAGCAAGAATTTCATTCTCTCTCACCAAGGCATCAGAAACCCCTTCAGTGGTCTCGTCCCAATATCCATAATGCATTGCAAGACAGCGATCTAGACGCCACAAGACTTTATAATCAAATTCGCAGTTGTCGTAATAATCGACAATCTCTTCATAATATTTATCTGTTGTAGGGGTACTCATGGTCACCTCAAAAATCGATCTAAATTAATTCTGCTCAGCATCCAACCGATAGACAAACTTTAGACAAACTCTAATCTAAAGGCCTTCACTTCTAACCACTTAAGTCTTAGGTGGACACGAATAAAGCGCTCTACAGGCGGAACTATCATCCAATTAAACGGCTAATGCTAACACAGGACAATGGCCTTTGAGGGCATTTTATTCGCCAAACACGCCATCTCGATAGAAATACTTTCTATGCGAAATCATAGGCGCTTTGCCATAAAACAGGCCTCTACCAGTCAATCTAGACTAGAGTTCAAACAAACGCCTGTTTGAATTCGGCGCTAAAACCGAGTACATTTTCTACTTTTTAACGGGCAGCATCGAAACAAGCCGCACGATATTAAGGCAACCCTTACCGTTACACTCGCACTAAAGCCACTTCAGATGGCCGTAACGTACTGTTTCAAAATGCAATATTTTTGATTCCGACAACACCCATTGACACAACATACGAGGCAAACGAATAACAAGTTAAACGATACGCACGTGCAGCGCTGGCCCGTATCAGCTCACTAGACGTTCTTTGATTTGACTAAAAAGGCCATTCGGCACCGTAATTGTTAACGTTGACCCCGAGT
The DNA here is from genome assembly GCA_002402085.1 of Gammaproteobacteria bacterium. Lineage (GTDB taxonomy): Bacteria > Pseudomonadota > Gammaproteobacteria > Pseudomonadales > UBA3067. The sequence continues at coordinate 1,102 of NVVB01000115.1, forward strand.
TTCAGGCATAACTCACCAGAATATAGGTATTCGCAGTATGAACGCAGAATTTAAATTTGATTTCGAAGCTGTCAAAAACATGATGGAAACTCAGTTCTCTGACTTCAACGAACTGGGTAAAGACATGGGTTTCGAGCCCGTCGAAGCCACGGGCGAAAAGGTAGTCATTAAAATCCCTTTTAATCCCTTACTTGCAGATCATCGCGGCGCACTGCACGGCGGCACGATAACCACGCTGCTCGATACCGCCAGCGGCATGTGCATATTTTTGAAAACCCAAACCTTAACGCCCATGGCAACTCTCGACTTAAGAGTCGAGTACCTTCAGCCGGTAACACCAGGGCTTGGCATCATTGCTGAAGTGTCCTGCTACCACACCTGCGATATGCTCGCCAACGTACGTGGGCTCGCCTATCACGAATCAAGCAAAGACCCAGTAGTCAGCTTCTCTGGCGCCTTCATGATGAACACTTCGGGACCTGATTTTTTTAAATTTCCAGGAATAGGCTAGCTATTGAACATAGCGCTCCTCAACCCCCAGTGAACTCAATCGCTATTGGAACTCAACCTCAGCGAAAAGTATCTTCAACCAATACACGCCTTACCAGCCAGTGCAGGATTAGAAAATGAAGTTAACCCAAGAAATCACAAACCCTGACCAACTTAAACCCAGCTTTAGTAATTTGTTCCCTTATTATGAATACCTAGGCATCGAAATATCGGAGATACAAGCCGACCAAGTTTCCTCCCTAATGCCATTTCAAGACAGGCTCATCGGCAACCCAATGATTAAAGCCATCCATGGTGGCGCACTATCCGGCTTTCTAGAATGCACCGGCCTGATCTGCATCCTATCGGCCCTTCAATTACAAAACAGATTTAAGCTAAAGACCCAAGAAGAATTGGCACCACCGGCCACAATTAACCAGACTGTTGAATACCTAAATCGTACCGGCCCTGTAGATACGCGAGCGGTATCAGTCATCACCAAGCTAGGACGTCGCGTTGCAAGTGTGCAAACCACCGCCTACCAAAATGATAAGGTAGTCACCCGAGCCGTCTCGAGATACAACATCGGCGAACTTTTCGCCCCGCAAGCGGCTAAATAACAAGCCGTTTAATTCTTATGCTTTTAATGGTTTGCTCACTTACGCAATTCCGCTATTCTGAACTCCTCGGGTTCAGGCAGACAAATTGTCATGGAAAGAAAATATAGCAATCTAGCGCATTCTTCAGGCCATTTATCCTATCTCTTTCGTCCCGCCACTGGTGGGGCGAAAGTGCATCTCCACATGGCCCATGCCAACGGGTTTAACGCACGAACCTATCAAAAAATACTTGGCGCCCTGCCCTACGAAATCGAAGCCTCAGCGATAGACCAAAGAGGCCATGGTCAATCCACCTTGCCCGCAGACCCTAAACGTCTCACGTCCTGGCGAATCTACGAAAAAGACCTGCTCGCTTACATTGACCAACAATCTCAGCCAGTCATTCTTGCAGGGCACTCCATGGGCGGCGCGATCAGCATTGCGGTCGCCGCAGCCAGACCTGAAAAAGTAAAAGCATTACTGTTAATTGACCCAGTCTTACCCCCTGAATTAACGGGACTAATAACAACATTAATGCGCTATACCCGACTAAACCGTGAAACACCGTTAGTCAGTTCGGCTCGAAAAAGAAAGCGGCAATTTCAAAGCCCGCAAGCCGCTGTCAATAACTACGTAGATAAGGGCGCATTTAAAACCTGGCCACGAGAATGGATTGAAGATTACGTTTCCGGCGGCACCCGACGCACACACGATGGCGTGGAGCTCAGCTGCGCACCCGACTGGGAAGCGAAAAACTTTGCCGTAGCAGGAAATCATCCATGGCCTGCCATTCGTAAATTGACATGTCCGGTGACCTTATTAACCGCAAGTTTTGGTAGCACCTGCCCACCCGCGATTTCCTCCAAATTCAAACTATACCATCAAGAAACAGTCGTGCGATCCGTCGCAGGCGCAAGCCATTTTTTACCCATGGAGAAGCCCGCACTTATTGTCGATGCAATCAATGAACTCGCAGGAAAAATCACCCGATAACCATCAGTAAACTCGTAAACAGTCTTACAATATTCGTTACAAACGGTTAGCTGTAGACTTGCCACGTACTAGCACGTTAATGAATCGGGCTATTATGAATAAAAGAATTCTTGGGCATACCAATTTGAGTTCGATTCCGACCATTGTCCTTTGCTTGATAGAGCGCTTTATCTGCCCCCACCAATAATGACTCCACGTCATACGCATTATCAGGCACATCAGTACAAACGCCAATACTCACTGTAATTTGTATCTTTAAATCACCAACAAATACCGGAGTCACCTCCACTTTGTGACGAATTCTATCCGCGACTTTCAACGCACCTTCTTGCGGAGTATCCGGCAAGATAACCACAAACTCTTCTCCGCCGTATCGAGAAACAACATCTCCCGCACGCCCAATACTTTGACAAATAAACTGAGCCATCTTCCTCAAACACTCGTCACCGGCTTTATGGCCATGGCTATCATTGACCTTTTTAAAATAATCCACGTCAATAAAAAGAATCGATAACGGCTGTTTCTCTCGAAAGCTCCGCTTAAATTCCAAATTATAACGATCTTCAAAGTAGCGTCTATTTTTTACTTTCGTGAGTTCATCTTCCGTACTTAATTTTTCTAATTTATCATTAGCCTCAAACAGCTCCTTTAAAACGCCTTCTAACTCAGCCGTTCGAGTCTGCACCCTAAATTCCAAGGAAGCATTAGACTGAATCTGAATCTCCAAGGTTTTCTGCTTGGCTTTCTTAGCAAGCATGGCACTCTCTTTCGCCTCTCTTTCCGACTCAATCTGCACTAACTTAATCAGATTGATACGCTGCCCTAGCCCYAGAGATAAAAGAATCAATTCCAACACCCATCCCGTTCGTAAAAAGGGTTTCATCTCCTGAACACTGAACCCTAAGCCGTTGGAGCCAACAATGGCAAACAACGCAGTTCCCAACAACATCGACCAAGCAACAAGATAAATCTTGGCCACATAATAACCCTGAAAAAGCCGAACCACCCCCAGAATAAAAAGAGAGCCAATCGTAATCAGCGCTACAACGCTCATATACAAAGCAACCGTCTTCTCTTCCATCATTGGAATAAACATTAAACCCACAATAGAAGGGAARTTCATAAATCGAGTAAAKCGATCTGACTTAAGGTTTTTGTTCGCRGAATCCAAGAACGACCGAGAAAAAGCAATCGCAAAAATACACGTCATAAAAATGGTATATAAATGAAACATTTGCTGCCACGTCACACTATTGGGCCAAAACATATAGCTATAGCCGTCAATCGCACTGTAAATCCCAAACACGGACAAAGTGAATCCAGCGTAATAGATATACACAACATCTCGAGTCGAAAACCCAAGCAGCAAATTATAAAGACCTAACCCCAGCGCAATCCCATAAGCCAAGCCAACAATCCATTCATTTAAAGACGTGTAGGCCAAATGAAGTTTGGTCGCACTTACGTATAGAGGCACCTCCAGCGGGCTAGTACTTTCAACACGCAAGTAAAAATCATTAATCGCATAGCCTTCCAAATTAATTGGCATTTGAAAATGACGAGACTCAATGGGACGGCTTAAAAAAGGCAGGCGGTCCCCCATGCGGAAATCGGCCACCAACTGTTCGCCGTTATACTGATAAACCTTCACTTCATCGAGCAATGGGAACTCAATCTGAAAAATCAAATCAAGCTCATCCGCATTTTGGTTCTCCATCGAAAACCGAAGCCAATAAATACTATTGGAATAACCAAAGCTAGGAGTAAAACCCTCAGGGTGCGTAAATTGCTTTGCCCACGAAGGTTGCCTTACTTGCTCAACCTCTAAGGATCTTTCATTGGTTTCAAAAAAATATAAATAAGGACGAACAGAGACGTGATCAATAGGCGCATCAGTCAGAACCAAAGGACCCGACGCGCATACGATTTGGCTAGTCATAACCAAACCAAAAATAAACCACCATCGCCTGAGGTGTGCAACCATCAAGGAAAACCTTTTACGCCCGATACAATACTCTACGAATAGTATAGCCCTTTAGTCGCGGCACGGTGGCTGCTCTTGCCAAGACAAACACGCCATCTAAGCATGGCCCAATGCATCAGCGCACAAAAATCACGAACAATAAGGCATAACAAACCCTTAAATCCGTCAAATTAGAAATAAAGATTGGGTCACGATGCAATATATATGAAAGCAAATGGAATTTATCGCTCGAAGGCGACGAGAAGTATAAAGCGGAAATAACTGCCAGCAATAGCCCAAAGTAACRCTMTTTAGAAAGGCGTAACAAAGGTAAGTGATGCGCATAAAACAACAACCGAATTATCGGCTGTTGTTTTAAAAGGGCTGGCCAGCTTACTTATCCGGAACCTGGTATCCCGCAGTAATGTTCACCCTGCCAGCCCCCATCAAAGATCCAATTAAAATCAATGGAAGAACTAATAAATAAACCCAACTCGATAAACCCAAGCTAAAACCTAGGCAGTCTGAGCCGGTTCATTTTGCTTAGGTTTCTCTAAATCACTTTTATCCAAAAACTTATCAAAGAATATATCCTTATCTTCCAGCTTATATTTATGCGCTTCAGCAATGGCAGCATCGATCATCGGTGGAGGGCCGCACATATAGAGTTGAGTTTCAGCCGTACAATATTTTTCAAAATGAGCCGTTACAAAACCTCTCGCCCCAGTCCAAGCGCTGTCCTCTGGTTCATCTGACAATACAGGTACAAATTCAAACTCGCCTTTCCAGCGTGCTTTAATTTCTTTTATTTGATCCAAACAATATAAATCTTGCTCAGTCCGCGCGCCGAACAAAAAGCTAACCGGTCTATTAACCCCTTGATTCGCGGCATCTTCCAGAACAGCCAGAACAGGGGCTAACCCACTACCTCCGGCTACACACAACATCGGTTTATCCGAACTACGCAAATAAAAGTCTCCAAAGGGTCCCTGCAACTCCACCTTAGTCCCTACCGCCTGATCCCCCAAGATCCAGTTAGACATCGCGCCGCCAGGCACTGCCCGCACAAAGAAATGTATTTCATTTTTATATCGCCCAGGAGCGGAACCAAACGAATACGATCGTGCGTCAGTAATATCACCAGGCACAGTGATTTCAGCGAACTGCCCTGCAGTGAATTCAATGTCTTTGTCTGTTTCAATGACTATTTCACTGATGTCATGGGTTAAAGGGTTTTGAGCGATTATCTTTCCTGGTGTAGTCACCAAGTCATGCTCAGGAATATCAGCGCGGGAGAAGTCTACTTCTACTTGTACGTCTGATCGGGGCAACGACTGGCAGGCCAGAATATAGCCAGTCTGCAGTTCTTCAGCAGATAAAATATAAGACTTTTCAGTAAGCTCTTTGACCTTACCTGAGACCAATCGACACTTGCACATCGCGCAACCACCGACTCGGCAGCTATGAGGGAATTTCACCCCTTCCTTTAAAGCGGCCTGCAAAAGAGTTTCTTTTGAGCTAATAGAAATGGATTTATCAACACCGTCAATTTTAAGACTGTGGGTTTTTTCTTTGTTACCGAATAATTTACCTAACACCTGTTACAACTCCCTGAGACCAAAGGGTGCAGATTCAATGCTGCCCTTATTATTCTTCGTTAATTTTTGTTGTTGTCCTAGAATACTGGAACCTCTCTGATCATACCTATGCCCCTACCACAAGACAAGGCCATCTAAACCCCCACCCTAAAGCCTAAAAAACGCCTCACTAACACCACTTTTAAAGCCTCAATTCAGCCAAAACCCCTGACTTCACTCGTTTTCTTGTTACCGAATCAACGCTCTTTGTACACTATCTACCCCTCCTAGCCTTGAGAGGGTATAATGCGCCGCTAGCGCCGCCATACCAGGCGACTTACAGTCTACTGACCAGACAAGATTAAATACTTATTAATCATTAGGTTATCCATAAAAAATAAGTTGTTGATAGCAGCTCAGGTATTAGCTAATCATGTACGTTTATTCAGAATACGACCAAAAGATCATCGAGGAGCGAGTGGCCCAGTATCGAGGCCAGACCGAACGCTTCCTAGCAGGAGATTTGTCTGAGGACGAATTCCTAGTGCTTCGCCTACAAAACGGGCTCTATGTGCAGCGTCACGCCCCCATGCTTCGGATTGCTATTCCTCACGGAATGTTCACCGCGGTCCAAATGAGAAAAATGGCCGAGCTTTCTCGTACTTACGATAAGGGCTACGCTCATTTTACGACGCGCCAAAATTTACAGTTAAACTGGCCCAAGCTAGAACAAGTTCCTGATATTCTTGAAGAACTTGCCTCAGTCCAGATGCACGCGATTCAAACCAGTGGCAACTGCATACGCAATACGACCTCCGACCAATACGCCGGTGTCGCCAAAGATGAAACGGTTGACCCGAGACCCTACTGCGAAATAATCCGTCAGTGGTCTACATTCCACCCTGAGTTCGCACTTCTTGGCCGAAAATTTAAAATTGCAGTGTCGGGTTCCAAACAAGACAGAGCGGCGGTTCAAGTTCATGACGTCGGGCTGTACTTAACCCACAACAGCGAAGGCCAACTAGGCTTCAAGGTCTATGTAGGTGGAGGCTTAGGACGAACTCCCGTTGTCGCTCCTCTAGTCAATGAGTTCGTAGCCGAACACGACATATTATCCTACTTGGAAGCCGTACTTAGGGTTTATAACCGCAACGGTCGCCGAGATAACAAGTATAAAGCGCGAATCAAAATCTTAGTTCGAGCGATGACTCCCGAAGTCTTTGCAGAAAAAGTAAACCAAGAATGGGCCGAGTTAAAAGACGGCCCTATGAAGCTGCCACAACAAGAAATTGATCGTGTTAAAGCATGCTTTCAACCTCCTGCTTACGAGCAATTAGACGCGCAAGACAGCGAATTTCTTGAAAAGCTTGAATCCGATGGTTCCTTTAAAGTCTGGGTCAATCAAAACGTCGCCGATCATAAAGTTAATGGCTACTCGATTGTCAACATTAGCTTAAAAGATACCAGCCGTGCCCCGGGTGACGTCAGCGCTGAAGACATGGAAATCATTGCCGACCTGGCTGATAAATATAGCTTTTCAGAACTGCGCAGTACCCACACACAAAACTTGGTACTGGCAGACGTTAAGCAAAACCAACTGTATGAGTTATGGCAAACACTGAAAACTCATCAATTTGCCACCCCCAACATCGGTTTATTAACCGACATGATCTGCTGCCCCGGCGGCGATTTCTGCGCCCTAGCCAATGCGAAATCAATCCCCATCGCAGAGCAAATCCAAAGAAGGTTTGACGATCTGGATACGCTCCACAATATAGGCGAGCTTGAACTTAATATATCGGGCTGCATGAATGCCTGTGGCCATCACCATGTTGGCAACATCGGCGTGCTAGGCGTGGACAAGAAGGGTTCTGAGTTCTATCAGATTTCCATCGGCGGCTCATCGAAAGAAGACGCAGCCATCGGCAAGATCTTAGGCCCGTCTTTTGACGAAGACGACGTCGCTGATGTGGTAGAAAAAATCATTAATGTTTATGTGGAGCAACGCACCGACGGTGAACGCTTCATTGATACCTGTCGCCGTATTGGTATTGATCCATTTAAGGAGCGAGTTTATGCGAAAAATAATTAAAGACCAAAAGGTGATCGAAGACCAATGGGTCGAGCTAAGCGATGAACAATGCGCTGAAACACTGCCCAAGGGCAAGTTGATTGTCCCCGTATCCGCGTGGCAAGCCCACAAAGAACAGCTAATCGCCCACGCTGAGCCAATCGGCATTCTATTAGCACCAGACGAGCAGCCTGCCGACATCGCTGAAGACCTGGAGCACTTTGCCCTTGTTGCCATCAGCTTTCCTAAGTTCGCAGATGGACGTGGCTACAGTAGTGCACGAGAACTTCGCACTCGCTTCAGCTACGACAAAGAAATTCGTGCTGTAGGAGACGTACTCAGAGATCAAATATACCTGATGGCACGCTGTGGATTTAATGCCTTTGCAGTCCGTGAAGATCGCTGTATCAATGACGCACTCAACGCGTTTAATGACTTCAGTGTCAACTATCAAGCGGATGCCGTTGAGCAAAAACCGCTCTACCAATACAGGTAGGGCGAGCGAAACAAAGACTCCGCACGTAAAAAAGGGCCTTAAATACAGGCCCTTTTTTTATGCGTTGTGTTTATTTGGTTTTTTGATTTTATTTATTTAATTTATTATTTGGCCCGCACTACTTTGACCCTCTTAACCGAGGTTAACGAGTACCCGCCCTTTTTGTTTACCTAAATAAATAGCGTCGATCATTGTCGGCAATTGCTCGAGAGAGACCTCTGTGCATATCGCTTCTAAGCATTCTAAATTCCAATGCGTCGCGAACTCTTGCCAAATATGGGCCTTCACTTCCAATGGCAATTCAACAGAATCAACGCCCAACAAATTCACCCCTCTCAAAATAAACGGGAATACATTGGCCTGAAACTCAGCGGACGCCACCATCCCGCAACACACCGCGCAATCGGGCGCGTTATCGTGATCGCGGGATGTGTCTCCGCTGCGAGCGGTTTGTGGATGACGCATACCTACGTCTTCCCTGAAGACCTTCAAGGAAACCTGCTCTATTGGGTCAGGATGGTGCTTGGATCACTGATGATTG
>NVVB01000116.1 GCA_002402085.1 Gammaproteobacteria bacterium
CCTTTTTAGGGAGCGGGTAGAGGCGGGTGTTGAATACATTGCAGGCTCTAATAGAAGTGCTGTTGCTGCAAATTACAATCACCATCAGTTGTATAACGTCGATGCTTCAAAAGTGAATTTAGTTATTGATGAGATCAGTGTTTTTTGTGATCAAGACTGTAGATATGAGATTAAGAAGTATAGTACTGCCATAGGGGTGAATGGTAGTCCCTGCCGAAACATGTTAGTAGGGTCAGGGCTGGATGATGCATACGCTGAGCGTAGAACATTGCAATCTATAACCACCGAATCTGGCGCGGTAATGTCGCCGCTTGCCGTGAGCGCCTACCGTGTTGATGTGGTGCATTCTGCAGCGCCATTTGTTCTAGTGCCGGGGCTGGGTCTATATATTGTTTTTGGCAACGTGAATGTAACGTCAAGAGTAACGTGGATTTATCATCACGAAGCGATTCTATGAAATGGTTAGTTCTAATAGCAGGGGTATATTTAATGTCTAGAGTGGCTTTTTTTAGTTCAACACGCGGGTTGAGGAATCGTAATCCGGGTAATATCAAAGAATTTGAAAACGATAATACCGCGTGGAAGGGTGAGCGATCGGAAGATACTGACCCTGTGTTTGAAGAATTTGAATCCTTCGAGATGGGTATCAGGGCAATGTATAAAATATTGCTCTCTTATCGTCGCCAAGGTGTTATCACTGTTCGCCAGATAATCAACCGGTATGCACCGCCAATTGAAAACACAACCAGTCATTATGTAACGGCGGTTGTGCAATTTAGTGGTGTCGATGCCGACGATCGTGTGACCGATGACAATATGCCATCGGTCTTGGGTGCGATGATCCGTGTTGAAAATGGCTTCAACCCGTTTTCAGAGGCGTTTATTCTTAAGTCGATGGCCTTAGCATGAATGGCAAAGTAATCATCATTGGGTTGATTGCGGGTGCCATCGGTGTCTTCTGGCTATCGCGTCGTTTAGATGATGCCGGTGATGCGATTAATCCGGTGAGTCAAGATAATATTTTCTACCAGGGCATCAATGCCGTCGTTGAAAAACTTATGGATCCACTCGGTGAAACCGAAGAAGAAGAGACCCTAGGCGCCGTGATCTATGACGGTGTCGAGTGGGTAAGGAGTATTGGTAATGAATAGCGTGATGTGTAAAGGCGGTGATTTCTCCATGAATTCACAAACCACCGATGCTGGCCTGGTGTCTGAGTTGCAAGCCTACCTCGGCGATCGCAAGGGTTGGGTTAGCTTCGAGACGTTAAAAACTGATGTTACGGGTGATATTGCCGATGGTGTTGTTCACCAGGCTTTATTTGATGCAGGTTATACGAATGTGAATAGCGAGGATTAGATGGGAAGTACTACGAAACTAAAGCGGTTGAAGCGAAAAGCGGGGCCCGTATTGCCAAGTAACTATCGAGAGTTACAGGCGCTGGCTCGTGAGCGTGGTATCAAGGCCAATCAAAAGAAAGACGTGCTGATTGCCCAGTTATCTGGCGGCTGATATGGATGATCTAAGCGCAATAGCGAAGGCCCTCGAAGGTGGTAGCGATTTGGTTACTTACCTGATCATCTATGTTGCGTACCGGATCAATACAATCGAGCGAAAACAAACTGAACACGACACCAGGTTAAAAGTCCTGGAGTTAAAATTAGCTAAGGAGTGATGATATGGATTGGTTACAAATTCTCGGTTATGCGGGCGCTGGCCTGGGTATGGTCTCTCAATATGCCGCTATGTCCGGTAAACCAAAATTAGTTTCCAAGGTCAAGATGGTGTCAACGCTGTTTGACCTGGCTGCAGGAAACTACTTCAGATCACGTAACCAGGACAAATAGCCTGCCGTTGCGTTTTAGTGTTAACTCGGTTTAGATAGCTCTCTAGAATTACAAGTTACATAGCCGGATATTGGTGCTAGCCCACTGATATCCGGCTTTTTCGTCTCTTTGTCTATGAAAGTTTTGGTTGGTTAGACAGAAATTCGATGAAAAAATATCATGATAATGCGGCTTTTATTGGTAGTTGGGAGAATCGCGGTATTTGGGGATGTTAACGGCACCGGTGGGGTGCATGGTGGGAAGGGAAAGTCTTATGTCCACTAACCTCAATTAGGAGGTTGTGATCAAAATTTGTACAGCCCTACTCCGAAAGAGGGCAGCGCTAAAAACGGTTGTTAGAAACCCGTAACTTATTGATTTATATACCCACACCCTCTGCCGTGTCCGCCCAGAATGTCGCCAAGTCCTCGTTTTTCGCTCTTTCTGATTCAATCAGCATTACCCAATATTCGGGCCGGTCATTCGTAAGTTTTGCCAATTCTAAAGTCATAGCTTGAGTAGGTAATCTGCGGCCTGCGCGCCAATCACAAATATTGGTGGGTTTTAGGTTTATCAGCTTCGACACTGCATAGTCAGAAGACACGTTCTGCGCTGCTTTCACGGCATCCACCAGTTTTAATATCTTGCTCATTCAAAACTCCCACGTTTTGTCAATGTATAGAACTATCGAGTAATGCTCATCTTAGAGGATTCTAGAATATGAGCAATTACTCACGGTTGAGTGGTTCTCATAAACGAAGTACTATGCGATTGCCTTCGGGACAATTCTGGCGAATTGGTCGAGTGTTGGGGTGTAGTGTAATTCTCGGTTTCTCCTACGTACCGGCAGTGTCAACCCCTCGACACTCGATATTCGACAGAAGATCGCTCCCCAAGGTTTAAATTCGCCATGAACTGAAACTGAAGAGAGCAAATTATGAGATTGATACTTACTTGCCCAGAAGCCGATTCGGACAAAGTTAAAATTACTATAGTCAATATCGAAAGAGTCGTAACCGTTGGGCCTAGACAAAGCCATGTACATAGCCAGTCTGTATTTGATGTCACCTTCGTTGAATTAGGTGATTCCGGTGAGACTGCGATCACGGACGTCAGCGATATGCAGGTGGTCGCGTGATGAATCCTAGTTTGTCGCTAACGCTCGCCCAACGAATCCTATTCACCAATGAAGATGTTGAGAAAAACCGTGCTGAAAACTGGGGCAGGTTGCCTATGGATATCCGGTCCAGCATCACATTCGATTGCAAGTCGTGCCGATCGGACGCATATACACCCTGGTCCAACCTAACTCATCAGCAAAAGAACGAGATTCTGGAACATGTCCAGGGCTTGAAGTTTTTGGCCTCTCGATTGAGGGCATTCAAATGATCCTTAACGATGACGACCACAAGCGCAAAGTACTGATGCGAACCGTATTTAATAACCACCAAGTGATCACCGAGATCATGATCACGCCTGCTGATCGCATGTTACTGAAATACATAAACGGGCGTCCTCGAGTCTCATCGCTAAACGTTTCCAGAATGTTTAATATCGAGCGATCGACAGCCGCCACCAAACTGGCAAAGTTACATGCTAAGGGTTGGCTGTTACGCACTGATCCGAAAGACGGCGGCGGGTTTCAGTACAGGCCTGCTTTCGATGAGTAACCAGGTGAAGTGTGGCCACATTTGCGCCGGCACAAACGTGGCCCAGTTTAACCAGGTGTTTATCTGATGGCCTGGGAAAGCTACCGAGACTATTCGAATGTTCGTGATCGCGTTATCAAGGTCCGTGTAAGTGCCGATGAGATTGAGCAACTGCAAGATGCCGTCGATAAATTTAACAAGCAATCTGGATCGTATGTATCTGCCACCCAGTCGCAAATCGTCCGCCAGTTGTTAGAAAAGTTTGTTAAAAAAGAGGTTCTTTGGTGAATCTCGAAACCGACAACACTGTCGTTAAGTCTACTTTCAATCCAGCTGACTATGTTGATGATCAACACTGGGGGGTCATCAACTATCTTCGAAGTAGACCCCAGTTAAGAACAATTCCAAATCACATTGAAGGTGTGCTGTCATCGATCGAAGCAGGTGAGCAAGCCCTCAATCATGAGATCAAATCTCAGATTCAGCTATCAATCATTCAAGCGGCCCGTAGAGCTATCGAACTTGAGTTAGCTCCGATGGCTGAACGCCGTAAATTTGAACAACGCTTGGCATACATGATCGCTCGTGAAGTTGTGCCTAAATACGGTGCCTTTGATAAGTCCATCAAGGATCTCCCAGGCAAGCTATCAAACTGCCGTCAGTGCGGAAAAATTGGCGTTGATACCGGTGGTGATAAACGTTTCTTCTGGGATACAAAGTGCAACTGTTCAAAGATATGTCCGGACGAAATGCGCTATGAATCCCAGCGTTTAACAGAAAAGTACATCCCTCACATGCTCATGCACCTAAACGCTAACCGGCGTTTAAAGCTGCAAAAATTTGTAATATCCCCCAGGAATGTTCCTAAGGAAAAACTACACGAGGCCAAGTCTAGGTTGTTTAAGACCTGGGCGAATATCAATCGCCGTAAAGTATGCGAACACCTAACCGGTGCTTTGGTAGTCCAGGAAGATCCGTTAGCCGCTGGTGATGAAACTTGGAATGTTCACCTAAACGTCCTGGTCCTGGTCGGCGGTCACTTCAATTGGTCAGCGTTCAGGAGCGAGTTTGCACGGATGTGGGGTGATGAGGACGTGCAAATCGATTTCGTCACTGAGCACCGTATGAAGCAATTGACCGAGGCAAAGTTACGGCGTCAAGGTCGTACCGAGCCAGCCACCAGAGAGCTGGTGTTAATCCATTCAATCAACGAAATGGTGAAGTATGTTTGCAAAATATCTGGCTCTGATCATCAGCACTCTGATGACGGTAATCATGATGGTGATGTTAATACTGCTGATGGCAGTGCTAAAGGTAGCCGAAGCCGAAAGATTGAAGCTAGACCTATGGACAAGTGGCCAGGAGAGCGTTTCTACGAGTGGTTCAGTGCAAACCGAGGGTTTAGACGTACTCGCTCCTATGGCGTCCTGTACAACGTCCCAGTTCAATCTGAGGAAGAAAGAGAGGTTGAGTGGTTCGGCTTTGTCAAATGGAATGATCAAGTAGATCGCTACGAAGTACATACCTCCTTTATTGGTTTAATACCGGCGGATAAGTTCGCAACTCAAACCCACACAAAACCCACAAATCAACAAAATTGGAGGCCGCCTGATGGCTAGACTACCTTCGGGTCGATTAATCGGTACCTTGGACGTAAAACACCTGGTATCGCTCATAGGAAATACTGTCGAGGTGCGCCGCTCGAAGCGTAAGGACCCCGCTTATCCGCTGTATCTCTCGACATGTATCGGGCCGATTCACCTTAACCATGATCAAGCTCAAGAAATGGTGTTGGAAAATGCCGTTATTGCTGGGGCAGGGGAGAGCGTACCCGTGTCAGTACCCGCGACCGAGGTTAAAAAAGCGGGTTCGGTGCTTTTAGATAATCCTGGAATGCCGGTACCGGCACCGGATGATGAAATAGCGCCGGACCCAAGTGAAAATGCGGGTGAACCCGCTGGTATATTTGGATTGAGGTTTGATTAATGACTACTGAACTAGACCAGGAGCTGACCAGGTTAACGAATTCGGCCGCAAGTACTGTGGATTTCCCTGGGTCCACCGGTGAAGCGGTGCCAGAAGGCGAAGTGCCATCGAATCCGATGTTCGATATGACCGGTCCGCAGYTGTTATACCTGGTGTATGACAATGCCGCGAAATATGCGCCGAACTGGCACTTGAAGGAAGATGAAATCGAGCAACTCGCCAATTTCCACGGCATGTTGCTCGATAAATACGGCGCTGACTTTTTGAAGCGGTACGGTTTGGAAGTGATAGCGATATACACCACCTTCAAGATCTTAGGGCCGCGGTTAAAAACACCGTTGAAAATACCAACTGAGAAGAAGGAAACCAAACCTGATGAATGATGGCAAAATTTACCTTGCGACCGGTTCGAGCCGATCGGGGAAAAGTGTCTATATTCGACACAAAATCGAAAAAGAGGGCTATGAGTATCTTTTAGTGTGGGATGCCAAGGCCGAGTATGGCGCGCAGGATGATCCARACATACCGACTACCCAGAAAAAGCTGGTTAGCATGTTGCACACTTGGGAAGCGGCAAATTGTCCACCGGTTGCCATGATTTACCGGTACCGGGATCTAAAGCCAGATTTCGACTATTTTTGTGATATCGCTTATTACTGGATCCGCAGATTGGCCGAGCAGGGCAAGCGGGGCGCTGTGATCGTAGAGGAGTCGAGTGATGTTTGCCCACCTGGTAAGGCACCGGCTAAATTTGGCATCCTGATTCGTCGCGGCCTGGTCTTCGGTTCTGATATTTATGTGACTTCGCAACGTATCGCCGAATCAGATAAAACGGTACCTGGTAACGCTTCGGTTATTCATTGTTGTAAACAGTCTTTCCCGGATGACGAAGAACGCATGGCCAAATTCCTTAATGTTGATGTCGACCAGGTGAAAGCCTTGGTTAAAGATGATGTGAATGGTCGGTTTGATTACATCGAACGCGACCTGAGCCTTAATAAAGTGATTAAGGGTTCGTTGCAAAAAACCGGATCCGATGACAAGGTCAAGTTCGAATTTGGCGAATTATTTTGATATCAAGCCCTTATTCCCCATAAGGGTACCTCTACCAATCTCCTAGCGGGTGCGTTCCTATAAGGGCGCATCTTGCACTCAACTCAAATTGGAGATTTCATCATGGCATTAACGCCTAAAAACATTTTGATCGTCAGTATCATTGCCGTTATTGCAATAGCAGCCGCTAAGCGTATGCCTGTTGTATCTGACCTGCTGATATAAACAGCGATCAATACGTAAGAAGTAATTTTACTTAACAATTATTCCTGCTTGGAGAAGATTAGAATGCCTTTACGCAAAGTCGATTTGCCACCTTTTAGCCCTCAAGTTTCGGCAGGCCAAGCGGGTAAACACCTGATTGGTCAAATTCCGCAAGGCTACATCTATGACGTCATTGTCCTGGTGTTAACCGGCGTGTTTGTTGCCGCCGACATACCGCGAATTCTGTTGAAAGCAGGCGGTACGATCATTTGGGATTTGACGGCAACTGAACTCGAGAAGATCAACAAGTATTACAGTTTGACTGATAACGTGACTTACATTCCGCTGCATTTTAGCGATCGCCAAGCGGCGACGATTCAAGGCCAGCGGATTGGCGCGTTAGATACTGTGAACTTCAGATACAATGAGTTATCGCTACAGATTGAAACCGATGGAACGCAAAGCGGGGCGGTTGGCTTGTCGGCTTTCGCTATGACGGGCGGTCCGAAAGATCCTGAAGTTGCCGCAATGGTTAGATGTTTGATTCCCAGTGATAGCAGTGTTGGCGGTACTACTGAGCCAATCTCAGTACCTATCGGTATACCAGAAGCGGGTAACTTGATTCGCGCTGTTCATGTCTGGCATACAAACATGACCGATTTCGAAGTCTGGAAAGACACCACCGCTGAATTGCCAAAAACATCTTTAGCGGAATATCAGTTCCTGACGGATGAGGTACACCGCACTAGTCAAGCCGGTGTATTTACCTATGATCCGACAATGGACGCCAACCAGGGTGATAGCCTTGATCCGCTTCGGTTTGATGGTTCGCCTGCGGTATTGCAGTTTAAGGGAACATTCTCGAATACCGATAGTGTCCGCGTTATCTCCGAACTTTATGCCACGGTTAATACGCTTTAGTTAGCGTATTAATCCTCTGTCGAGGGTAAATAATGTTTGTTCCAGATGATGCAAGTTCTCCCGCTGGCGCTGAATACGCGTGGGGTTTTATCAGCGAGCTAAGTAAAATCGGTGTCGAAGTTGCAAGGGCCAAAGCGTTAGAACGATATGATCGTGAGTATCGACAACCGCTGGTTGTTAATGCCGTGCCGGATCAACGAGCAGCTGATATTGAAGCGCCGACAATGCCAAGCGGTGCCGCGCCGGTCAACCTACCGTTTCAAGTTAATCAAAACCTATTATTCATATCATTAGGGTTTTTAGCTGTTCTATTGATCGTGAAGGTTGCGCGTTAATGTTAGGCGCACTAACAAGCTTGACAGGCGGCGGCGGATTGAGCGGGAGCTCAGCAGCTACCGCGACGCTCGGCGATACTGGTTCAGGCGGTCTGTCGTTCGGGTCTTATGGGAATCTGCCTCGACCTTTTCGTGAAGAGCGATCGGAATTTAATCTATACGATTACGCTAGCCCTCGAGCATCAGCGTCGATGGCATTACCTTTGATGCTATTGGTTGGCGCTATCGTCGTTTACAAAATGGTGAAATAGGCATGGGTTTTTTTGACTCCATCAATGAGAATACGCCGGTCACGGGAACCAGTGGCGCGCAAACTCAGCAAGGTTCTGCATCCGGTGTAACGGTTACCGCTGGCGATGACCAAAACGCAACTGTGAATATCACCAATGAGTTGATTGATCATGGCGTAGTTGATAAATCTCTGACGGTCGCTATTACCGCTTCACGTGATGGTATTAAGGCCGCGTTATTCGGTGCGCAAGCTGGCCTTAATACTGCCAAACAAATTGCATCTAGCGCGTTCGGTGTGAGTAAAACGTCTATTAATGCGCTCTCGCTTAGTGCTAGGTCATCGATTGCAGCGGGTTTAAAAACGCAGCTTGATGCGGGTAAAACTACCCGGTCTAGCATTTCAGCAAACACCAGGACTATTTTAGAGGCCTCGAAAATTGCGCGAGGTGCTACGGCTTCCGGTGAGCGAACATTTAACAAGGCCGCGGCCTTTGGTGTGAGTGCTGCTGCACAAGCAACGGCGCAAGCGAGATCCGCCAATGTTGAATCGGGTAAGACTTCCAGGGCGGCGCTATCGACGGCGAACCGTGCCTTGAGTGATTCAGCGAAAGCCATACGCGGTGCTACGGCATCCGGTGAGCGAACATTTAACAAGGCCACGGCCTTTGGTGTGAGTGCTGCTGCACAAGCAACGGCACAGGCAAGATCGGCTAATCTCGCTTCGGCAAATGTATCTAGATCTGCGTTATCGACGGCAAACCGTGCCTTGAGTGATTCAGCAAAAGCCATCCGAGGTGCTACTGCATCAGGTGAGCGAACATTTAACAAGGCCACGGCTTTTGGTGTGAGTGCTGCCGCACAAGCAACGGCACAAGCGAGATCAGCCAATGCTGAATCGGGTAAAACTTCCAGGGCCGCAGTGGCTTCTGGTGAGCGGGTCACAAAATCTGCTATCAGCTCAAATACTGCTGTTTTCTCACAAGCGCAAAAATTAGTTTCATCGAGTCAAGGTAATATCACCGCTATTAGTAAGTTGGCATTGACCAACACAAACAGCCAGTACCAGCGCTCACTAGACTTCGCTCGCGATGTACTCAAGGACAACGCTACATCAGTTAATAAACAGGTCGAAAATGTCGCGACGTCAGCGCGCAATCTGGGCCGATCGGAAAACTCCGAGACATCTAACATGGTGATAAAGGGTGGCGGTATCTTAATAGCCATGTTGGCACTTCCTATCATTTACAGGGCAATTGCAGCATGAGAATTATTAACCTGGTGGCGGGTGTACCGTTGAATCTAGGGCAGGGCGGCAAGGAGTTTTTTTTATACTTTGCTAACTTCCCTATTACGTTGAAGCCCATACGGCAGAGTAAATTATTAACACCTACCAAGGGCGTGTTGACTGGATTTCATATGCGTTCATCGTTCGGTACTGATGAGCCATTGTTTGATGATGTCATCATAGAGTCTGACTATGATCAACGAATAAAGGTAATAGTTGCCGACTACTCGATAAAACAAGAYCTMTYGSTTSTKGAYCTWWWSMKRKWKSGGNGTAKWSGNYSRGTGNNNTTSAATACATTGCAGGCTCT
>NVVB01000014.1 GCA_002402085.1 Gammaproteobacteria bacterium
CCGCAGGAGGCGCAAGAGCGAAAGCAGTGATTGCCTGGAATAAAAAAACCCAACAGGTAAAATCTGGGCAAGTAAAATGTCCTGAAGGTTTTGAACATTACCTCCTTAAATTCGACGGCATCTCCAACAACAGAGACAAGGAGCTCTGCGATCCTCAAGGCTTTGGTAGAACGGAATACGCGTATTACCGCATGGCATTAGCTGCTGGAATCAACATGAGTGAATGTCAGCTCTTAGAGGAAAACGGCCGCGCGCACTTTATGACACAACGCTTTGACCGGCTGAGTTCCAGTAAAAAGCTACACATGCAAAGCCTATGCGCGATCGCCCACTTTGACTTCAATATAGCCGGCGCCTATTCCTACGAACAAGCCATGCAGGTTATGAAACAGCTCGACTTAATTAATTTACAAACGGCCCTGGAACAACAATACCGCCGAATGGTATTCAACGTCATCGCCCGCAACCAAGACGATCACACCAAAAACATCGCCTTTCTGATGAATCAAGCAGGCCAATGGCAGCTGTCCCCAGCATTCGACATCACCTATAGTTACAACCCAGAAGGCGAATGGACCGCGCAACACCAAATGAGTATCAACGGTAAATGTGACGGCATATCAAAAGAGGATTTATTGCAAACAGCCAAAGTCGCGAACCTCAGCGTCAGAAAAGCCAAACTAATAATCACAGAAGTCGTAGAGGCCATTGAGCAATGGCCTACATTTGCCGACGGCGCAGGGGTAGAGGAAGACTGGATTGAGCGCATTGCCGACAATCACCGTAAAATTTAGTGCCTTGCTGATGACTTAAATTCATACCTTTGACATGCGTGGTTGCCTTAAACAAGATCTCCCGGCACTCGCACCCTACCTTCCATTAACACACGGGCACTACGACTCATAATGGCTTTGGTAGCAGTCCATTGCCCCGCTACCAACGCGGCTTGCGCGCCCACCGTTAAAGTCCCGGAAGGATGCCCAAAACAAACACCACTACGCTCGCCACCACCAGCCGCTATATTCACTAWAGTCCCAGGAATAACCGCCGCCGTACCAATCGCCACAGCGGCGGTGCCCATCATGGCATGGTGCAACTTGCCCATAGACAAAGCCCGCACCAGCAAATCCACTTGATCCGCGGTCACAGACTTACCACTCGAAGAAACGTAGTCTTTCGGTTTAGCGACAAAGGCAATCTTGGGCGTATGTTGGCGCTTTACGGCCTCATCAATGTGCTCAATCAACCCCATGTGCACAGCCCCGTAAGCGCGAATGGTTTCAAACATTGCTAACGCCTTGTCATCCCCATTGATATCGTCTTGTAATTCAGCGCCATGGTAATTAATCGCTTCAGCGTCCACAAAAATCGTAGGAATGCCCGCATTAATCATCGTTGCCTTAAACGTCCCTACCCCCGGCACTTCCAAGTCGTCCACTAAATTACCGGTAGGAAACATGGCACCCTCCCCACCCGCGGGGTCCATAAACTCAACCTGAATCTCTGCCGCTGGGAAGGTAACTCCGTCTAATTCGAAGTCGCCAGTTTCTTGAACAGCGCCATTAGTAATAGGCACCTGAGCGATTATGGTTTTACTGATATTGGCTTGCCAGATGCGTACGGTCATAACACCATTTTCAGGAATTGTTACTGCATCCACCAAACCCGATTCAATCGCAAACGCGCCGACTGCTGCCGACAAATTGCCACAGTTACCACTCCAATCAACAAACGCTTTATCAATGGCCACCTGACCAAACAGATAATCTACATCGTGATCTGGCTGACTACTTTTCGACACAATAACAGTTTTGCTGGTACTCGACGTAGCCCCGCCCATGCCATCGGTGTGCTTGCCATAAGGATCAGGGCTGCCCACTACACGGAGTAAAAACGCATCGCGCGCCTCACCCGGGACTTGCGCCTTAAGCGGTAGGTCTTCAAGTTTAAAAAATACGCCTTTACTCGTACCGCCACGCATATACGTAGCCGGGGTTTTAATCTGCGCCGGATGAGTCATTGCCATCAACCTATGATTGTTTATTATTCCGAAAAGCACGGCGCCTGCCCTGCCTTGGATATACATTACTAAATTGTTTTTTGTACTCTAGTTTTTACACGTTATTTTTTTGCACTTATTTTTTTGCACTTATTTTTTTGCACTTATTTTTTTGCGCTTATTTTTTTGCACATATTGTCAATGAGACCCCGATCACTCGAATCATTCAAAAGCGCTAAGCTTCCTATGACCCAATTCTCCTGGGCAAGGCTCATTTAAATACCAACAGTACATTATCAAAATAACCAACGCACAGATTCGATGCCCAAGGCACCGAACCTGCACCCGCTCTAACTGGCTACACTTGACTCAAGAAAGTCCTGCGCAAAACGTTGTAATACACCTCCAGCCTCATAAATCGATACTTCTTCTGCAGTATCTAATCGACAAGTAGTAGGCACTTCAATTACTTCGCCGTTGCTACGGGTAACGATCAACGTCAGAGTCGCACCTGGGGTACGTTCACCGATAACGTCATAAGTTTCGGTGCCATCGATATTTAAAG
Source organism: Gammaproteobacteria bacterium (assembly GCA_002402085.1). Classification (GTDB taxonomy): domain Bacteria; phylum Pseudomonadota; class Gammaproteobacteria; order Pseudomonadales; family UBA3067. Next base: position 2,565 of record NVVB01000014.1, read on the forward strand.
TCTTGCGGTCGGTGCCCGACTTAAATTCTAATGGTAAAACCCCCATGCCTACTAAATTAGTCCGATGAATACGTTCAAAGCCTTCGGCTACAATCACTTCGACTCCAGCCAAACGCACGCCTTTAGCGGCCCAATCTCGAGAAGAACCTTGCCCGTAATCAGCGCCCGCAACAATGATCAACGGTTGCTTACGCGCCATGTAAATTTCAATGGCYTCCCACATACGAGACACTTTGCCTTCGGGCTCGATGCGCGCGAAAGAACCTTGCTTAACCTCGCCGGCCTCTAGGACCATTTCGTTTTTCAACTTAGGGTTGGCAAACGTCGCGCGTTGTGCGGTGAGATGATCGCCACGATGAGTCGCATAGGAATTAAAATCCACTTCAGGCAACCCCATTTTATCGAGGTAGGCACCCGCCGCGCTGTCAAGCATAATGGCATTGGAAGGTGACAAATGATCCGTTGTAATATTATCGCCCAACACCGCCAAWGGTCGCATTCCTTTTAAGCGTCGCTCCCCTGCCAACGCGCCCTCCCAATAAGGAGGACGACGTATATAAGTGCTTTGCGGACGCCAATCATACAACGGCTCRACYTGCTCTTTATTATCAGTCGATTGTTCGAACATRGGAATATAGACATCCCGGAATTGCTGAGGCTTAACATTGGCACGTACGCCTGCATCGACTTCTTCGTCCGTGGGCCAAAGGTCTTTTAACCGAACCGCATTACCGTCCTGGTCAGTACCCAGGATGTCTTTTTCAATATCAAACCGAATCGTACCCGCGATCGCATAGGCGACCACCAAAGGCGGAGACGCTAAAAATGCTTCGTTGGCATGGGGGTGGATACGGCCATCAAAGTTTCGATTACCCGACAACACCGCAGTCGTGTACAAATCCCGATCCAACACTTCTTTTTGAATAACAGGATCTAACGCGCCACTCATACCGTTACAAGTGGTACACGCAAATGCCACTACACCAAAGCCTAACTGCTCTAACTCAGACAATAACCCGGCTTCTTCCAGATACAACTTRACGGTTTTAGAACCYGGYGCAAGAGACGATTTAACCCACGGTTTACGCGTTAAGCCAAGCGCATTAGCCTTTTTAGCCACAAGCCCTGCGGCAATCATATTGCGCGGGTTACTGGTATTGGTGCAACTGGTAATCGCAGCAATGATCACCGCGCCRTCAGGCATTTTACCTTCTTCATTTTCAACAATACCGCTAATACCTCGCGCGGCTAATTCTGACGTAGGCACACGTGCATGGGGATTCGACGGACCGGCAATATTACGTCCAATGGTGGACAAGTCGAAACTCAATACGCGCTCATATTCAGCAGTCTCTAAAGCGTCAGCCCACAAACCCGTTTCCTTGGCATACGTTTCCACCAATTTCACTTGTTCATCGTCACGCCCGGTTAACTTGAGATATTCAATCGTTTGCGCATCAATGTAAAACATTGCCGCAGTGGCGCCGTATTCTGGCGTCATATTCGAAATCGTAGCGCGATCCCCCATGGTTAAAAGGGACGCCCCCGCACCATAAAACTCTAGATAGGAAGACACTACTTTCTGTTGCCGTAAATACTCAGTCAATGCCAACACAATGTCAGTACTGGTTATGCCGGGTTGTGGTTTACCCGTAAGCTCTACGCCAATAATATCGGGTAAACGCATGTAGGAAGCGCGCCCAAGCATGACACTTTCGGCTTCAAGGCCTCCCACGCCAATAGCGATAACCCCTAATGCATCGACCATAGGCGTATGGCTATCAGTACCGACTAAGGTATCAGGAAATGCAACGCCTTCACGGGCCTGAATGACTGGCGACATACGCTCTAAATTAATTTGATGCATGATGCCATTGCCTGGAGGAATTACATCGACGTTTTTAAATGCGGTCTTAGTCCAGTTAATAAAGTGGAAACGATCATCATTACGACGATCTTCTATGGCGCGGTTTTTCTCAAATGCATCAGGCTCAAAACCAGCGTGCTCAACCGCCAACGAATGATCCACAATCAACTGCGTAGGCACCACRGGATTAACCTGTGACGGGTCCCCGCCCTTATCCGCAATGGCATCTCTTAACCCAGCCAAGTCYACCAAGGCGGTTTGGCCGAGAATATCGTGACACACCACCCGCGCAGGAAACCAAGGGAAATCCAGATCTCGTTTGCGTTCAATGATTTGTTTTAGGGACTCTGTTAACACCGCAGGATCACAACGGCGTACTAAGTTTTCGGCGTAAACACGCGACACATAGGGCAATTTTTCATAAGCGCCCGCTTCTATCTCATTAACAGCGGCTCGGGTGTCGAAAAAATCGAGTTGTGTACCGGGCAAAACTTTGCGGTGATTGGAATTCATAACTTAATCCACTACTTAAAATTTAAAAGAACTGGCAACGGCAAATACGTTCATAAAATTTACAATGCCAGCGTCATCCAAAATCAGGATTAAACACCAGCTGACATGAAATTCATTTCAAAAAAAGAGAACCTTGGGTGTGCTGAAGCTTGGATGTGCTAAAAAAAGGAGGGCAACCTACCTGCTTATTCATACAAGACGTTACTACAGGCAACACAGTATCTAGATACCAATAACAGCCTAGCGATTAACGCAAAACGATAATCACTAGGCAAGGCACGTACATCCCTAAAATCCACTTAAACTAACAAACTCAAAAATCAAGCTRTCGGMTTTCATTCACACATCACAKCTTCGAWARTGTATTAACGTTCGCTAATAGCTGTCACAGTACGTGGCTCAACACCGACATACTCAGCACTGGGGCGAATAATACGATTATCTGAACGTTGCTCCATAACATGAGCCGCCCACCCGGTTAAGCGTGAACAAACAAAAATTGGCGTGAACAGTTTGGTTGGAATATTCATGAAGTTGTAAGCAGACGCATGAAAGAAATCAGCATTACAAAATAACTTTTTCTCGCGCCACATGACTTCTTCACAACGCACTGACACTGGGTAAAGTCGCTTATCACCCACATCGGCTGCTAGCTTTTCAGACCACTCCTTGATAATGCCATTACGCGGGTCCGACTCGCTGTAAATCGCGTGTCCAAAGCCCATAATTTTATCTTTACGTTCCAACATGCCCATAATGGTTTCTTCAGCATGCTCAACAGAATTTAAACCTTCAATCAATTCCATTGCAGCTTCATTCGCCCCACCATGAAGTGGACCTCGTAAAGTGCCAATCGCGCCAGTAATACAGGAATGCATATCTGACAATGTCGAAGCACATACACGTGCTGTAAACGTTGACGCATTAAATTCATGCTCAGCATACAGAATTAGCGACACGTCCATTACTCGCGAATGTAATTCGCTGGGCTTTTTATCATGTAGCATGTGAAGAAAGTGAGCACCAACAGAATCATCATCTGTTTCAGTCTCAATTCTCACGCCGTCATGAGAAAAGCGATACCAATAACAAATAATCGAAGGAAACGCCGCGAGCAAGCGATCTGTCTTTTCTTGTTGCTGAGAGAAATCCGACTCCATTTCTAAGTTACCCAACATAGAGCAACCTGTTCGCATGACATCCATGGGATGCGCATCTTTTGGGATTTGTTCTAGCACAGTTTTGAGTGCGGCAGGCAAGCCACGTAAACCTTTCAACTTAGCTTTATAATCGTTAAGCTCACCTTGATTAGGAAGGTCGCCATTAAAAATCAAATAAGCCACTTCTTCAAAGCAGGTATTTTCTGCCAGATCTTTTACGTCATAGCCACAATAGGTCAATCCTGAACCTGTTTTTCCTACGGTAGAAAGCGATGTTTTCCCTGCAACTTGACCTCGTAGGCCCGCACCACTGAGTACTTTTGCCATTCGATTTTCTCCTGATTTTTATAAGGTATTAATAAATGAAATGTTTTATTTTAAGCTCAAGGCCAAGATTATTTGTTTTTGCCTTCCGCAAACAGATTGTCTAGCTTGGTTTCGTAATCGTGATACCCCAAATAATCGTATAGCTCCATTCGGGTTTGCATATCATCGATCACTGCTTTTTGATCGCCATTATCTAAAATAGATTGATAGACATTTTCGGCCGCTTTATTCATCGCGCGAAATGCACTTAGCGGATAAAGCACCATGCCCGCGCCCCACTCGCCCAATTGTTTTTTATTCCAAAGCTCAGTCTGCCCAAACTCGGTAATGTTCGCCAAAATAGGCACATCCAAGGCCTCTGAAAACGCTCGATAATGGGCTTCAGTTTTCACAGCTTCAGCGAATATACCATCCGCACCGGCCTCAACATAAGCTTTAGCGCGTTCAATGGCAGCTTCTAACCCTTCTTGAGCAAACGAGTCAGTACGTGCCATCATAAAGAAATCGGCATCGGTACGTGCATCCACTGCCGACTTAATACGATCAACCATCTCTTGAGTCGATACAATTTCTTTATTTGGGCGATGACCGCAACGTTTCTGCGCCACCTGGTCTTCCATATGCACCGCCGCCGCACCGGCTTTTTCCATATCCCGAACAGTCTTGGCAATATTAAACGCGCCGCCCCAACCTGTATCGATGTCTACCAACAAGGGCAAGTCACAAGCCGAAGTAATCCGTTGCACATCTGCAATAACATCATTCAACGACGTCATTCCCAGGTCAGGTAGGCCATAAGACGCATTCGCCACACCGCCCCCCGATAAATAAATCGCTTGATGGCCAATTTGTTTTGCCATCATCGCGGTATAGGCGTTAATAGTGCCTACAATTTGTAGCGGTTGATTGTCTGCCAAGGCTTGGCGGAATTTTTTCCCTGCTGTCATGGTATATCCTCCTACTCTAATTGGGCTATTTCTTAGCCACTAATTTTTTTTCTATATTGAGTCTTGAATAAGAGATATGTCGGCGCATCAGCATTTCTGCCAACTCCTGATCTCTATTAGAAATTGCTTGAACCACGTGTTTATGTTCATCAAAGGCAGTCGTGACCCTAGGGCCAGTCATCCCTAGCTGCACCCGATACATCCGTACCAAATGGTAAATTCCGTCGATCAAAGTGGAAATTAGGTGTTTGTTTTTACTGCCAAGAATGACTCTATAATGAAAATCCAGATCACCGGCTTCCTGATAATAAGAATCACCGTCTTTCACTTCCTGAAAGTGGCTGCTTAATAGGCTATTTAAATCGTTAATCTCTTGATCCGTCATGTTTTCAGCCGCTAACCGCGCGGCCATGCCTTCCAAAGACTCCCTCACCTCGTACAGCTCAACGAGCCCTTCGGGCGTCAACGCGACTACACGCGCACCGACATTGGCTTTACGCTCAACCAAATGACAAGTCTCTAAGCGGTTGATGGATTCGCGGATCACCGAGCGACCTACGGCATACTTTGTCGACAATTCAATTTCGCTTAATTTCGAGTCCGCAGGAATCACACCTTCAACAATATCCTTTCTTAGCTGAAAAAAGGTCTTATCGGCAGCAGTAACGGCCTGATCTATGGAAAATAGCATAATTTCTCAAATTGACGGAATTAGAAACTGTCGACAATATAGGGGCAGCATTGGCCAGAGTCAACCTAAACCCGCACATATTGTCGACAACTTCGATCCATTGACGTGCCAGCCATTAGGATTGAACCTAAAAACCCCTTATAGCGGAGTCATTCTGCTAGTCCGGCATTGCGGTAATTGGCTTATATTGTTCAGAGCAAACTTACGTGGAGAATCTACGTTTTAGAATGGGGCTTGGTGGAGCTTTCTAGAAGGGGCTTAACGCGTATTGTTTCGCAAGGACTTGCACTGACCGTCGTCATAGCGGCCTAAAAGTAACATCCCTATTACTAACAGCTACAACGATCAAAAGAGATAAAAGCAAGCCCGGCTAAAACAGCCTCGGTTTAAAAGGTATACCCTGCACTTAATACGCACGCCTTACCGGCAAAGGTATTACGCCCATCAATAACGCTACTGCAATTGGCTGCGATACTCACCGCATGGGTAATACTTGCAGCGAACCCAAAGTCGACCTGAATGGAGTTTTCCTGAACCTCACTAAACTCAACAGCCCTACCACTATCATCATCACCTATATCAAAGTCGCCATTTGAACTTACCCCCTGCAAACCAAGGAACACATTGACAGTACTATTGATTAAATAGGATGCACTCAGATTGTAAAATACATCATCCGGCACATCGGAGTCTCTGACTCGATACCCTAACTCTCCACTGAAGGCCAATTTGTCTGTAACATATTTACCCACTAACAAAGAAGCATCAACCCCCGAAGCCCCCTCACCAATCGCATCAATGGTGCCCACTTCATAATCACCCGCTATAATCGCGGCGACTCGCACCCCTACACTCGGTGCATACTCAGAAAAGATAAACTCATCCACTAAGCGCCAGGTTAAGCCAATACTGCTATCGGCAAAATCCCTTCGTTTCGTTGACGTGCCTTCTTGCTCAGAGGTCGCATAACTGAGCCGTGCGTCCACCGAAAGATTGTCCAGAACTCCGTACTCAACACTGAGACCATAATTAAGCTGTTCAACATCTCCTCCAAGAGATTCCTTATCGGAGCCGATATAAAAATCATCCGCTGTCTGAAATGCACTCTCTATAGCGATGGTCGTGGAGCCAGGCGCAGGCAACCAAGGCGAGCCTTCAGCAAAGATTGTGCTCGAAGATGCGACTAATACGCCGCCTACTACTAATTCACTTAATAATCGGTTTTTCATTATACGGATCCTGCATGAATTTCTTTTGGAATATGGAGGTGTAAGATATCCGCGGTATCGTAACGGAAAGGGATAAGGCGATTTATAACGAATCCATCACGATTCATTAACAATTCCCCAAACTTCGCATGCGCGCCTTGCCTGAGTAGTACTCAATCGTTAATGTCCCGGCCAATCGAAAAACCTTTACGGCAAATGAATTAAACGCGATGGAGATTAAGATGAAAACCAAGTTTAACTTAGCAATGACGGGGTTATTAATCCCATTAGCATTAACTGCATGTGGTGGCGGAGGTGGTGGTGGAGGTGGTGGTGAAGGTGGTGCTGGAGCGACCAACACAGAAACAACCCCAATACTTCAAGGACGCTTTATAGACAGCGCAGTCAAAGGGCTTACATACACTACACAAACTCAAGAAGGAACAACCGACAGTGAAGGTCAGTATAACTATCGTACCGGAGAGACCATCACTTTTTCGATCAATAAAGTGGTACTCCCTAGCATTCCCGCTGTTGCCGTGACAACACCTCAGAGCTATTCCCAAACCCCAGGCGTCAATGACACGACTACAATTAACTTGGCAAGCTTTCTTCAGAATTTAGACGAAAACAGGGACTTAACAGACGGAATTGACATTGAATCGATCGCCGAAGAACTACTATCAGATCAAGACCTCACATCCCTTGATTTTGCCAACGATCAAAACTTCGACCTCCAGGTTGGCAATATCATTGAAGAAAGTAACTTTCTCGACCATCTAATTACTAAACAAAGCGCGGAAAATCACTTAAATGAAAGCCTCGCAGACATCGAAGCAGAACGATGTAGCACCCATCCTATGGTTGGCTTTACAACCACACTAGGCGCTCCAATAAACAGACGCGTAACCCACGAAGTTCAAGGCACGGCCACAATTATGGATGACTGCACCATCGAAATCACCAACTTCAGCTATGATGGCGGAGGCTTTGGCAGTGTATTTATATACGGCGGAGTCAACCGTGATTTCGCCGATGGAATCCAGCTTGGTAACAATCTAAAAGACGCCGGCGAAGGCATTAGCAATGTAACACTCGAGATTACGCTGGAACCAGAAGACCTCGATAATCTAAACAGCCTGAGCGTATGGTGCGTAGAAGCCAAATCAAGCTTTGGTGAAGGGCTCTTTCGACCGTAAAAAACCAGCAAATCTAATCACGAGCCTAGCATTTACCCACTAGGCTCGTAACGCGCTCAATCACACCTCAGTCCCCTCTCGAAGCAATCAATTTTGATCTCTAGCGCGTAAAACCTACCTCAGAATCCACCTCAGAATCTGCCTGATAAAAACACTGATTAGCCACCGAACAAGTCCACTGCCCGGGTATCGCTATATGGATCAAATTCCGACAATCAAAGCCTGCAGTGTCATCAGAAAAACAATAATCCTGAACCTGACAAACCCCAAAACCATCTGCAACAAACTCCTCTGTTTTACACTCAAGCCCCGCCTCGCACGGCAAGCCAATCAGTCCGCCACACTGGGTCCCAATCGAACCCTGGTTTCGATCATCAAAGCGGTAAGTTTCTTCATAAGTGGTCAAGGGTGCGCGGCTATCGGGAGGAATTGACCCCGGCGCAGTGATGTTTAGCAATACCGTACCAAACTCAACTTCAAAGCTTGTCTTAAATTCGTCTTTAAGTGGCAATAAACTAAACGCTAACGCTCGAGTAATCGCGCGTTCGCACAAATCACCATTACTGCTATGAAAAAGCTCTACTTGATCTGATCGAGCTGACTCATCACCGCCAAAATCAGTATCACCATAAAGCGTAAACTCATGCGACTCACAGCCGCCACTGTAGCTTACATTAAAGATCAACCAATCATTGATAAGGCTCACCTCGTTGACCGTAACGGGATCACTTTGAACTCGCAACGTCGTAGCGAAGCGGATCATTGATATATCGCGAACGCTTTGCCCCTCTTTATCACCACACTCGCCATCGTGAATAATTTGAGCACTTGCTGCACTCGCCATACAAGCATTGCTAAAAGTTTTGTAATTATGAAGCGGGTTGCAAGGCGTAGTGACGCATACAATGTCAGTGGATTCTATCGCACAGACTGGATCAAATATTGCTGTACAAGCAGTCGGCTCATCCTCACAAGTAATTCGCACATTATCAATATCACTGCTGGAGAATCGACCCGAACCATGACCAACACGGCAAAACTGATTGTCAGATTGAGCCACCAGTGAATACTTATCGCCAGCCTTATAATCATTCGAGAACTCGAAACTACCGTCTTGATCCAGCTTGAGCACTTCACCGGTTTCATTATCTTGAATCGTCAGAACGCCATCAATCCCAGAGGCCGTTCCTGACAACTTACATGCGGATAACCCAAACACCAATATTAGTAATACAACCGGCTTTAAAACCTTCATAGATACACCTACCCTTTCAGCCAACGGAGATAAATTCGCAATCATTGCTTCATAAAGAATAAGCGGGATTTTTTCCCTCGTCAACCGTAAGGGGTTATTCTGGGCTGAATTGACCGGAACCCACCCACCGACGATGCAGCGTGATTTAGGCGCTGCCCCAAGCCTGCTAAAGAAAGCTGCTCCGGAGTTACTGTAAATCACCCTAAATAAGTCCGTAGCGACAGGTAAAAAGCATTCGTTTGGCGTAATAGCCTATTGGGCTCAATAAACCGGGGCCTTAAACGCCCTCTTTCCTAAGGCCTTTTCAAAATAGAGCCTGCGCCTCATCGCATACAACCCGCTAACGAAAGCCGACCGACCAGGAACATCCGCACATGTATTTTGGACAAAGTAGTCTTGCAGGCCTTCAGATAGATGAACTCAAGAGAAGCCTTCATGCCCTCAACCAAGGCATCAAACCACAGTGTTCCTATTTTTTAAATAAGGGGCATCGGGATAATAATATTCCGGGTTTATATAATATATTGTTCTTACTAAACCCTCAGCAAGTCAAAACTGTCTCGCGCTACATTTGTGACTGTAAATAATTCTCTAAGCCAATTCGGTCAATAAGGCCCAACTGTACCTCTAACCAGTACGCATGATCCTCTTCCGTGTCGGCTAGAATTGTCACCAGCATTGCGCGAGTTTCATAGTCATGCATTGCCTCACAATCTGCAATAGCGACCTTGAGCAGCCTAACCACCTCGTATTCAAGCGCCAAATCACTTTTGAGCATTTCGGGTACGCTTTTTCCGACTTTGATTTCGTCTCGCTTCGAAAGGCAAGGCGTGCCCTCCAAGAACAAAATCCGTTTTATCAGCATATCAGCATGGCCCGTCTCATCTTCCATTTCATGACCAATGCGTGCATACAGTTTTGTTAGCCCCCAATCATCGTACATACGCGAATGAATGAAATACTGATCCATTGCAGACAGCTCACTTGAGAGAAGTCCATTAAGGATATCAATTACTTTTGGATTGTCTTTCATGAAATTCTCCGAAACCTTGGCATCACTGCGGCCTAATCATCCATCATGGATTGCATGTAATTTTGGATGCCCGCATGCCGAATGAGCCCTTGCTGGGCCTCAAGCCAATCTATCTGACTTTCTTCTGACTCAAGGATGCTCCCAAGCATATCGCGGCTTACAAAGTCAGCGGCGCTTTCACAGTGCGCTATGGCCGCTTTAATATCGCTAACCACAGCTGTTTGCAAACTTAAATCACAGCCAATTATTTCTTCGACATCCTCTCCGATTAAAAGCTTACCAAGCTTTTGCAGATTAGGCAGGCCTTCCAAAAATAGAATGCGTTCAACAAGCTTATCGGCATGTTTCATATCAACAATTGATTTTTTATATTCATGCGCATCTAAGCCAGAAAACCCCCAGTTCTTAAACATCCGCGCATGTAAAAAATATTGATTTATCGCAATCAACTCATTCCCTAAGCAGATATTAAGAAGCTGGAGTACCTTGGGATCACCTTGCATGCTGGATTCTCCGTACGAAGAAAAGCCGACCAAGCAAACCGAAATGAATCAACGCCTTGAGTCAAACTTTTCCAGTCGAATAGACAATAAAAAAGCGCCAACAGTAATGGCTGCTAGAGTAAGCCTAGTTTAACTGACTAAAATGTAAACAGCTCCTGATCAACAGAAGAGCCCAGATAAGGACAAAAAAGGAAGGGTAAAAGAATGGCGCGACGACTATAGGCCTACGTGCTAACACTTTGGTTAAGTGGAATTATTTGCAACTGGGAAACTGTATCGTTAATCACTTCTTTCGCATAGGGAACGCATTTGCCACAACACGAGCCAAAACCTAGCTCAGCCCTTACGTCGCTGAAGCAGTTCGCACCACCTCGAATGACATGGCGGATGTCTCGGTCGCTTATTCGGTTGCAGATGCATACCAACATGATTCAAAGTACTCCAGTATCGAGGTGTTATCCTTTAAATCTAATACAAATGCGAAGCATTATCAATAAAAACCCTGTAACTTAGGGTTATCTCCTCTAAAAATTTTAACGCGGCAAGCGTCAAAAAAACGGCGCTCTTAGCGTCTCCTTTAGAAACCTAAACGCTTTCAGCAACCTAGCTACTGCGCGATTAAATTCGCATCAATTGCTAGCGAAGATGACCGATCTACGTCAACCCCTATCAACCCCTGCTATGGCAGGATTTCAATGACCGTACCCACCTCGACTAAAGACCATAACTCTTCCATTTCTGAGTTGCTCAAGGCAATACAGCCATCAGTCCAATTAAACCACTGCATTACAGGGGACAACCAAGCAAAACCATTCTTCTGCCCATGAATCATAATTAAACCACCCGGACTTACCGCTAAGCCTTTTGCTCGGTTTTGATCATCGGCGTTAGGATAAGAAATATGAATCGACCTATAAAACGCACTATCAGATTTCTTATAATCTAAAATGTACTCGCCTTCAGGCGTGCGTTCATCGCCCTCCTGCTCCTTGTGACCTACTGGGTTCCCACCCAACGCAACGGARTACTCTCGAATAATTTTATCGCCATCGAGTAAGTAAAGCGTTGCTTTTGATTTTTCAACCACGACCTTATCAACTACAACCCTATCAACTAAGACCTTATCAACTTTTGCGCATACAGAGTGGGTAACTAAACACATCATTACAGCAAGTAAAATAGCTCTCATACATGGCACTTCGGTTGTGAAAAATTTAACTATACGACGCTTCATCCCTACCAGTCCCGAGCCATCCCAAACTCATCAGTCGCATGCCCTATGAAGCCGTAGCAGTGCATTTTGGGTAAGCACTGCAGCCCCAGAACTCATACGCCTTTTTTGTCTTAGGGGACTTGCCTTTACGTAACAACATCGGCTCGCCACACTCAGTGCAGGGTTTTGACGTCGGCGATACACCGTCATCGCTATGGGGCGAACTAGAGGACTTCTTTTTACGCGTCGCCTGCGCTTTTTTATTGGTAGTCCCGCGAGTTGCTGGGCGAGTTGGGGTTTTAGTTTTTCTTTTGGCCGCTTTCTTGTAAGGCAGACTGCCTTTCTCCACAGGCTTACCTTGATCATCGTCGTAGTACTTAGTCCCTTCCGTATTCACCCAAAACCAACCTTGTTTACTTTTCTTACGCAACAAGGCACTTTGGGTTTCGGTACAAAAATGGGCTGCGTTTACCGGCGCAATATAGGGCTCACCGTTTTCATCAGGGAAGGCTCCTTTACAGCCCTCGCTATAGCCAGTACAACCCCAGAATACATCAGAAGACTTTTTACCTTTGATCTGTCGTAATGGCTTGTCGCATTCTGGACAATTGAATGGCGAAAAAATTAATGCCGACGATTGGGATAGCTCGTGTTGCAGCTCTTTATAAAAGGTTTTCATTAAGTTCGCATAGGCCATCTTTTGCTGAGCAATTTTATCTAATTCCAGCTCTATGTTGCGCGTATATTGGTATTCAACAAAACCTAACTTCAGCTGCCCTACCATAACSTCTATTAAGGTATTACCTTTCGGCTTCATGTGAAAAAAACGTTTTTCAATGCCCACAAAATCATGGCGCTGAATAGTATCGATAATGCTGGCAAAGGTAGACGGCCGTCCAATGCCCCGTTTCTCTAATTCTTTCGCCAACGAGGCTTCGGTATAGCGTCGTGGCGGCTTGGTTGCCAGTGCTTTTACTAACGAGTAGTCAGCCGTTAATTGAGTATTAATCACCAAATCGGGAAGACCTGGATTAGTGCTCTCCTGATCCAGGTTTTCTTGCTCATACTCCTTGGTCGCTACCAACCAGCCTTTAAATAATACGTCCGTACTTTTCGCTTTAAAGATTGGTTTAATATTATGTTTAGCGACACTACGGTTACCTTCCAAAACAATAAGGTGGTCCTCATACACTGCGGGTTTCATTTGGCTCGCAATGGCTCGAGAACGGATCATCTTGTACAACAAGAGTTCCTCACGTTTTAACCCAGCCGGCTCACGTAAGGCAAAATCGGTACAACGAATGGCTTCGTGCGCTTCTTGCGCGTCCCCCGCGCCTTTCCATGTGTTTTTTCGTGCCGCCATTAAATCACTCTGCCCCACAGAGCTCATGTATTCATTAAGCATGCGGAATGCATCATCCGACAGATTAGGGTTATCCGTACGCATGTAAGTAATCAAGCCCGCCTCATACAACTTTTGAGCCACTTGCATGGTTTTTTTCGGAGAGAACTTAAGTGCATTCGAACCAGACTGTTGTAGAGAGATAGTGATGAACGGCGCCGGGGCGGATTTTTTACGCTTTTTCTTGGTATTAGAGCGCACGGTTACATCCGTAATTTCTGCTACGGATTCAGCCAAACCCCGATCAGTAATATAAGGAATATCATCATTTTCAATGAACGGCTTCGTATCCCACTGGGCCTTCCACGCTAGATTATCGTGATTAAAGCCTAATTCGACGCCAAAATGGTCGGTTTTTTCAAAGACCTTAATCAGGTCTTCACGTTCTTTGATTAATCGCACGGCCGGACTCTGCACACGACCTGCCGCCATTTTAAGGCCTGTGATATTCGACAGTGCTGGAGACACCACCCAGCCGATCAAGCGATCAAGAATACGTCTCCCCTGCTGAGAATCTACTTTCGCCATGTCGATCTGTCGCGGATTGCTTACTGCCGCCCTCACCGCCTGCTGAGTAATCTCATTGAAGCTAATACGATGATACGTTTGACGATGCGACTTTCGCTTCAATACCTGCTGTAGGTGCCAAGCAATCGCTTCCCCTTCCCGATCTGGGTCACTCGCCAACCACACGACATCCACTTGGGAGACGGCTTCTTTCAGTTTTCGAATGGTTTTCGCGCTGCCTTCTGACACTTGATAAGAGGGCTCAAATGACTCCAAATCAACCCCCATGTCTTTCGGAGGAAGGTCTCGGATGTGCCCAAAGGAAGCCTCAACACGCCAGCCTTGGCCCAAGTACTTTTGAATGGTACGGCATTTGGCCGGCGACTCTACGATGATTAAATTACTTGCCATAATCAGGAACAGCTRGGGCGATAAATTAGGTGTTTGGCGCGCAATGGACGCACGCATGAATAGAATACCAAGCCATGATACCTGAAGGCATAGCTAAGAAATATCCATACCCTCCCTTAGCTCACGAAAAACCAGTGCTTCGTTTACCCACCCGCCATGCCCGAAGGAGTCAACCTTTCGGCTCACTAGTGAAACCGACTCTTCAGCCCCTGGCTTTGTATCAATAGCGCATTCCAGGTAAGGTCCTAATCGGCGTAGCGTAGTCGCTACGATTGCTATACATCACGGAGTCACCACGTATCACTATGCGCTCATCGTTAACCGCTACCCCTATCGCCCAAGCCTCCGCATGGATGACAGGCACATTATGCGCATTCACCTTAATGGCGATTGCTGGGCGCGAACTGTCCGCAGACCTCAATACCTTTCAAATATTATTCTTTCGCAGTCTCATTAGCTTAGGTCTGATTAGCCTATGGCTTACCATAACCGGCTGGCACCCTATAAAAACCCAGCAATTAGGCACTCACGGCCTACGCAATGCTGCACACTTCTTAGGTCAATACGGATGGTTCTACGGCATTGGGTTAATCCCCTTAGCGGAAGTCTTTGCCATTGAGTTTACGGTGCCTATTTGGACCGCAGTTATTGCTACATTAATACTCAACGAGCGTCTCAACAAAGCCAGGGTCTTTGCGATCATCACTGGTCTATTAGGTGTATTGATCATACTTCGGCCAGGGTTAGAGATCATAAACACCGCATCCTTAGCCGTGCTTGGGGGCGCAATCAGTTATGCGCTTGCCCATACGCTGACAAAAAAGATTAGCCATCAAGACAGCCCTTTGGGGATCATTTTTTACATGGCGCTGATGCAACTCCCTCTGGGACTAGTCCCTTGTTTAATGGACTGGAAAACCCCTACCGGATCACTTTGGGGCTGGCTAACGCTTATTGCACTGTGCGCGCTAGTGGCTCATTATTGTTTGGCCAGAGCATTATCCCTGGCCGATGCAACCGTCGTAATCCCAATGGATTTTTTACGCTTACCCTTGATCGCTGTAGTAGGGTTTCTACTCTATAAGGAGGTAATTGATTGGCCCATTTTTGCAGGCGCGAGCTTGATAGTATTAGGCAATATGATTAATTTAATGTATGAACGACGGCTTGGCTTTCAACAAGGCTCGTAGGCAACCCCTTTCTCAGATAAAGAACCGAAACAATATGTCCAACTCCAGTACCGCTCCAATCTATGGCATTAAAGATGCGTCCTTTCTAGCTGCAGGACAAGAGCAAGGTGTCAGAGCCTTAGCCAATGCTTTCTACGATGAAATGGAGTCGCTACCGGAGGCACAAATAATACTCGCAATGCATCCAAAGGACCTGGAAGTATCACGCGATAAATTAGCCTGCTTTCTGTGTGGGTGGTTAGGAGGACCTAAGCGGTATAAGGAAAAATACGGCTCAATCAGAATCCCCCTCGCCCACCGCCACCTGGCCATAGGCACCTCCGAACGGGATGCCTGGTTGCTGTGTATGGAGCGTGCACTACAGAAACAAGATTACCAGGAATCGTTCAGGCGTTATTTAATCGAGCAACTCTACGTGCCCGCAGAGGCGAGCCGAAATCAAGCGTGAATAGAATCCATACCAATCACCTCAGTCCTTTAATCGGGATTTAATTGAGGAGCAACTATTTTTGATAATTCCACCTCAAATTGCACCCCACTGCCATCGGGCAAATTAACGCCTCGAATACTCCCACCATGAAACTCCGCGATTAATCGCGCGATATACAAACCTAGGCCTAGATGCGCTTGGGCCTTACCGGCGTTATCCCCTGTAGCACCAAGTTTTTTATTTTTCGGCTCGTTCAGTAACGTTTTCTCGCGAACAGAAACCATTGAATCAAATAACTGCCCCAGCATCTCCGTGGGTAACATCGGGCCTTGGTTACTCAGCACTAGACGATAGGCGCTTTGAGTCTCAAAAAAACCAAACTTGATTTCACCGCCAGGAGGACAAAAACTAGCAGCATTGTCCATTAACTTATCGAGCAATTGCACCACCAGTTCTGGAACCCCCAGAATTATTTTCGGCCCAAGAGGTACTTCCCGAGAACCGCCCGCCATACCTCCCAACGAAAAATTAAATTCCGTATGAATAGACTCATAAGCTTGCATTAATTCTGTAGTGAGTTGAGCCAAGTCAAATTCAAATCGTTCACTATTCTCGATACTGGCCTCAACATTATTGGCTTCACTCATTGCCGTTAAAATATAACTAAGCCGCTCAACCCCTTCTTTAGCGCGCGCGGTATATTCAGAACCTCGCTCAGACAAGGGTTCATTATCTAGGTTCTCCAGTGAAGACCGAACGATCGCAATAGGGGTGCGTAGCTCATGAGACAACGTTCGCGCGAGACTACGTAAATAATCACTACTCTGCTTAACGCGATAAACTAATCGTGCATAGCTTCGAGAAAGATCGCCTAATTCATCCTTCGCAGTACTCACGGAAAAATCAGCCTTTAAGACGCCATCCTCACCGATGACCGCATGCGCTGCCTCGCTTAACTTTCTTATTCGCCAAGATAACAAAGACGCATAAGCTAACAAACCAAGCCCAATCACAGTGACTACAATAAAGCTCACGTATAACAATCGTCCAAAGGCATTATCCGCTAACGACAAAAACTCCTCACTGCTTTGCTCCGCCAACAACACTCCGATCACCGCCTCGCCCTCATAAATCGGCTCAGCGATCGCAAGTACACGCTTCGAGTGATCGGAAACTGCTTGATACCATTGAGAAGCACTTTCCCCGCCAAGCGCTTTGACTATTTCCGGCCGCTGTAATCGCCCAGGCCTTGTTTCAGGCTCGGCTACCACCACGGCTCTAGAGGATAAAATGGCACGAAATAGTCGCTGCACTAACCAAAAATCACCCAGGAAAAATGCTTCGGCTCTAACGTTCTTATCAGACGAAAGCGATTCACTTTTTTTCTCTAATCCCTGAAAACGAGCGACACGCCAATAAAACCCATCAATTACCGTCAACGACGCCCCGCCCCGCCCAAACACCTTCAATAATTCATATAACTGAGGATTCGGTTGGACTACCCAAGGAGGAGGAAGCTCAGATGCAGGTAAAGCATTGCCATAACTCAGCGTAACTTTGCCTCCTACGGTTTCATCCTCATTAGCCCGATAAAAACCGAACCGGCCATCCATTAATGAGCGAGGAATCTTAATTTCCAAATCAAAACCTTCAGCGGTATCTTGCCAAACGCCCTGTATTCCATACTCAATCGCCATGGTGTTTATTACTTGAGCATTAATTACTTGGGTATTAATTTCCGTGGCATTTGAGTCCATGATTCGAACTCTAACTTTTCCCGGCGCAGCGCTAGAGATTAGGTATTTCCGAACCGGGGTACGATGTCCGCCTAGAACCACTACAAATCGATCGCCATTCCCTTGGAGAGTCAACGTAGGATTATGGTAAATGACTTTATTATCTGTAACTGAAAAAAACAAATAGTAATCATCTCCGTGCAAGCCAGCTTTAAGCTTGACCTGACTAGGCTCAGTATCGCTAGAWTCGACGCGATTYAAATCAAAACYACTCGCCTTTAAATAGATACGTGACGAAATCGACGGCCAACCATCATCATAGCCATCAACAATAATGTCGGCGTCTAACGCTGAAAAATAAATCGATTGCAAAGCACTTCGATCGCTTTGCTGGCGTTCTTCCGGGGAGTAAATTAAAGAGGACTTATTCGATAGCGCCGAAGCGATAGCACCGGCTGAAGCCGACAATGACTGCGTCTGCCCCAGCCTTAAGACGCCTTCTACTTCTTTTACAAACTGGCAACCTGCCCAAGGAATGAGCAGCATTAATAAACTGACCAACAGCAACTGGCTTTTTAATTTCACGATGCATCCGCACGCCAGCGATACCCCATGCCATAGGCCGTTTCAACGCGATCGAATTCAGCGTCAAGCCCAAGAAATTTTTTCCGTATGCGTTTCACATGGGAGGTAATTGTATTATCGTCCAGCACCACGTTCGCAGCATCCATTAGTTGAGTACGATTCTTAACGTGACCAGGGTGCCTCGCCAAGGCATGGATAATCCAAAATTCCGTTACGGTAAAATCCACTACCGCGCCCTGCCATTCAATACTCATGCGTTCCAAATTTATCGACAATTCACCGCACGTGATTAACTGCTCCTCATTCACCGGCCTTGTTAACGCTTCGACACGTCGAAACAAAGCCACGATGCGGGCAATCATATGCACCAAACTAATGTCCTTGGTGAGGTAATCATCCGCGCCAAGACGTAATCCAGAGATTATATCCAGTTCGCTGTCTCGAGCCGTTAGAAAAACAATGGGCAACTCAGGACTGCGACTACGCAGATCACGGCACAGCTCAAATCCACCTTCAACGTCCTMSMMCANACMAACNNCWWTAAWKSMYRRAKCWKKNAATTRTKWWNCAAANTCARYCATCGCATCAAGACGATTGGTAAATACCCCAACGCGAAATCCATGACGCTGCAAGGCGTCACGATAATTGGCAGCGATAGTCTCTTCGTCTTCAACAATAGCAATAAATTTACTCATGAAAATACGTCTCAGTGTAAGCCCTATAAGTCGCTATTCTAGCCTGAATCATACGATCCGCCTAATCATACGAATCAGAAGTTAAGGTTTTGAACTGCCATAATCTGCCACATTTCATCCCCAAAAACGCTCTATTCATACCCACCTTCGCCCAAATTTATTGTTTTAATTATTTCCGTAGACAACAACAAACCTTTAAATCACGGAGCTTTAATTATGAACAAATCAATCATCGCATCATCACTCATTATTCTTTCCACCTCAGCTTTTAGCGCACAAGCCAGCGACAACGTTGGCAGCGAACATAGCGCAGCAAAAAAGTTCGGCGCATTCTCAGTATCCACACTGGTGGGCGCAGTTATCGCCGGCCCCGCAGGAGGCCTAATCGGAGGCATTACAGGCTACTACTTAGGCAAAGAATTAGAAAAAGCAGATCATCACGAGCTCATGAGCGAAAACGTTTTTCAGGCACACCGAAAGCTAGATCACATGGAAGTACGACTAGCATCAGCCGTCACCAAGCAACACAACGCTGAGTCAAAAACTGAACAATATGCAGAATTTGCATTAGAACAACTAGCCCTAGAACTATTGTTTGACTCCAATCAGGGAGAGCTCGATGCGCAAGACTTTGTACGATTAACCCAACTCAGTGAGTACTTAAACAAGCACCCTGACCTGAACATCCAACTACACGGCTCCAGCGACCCAMGAGGCAATAGCGCATACAACCAAAAGCTATCAGAGACCAGAGTTAATTCAGTAAAGGATGCGTTAACCGAACAAGGGGTCTCAGAAGACCGTATTGAGTCTCATAGTCACGGTTCACAGCAATCCAGTGCCGCACAGGGTGACGAAATAGCGTATAGCAAAGAACGTTCAGTCAGAATTGAAGTCTCTAGTGCGGAAACTGCGATACAGCAAGCCACATTGGAAGGCCTTGAATTAGAAATGCATACATCCGAACAACAAACATTCTAGCAGTTAGTAGGAAACGCGTATGGACTATCTCCTACGAACCACCTCCTACGAACTATCCGTATGACGTAACGCTTGGACCCGGTCTGAACCGCGAACAATGGATTTCATTCAAAGGGAGATTGCCTATAAGACTAAAGCCAATGATTCACGAGTAATGCAAAAACAGGGAAGTTCATTTAGATGCGCACGTAGGGATATTAACCCACCTTGAAATACTTAGCCCGACTCCAAGTCGGGCTTTTTTATTGCAGAAGATAATCGATTACAAACCTTTTACGCCTTAATTATTAACCAACCACCTCATTTAACTCGTCCAATTCAACTCTATCGAAATACACATTGGTATATTCTGTAGGTTTAAACTTCTTAATTCTAGCCACGTACTCAGCACCGAAACCAGGATAAAGCGCATGATTTGAACCGTCATCATTTAAATACCAACTTTTGCAGCTACCTGACGTCCATACTGTATGCTTCATCCGTTGCTGAATACTTAAATTATAACCCTCTTGCAACTGTTGATTCACATCGACGTATTTAAGATCATCCGTCATTAATCGTTTAATSCCTTGCAAAGCGTATTTAATTTGCGCCTCTGTATAAATTAATACGGACGTATGTCCAGGCCCAGTATTAGGGCCCATAATCATAAACCAATTGGGGTAACCTGACACGGCAACCCCTTTATAAGCCACCGCACCCGTTTTAGCCCAATCATCGCCCAGCGAACGCCCTTCTAATCCCACAATTTCAAACGGCGAACTCGCCAGCCCCAAACTAAACCCCGTAGCCAAAATGATACAATCTACAGGATGCTCGAGACCATCTTTTGTGACAATGCAATTTTCTTTTACTTCTTGAATTCCTGACGTCAGTAAATCAACATTTTCTCGTTCCAATGAGGGATAGTAATCACTGGAAATCATCATTCGTTTACATCCAAACTGAAAGCTAGGCGTTAGTTTTTTACGTAATTCAGGGTCTCGGATGCCACGCTTAATGTTTCGCCGCGCAGCACCTTCAAAAATTTTCGACAAAAAAGGAGAATCCAATATCAAAGGTGGAGCCAGCGCTTCACTGCCCCAATAAAGAACGCCTCGAATAAGCCGCTGAATCAAGGGGAATCTAGAAAAAAACTTCTGGGTTTTTTCGCTAACTTCCAAGTCAATTTTAGGCATAATCCAGCCTGGCGTACGTTGATAGACATCAAGATGCTCAACATCATCAACTATCTCAGGGATCACTTGGATAGAGCTACAACCGGTGCCAATTATGGCCACTTTTTTACCTTTCAAATCGTAATCATGATTCCAACGCGCGGTATGAAACATCTCCCCTTTGAATTGCTCTAAGCCATTAATGTCGGGGTTAGCAGGGTCGGTAAGCCCACCTACTGCTGAAATTACCGCCCGGGCGGTAAATTTCTTGTTTTTACTGGTTGTCAGTTCCCACAAGCCAAGACTCTCATCGAATACTGCCGACTTAATGCCTTCATTAAACCGAAAATAGGGCTCTAATTGATACTTCTTCACGCAGCCCTTGATATACGTTTGAATTTCACTGGACTTACCGAAGATACTGCTCCACTTGGAGTTTGGTTCAAATGAATAAGAATAAACATAGGAAGGCACATCGCAGGCACACCCAGGATACGTATTATCACGCCACGTACCGCCAACATCACCCTCTCGTTCGAAAATGGTAAAGGAATCAATTCCGGCTTTTCGCAGCTCAATCCCCATGCCAACACCGGCAAACCCACTGCCAATAATTGCAATTGGGAACTGCTGATTGGGTCCTGTTTTAAGCGCATGTATATTATTCATAGAACATTTGACTCCCTGTAAGGTTATTTATACCCAGACCGACAAATAGATTGCGTCCGTGCTGACAAATAAAATATATGCATTGCCGCACAGATTGATTGTTATATTTTTTGTTACGTATAAAACCCTAAAAATGAGCGTAGGGCAACAATGCCGACCCAGCTCAGTCTATCCATTTTTAATCACTGATAAAAGCTCACTGATCATTTTGGCCGAAATTCAAGAATTTAATTATTTTTATTAATCCCTGAAATTGATGGCCGTACAAACATGTAGAGTATTTAAACTAACTTACGCACATCGCTTTTGTTCAGAGAGCAAATTACAATTTCGGCAAACGGGCTTATAAAATACTTTCTGATGTAGCGACCATATCACTGCTAAGATCCACCAGGAAACCCCAATCCACAATCCCGCTGCCCCCATAGCTCCGAGTTTTGCACATAGAACGAGTACACCGGCAATGGAAGCAAAAAACAAAGCCAGATAGTCGTTTAACGAATAACTGCGAAAGTAGAAGGCGCTCAACCCGCCCCCCAACGCGAGCAGGGATAACGGAAATAAATAATCGGAAAAATAATGCCAACCTATATTATTTGAATAGTACCACCCCGAATTACTATTAAATCCAGGCCAACAAAACGGGCAATCAAAAGAAGGTAAAGCAGAAAGGACTAAAAACGGAACCACAGCAGCGATCAAATACAACTGAGGGAAAATCAACACCAAAAATCGAGGCCAAAAATAACGTTTCAGAAAGACCCCAGTCAATCGCTTCTCACTAGGCAGCGCCCTGCTAACACTACGATCAAAGCCGAACAATATTTGAAGCGGTAAATCCTCCTCCAAAACAACACTGCCATTGACAAAAATAGTGACCTGTTTACGACCTCGGATATAGTTTGGCGCATTAGGATCGCCAATATCCCACTCATGCCAATGTGCGGGTAAGTCTATATTTCGAAAAGCCGCCATCAAACGGTTTCGGGCCTGTAACAAAACGCGATTTTCCTTATCGCATAATAAATCCACTCTTAACATCGTCTACCTAACGGTCCATTATCTATATCTATCTTAATTAAACGTCTAAAAGGCTCCCGTTATGGGCCCGCCTTTTACGAACCATTATTATCCTGCGACTCTCACAACTTCCACACCGCCTGACTGAACCACAAAAGGTGATATAAACGGCAGGACTGAAACCCCGGCCCTGCGGCCTAATTCAAACTGACATCCTCACTAGATCCCTACACCTAAGCCCCCAGCACCTAAGCCCCAGCACCTAAGCCCCAGCACCTAAATCCCTATACCTAAGAGACTAGTGCCTACAAAACCCTAGTGCCTACGAGACCCCTCTCTTTGGTAAAATTGATTTTGGTTTCGCCTTCGTCTGCTTATTTTTTCCTTTAGGCTTTAGCGCTGCTTTTTCCGCTAAAGAGCGTGCGTATTTAGGGTCATCAAGGCTTACAAAATGAGAAGAGTTCTCAGTGTAAATAATATCAAAGCCTGAATGAGCTCGCTCAGCGCTATCAATCATCGTTTGGCGATCTAAAATGTAATCTGATTCACCAATCAAGAAAGTACCCTTCTTAATGTAATCAAAAATTGAATAATCAGTTTTAAAGCCCCAATCAGCCATGTTTTTTATGTTCTCAACCACCACGCTTTGGGTCTTAGCGTTATTCCATAGCCCTGGCAACAACTCTTTTTTTCGGCGGTTAAGGGGGCTTAATACAGTCCCGGCATACCAATAAAAAGGTACTTTCGCCACCAGCCCCAAACTAATGGGCGTAAACCATTCGGCAACCTTAGGCAAACGCATGGACCTGCCCATAAACGCCTTAGCCTGAGGCAGTACCGCGGCTTCAAGCACTACCTCACAACCTCCTAGCTCTTTTTGGCGCTGCCTTACCGCATCGAGCACCACCGCCCCACCTCTAGAATGACCGTGCAACCTCACGTTCGACGTAGTCGCTAGATTGATAGCAGCTAAACCGAATGCATGTGCGTCATATTCGATTGTGTAGGGTGCATGAGGATTAGGAATACCCCGCTCCCATGCGGGCTTGCCTAAGTCTTTGGTTGTAAACGGGCAATGATAACCGCTATTAGTCACCAAAATAAGCTCAATACTGGGATCTTGGTACAACTCAGTGAAATACCGCATATCCTCCAAAAAGCCGTGAATACACACAATGCTTTGTGTTGGAGTCTGCGTCAATCTACGTTTAGCAACGAAGGTCTCACCCAATTGCATGACGTCACCGTCAAAGGCTTCAAAATTTAATCGCGTACAATCTTCTGTTAGTAAGCGACGACGGTAACGAACGATGGCATAAACAAATACCGCAGAGAACAATAGTAGTAGCAGTTGATTCATTCCTTATCCTTTTTAGCTATCAGTTACCCTTTAATTTAGACGACACCATTAAAAAGCCTGTTGACACTACTTTCGGCAAACTAGGAACACAATTAGAAGGGTTTATTATTATTTTTAGCGGGTCATTCCTACTAGGATGACCCATTTTTTATTACTCAATAGGATATTTACATCTTTACTACTTTGAAACGTTTTTATACTTGGCTAATTCTGCTTGCAAGTCTTCAACGGTGTTCATTAACACTGTCTCTTTTTCAGCTTTAGCCGCATTGGACATTTCCAGCGCTCGAACCCGAGGCTCAAAAGTGCTTTGATCAATTCGGTTTTGAGACATGTATGTTAATTTTTGGTCCGCTTGAAATGACACTGCCTGCTGCAATGGCTCAACCACAAATGAATACCCAACACTTCCTGCTACAGCAATACCCGCTATAAACGCAAGAATAACGGAACCCCAAGAGGTCTTCGTTTCGATGATCGGTGGTGTGGTTACAAGTAATGAATCTAACGGCATATTTGCCGCTTTTTGACTAGACGTTTCTGCCTTAATTTGCTCTGCTAGAGCCATGGGAACCCCCTTATCCAAAATATTGAAAGTCGTCGTGAACAGTAACTAGACTTGGCCAGCCTGTCAAACAAGAACACTAATGTTTGCCATGAATACCAGCCTTCACAGGGATCTAAAGACGACAGAAGGCACTACTAAACCAGCGACCACCTAATAGCTAGCCTTACAGGCGACATGTTTGCGTAAATATTGGCTTTTTAAAGCAGGCAAGAATTAGACGTCCATGAGGGCAATATCGCCCCGATACGACGGTGTGATAAATAGCTCTATACCAGCGTAGGGCCAACTAAGCAGCAGCAAACACTACGAGCGCCATCAAAAGAACGGTCAGTTGACTCACTCGATCTTTGATAGCAAAGATCACCGGGTCTTCAAGCATCTCGCCACGGTGCGCCTTAAGCCAAATCCGGCTAATCCAGAGCAGCATGATAGGACACTGCAACCATATTAATTGCGGTGTCGCATAAAGCAACTCAGCCGTCTCGCCATTGATATAAAGCGCCAGCACCAGCACTGCGACATAACCACTTGCCGTCCCAAGAGAAGAAAGTATCGCGATATCTTCAACACGATAGCCTCGGCCAGGCACTAAACACTTGCCCTCCTCACGTAGACCACTGAGCTCCGCGTAACGCTTCACCATGGCTAAACTCAGAAATATAAATAACGCAAAGGTCAGCAGCCAATAAGAGGGCTCGATACCCACTGCCGCACCACCCGCCCCCAGACGTATGGTATACAACCCCGCCAACACCATCACATCCACTAGCGCAATCTTTTTAAAATAGAACGTATACGTGAGGGTCGAGACATAATAGAGCAGCAGCACCAACACAAATTCAATAGGCAAAAAATAACACAACAGCAATGATGACAGTAAGAGTAAAGGCACCGCAATTAAAGCACT
Organism: Gammaproteobacteria bacterium; assembly: GCA_002402085.1. Classification (GTDB taxonomy): domain Bacteria; phylum Pseudomonadota; class Gammaproteobacteria; order Pseudomonadales; family UBA3067. The sequence goes on from NVVB01000014.1 coordinate 28,099, forward strand.
GGAAATAGGGAAATCACCCGAAGCAAGCGGCCGCTTATGTTTCTCCCTATGAACCCTATCCTCATTCAAGTCCATCAAATCATTAATAAGGTATACGCAGGAAGCACTAAAGCTAAACGCAAAAAATGCCGCAATGGCTTGCAATAAAAGAATTGGTTCAGCCAGCTGATGTGCCGCTCCTAGCGGTGCAAATATTAACAGATTCTTTGCCCACTGATGAATCCGAATGGCCTTTAAAAAAGTCTTCATAAACGGTTTACGATTATAAAAAACTGTTTCTAAAGACGAGACTTCTTTTGCCTTGCGCTCCAATGAAGCGGGGGCATTAACTAATATCGCTTTTCGCGCCTTTTCCCAGACCGCGATATCAGCAGTCGAATCCCCTGCATAATCAAATTTCTTATCGCCAAACACCCTCACTAACTTAGTGGATTTATAAAACCCTTTTAGATTAACCCCTAGCGTCGTGCCATAAACCTCATGGAAGACCCCCAAATAATCGGCCACGGCCATTGCTAGGCGTTGCTCTGAACCGGTCGCTAAAACAATCTTTCGGCCTAATTTTTTTTGTTCTAGTAGGTATTTAAGCAACTGTAAATTATAAGGTAACGCGGCCACATCCACTTCGACTCGATTAGCTATTTGAATTTTCAAATAGGCGCGACCTTTCATCAGCCAAAAAAGAACTAAAAAGATATACAACGGTTTTTTCTTAATGAGCAAAAAGAACGACTCTTGCAATAAATCTGTTTTGAGTAGCGTGCCATCAAGGTCAACCACTAAAGGCGGCTCAAGTATTGTATCCAATGCTTTATTCATCCCTATTAACGTTTATACATCCTTATAAACCGCTTCCAATAATAAAAACTACGATTGAAATACAGCATTCAACACCCGGCCGCCAATCAAAATACATACGTAGAAGCACTCGCATCATCCGAAACGTATCGAGCACGCTAGTCCGTTCTCAAGATCACTCGAACTAACAACTCAATCGAAACTATATTTCAACTACTTCTCCGTGCAAAACTTTCGTCTTTAGTCTTACCCTTTGCACCGAACACGTCCAAAGGCTTAGGCGAATACTCCAAAGAAACCATTGCAAACACACCAACCAACACAGCAAACCATAACGTTGCCACACGACAAACCAACGTCGCCACAATCGCCTCAGGGGCACTTGCGCCGGCATTTATTAACAACAAACTCATAACCGCCTCCGTACCCCCTACCCCACCCGGAACAAAAGACAAAGCGCCAATCAGCACTGCAATGCTGTAAATACCCACAGCCATCCAAGGATCAACATTAAGCTGTAACTCCTGAGTAATCAGATATAAACCTAGCCCTTCTGCGCCCCATGCAAGCACCCCAAGAGAAGCCCCCACCAAGAAAAGACGATTACTTAACAACCCAGAGGAGCACGCCAGCCACTCTCCAATCTTATTCAGTGCTATAGAAAGCCGCTCCGAACGAAGCGATGCGTTTAACAACTGATCCCGAACCCCGTCCATTCGCAGCAAGAGTAATAAAACAAATAAACAAACCCCGAGCACTAAGGTAATCCATTGGTATTGCGCATAAAACATTCCCCCGGCTAACGCAAGGAACAATACTGCGAACAAATCCACCAAACGTTCAACAAAAAAGGCACTTACACTACTCTTATACGCGACCCCATGATTCACAAGATAAACCGAGCGCACCAACTCGCCGGATTTTCCTGGCGTAGTAGTCAAGGCAAACCCCGATAGATAAATTTTTAGGTGAGTCCATAAAGGAATCTTAGCGATTGGCTGTAAATGTCTTATGTAAATATCCCACCGCCCAAACCGCAACACGTAATTCACTAAAGAAAGCACGAGCACCCACAACCACAGCTCTGCAGACAACAACCTCATTGCACTTGCAATGGCATTCCAGTCAGCGAAAACTATTGCAGCCAAGTAAATCGCTAAGCACACGATTAAAGAAATAAAGAAAGGCCGCTTAAAGCGCTCCATCGAAACCTTGATCACATTAACGTTTTCTCTATGGACGTTAAGAACAGTATCGTATGAAACCGCTTATTAGAAATAAGCAGGGTTTTATACGTTGCTTATATTGAAATTAGCACCGTCCACATAGGAATACAAAATATAGGAATACAAAAAAGGCTATACAAAAAATGATTCAAATCAACAAACCATTTTCCCCAAGAGGCCGCCAGCAATACCTCTCCTTTGGAGCCAATCCCAGTCCGTATGCCTGCATCTTGGAAACAAACCGTAACTGTATTTGTACACGCCTATATTGACAGCTGGGAATCACCAGAAAACCCGTCTATCTATAGCATATTGTTTCGAGATTACAGTCGGTTACTTTAATCGAGTACCGTTAAAATAAGGCCTGTGATAGCCTGTTACAAAATCTGAATCGCCACGGAATCTTAAGCCCTTTTAGAAACCAAAAGACGAAATATCACTATGAAATCCAACTGTGTTACAAATGAAGATATTCCATCAGAAAGAATACGCACACCGAGACCGGACAGAAGGGCCAGCAACAAATACGCGATTAATTGTAGCCACYTAGGGTTTAGAGGCCGTAGAGGRAAAGACGCTAGTGTTACCTATCACACCAACAATTACGTGGACTGGTACGAACCGAGCCTGTTTGCGGTATCGGTTTTAATTGTGATCTTGTCGGCCTTCGATGCCACAATGACCCTGGCTTTGCTAGACAAAGGGGCTTATGAAGCGAATGCATTGATGGACGGCCTACTGAATGAAAGTGTCTCTAAATTTGTGCTCTATAAAATGTCACTTACCAGTCTTTGCGTGATTTTTCTTGTGGTTCACAAAAACTTTGTAGTATTTCGACTATTTAAGGCAGTGCACGCACTTTACCTAATGCTGATCTTATACGGTCTACTGCTGCTATGGGAATCATACCTTTTAAAGGTGATTTCATAACGTCTATACAATACCTGCCGCAATCAGCAGCCGGTAATATCCACCGTACAGCCTACTTCCACTCGATCAAACAGTTCGATAACATCACTATTAGTCATTCTAATGCAGCCGTGGGACAAAGGAACGCCCATTGGCTCACTGTCCGGCGTGCCATGTATGTAGATATAACGGCGCATCGAATCCACCGCCCCTAACCTGTTTTTACCCGACTCCAAGCCAGACAACCATAGAATTCGTGACAAAATCCAATCGCGGTTTGGGTATTTTTCAGCGAGCGGAGCATCATAAATTTCACCACTAAACCGACGCCCAACCAATACTGCGTGAGACGGCAGTTCAGCGCCTATTTTGGCCCGAATCACGTGCCTCCCGAGGGGTGTTTTCTCACTGCCCGCCTGCTGCCCTAGCCCGTTTTTAGCGCTACTAATGGAGTAACGATACGTCTTATCAGGTAAAAAATGCTGCAGCTCTTGAGTACGCGTATTAATGGATATATGCATGAATTTGAATCTAAGGAGATGATTTAAAATAGAACACAAGCGTGCCCCAAGCTGACCGACCTAATCGACCTTCGCAGGGACCTCTGCTCTTATACCCGCCGACATAAAGGGCACTAAACGCTTAACCGTACCCGCCAAGGTGATATTCATATTGTAATCATTATTCATTATACCCTTGAGCGTATCGTAGGAAGACAGGGTAAATACTGCAGCGCCCAAGGAGAAATGAATCCTCCAAAATAGCTCCTGAGGAGGAAGGTCTGGCGCAGCCATCTTCAAATGCACAACAAAGCGCTGAAAAACACTCCCGTACCTTTCACCTAAAAAAGTACGTAAATGGCTCTGTACTTGCGTATAGGCCAACCCCAGTAACTGCATAAAGGTACTAAATCGGCCGGTATCCCCTCCATGAACTTCAACCGCAGTTTCTACCAACATCTCAAAAAGCTCTTCAACACTGAAGGCTTCATCCCCGTCTCGCACGTTAGCAATTAGCCTTTTCTCCAAGGCATCACAAAAAGGCGTCAAGGTACGTGCGAAGACAGCGTGAACAAGTTGGGTTTTTGAACCGAAATGGTAATTTACGGCCGCAAGGTTTACACCCGCTTTACTAGTAATGGTGCGTAAGGACGTCTCAGTAAAGCCTTTTTCAGCAAATAGCGCTTCAGCAACATCAAGAATGCGATCGATTGTATTGGGGTTTGACATGGATAACCTGAACCTAAACGTTTGTTTTAAACATACGTTTAGGTCCAGTAACTGTCAACCAATTCCCTAACGATCGGTGCAATTTCTAAGATAGATTAAAAAATTGCAGCCTTTCAGGCTCTTACTACCACTACCGTTAGAAAAAGTGGGTGAATTGGATCGTAATAGAGCTCTCTGACTCAAGCAGCCCCAGCTTGTTACTAGGCTGTTGAAACGCAAACTCTTGCAACTCCGCGATACTATTCACAGCGTTTTGTACGGGGTCACTCTGAATTACAAAGTTGTTTTCCGCCAGGATAGACCCGAAACTATCAATAATCCGTCTTAAATCAGACTCGCCAAAAAAATCAAAATCACTGATCAATTCCTCAATAAATTCCGCTGTTTGAGCATCTCGAATATCTTGAGGAACATCCAACTGCTCCACATCRAAATAAACGGCCGTTATCCCGACTTTCCATGAATCAGTCAGGCGGCGCTCGGCGATCAGGGAAATAATGTTTTCATCATCGGTCACATCGCTAATCACAGCGAGAATCACACGCGAGTCGTACTCATCATTGAATGGAAATATAAAACTAACAATTAAATCATGCTCAAGAAAAGTACCGATATCGTTCTGTCGCTGGTCATAGTAAAAACTAGCATTTAAAATCAGGTCAATGTTGGTGCCGAACAAGCCTCCGAAGCTAGATTCGATCCCGGCCACAGAACTAATGTAAGTATCCACTTCAATGTCACGCTGAAATTGACCGTCAACCACTGCACCTTCTAACGTGAAAATCCAGCCGTCTAAAATATAAAGAAACTCTAAGCCAACTTGGCGAACTGGGTAATAAGCAGCGGCTATACCCGGCGATGAGAGGTCGAAATTAAAATTTAAGCTTGGAGAACGGCTGGTACCGTCAAAATAGGAAACCGCCCAYTCTACAGATTCCCAGCTATGCTGCCATCGAACCGCGTAATCTACGCCTTGGAAAAAGCGATCTTCAAAAGGAAACGTGGTCGCGTCCTCATCGATTCCGATTGGCAAGCCAGGTCGAGCCTCGGTGCCAAAGAATATTTGCTCTCTAAATCCAGCCAGCACATAAAAATCCAATATCCCCCAATCTCTGACGAGAGAAAGGTTGATCATAGGTTGGCCAAGCTTAGAGTTATTGGACGAGAACCCTTCAGCAAGATTAGTTTGATTGATAATGTCATTGGGCGACTGCGCTAGAGCAAGCCCCCATGCAATTTGTCGAACACCCGTTCTGAGTTCCCAGCTGTCCTCAACATGAATCCAAGACAATTCGGAGATATCAAATGTGTTTCGGTTTGTGTCGTTTTGGTCCAGACGTAATCGAGGCGAGAAAGTAAATGAATCAAACCCATCATTCCACTCATAATAATACTCAGCACTCATAAACGTTGACACGTTACTGGTGAGATCCGAATTATCACTTTCTTCTGGATAACCGGTAAGTTCAAAACCGATTAAAGAGCTCCACTCGCCTTTGTACTCCTCGTCTTCTGCGTACGTGCTTGCGGAGATGCCAACTAAGCCTATACATACGATATAAGAAAAAAATGAGCTCACAGAACGTGAATTAAAAATCTTTGAAGTCACCAACAGTGTCATAAAATACATCCTTCTGAAAATACTACAAAGCCGCGGTGCTTCAATTGAACTACCGCGGCCACACTTGTAACTATTTCTAGCGAGCCCTAGATAGGCTGTTTTTTGTGAACTGCTTAGCGGTTAAGCCAACACCGAATTTAGTTTCACTGAACAGAATCCGAGTTTTCTTGTGAGTCTGATGGTTTACCATGTACATGTTACCAGGACGCCACCACTTATCATTATGCTTTTCATATTCAGTGATAGTCATGGTTTTTAGGTGTGAATGCTTACGATCGTAGTACTCAACTTTATAAGCACGGAAGTCTTCTTTATCAATCCAAGAGACTTGCTTGGTGTAACCCGAGTTTTTATCTTTAGGGTAGGCTTCCAAAACGTAGCAATCACGTCCATTAAGCACTTCATCTTTAATCCACTTATAAGTCTTCTTATCAAGACCACCGGCACCGCCTAAATCTTCAAAAGAGAACTCACTCCCTAAAAATGGACCTGATTTGTTTTTTGAAGCAATTTTCTTAACGCGCTTCAACGCAGGCAAATACAACCACTGGTCATCAGCTTTATCAGAATGAGCATGGTTAAGTAAGGCTGTACCTTTTTGATCTTTAGGTGTCAAAAACACAGTAAGGCCCTTAGCCCCAGTAGTGTCAGTCCCTTCGATGTCTTTGCTTTTCATCTCGCGAACAGTTTCTTGACCCTTTTTATTGATAAGAATCATTTTCATTTTGCTTACAGAGTCAACATAGCCGTCACCTTGACTACCAGCTTCCTTTGCAATTCTATAACCCTTTTCTTCTGCGGTTTCTGCCCACGCGGTGGTGACCAGAAAAACGGTCAATACCGCCGCAAATATCTTTTTAAGCATCTTACTCTCCATTATTTATACTACTTTTAGTGAAACGTTGGCGATTATATAATTTGGATCAATTTAAACAACTGTTTTATCTTTAGCGATGAGTACTTTCAACACTACAGCCATCGCTTTTATCCAACTTAGATAACCTAAAAAGCACATCAGTGCTAAAAACACACCGCATACGCCTAATCGATTAACAACTAATAGTCAGGCTATTAGTCGTCCCTCATTTTTCTATTTCTGAGTCCTTTGAATCAACGCTTAAGCGTCTAAACTCATCCACAAAAATCTCATTTCTCGCAATGTCCTGAGCATTCGCTCGGGAATAATCGTTATCAACCGGTTGCCAGTGGCATCCATCTAAGTAAATCTGAAAGTTTTTACGGACGCTATTAACGATATTATCAATACCGACATGGGATAACTCGGTGACCCCTTGGGAAACAGAAAGCGCGCCATGAAGTATGGACCAGCTACCAAAAGCCAGCTCTTGCACTAAAGTCCCTTCAGGAAGGGTTAACTCACCGGCTTGTATACCTTCCTCTATAGTGGAACACATCTCTCCCAYCAGCTTGGCTTCAAGATTCTGAAATTCTTGCTGTCTTGAAGGGGACACTTTTTCAGTCACTGAACTGGATTTCACCGTTTGTAACATCGAAATTTCAGTGGGGTAAAGCTTCCAGAATAAGAAATAGGCCTCACTTGCGAGGGTGAACTTAAGTCGACAAGAGCCTTTATAAGTCCGTGTTCGCGAAAGCATCCCAATGAGTCGCTGAGTGCCTTTAGAGACCAGCGAGTGAACCACCTCTTCTTTGCAGGCAAAATGTTGGTAAATCGTACCTTTTGAATATTCGGTCAATTCCGCAATTCGATTCATTGTCAATCCACGATAACCGTGGCGCGCCACCAAATCCCGCCCGACCTGTAAGATAAGCTCAATACGGCTTTGAATTTCTCTCTGTTTACGGGTTAAAGCTTCCATATGCACCTATGGTCATAAATTGACGTTTGGTCAATTATTACTAAAACCTTCACTATAGGTCAAGAAAAAACCCAGATAATCTGTCAATCTATCGCTCAAACAGAGAGATTGGAGCAATCAAGCTGACTTAGAACAGGAAGAATAAAAGAGAATATAAACAAGAAGCTAGCTTAGAGGGAGATCCCTACCTGATTTCGCCCTGAGTCTTTTGCTTTATGCAGCAACTGATCTGCTTCTGAAATGAGGGCGTCCTCTGAGGACATGGTTAGACAATCAAATCCTGCGACACCAATGCTTACCGTTACAGGTAATTGGATCCTTGCCGCGCTCAATTCTTCCACCTTAGCACGAAGCTTCTCCGCTACGATAAAGGCATGTTTACAATCCGTCTCAGGCAAAATTAAAGCGAACTCAGCGCCTGAAAAACGACATACACTATCGCTGTCCCGACAGTTATGCTCCAGCACTTGCGCGACCAACTGCAGCACAGAGTCCCCCTTTAGCGCACCATGAGTTTCGTTAAAGGATTTAAAATGGTCAATATCAACTAAAAGTAAGGCGAGATCTCCCTCGTAACGTTTAGTTCGCTCTAATTCATTTTTGATCGCTGAATCAAAAAATTGTCGGTTAGAAATGCCGGTTAATAGGTCGTTTAACGTCTCACTGGCGGGTTGAGGAGAATGCGGTTCAGGCACAGGGCGTGAACCACGCTTCCTTTTGTTATCATACAAAGACTTAATATCTTCAACTTTTGCTTTGAGTCTTGGGTCACTTAGACCATCAAGCAAAGACCGTACTTTACCCTCGATAAACAAAGTCTCCGATCCATCACCGCCGGGGGGCCCCAGCTGCTCACTCGAAGAAAGTACAGGCTCGTCTTTCTCACACATAAAAACAAACGCTTGCGAGCCTATCTCGATCTTGTCACCGGAACTTAAAACACTTTCCTTACAGCCTTTATCGTTCAAACGGGTGCCGTTAGTACTGGCTAAATCCCGCAGGATCAGCTTATCCCCCTTCCACTCGATGACAGCATGGCGCCGGGAAATCAATTCATCTTCAGAGAAACAGAAGTCACCCTTAACCCGCCCAAAAACATAGGGATGATTTTGCTTTAACTCATATCGAGTTTCATTGTGATAAAGGTAATAGTGATCGTTATTCAAATCTCTACGCCACACACAGCCTACATTGATCCGAGAACTTTCCTTCAGTTCAGCGCACGATGCCTTGCCTTAGATGAACACCCCACCAAAGGATACTAAAATAAGCCGTTTATAAACCCAGCCCTTTTAATCCTAGCACCGATTAACTTGGCTAACGAAGAAAGCCAAGGATACCCTCCCTCGCAACTGAAAAGCCTAGGCATAAAATGATTCGTACAACACAATGAACGCTTGGCTTAGCAACCAGAGGCGCACATTTTCAGCACGAAACAAAAATAAAGAATAATGATTACAATGAGATACGCTATACCAACACCCCATATACAAGCAAATCAGGCCAGACCTGTTCCAACTAACACACCCTGACTAGGAGCTCCCACTAAGGTACGCCAACGACGGGGTAAAAAAACCAATAGCCCAGCAATATTGCAGCAACAATACCGGCAAAATCAGCTAATAACCCACACAAAATTGCATGTCGAACATTCTTAATCCCGACACTGCCAAAATACACGGCGATAACGTAAAAAGTAGTTTCAGTACTACCTTGCACGATACAGCTCAACAAAGCTGGAAATGAATCGACACCATAGTTATCCATGGTTTCTAACATCATAGCTCTAGCGCCTGAGCCGCTAAAAGGCTTCATCAACGCAGTAGGCAAGGCCGCAATGAACTCCGAATTAAGGCCTGTTTGATCCACGCCGAGCGTCAACAACTGCAAAAACAAATCCAACGCCCCGCTGGCTCGCAACACCCCAATAGCAACCAACATGGCAAGTAAATAAGGGATCAAATTGATCGATATCTGAAAGCCCTCTTTGGCCCCCTCAACAAACTCACTGTAAACGTCTACGTTTTTCCAAAAAGCAAAGGATATAAAAAACATCACCACAGAAAAAAGTATTAAGTTACCGCTCAAAGATGAAAACTCTGCCAACGCTGAAGAATCCATACTAAGACAGGCGTAGACGAGCAGGCTCAACAAAAGCGAAAACCCCATCCCGTAAGACAACACCGTCCGATTGAACAAGTTAATCTTTTGTATCCAGGCGACGCTTAATAACCCTACTATTGTGGACACTGTGGTCGCCATTAATATAGGCAAAAAGACCACCGACGGGTCGGCCGCGCCCATTTGCGCGCGATACAGAAATATAGTCACCGGAAACAAGGTAACGGAGGACGTGTTCAGTACTAAAAACAATATTTGAGCATTCGACGCCTGCTCTTTATTGGGGTTAAGTGTTTGCAAGTCCCCCATGGCCTTAAGCCCTAACGGCGTCGCGGCATTATCTAAGCCCAGCATATTGGCGGCTAAGTTCATCGTCACTGACGCATGCGCGGGATGCCCTCGAGGTATTTCAGGCATTAAGTGGGCAAACAAAGGCTCCAGACCTTTCGACAGGTGYTTAATTAAACCGGCCTTTTCCGCAAGCCGAAACAGCCCGAGCCAAAGACACATCACCCCAACCAAACCAATGGCAATATCAACCGACAACCCAGCCATCTCAAATAAAGACACCATGATCTCGGAAAATATCTGCGGCGAATCAAGCACCAACCACTGATAAAAAGCGCTCACAAAGCCAATACAAAACAAACTATACCAAAGCCTGTTTAACACTCCACCACCCCATTACAACCCATACTTTATACACCTGAAAGCCTTCATCTTACCAACACATTACTGCAGTGAGCTCCCGCCACACACGTCAACTTAAGTCGAATTAATGCACAAAATACGAGCGATCCGATTGTAGTTTTTCAATCTTCTTATTCACCAAAATCATTCGTACATCGTCGGGAAAAAGCGCTTTGAATCGCTTAAAGTCGTCGACCGCAGCGCCGTAACATTCCAACATTTCAAACAACTGAGCCCGATCGAATAAATTATTAATTTCATCCACCTCGATCGCCAATATAAGCTGGCAATACAACAAGGACTCTTCATATTGTTTCTTTTGATAAAAAATCTCTTTTAAATTCCCAAAAAATCGCATTAATATTTGTTTATTATTCACCGAATTAAAATAATTCTCACGAAGCGTGGTTTCATTACCCAAAACACTTCGTAATTGCACTAAGCAATCCTGTTTACTCACGATACTGTGCTCGAAAGGGTCAATTAATAATTTACTTTGCTTCTCTCGCACCAAGAAGTGACACGGAAACCCCACTCCCTCAATCTCCAAGTCAATACTGTCCGCCAATAAAATATAAACACAGGCAAGCGAAATAGGAATGCCTCGGCCCGTATTTAACACCTGATTAATAAAACTGTTTTGAGGCGTATAATAGTCGTCTATATTCCCTCTAAWCCCCMTCTCCCCCTTCATAAAGCGGCACATCGATTCTACTTTTAAAGCAATCGAGTCTTCCCCAGACACCCACTCTTTTAAACGTATTTTCATACGATCAAACTGCCCAACCAGCTCATCCACCGAAAACACTTCGCCACCCCCAAGGGCCAACAAGCTAATAGCGCGAAGAAGATGCGTGTGGTCATAACCGGTCTCGTCAACCAGTGTTTGAATTAGTTTCGTATGGGCAGAATTAAAGGTCAAAGCTTCCATTTTTTACACCCCCTAAAACAAAGAAAGTTTAGGACTTAAAAACTTCTGGCCTATCAAGCAATTCCAAAGGTGATTGGCAACTCAATCATTGAGTAAATCAATAGATGTGTAATTCACCGACGGGACATAAGGGTAACCTTAGGGCTAATCAATGTAAACTCAGCGGCTACTCAGAGGGTTTTTTATTATTCATGTTAGGGCTTCAGCAACACGGGTACCGCTCTATTGCTTAACGGTTTAGTATGCCTCCCGCTCCCAGCTTACGGCAAGAGAGAGGCACCTAAGCCAATATTGGAAGCCCTGTCAACTTAAAGAGCGCCCCAATAACTAACGTGCAATTCTATCGTTCAAGCATCGCCAACAAGGCTTCTGTTTGCCGCTCCATTAATGCTTGATCGCCTTTGGACTCCACATTAAGACGCACCACCGGCTCAGTATTTGACATGCGTAAATTAAAACGCCATTGACCGAAACCCATGCTCAAGCCATCGGTATAATCAACAGAAGCCGCTTTTTCCTTAAATGCTTTTTCCACTTGATCAATAGCCGCTTTAGGGTCACTCAAGCGCAAATTAATTTCACCACTCGACGGGTAAGACGCCATACGCTCCTCAACCAAAGCAGATAACGATTTGCCCGACTGGCTGATAAGACCGGCCACCAACAACCAAGGGATCATGCCGCTATCACAATACGCAAAGTCACGAAAATAATGATGCGCGCTCATTTCGCCACCATAGATTGCGTCTTCTTTGCGCATACGCTCCTTAATGAAAGCGTGCCCCGTCTTACTCTGAATCGCCTGACCGTTAAACTGGTTAGCAATATCAATGGTATTCCAAATAAGGCGAGGGTCATGGATCACCTTACTTCCAGGGTGACTCCGTAAAAACGACTCMGCCAATAGGCCGACAATGTAATAGCCTTCAATAAACCGGCCATTTTCATCAAAGAAAAAGCAGCGATCAAAATCACCATCCCAAGCAATCCCGAGGTCGGCCTTGCTTGCTTTAATCGCATCGATAGTCGAGCCTCGATTTTCTTTCAATAAAGGATTAGGCACGCCATTGGGGAATTCGCCATCCGCTTGATGATGAACCTTCACAAACTCAAAGGGTAAGTGAGGCTCAAGTAAATCCACTACTTTACCAGCCCCTCCGTTCCCTGCATTACAGACGATCTTCAGCGGTTTCAGTTGATCATTATCCACATACGTCAGCAAATGTTTGATATAAGCCGTCTCACTCGGGTTCTGTATCAACTTACCTTCCACTGAGGACTTTTGAAAATCTTGTCGTTCAGCCGAAGATTTAATATCAAACAAACCTGTGTCGCCACTAATGGGACGGGAGCCTTCCCGAACAAACTTCATGCCGTTGTAATCTTTTGGGTTATGGCTGGCGGTGACCATAATGCCGCCATCCAACTGCTGATCAAATGTGGCGAAATAAACTTCTTCAGTACCACACTCACCAATGTCATAGACATCCACCCCCTGAGCGCGTAAGCCATCGGAAACAGCTTTACTGATAGCCACACTAGTCAGCCGGATATCGTGACCCACAATCACTTTTTTGGGGGATTGGATCTCAGCATAGGCACGCCCAATTCTAAACGCTATCTCTTCATTGATTTGATCAGGGATGCGCCCACGAACATCGTACGCCTTAAAACAAGTAAGTTCAGTCACGGTTTTCGAACTCCAAAAAACTGATGAAAGTGGCTATATAGAACAAAGAAGCCACTTGATGATTCTAGCGACTCGATTTTCAATTGAGTGCTTTATAAGACTTCAAATATGAAGATTAGAAGAGTTGCCGCCAAAAAAAAGCGTCCACAATGAACGCTTTTCGAACGGTTATCTAAATTGGCTATTCAGGCTCTTGATACAAATGCTCGTAGCAATAAGCGGTCGCAGCAACAAAGCCATCAACACTACCACAATCGAAACGCTTCCCTCGGAATTTATAGGCCATCACACACCCCTCTTTAGCCTGTTTACGGAGCGCATCCGTAATCTGAAGCTCTCCGCCTTTACCGGGCGGGGTATCTCTTAAGTAATCAAAGATATCGGGGGTTAAAATATAACGACCAATAATAGCCAAATTACTGGGCGCTTCAGAAGGTTTGGGTTTTTCTACCATATCAGTAACCCGTATCAAGCCATCTTTAATTGACTCGCCTTGAATGATGCCATATTTTTCAGTTTGATCGCTAGGAACCTCTTCAATGGCCACAATGCTGCAACGAAACTGATTGTATAAACGCACCATTTGAGCCATGACCGGCTCTTCTTGCTCAATGCATAAATCATCCGACAAGATAACGCCAAAAGGTTGATCTCCAACAATGGCCTCACCAGTAAGAATGGCGTCCCCTAAGCCACGCATTTCTCTTTGACGAATATGAGTAAAAGTGCATTCATCAATAATCTCTCGAATGCCCTCTAGAGACTTCTCTTTTCCCGTGCCTTCAATTTGATGCTCTAGCTCATAGCTAATATCAAAATGATCGTCAATAGCCCGCTTGCCTCGGCCTGTTACAAAGCCAATCTCTGTTAAACCCGCAGCCATTGCCTCTTCTACACCATATTGCACCAAAGGCTTGTTGACGATAGGCAGCATTTCTTTAGGCATGGATTTTGTGGCCGGTAAGAATCGAGTCCCGTAGCCAGCAACAGGGAATATACATTTTTTAATCATAACGTCAGCAACCAATCTCTCTATTTTTTATGGGTCAGCAGTCCATATTTTCGTTTTAAACCATTTAATTTAATAGCTCATCCCGAACATCAAATTTAGCCGACATTTTATACCATCATCGGTCGCGGAGTATATCCTGACCAAGTTGGGTTAATATAGTATCGCCAGAAAATATCCACAGAAAACCTAATAAATGGGCTACTGAACACGCTTAAAAAACAATAAAAGCACTAGAAACCCTAGCCCACCGAAGCACTGCATTCAACCTCCCACTTACGGCCACACTATTTTGATCACAATTCACGCAAACCAAGCCTCAGCCGTTCTATACCCGCATTCAAAATGATACAGTTCCTGCCACAAGGAAGGCTCATTACTGACTCAATGCAACACCGAGCCCACCACTATACCCACCCTTTAATCCAGCGCCGTCAAAAGCAACCATGAAAAATTCAAAGGCACGATCACCCATGGCAAAAACCTTCAGCACGAAAACCTCCTTTGCACTTTGGAGTAACGTAAACGTCCCCATCAATCGAATAATAGCGTTGGCATTTTTAAGCCTTACAATAACGCTCGCGGGGTGTGATTCAGGCGATCAAAGCGCAAAAAATCAAACACAGMCCCAAAACAGCACCACATCGATCGCCTCGAGCCAAGCCAAATCTACTGCCACCATGCAGATATACAAAAGCCCTACCTGTGCGTGTTGCGGAGAATGGGTTGATCATCTAACAAACGCAGGTTTCACTACGGAAACCCACAACACCCAAAACCTTAGCCCGATCAAGTCAAAATACAAYATCAGCCCTCGGTACCAATCCTGCCATACCGGCGTAATGGGGGATTATGTATTCGAAGGTCACATACCCGCCACTATCATCCAGCGCTTCTTAAAAGAAAAACCCGCAGGCGCCTTCGGCTTGACCGTACCTGGCATGCCAATAGGAAGCCCCGGCATGGAAATGGGCGATCGATATGACGATTACGATGTCTTGCTCCTTAAAAATGACGGCAGCACTGAAGTTTATCAGCAGGTTCGCCATCAAAAAGCCTCCTAGCCTCGACACCCAAAATAACCAAGCCAATGAGAAAGCCCAAATAATTCTGGCTACCGTACAGCAGATTCCATTTGGGCAAGTCTCTACGTATGGACAAATTGCCCGGGCAGCGGGCTTGCCCGGCTACGCCCGRTACGTCGGAAGCTGCCTTAAAAACTCTCCCGCCAACACCCCGTGGCACCGAGTCATCAACCAACAAGGCAAAATCTCCTTCGCAGCTGCATCAGAGCAATACCAACAACAAAAGCAACGACTAGAAAGCGAAGGCGTAGCATTCCACAATGACCGAATCAATCTAAAGCGTTACTTGTGGTGCCCCTAGCGATTATCGTTCTAGCCCAATTAGATTAACGTTTACAAGCCTGTCGGTGGCCAGAGTTGATCGCTTCCCTATCTGTCCAGGCCGCTACAGCCTATACCAACAGTCAATCCGCGCTTGAAACTCATTGACAATGGAATGATTCAGTATAAACTGCGGATTGCTTGAAAGTACGTCCAATATTTATGCACGACCGCTTCGATGTTAACTCTTTAATGCTCGTCCTGTTTCTCATAAGTAGTTGCAATACTTCTCGCCCATCAGCTTTCTCAGAAGGCTTTAATTACTAATGAAAAATAGGAAATGAATATGTCTAGTTCAACTGGCACAGTTAAATGGTTTGATGAATCAAAAGGTTTTGGTTTTATTGAGCAAGAAAGCGGACCTGATGTTTTTGTTCATCACAGCAACATCAATGGCGACGGTTTCAAAACCCTTGCTGAAGGCCAAAAAGTGCAATTCTCTGTTACTCAAGGCCCTAAAGGCCCTCAAGCAGAAGGCGTTGACGCAATCTAGTCAAACTGCCGTGAATCACCATGCTTGCATCAACGATGCTCGCTAGCCCTACTCGGAGTCGTTAATACAGACCACTTCGAATAAGGCTAAATCAGGGCAAGGCCTTTGGGTCGTGCCCTTTTTTTTGCCTTAAATTCACCTATATTTAAATACTTACACAGCGGTACTGCAGCCCACTATGAACTCTAAAACAGAAATTGAAGTCCCTTTCTCAGATCTCAGGCTTCAGGAATCGTTACTGAAAAACCTTTCTTCAATGGGCTACCGAGCCACCACCCCGATTCAAGCGCAAAGCCTGCCCCACATCCTCGAAAACGAAGATGTCATCGCGCAAGCTAAAACCGGCTCTGGCAAGACTGTAGCCTTTGGCCTTGGCCTATTGCAAAAACTCAAGGTAAAACAGTTTAGAGTTCAGTCGTTAGTGCTGTGCCCTACTCGTGAGCTTGCCGATCAAGTCGCTAAAGAGATCCGCAAATTAGCCCGCACGATCCATAATATCAAAGTGCTGACCTTATGCGGTGGAATGCCATTTGGCCCTCAGATAGGCTCCCTTGAACATGGCGCACACATTGTKGTGGGCACTCCAGGCAGGATTGAAGAGCACCTACGCAAAGGCACCTTGGTACTAGACRGYYTRACSRYCCTAGTRYTRGATGAAGCTGACCGCATGTTAGACATGGGGTTTCAAGCTACGCTAGACGCAATCATTGAGCACACTCCCAAGCAACGTCAGACCTTACTGTTCAGTGCCACCTTCCCTGACCAAATACAGTCTATCTCTCGACGAATCATGTCTTCCCCTGTGACAGTAAAAATCACAGAAGCGCATGACAGTAGCAGCATCAAGCAATCACTTTTCAAGGTAGACGACAATGATTCACGCATCGAAGCGCTCTATCTTTTACTGCTAAAACACCGCCCAGACTCCACGTTAGTATTTTGTAATACCAAAATAGAAACTCAAGAAGTGGCCGATAAACTGTGCGAATTTGGCTTTAATGCGCAAGCCATTCACGGCGATTTAGAGCAACGGGATCGAGACCAAACCTTGGTCCGCTTCTCAAACAAAAGCATCTCCATCATGGTCGCCACCGACGTTGCCGCGAGAGGGCTCGACATTGAAGAACTCGGTGCAGTGATCAATTACCACCTCGCAAGAGACCCGGAAGTCCACGTTCACAGAATCGGTCGTACCGGCCGAGCAGGCAAAAAAGGCATCGCGTGCTCACTCTTTACCAACAAAGAAAGCTATAAAATAGAACGTTTGGAGGCTTATTTAAAGCAGCACATACCCGCGCAAGCACTACCGCCCAGAGAGCTGCTAAAAACGCCGCCTTTCAAATCTTCAATGGCCACCCTTCAAATAGACGGCGGTAAACGACAAAAGGTTAGAGCCGGCGACATTCTAGGCGCATTAACCGGCAAAGACGGCATTGAAGGGAAACAGGTAGGGAAAATCAACATCTTTGATCAGTGCGCCTATGTTGCTGTGCAAAGAGACGTAGCCTCCGAAGCCCTAAAGAAAATCAGCCAAGGCACACTCAAAGGACGCTCATTTAGAATCAGGAGGATTAGGGGCTAGCCCCAAGGCCATCGCCTTTACAATAATTGTAACCCTCCCTTCACTGCCCTTATTAATCTAACTACCTACCTAGCAGTTTGTACTTAGGTTATAGAGGGCAGCACTGTCAAAAAATCATCCACCGATAAAGGCTCCCTATCCTTCGGTTCAAATTGTGCCTCGCCCAAATATAAATAGCCTACTATTTCATCTTCAGGCTTTAGACCAAGGGATGTTTTTACGTGTGGATTATAAGCCATCGCCCCTGTACGCCACATCGCACCCACCCCTAATTCCTGCGCCACTAAGAGCATATTTTGCACAGCAGCCCCGGTGCAAACCACCTGTTCAATCACAGGGACTTTGTGCTCAAGCACTACTTTTGCAACGGCAATAAGAATCAACGGCGCGCGCATGGGCATGGACCGAATTTTAGCCTCGCGGGCATCCGTTAATTCAGCATCATCCTGTTTCTCGGCGTTTAAGAAAATCTCGCCCAACTGAAGCCTTGCGTCGTCCCGCACTTCAATAAATTGCCACGGCCTCAAACGACCATGATCTGGCGCAGAAATCGCAGCCTCCAGCAACGCATTAACCGTTTGCCGTGAAGGCGCTGCACCCGCCAACTTTGGCCTAGACCGCCTTTTCTTCATTATCTCCAACACAGCCATACTGCCCCCTTTTAACCGCTGCTGACTCAATCTTGAGTCTCTAAACGTTAATTGTGCAACAAATCACCACTGTTGCTCCGCCTAACGCACCGACCTACTATAAAAATACGCTAAATGAACCATACTTAATTATAAGGCAAAGTGTAAGTTGCTGGCGCAGAAGTCTACCCAGATCAACACGTAACCATGTTCTTTGGGTAAGCCTCGGAGTCCAAATTTTTCTAGCACAATTATTTCTAGATCAAAGGAATCTAGCTCAAACGATTAATTCACCCGGCCTAACGAAGCAACCACCTAAACCCAACTTAAATTCACGAGGTAAACTTGAAGCAAGACTTTCGCCCTAAGCACCGAATCAGTTAAAAGAGACCTCTCGATATACATGGAATTGACGGAGATACTCATATTAGCAGCGACACAACTAGGCCTGGTGATTTCCTTCGCGATCGCCGGACTGGCGGCCTATACGCTTAAATTAAGGACCAAACTAAAGCGCCTTGAAAACCCCGAAGACGATACGGAAAACCCCGACAACCAAGAAACCGGAGAATCCGAAGAAAATAACCAGGCACTTCAGCCCTGGCAGTATGAAGAATACCTCAGCGAAGAAATCGAAAAAACCAAACAGCTCTACCACATGTTTGCAGGGGATGAGAAAGAACCCGAAATCAATAGCAACATGGCACCCAAACTTCAAGCCATTGGAATTCGCTTTCAATACCTTTCCGCAGAGCGCAATGCCCTCAAGGCCTCCCTAGAGCTCAAAGATTACTGGCAACACTTAGAAGATCCCTTAATAAAGCTCGCAATTTCACTTACCCCCGAGCCAATAGAACCTATAGCGCCAGCGGTACCCGAGAACGATATCTGYCAAGAAGAGCTTGATTTACTTGAAAGCGCACTGCGAGAAGCTGAAACAAAAAACAGCGAACTTAAAACTTATAAAACTGCATTCCTCGATTTACAGAAAAAATGGAACGCAACACAACCCAATCAATATGCGCTTCACCAACAGCTTAAATCAATGACCGACCAAGCTGAAAATAAAGAGCAGCTACACGCGCAACTCGACAACTACCAACAATATTTCAGCGACGTGGGAGACGCCTTCGCAGACGATGACACCAAGCTTAGTCCCAAGCAACAAGGCACCAAGAACTTCGACCAAAACCTCAACGCACTCCACAACGTTACCCTCGAACAAAGCCGCACCATCGCCAAACTAAAAGACGAGCTCGAGAAAATGAAAGCAGCGCCTGGTGCTGACCTTGAACAAATCGAGAAGTACGCAGGCCATACCGAGCGTTTAGAGTCCATGCTCAACGAGTCTTCCACTTGCATTGAGCTACTGGAAACTGAGCTAGACGCCTCTCAGGAGACAGTTCGAAGCCTAATGGATCGCCTAAGCGAAGAAGACGAAGGCACCCCTAAGGACGATATGCAAAATATAATTGAGCAATTCACCCTCGACAGTCAAAATATGATGAACACCGTACAAATGCTCGAGGAGGAAAACGAGCAACTAAGGGAAAAGAGTGAAAACGCCCCTCCCTCAGAGCAAATAAGCCAACCGGCGGCTAACGACTCGAATCAATTAAAGACCCAACTCAAATCAAAAACGGAAGACTTACTGAACTTACAAAGTGAATTCAACGAGTTAGAACAACGATATCTGGCCCTGTTCGAAAAAAACATCGAATAAAAAGCCCCCACGTAAACACACGCCCCTAGCACTGCCCTCGCTCTAAAGCCGTCGCATACTGAGCCCCCTGATACAAGCCCCGCCATCGACTTGCACCAATTCAAATAATTTGTCAGATAATGAAGGTAAGTCACTATTTTAAAGGGTAAAATACCCTAAATTAAAATATAAAATATAAACAACGCACTGATTTATAGAATACTGCATTCAATGTCTCATTCAATCGACACAMTCAAACACATAAATTTACTGTCATCTAAGGCCATAATTTCGTCAAATATCCGCTGCGGTGATACAGTGGCTTTTACCCAACCAAGTGTTAAGGATTAGCCCCGCAGATGGAAGATTTTTTTGAAATTGAGGCCCTTAAACCTCGCCACTCACAGCGAAAATACTTAACGTTTATGAGTTCACAAGCCTTTAATCGTATTCAGCGAAATACCCCGGATAACAAACGCCGAAGATTGCTTCTGCCTAGTGATACCACACGCGTGATTGCTTTTTTGGTGGTCGCCGCAATTTTAAGCGTGGGCCTCATGGAAGGCGAATTCACGCGCATTAATCAATACCTCATTGCCGGCGTAGTGCTTTACCCGCTGCTCACTATCGCCTTTGCTCGAATCGCTCGTCGTCGATTTTCACAATCCACCAACGTTGCACTCATTTTTGCTGACGCCTTCACGSTAGGCATTCTCTTGGTGCTACTCGAATTCAGCATCGTTCCCAGTTTCTCCTTTATCGTCATGTCCTTCTTCAGCGCGATGGTGATTGGCGGTATTCGTGTTTGGCTAACCAATAATATCGCACTGATCCTAGGAGCAACGTTAGCGGTCACAAGCCTCGGCTTTAGTGATGCATTTGTACACACCGGTGACTTAGTGTCCCTAGTCACGGCCATTGGCACGGGTATTTATGTATCCATCACCTCTTACTTTGCTCATCGCCAAGCGCAATCCCTACTGCTAAGCCAACGAAAAATTCAGCAGCAGACCGAACAACATGCCGCTCTTGCACGCAAACTATCTAAGTATCTACCGCCACAGATTTGGGGCAATATTTTCTCTGGTCGCAAAGACGTTAAATTGGAAACCCAACGTAAAAAGCTCACCGTATTTTTTTCTGATATCAAAAGCTTTGTCGACATCTCTGAGGAGTTAGAGCCTGAAGCGCTCACCGAGCTACTCAACAACTACTTCACTGAGATGTCCAAGATCGCACATGAGTTTGGCGGCACTATCGATAAATTCATTGGCGACGCAATCATGATCTTTTTCGGCGACCCCAGTTCTCGAGGCGCTAAAGAAGACGCCATGGCCTGCGTCTCGATGGCCATCGCAATGCGTAAATACATGAAGGTATTACGACAACAATGGCGCGCCAAAGGCATCTCCGCTGAAGTTGAAATACGCATGGGGATCAACACCGGCTATTGTACCGTAGGCAATTTTGGCACTGCGAGCCGAATGGATTACACCATCATCGGTAAAGAAGTGAACCTAGCCAGCCGCCTCGAATCCCAGGCCAAAGCCAGTGAAGTACTAATCTCCGAAGAAACTTACGCCTTGGTGCGTGATCAAGTCATGTGTCGAGATAAAGAACAAATCGCCGTAAAAGGCTTTAGTAAACCCGTCTCCACATACCAAGTATTGGATTTTCGAAGTGAGCTCGGCGCCGAGCAAAGCTTTATTGAGCACGAATTAGACGGCTTTGCCATGTGCTTGGATATCAACAAAGTACGCAACTACGATAAAGACCGTGTGCTCAAAGCCCTGCAAATCGCCACACAAAAAATAAAAGAAACCACCGTTTAAACCCTACACGCAATCCCAAGCAACAGACTATTAACTGATAGCGGAACTTTTTACCAAACCCGTCAATCTCTGTTAGCATCGCTCTATGCATTTACCGTAGTCTCAGGTGAACAAACCTCTAGATCAAATAACGAGCATTAGTGCGTACCGCACTGATAAGGACATCCATGAGCACAACTTCCTCATTCGCAAGCCGATTCCTTGATCGAGTCGAACGCGCAGGCAATCGCCTCCCTCACCCCACCACACTGTTTGTGTTCTTAAGTTTATTCATCATTGCCGTTTCTTGGCTCGCCGCAACGCTTAGCGTCAGTGCCGTCCACCCAGTCTCGGGCGATAACATTGAAGTATTCAGTCTGGTCAGCGGTGAAGGCTTGCGTAAAATCCTKACTCACATGGTCACCAACTTCACCGGCTTCGCTCCTCTGGGTACCGTGTTAGTGGCCATGCTAGGCATTGGCATTGCCGAATACTCTGGCCTTATTAGTACATTATTGCGCCAACTTGTTTTATCTGCGCCCCCGAGACTTCTAACCTTCTTTGTAGTCTTCGCTGGCATTCTTTCAAGCCTGGCCGCAGACGCAGGCTATGTAGTACTAATCCCGCTAGCAGGGTTAGTCTTTATCTCCGCTAACCGGCATCCCATCGCAGGCATTACCGCAGCATTTGCAGGCGTAGCCGGTGGTTTTAGCGCAAATTTAATGATTGGCCCCGTGGATGCAATATTGTCCGGCATTTCCACAGAAGCAATCGCCTTGGTAAACCCCGCCTACGAAGTCAATGCCGCCTCCAACCTTTACTTCATTATTGCCTCGTCCTTTTACATTGCGATTATTGGCGCGTGGATCACCGAAAAACTAGTCGAGCCTCGCCTAGGTCAATACCAAGACAGTGACGGTCAAGAAGTCAGTTCACTCACCCATGGGGAATACCGAGGCCTACGATTTGCTGGCATCACAGCCCTCATATTAGGCGTGTTAATTCTGCTATGCACCTACCCTGACGACGCGATACTGCGCAATGCAGAGACTGGCAGCATTCTAAAGTCACCCTTTATGAGTGGTGTAGTCACCATCATCGCCTTCTTTATCGGCTTATGCGGCTTAGCTTACGGCCTTGGCTCAGGCACCATTAAAAATGACCATGACGTAATCAAAAGCATGGAAGTTTCGATGGCTACCATGGCCTCCTATTTAGTACTGATGTTTTTCGCCGCGCAATTTGTAAACTATTTTGCCTGGACCAATTTAGGGCTAATCTCAGCCATCAGCGGTTCGGAATGGTTAAAAACATTACAAATCGGCCCAGTGGCTTTAATCACCATTTTTATTCTATTTTCGGCTTCCATCAATTTAGTAATCGGCAGCGCCTCAGCAAAGTGGTCCATTATGGCGCCCATATTCGTGCCCATGTTTTATTTGCTCGGCATTAGCCCTGAGGTGACCCAAGCCGCCTATCGAGTCGGTGATAGCTCCACCAATATCATTACCCCGCTAATGCCTTACTTCGCCATCGTAGTCGCATTTGTCGCCAAATATGACAGCAAAGCCGGCATCGGCACCATCATTGCCGCCATGCTCCCCTACTCCATTATTTTCCTTATTTCTTGGACTGCCTTGTTTGGCATTTGGATTAGCTTGGACATTCCTTTAGGTCCAGGCGGAAGTACATTTGTCACCCCAGCACTTTAAAATAAAAGCCCTGTTTACAACGACAGGGCTTTTTATTCACGCATGAAAATTAATTAAAAAACCACTTCGTATAAAACCCACTGACAATCAAGACGTACTTTTACCCCTTCCTTTTCAGCAAAGCACTCGCGCCTGTCCTAACTAGATCATTCCATCGAAGACAATTCACGTTCACCCCTGCGCCCTACCAACGCTATCAATTTGCCACCTTTGTAATCCTTTCAAAGATCAGCTTATACTCCCTTAGCAATTTATCGTTGTCACATGCAGCCCCATCACAAGGATTGATAATGAAAAATAATATTGGAATATATCTCACTCGCCGGGCCGATTTAAATGCACACCGCGAAGCCTATATTGACAGTCAAAGCGGCCTTCGCCTTAGCTTTGGCGCGCTGAATTCACGCTGTAATCAACTTGCTAATTCATTAATTAAATCGGGGGTTAAACCRGGTGATCGGGTTGCACTGATTTTAATGAATAGCGCAGAATTTCTAGAAGCCTATTTTGCTATTGCGAAAATAGGCGGCGTAGTGGTGCCTATCAACTGGCGTTTAATCGCCGATGAATTGGAATTTATAGTTAAAGACAGCGGCGCCAGCACGTTAATCTTTGGCGAAGAGTTTATCGACCCAATCACRACGCTGCATGCACTAACAGAAAAAACACAYATCCAACAATGGATCCAAGTCTCGGCATCGAATAACAACGCTGACTTCTCGAAAGATTACCGGTCCTTTCAGCAAGCAGGCAGTACCGACGAGCCGCCCATACTCGCCAGTGACGATGATTTGCTTTATATAATGTACACCTCTGGCACCACCGGCTTACCCAAAGGGGTTGTGCACACCCATAACACGTCAATCGCTTCAATACTGACCTTTGCCGCCACTGCCGACTTGAGAGACAACGATCGATACCTTGCCGCCCTGCCTATGTTTCACGTCGGCGCACTGATCCCGATTACGTTAAATATATACCGTGGCGTAACCAGCATTGTGATGCGCGAGTTCGACCCGCGCAGGGCGTGGGAGCTGATTGAAACAGAACGTATCAATAACGCTTTATTGGTCCCGGCCATGTTGAACTTCATGATCCAGGTGCCTGACTTTAAAGATTTCGACCACAGCCAGCTGCGATGGATTCAATCCGGCGCATCGCCCTTACCAGTAAAATTAATCGAGCTTTATTTTGAATTTGGAATCAACATCCATCAAATATACGGGCTCACTGAGTCCTGTGGCCCGGCGTGCTTAATTGACGCCGACAACGCCATGAAAAAAATAGGCTCTACCGGCCGCGCATTTTTCCATACAGAAGTAAAAATCATGGACCCCAATGGCCAACAATGCGACGCCAATGAACAAGGCGAAGTTTGGGTTTCAGGCGCCCACATGATGAAAGAGTATTGGAATCGACCCGAAGCCACTAAAGAAACCTTAATAGACGGCTGGGTACGAACGGGCGATATTGCCATGATGGATGAGCAAGGGTTTGTTTATATCCAAGACCGTCTTAAAGATATGATTATTTCGGGAGGCGAAAATGTCTACCCTGCCGAAATAGAAAACATAATCCTTGGCCACCCCGATGTTGCAGAGGTCGCTGTTATTGGGCAGCCTAGTGAACGCTGGGGGGAATCCCCTTTAGCGGTGATTGTGGCAAAAAAACAAACACTCTCAGAACGGGAGATTCTTCAATACTGCGATCAAAAGCTAGCGCGATTCAAGCTCCCTAAAGACGTTGTTTTTATAGACACTATTCCTAGAAACCCAAGTGGCAAAGTCTTAAAACGCTTATTACGCTTAGAGTTTCCTGGGCCTGCCAAAATCTAGGACAATCGTTTAAAAGCAGTCCATACAACAACCCGACAAAAGGCCCGTAAAAAAGGCCTTTAGCCGTCGCTATAAACGTTGCTCTGGTTTTGTTGGGTTCAACCACCAAACATAAAGAATCAGCGGTATAAACATCGAAAAGGTAAACCAATACGGCAAGGTCTGATCGAATTGATACAACGTCGTGCCCACCAAGGGACCAAGAATAAACCCTAACGCGGGAGATGCAGCAATCACACCTGCCACAGCACCTTGTTCACTGGCATCCWCGGATAAGGTAGCCGCAGAGGTAAATCCAGGCATAGTCATGCCCATACCAAACCCCACCAAGCCCATGCACGCTATTAACCAGATTGATTCTTCTGCGGTGGCAAGGATTAAAAACCCCACGGCCATGATAGGAAGCCCAATACGAACCAACGTCATGGGTTGAAAACTAAACCGTTGCACCAATACAGCTTGCGCCACCAATGAACACACCGCAGAAATCATCATGGCGATCCCGACAGTTTGGGCTGTTTGCTGAGCATCTAAGCCCATACGATCTTGGTAAAAGAACCCCAAAGTTTGCTGCGCCACAGCGAACGCCGTAAACATCGAAACCCCAATCACTAAAAACGACACATAACGACGATCAAAGTACCCTTTTACAGCCGTCACAATCAGTTCGATTGGGCTCACCTGTGGGCCCKTATTTTTATGTTGRTAAGGCGACTCAGGAAGAAACTTCCACACCAACACTCCCGCTACCAAGGTCGCTACAGCCGCGAAATAAAGCGGCAGTAACAAGCTAATAATGGCTAAACCGCCTCCCAATGCGGGTCCAATAATCGTACCGATATTCTGCGCAGCGCCCAGCTTGCCCATGGCTGCAATACGTGTATCAACATCAGTAATATCGGCCATGTACGCAGTAGAGGCTGGCGTGGTCGCTGCCATGACACTTGATTGCAGCATTCGGCTAATCATCAAACCAACAAACAGCAGGCCGCCCGTCAACCAGCCTTCCAAGCCAAACCAAAACATCGATGCAAACAGCAAGGACCCGATGGTATAGCCCGCTAAACCAATAATCATGACCCGCTTTCGTCCCCAGCGTTCGCTTTGATTCCCCCAAACCGCACTCGCCAAAGAAAACACCACCGATGAAGCAGAGATAATACCGCCCACCTGAATTTCCAACAGACCAACCTCACGGCCAATGGCAGGCAGAATCGCAAACACCAACGTCTGCCCCATCGCCACACTAACGACACTGAGTAATATTAACGGCTGGGCCCAACGCAACGGAGACTCTTGGGGTGAATTAGACTTAGGATTCGACGACTTATCAGACACAGGTAACACACACGGCAAAAAACGGGGGCTCAGTGTAACCCTGAATACTCGTTAGACGAAACAGTTTGTGCACTCCTACGTATACAAATCTTAGAGGATTCTTAAGCTTAGCGGCAATACACGCCAGCCAACCCCGAATACCCCAAGTAACGCCCCGATAGCTCGAATATGGGCCAAAACGCCTCCCGAAACATAGCGCCAAATGGCGCCAAAAAGTACTGCTGCGCACGCCCCTCAACCCCCATCGGCTTGACCTTAATACCCTACCGGGGTACCGTAGCCACTGTAAGAGGCACCCTGGATCAGGGCCCTGATGATTCAATTAATGGGATCAACGGTTACACCAAATTAAAACGTAGCTATTAAGCAGTATCAATCGAATCTGTGGCGCCCTAACAAATCCTGCCTGCCTAAATCACTTGTCGGCAACACGAAAGGAGCATGACTCATGATAGATCTAAACACTCAACAGGAAGCGGAAGTACGGCTAAAAAAAATAGAAGGCCAAATTCGTGGCATATCACGCATGGTTCAAGAAGAGAAATATTGCATTGATATCATTCATCAAGTTACCGCAGCAGAAAAAGCCTTGGACAAAGTCGCCAAAATAATCATGAAGCGCCACATCGAAAGCTGTGTTCAAGAAGCCATACGCGCAGGCGACCCCAAGCAAAAAGTAGACGAATTAATTCAAACAGTCTTCAAACTATCTGACCGGCATTAATCCTTATCCCACTCACTCACTCACCTATTACCCCGGAGCACATAAAGCAATGCAAAAAACATTCACTGTAAAAGGCATGAGCTGCCAAAACTGCGTTAAACGCGTAATCAAGATCATCACCGCAGCCCAACAAACCTCTGACGTTTCCGTAGATCTAAAAACAGAGCAAGCGGTCTTCAATTATCACCCCGAACAAACCGATCTCCAAGCCATTATAAGTGACCTYGCCGAATACGATTTTGAAGTAGTCGCCTAACACTTACTGGAACTGAACTAGAGAGCCCCATGAGCCAACACAAACAAGATACGATTAATGTCTACGGCATGAGTTGCAATCATTGCGTAAAAGCGGTGACCCTTGCCCTCAATAAAACCAATGGGGTTGAATCCGTAGCGGTCTCTCTAGAGCAGCAATGCGCAGAAGTAAATTATGCCCCGCACATTGTGTCATTACACCAACTAGAACAAACAATCATTGAAGAAGGATTTTTCACCCAACAAGACTCCGAAGAATTAAATGAGCCGGATGCATCTACGCTGGCAGCTTCACCAACAAATCCTACACAAACGATACCAACACAAACAGCACCTACACAAACAACACCCACACCAACAATACCTACACAAACACCAACAACCCCGTCACAAACAATCGATCCCGCCCCCGTTTTAGAAAACGATAAATCAGAAAAACGCCAAGTAGCATTTTATGTCTCAGGCATGAACYGCGCCAACTGTGCGCAAACCATTGAAAAGCTACTCAACAAACACCCCAGCATTCACCATGCACAGGTTAATTTTTCCATTGARAAAGCCTACGTCTCGTTTGACCCGCAACACCTCAATCAAGACGCCCTGGTGAAAATCGTTAGCAAGGCCGGCTACCCTGCTCGCTTAGAATCCGGATCGAGCCAAACGACAGCAATCGACAAACAAGCCACCTTACGTTTTATTTTCGCAGCCTGTTGGTCCCTGCCCATTGTATTAACAATGTACGTGAACCCTTACGATCACACCGTCAATAACTACATCATGTTTGCATTCGCGACGTTAATACAATGCTACTGCGCGCGCGTTTTCTACGYCGGCGCATATCACTCCCTCAAAAACTACGCCACTAACATGGACGTATTAGTTTCACTGGGCATATCGGCTGCGTATTTTTACAGTGTCTACGCCTTGTTTTTTATCGATTCCTTTGCCCACACCTTTTTCGATGCCTCYGCACTGATCACTACCTTTATCTTGTTGGGTAAACTTCTAGAAAGCCAAGCCAAAGGCAAAACCAATCAGGCACTGAAAAAACTACTCTCACAACAAGCCGATAAAGCCCGCATACTTAAAGACGGACAAGAAACTGAAATCCCACTTAGCGACGTTCAGGTAGGCGATATTATTGTCGTACGTCCTGGCGAAAAAATCCCTGTGGACGGCGCCATTACTCAAGGCAGCACCTTCGTCGACGAAGCCATGATCAGCGGAGAAGCCCTCCCCGTAGAAAAATCCATAGGCGACAAAGTCATTGGCGCCACGCTTAATCAAAGCGGCAAAATCACCTTCACAGCCCAACACGTAGGCGAACAAACATTACTGGCACAAATCGTCGCCTTAGTGGAGCAAGCACAAGGCGATAAAGCGGAGATCCAAAAAACCGCCGACCGCATTTCCAATGTATTCGTGCCTATTGTCGTACTTATCGCCATCAGCACTTTTTTGATGTGGCAATTTAATCCTGCACTGACCATTCCCGATAACAGTGATCGTTTTATATTTGCCTTCCAATTATTTATCACCGTCTTAGTAGTCGCCTGTCCTTGCGCCCTGGGGTTAGCCACCCCTACCGCGATCATGGTGGGCAGCGGTTTAGGCTTAGAGCGCGGCATATTATTTAAGAAGGCCTCCATTTTGGAACGCATCTCTAAACTGGACGTACTTTTATTTGATAAAACAGGCACCGTCACCCAAGGTCACCCTGAAGTTGTGGATTATCTTATTCTTAACGATACCTCAACTGAAGCCCGTAACTTCAGCCCCCTGCAACTTGCCGCCAGCGTAGCTCAACACTCCAACCACCCCCTGTCAGAAGCCATCACCCGCGAAGCAAAAAAACAGCGCCTGACTCTGCTAGAGGTCAGTGCGTCACATGAACAAAGCGGCTTCGGCACTTCAGCGGTCTATCAAGACCAGGCCTTTAAACTGGGTAAATGGGATTATGTCCGTAATCCTAAACTCACCCCTACACTAAACTCGCAACAAGGCTCCAGCGACAGCAGAAATGAGCCTAAGCAAGATTCAAACGCCTGCGCGGAAACTAGTTTCCCAGCACTCAAGAAAGCAATAAAACCCGGTCAGAGCAGCGTCTTTCTTGCCGTAGGCGACGACGTAATCGCCGTCTTCTTACTCAACGACCCCATTAAGCACGATTCGGCCGAAGCWATYCAMCAACTSCAAGCCATGAACCTAACCACMGYRCTRRTCTCYGGCGACAACWCSCAAGCYGTYMAYYAYGTWGCKCAGCAACTCAACATCGRCCRRGTYCACGCYGAAGTATTACCCAAAGATAAGATAGACCAAGTTAAACACTGGCAAGCCAAAGGCCTGGTMGTAGGCATGGTAGGCGACGGCATCAATGACGCGCCGGCGCTAGCGCAAGCAGACATTGGTATCGCCATTGGCTCAGGTGCGGACGTGGCGAAAGAAACTGGCGACATCATTCTAATCAACAATTCTCTCTTGGATGTTGCGAAAGCCATCGCCCTGGGTAAAAAGACACTGCAAACCATCAAAATGAACTTCTTCTGGGCCCTGATTTACAATGTACTCATGATCCCCATCGCCGCAGGCATCCTCTACCCTAGCATTGGGCTCATATTACAGCCCGAATGGGCCTGTATCGCCATGTGGGTCTCCTCGCTCACCGTGGTGGGTAATTCGCTCTGGTTAAAGCGTCGAGGCGCACTCGCCATGGGCTAATCTAGAAAACCGCTACACATCAGAACATCGCATTATGAGCCATTGTTAAGCGTGGGGGTGCGATTCATTGCCTTCACAATCGTGGCTCCGCTAGCCCACAGCCCCCCTGCATGATAGGTTTACTTTATTCATAGCAAGCAAAAATAATGACACAGAACCCAACGGCTCTCTATCTGATTACAAGGAATGTAAAACCATGCCGGCCAGTAAGCCCAGCGTAGCGCAGTACAGCGAGAACAACTTATTAATTGTGCCGGAAACGCTCTATCACATGTCCGACGTAAGCCCCTTACTCCATGATGGTGACTCTGTTATTTTTTATAAGGACTTAGTCGATGAGCTTACTGACATCGAGTTCCATACCAATGCGCCCTGTATCGTCTACCTTAAATCCGGCAGCGAACTCATTACCTCCGCCGACAATCAAACATTCCAACTCAAGCCCAAAGCGCTTATTTTTTTCCCGAAGGGCGTCAACCTATTTTCTGATTACTACAGTAAAGACGGTCGCTTAAATGCCTTTTTAATATTTTTTAATCCTGAGCTAATCACCGAGTTCTTAGCCCAAACACCTTCCGGAGAGTCAACGMCCGTTGACCAGGCCTCAGTCGTTCAATTTCAAAGTAATGTGTTATACGACACCTATTTCGAATCCTTACTCAGTAGCGCCCCGCAGCTCAACAATTCTAAGCCCCTATTGAAATACAAGCTGCTCGAGTTATTAAACCTCATCGACCTACATGATAATCATGGGCAACTAAGGAACAATTTACTACTCGAACAAAAAGCCTCTCCGAAAAGAAATATCATCCGCCTTATGACCCAATACGCCCACAGCGACCTAAGCGTCTCCGACCTCGCCACACTATCAGGGCGAAGCATTGCGACATTTAACCGCGACTTTAAAAAGCACTACCAGACCACGCCTAAGCAATGGCTAACCCAAAAGCGTCTCGCCTTTGCCCATCAATTATTAAGCGATACTGATCAATCCGTGACCGAAATAGCCCTCCAGCTAGGTTACGACAATTTATCCCACTTCAGTAAGGCCTTCAAAAACCGATACCAACACACCCCGAACGAAATTAAAAACTACAATTGATCGAAAAACGGCAGTCTTGATTCCTTCTGAACAACCGCCCCACAAACCAACTGGTTTAATAAGCACTCATTCAACAGGAGATTATTATGGCAGTTCACGTACTATTAGAATCAAAAATTAAATCGGGCCAGGCCGACCAAGCCATCGCCTTCATTCAACAAAACCTAGACAACGTGCGGTCCTTTGACGGCTGCAGCCAGGTCAAGGTGCTGTTTGATGAACCCAAGCAAACCATGCTTTTTGACGAGATATGGAATAGCCCAGACCATCATCAGCGTTATATCGAAAGCATTTCAAAATCAGGGGTAATGGCAACACTGGTGGGGTTTCTTGAGGCGCCGCCTACGGTGAGTTACCTCTATCCTTCGGCGCTTTAGAGTACGCTCATAGGTAAGCGGTTTAAGAGTGAGTTTGTTTTTTAGGTGTTTTTATTATTGGACTAGGGAAATTAAAACTAATCTACATCGCACTACGCCAAATAGGCACAGCGATGTAGGTTAAAACCAATTAAAGACAGATTACTTTTGAATCTACGTTACTGTTAAGCGGCATCGTTATTTTGTTTTTTAAGCGCATCCACTTCTTCTATGTAGCTCGTCCAAACCCATTGCAAGGCCTTACTTTCGCTGTACCCTTTCCGTGTTGCGAGATCTAAAGACTGCTTCCTCAACTTTATTACCAACGATTCAGCGGTCGCTTGATCCTTTAGCATGTAACTTCCATAGCTTTCTAAGCCTTCAAGTAGGAAATCTAACTTATCTTCCAGGCCCTTAAGCGCCAGGGTTTCAGACGTACGCTGTTTAATTTTATTAAGATATAAATCGATTCCAATGGTAAACCCGCCCTTCGAACTATCATCGCGGCTTCCTAGCATCAGGCTGTTAATCCCCACAAGCTGGCCATTTTCAGACAGTAGCGCACTGCCCGAAAGACCCGGTTTGGTTTTTGCTGAGTGGAATATTCCCTTTTCAAAGGAAAAGTTTTTAGGCAGAAATTTTTTCTGTCCGCCAACGAAATCAGGAAGGTTCAACTGGTTAAACAGCACAGCCCCTTGTATCACTGAATATCGCTGACGACTACTGAGCTTACCGAGTACGGTTACTTTATCTGCGATTAACGCTTTTGCAGCAGGTTTAATGAAGTGAAAACTTTTTCGCGCGCTTCTAATTTTAAATATCGCAACATCTGCGTATGGATCATTAAAAAGAAGATCCAGCTTTACCGTTTTACCATTGTAGAGGGAAGCGCTCAAGGCGCGTACTTTGTCGTTATCAAAACCATGAGACACCGAAAACACCACCCCATCAGCGGAAGTGATTACGCCATTAAAGCGATCTTGCTTATACTTGATCGTCACAATGGATTTTTTTGCATTGGCCATCCAATCATTTTTCGCCATTGAGTAAGGAGCAATCGATAACGAAAGCATCACTAAGATCAGCTTCATTCCGACCAAACTGACACGTACGGCTTTTGAACCAAGGCGAATACTCACTGTCCTTATCTCTCTTATGATTGAATAAATTGATAGTCTTACAGCGGGCTACGCTAGAAATATGGGAGCTATATTGCCTGGGCTTTTGAAACGAAACAAGATTTAGTGAGTATCAAATTGTTTGCTCTAAGTAATAAAAAACCAGATGTTCGCCCTGCAACGTCAGAAGTTTGACAAAGGCATCGGTGGAGGCTCGAACGTGGATCATGGACCAGTAAGCTAAACGCTTGAAAACAAGCACTTCTTTTATCCCAGCCTTCACCGAACACAATTAAGCACATCGTCTCAACTGCGTATACCTCCTTATGCCTACCCCTTTATACCTACCCTTTATACCTGCCCTGTCATACAAAATATCCCACCAAAATTACGCTACAACAAATATTCGATCTAATTTACAATGTGTTGCAGCCTTTATATGCCATAGCAGTTCAATTGCAACCCATAACCCACACAGGAATCATTACAATCCATAATCGCGCGCTTTTTTTTGAATCCATTCCTAAAGGAGCGCGCTATATGATCCTAAGCGCGCTCGCTTTTAGCGTTATGTCATTGTTTGTAAAGGCGGTCGGTCAAAAGAACATTCCTGTATTGGAGATCGTTGCCGCGCGTTCGGTAGTGTCTTTAATCATTAGTTACATTGCCCTTAAACGGCAAGGCATTGCGCCTCTGGGCCAGCGTAAAATATTATTATTCGCCCGAGGCCTAATTGGATTCCTAGCATTAAATTGCGTTTTTTACGCAATTACTCACCTACCTTTGGCGCAAGCCACTGTGCTGCAGTATCTTCACCCAATGTTCACCGCCGGGCTAGCGGTATTCTTTCTTAAGGAGCGCCCTTCTAGTGCCACCCTGATTTGCATTGGATTAAGCTTTTTAGGGCTACTAATGGTGGTTCAACCCGAGTTTTTATTTTCAAATAGTGCCTCGGCTGACCAGCAATTTGCAATGTCAATTGCCGTAATGGGTGCGTTTGGCAGTGCCTCGGCTTATGTACTGGTCAGAAAATTAGGCCGAACAGAGCACCCCTTAGTGATAGTCATGTACTTCCCGCTAGTCTCACTACCGATTAGTGTGTTGTTATTGTGGGAGGATTTTGTGATGCCTGAAGGAATCACCTGGCTCTACCTTCTTGCCATAGGGGTAACCACACAAGTGGGCCAAGTTGCACTCACCAAAGCCATGCAAACGGAAACTGCCAGCCGGGCCACTAGTTTCGCTTATTTACAGGTAGTTTTTGCAATGATACTTGGGATTATTTTTTATCAGGAATTTCCAAATCTTGGCACATTAATCGGTGCCGGCCTGATCATTGGTGGCGCCTACATTAGCGCCACTAAGCAACGCTAACTAAAAGCAGTCATAAAGTGCGCACTAAGTCTTCACCTTAGCAACGGCCCGCTCAAGTGTTAGCTCTAGCTCTTTGCGAACAATAGGTTTTGTAAGCACATCATTCATGCCCACGTCCAAACACTTGTCTCTATTTTCTGCCATCGCATGAGCCGTTAAAGCGACTATTTTTATCGGCGTCAGATGTAAATCTTTTTCCTTGCGTCTAATTTCCGAAGTGCATTCAAAGCCATCCATTACAGGCATTTCACAATCCATTAAAACCAAATCAAAAGACTCGCTCGCAGCCTCTTGAACACCCTTTTTAGAAGCTGCCACTTGCCTATCGATATAGACTTGCAATGCCTTAGAGCCATCTTCAGAAATTTCAACAATCGCTCCGTAATGTTCCAGCAAACGTTTAATGACTAGTTGATTGACACTATTGTCTTCAGCAACCAGTATACGTTTTCCTTTCAAGAACTCGTTCTTATTAACGTGCTCCGTCACATCACTCCTTGCGCGCGCTTTATCTTGGCCGGCAATATAACAAGCACGTTTAAAAGATCGAACAGAAACAGGCCGCTCCATTACGGTCGCTTTTGAAAACATTCGTTGATCTAGCTTATGCAAACTGACAGGGAAACTCGGCTCTGAAAAATAAACCACCGTAACATTGGTAAACTCCGAACAACGATCCACAAGGCATTTAAAGCTGTCAAAAGCAGCACTCGAATCATAAAGGCTATGAATAAAAATGAAACTTTTCCCCGCACCCTGATCGCCACCATGATCACGCGCCTTAAAATACCCGACCTCTAAATCCGACGCAGAAGAAAAAAACTTTAAGGTGCTACGGGTTTCACGGACACCCTCCTCTAAAGTCTTTATTAATTGTTTATTATCGCTAAAGAAAAACCCATCGATAGCAAACTCACTTTCATACAAAGAGTCCTCAGAAAAACAGTCCTCTTTATCAGCAGCAACACTCTCGCTGGACTCCAGCGTCAAAGGCAACGTAAACCAAAAGTTCGATCCCTTACCCATTTCGCTTTGCAGGCCTACGTTCCCGCCCATCAACTCAACCAGGCGCTTACAGATAGACAAACCGAGTCCGGTTCCACCGTATTTACGAGAAGTAGAATCTTCAGCCTGTTGGTAAGATTGAAATAGCTTTTTCTGCCCTGCCTCACTAATCCCGATGCCAGTGTCTTTGACTGAAAAATGTAACAAAGTAGCCCCTTCGGGGTGCGCAGCACAACTTAAACTTAACAAGATTGACCCGTGAGACGTAAACTTAAACGCATTGCCTAACAAGTTCATCAACACTTGTCGAATACGAGTGGGGTCACCGTATATTTGATCGGGAATCCCCTCACCGAATTCAGTAACCAGTTCCACCTTGGTTTCCGAGGCCCTAATGGAAAACAAGCTCGTTACATCATCCAACAAACTTTCAATAGGCATACCAATTGATTCAATGTCCATCTTGCCGGATTCGATTTTAGAATAATCAAGAATATCATTGAGTATTGCCAACAAGGATGAACCAGAATCAGCGATGACTTTGACGTAATGAGACTGCATGGGATCTAGGCCAGTATCCTTGAGCAACTCGGCGATTCCCAGCACACCATTCATAGGCGTACGAATTTCATGACTCATATTCGCCAAAAACTGGCTTTTTGCCTGAGCAGCGGCTTCCGCTCGCTCTTTTTCTAGACTAAGCTGAGCGTTTCGCTTTTGCGTGGTAACGTCTTTAATCACACCATCAATACGGACTGGATTCCCCGACGCATCATAAATCATAGTCACACAATATAATGTATCAATGATGCTACGATCTTTTGTATAAAGTTGTAATTCGAAATCTACAACGCTGCCTTGGGATTGTATTTGCGCTCTAAGGAGGCGTCTGCGTTCAGAATCAACGTATATTTTATCTGGGTTACCCCCCAAATAACTGAGCAGGTCCGCCAAATTATTAAATCCTAACATGGCAAGCATTGCCGGATTACAGCCATATGCGCGTATTAGTGGCGGAGGATAATAGCGTTAATCAGTTAGTGATTAGCGGCATGCTAAAAAAATTAAATATCAATGCAGAGTTGGTTGAAGATGGAAAATTGGCATTGGACGCTTACATACGTTCCTATTCGCAAGCGAATCGAGGTGAAGGTAAAGTCCCAAGGGTAGGCATTGATGTAATTTTTATGGATTGTGAAATGCCTACTATGACCGGCTACGAAGCCTCTGAAGAAATTAGAAAATACGAACAACAGAATGGATTGTCAGAGGTAATGATTGTTGCCTTGACTGCTCATGTGCTCCCTGAATATAGAGAACGTTGCATTGCTTGCGGCATGAATGACTTGATTTCAAAACCCATTGCGATAAAGAAATTAGTCGATGCTATGGGTAAGGTTGATACGAGATAATAATTATTTAAAAGGCTTAAATAAACAATAATCTCACTTGCCGGGGTAGGGCGGGCCAGCGCTCTAAATATAAGGTTACGATTGATTTGTGATTGGCCCTTTAAATTACCGCCTTCTTTTTGCATACTGCGTATCGTTTATATCAGCGTAAAGGGGCAATTGATGCAATACCGAAAACTTGGCCGTACTGGCCTTGACGTCAGTTTAATCGGCTTGGGAACCATGACCTGGGGCTTCCAGAACACCGAAGCGGAAGGCCGTGAGCAAATGGACTATGCCGTCGGGCAGGGGATTAACTTCTTTGATACCGCCGAAATGTATGCCATTCCTCCCACCGTGGATACCTACGGCACGACTGAAAACATCATTGGCAGTTGGTTTGCGAGTCGTAAAGCCCGCGATCAAGTGATTCTTGCAACCAAGATCACAGGTCCTGGCAACTCGTGGATTCGAGAAGGCAGCGCCATCACGGGCAGCTCCATTAAACAAGCGCTGGAAGACAGCCTGCAGCGCTTACAAACCGACTATATTGACCTGTATCAATTGCACTGGCCCAATCGGGGCGCCTATCACTTCGGTAAGCAATGGGGCTTCCAACCGAAGTTTGATGCGGCAGCGGTGGAAGCTAACTTTATTGAGGTGTTGGAGACCTGTCAGCAGCTGATTACGGAAGGCAAAATACGCCACATCGGCGTTTCAAACGAAACCGCATGGGGGGTGATGAAATGGTTGCAGCTCTCTGATAAATTCTCTCTGCCACGGATCGCTTCCATACAAAACGAATACTCCGTCATGTGTCGACAGTTCGAACCGGACCTTAATGAAATTGCAGTGCACGAAGATTGTGGATTACTGGCTTGGTCTCCGCTGACTCGTGG
>NVVB01000015.1 GCA_002402085.1 Gammaproteobacteria bacterium
GGGTTGGTCGCCAATGGGCCCGCCGATAAGGCGGGATTTCATGAGCTGGATCGCGTGCTACAGGTGGATGGTGCTGATATAGAATCTTGGCAGCGTTGGGTTGAAGTAATTCAGGCCAGTTCGCTTAAGACTATTAATGTGTTAGTGGATCGTCAAGGTGCCGAGCATATGCTCTCGGTTGTGCCGGACCGAATGGAGTTGGGCGATAAGGTGATTGGCAGAATTGGCGCAATGCCTGAGGTGCCAGAGGGCTTTGGTTCGGATCAACAGCGAGTGATTAGTTATTCGTTATTTGCTGCCGTTGGACCGGCTGTGAATAAGTGCTGGGATCGGATGGTGCTTACCTACCAATCGATTTGGAAAATGCTCCAAGGGCTGATCGCGTTGGATAATTTGAGCGGGCCGATTACTATTGCTCAAATTGCCGGCACTACTGCTGAGTACGGATTAGAAGCATTTTTAGGGTTTATAGCCTACCTTAGTATTAGTCTAGGGGTATTGAATCTTTTGCCAATTCCCGTTTTGGACGGCGGCCATTTGGTGTATTTTATAATAGAATCCATCACTGGTAAGCCGGTCTCCGATCAGGTTCAGGCGGCGGGGGTTAAAATTGGCCTGAGCATTATTGGCGCACTCATGATGTTGGCAATGTATAACGACGTGGTTAGGGTTTTACTCTAATACTGAACTCTAGGTGGTTCTAAACCCACTATTTCAAGCAATCATAAATTAAGAATCACGAATGAAACGATATTATATTCTTGTTGGGTTACTTTTTTGTTTTCTCTCCTCAATAACTAAAGCTGAGGAGTTTTATGTTTCCGATATTCGAGCTGAGGGCTTGCAACGGGTCTCTGCGAAAGCGGTGTTTAATGCCTTACCTATCAACGTCGGTGATTTGGTCGATGAAGTGGTACTGCGTCGAGCCATGCGTCAGTTATTTAAAACCGGTAACTTTAGTGATCTAAGTCTTGAGCGAGACGGCGATGTTTTGATTGTTAAGGTCGAAGAGCGGCCTTCAATTTCCAGTATTGAAATTGAAGGCAATAAGACCATCGATAAGGAGGCCTTGTTAGACGGCCTTAAGCAATCTGGCTTGGCTGAAGGCGAGGTATTCCGCCGTGCTAATTTGGAACGAATTAATTTAGAGCTAGAGCGTCAATATATCTCTCAAGGTCGATACGGCGCGAAAGTTGAGACCATTGTTGAAGAAGAAGATCGTAACCGCGTCGCGCTCAATATTTATATTACTGAAGGCGATGTGGCTGGGATTAGGCACATTAACATCGTCGGTAATAAAGTGTACACAGACGAGCAGTTGAGTGAGATTTTTGAGTTAAAAACGCCAGGCTTTTGGTCATTCTTTAAGAAAGACGACAAGTATGCACGCGAGAAATTGAGCGGGGATTTGGAGMCGCTACGGTCGTATTATTTGGATCGGGGTTATATAAATTTTACCATTGAGTCCACTCAGGTGTCGGTGAGCCCTGATAAACAGCATGTCTACATCACTATTAATGTCTCTGAGGGCGCAAGATTCAAAGTCAATCGTGTAGATTTGGCGGGTGATCTGCCCATTGAGGAAGAGGCGCTGCTGAAATTAATTCTAATTCAGGAAGGTAGCTTTTTCTCCAATCGATTGGTGAGTTTGAGTAGTACCTTATTGTCCAAGCGGTTAGGAAACGAAGGGTTTATTTTCTCCAAGGTCAATGGTTTTCCTACGATCAATCAAGAGGATCGTAGTGTTGATATGACTTTCTTTATTGACCCAGGGCTAAGAAGTTATGTGCGCCGGGTTAATTTCGTCGGCAACACCTCCACTGCTGACCTGGTTTTACGTAGAGAGATGAGGCAAATTGAGGGTTCCTGGGCATCGGGACAAAAAATTGAGCGCTCTAAAGTACGATTGAATCAATTAGGCTTCTTTCAAGGCGTGAATGTTGAAACGCCACGTGTACCAGGATCTGCCGATCTTATTGATGTCAATTATGTCGTGGAAGAGGGTACTTTTGGTGAGCTAGGGGCTAGCTTGGGCTATTCTGGCGGTGAGGGTGGCTTAGTGTTTAGCCTTAATCTCAGTCAGTCAAATTTCATGGGCTCGGGAAATCGAGTGTCGGTGTCTTTGAATCACAGCGATTTCCAGGATAATTACAACTTCAGTTTTGATAACCCCTTTTACACCGTGGATGGCGTGAGTCGTGGGTTTAATTTGTTTTTTAATGAAACAAATTTTGAGGAAGGCAACGGGCCCAGGACAGTGACCAATAGTAAGGGCGGTAATCTTACGTTTGGCTACCCAATCAATGAGAATGAACGCTTGAGATTTTCGTTGGGCTACAGCGTGACTGAAATTATCCAAGGCTCTGACGCGCTTGTTGTGGCAGAAGTATCCGACTTCCTTAAAAAGGATGATGAGTTTGGGGTGTTTAATGTATCCGCCACTTGGGTGTGGAGCACTTTGAACCGAGGCTTGTTCCCTACCGATGGGGCGTCTCAGCAACTTAATTTTGAACTTGGTTTACCCGGCGCCAGTGATCTTGAGTTCTATAAGCTTTCTTATACAGGGCAAGTGTTTTTCCCTATTAGCAACGCGTGGACGGTTCGCTTGCGCACCGAGCTTGGGTTTGGCGATGGCATTCGAGATACGTCTGAGCTTCCTTTCTTCCAAAACTTCCGCTCTGGTGGGTTTGGGTCGGTAAGAGGGTATAGACAAAATACCTTGGGTCCTGAAAGTACTGAGTTGCTTCTTGATTTGGATAATCGCTGTGACGCGGTGAGCGGAGAGGTGGGTTCAGCTGATGTTGGCAATGGTTTGAAAGAATATTGCGTAATCGATAGGGACCCATTTGGTGGTAATGCCTTGGTGGAAGGCAGTATTGAATTGATTTTCCCGGTTCCTTTTGTTAAAGATAAACGAGCGGTTAGAACCGCATTCTTTATTGATGCGGGGAATGTGTTTGATACTGACCGTGATCAATTTGATATTGGCTCTGGAAGGTTTGATGGTCAGTCCAATAACTTTGATTTTGAAGAGTTGCGTTACTCAGTGGGTGTGGGTTTGACTTGGATGACCGCGATAGCGCCGCTTTCATTTGTTATTGCCCAGCCTTTTGGTGACGATGATGGCGATAGCACTAAAACGTTTCAATTTGARTTRGGWCGAACKTTTTAGGGGYTTTTGGGTAAACCCAAGGGRATTCAATGAGTAACTTTAATTAGTACATTCAATAACTAGTGCATTCAATTATATTTTCGGAGAAACAGATCGTGCGTACATTTTCTAAATACCTAAGCTTTTTCGTGATGGCTTTTTTTGTGTCTATGGCAAATGCAGAGGGGGTTAAGTTTGCGGTAGTGGATGTGCAGGCCGCCGTATCGGGTGCCGATGAAGTGAAGGCCATTACTGCCCAGCTAAAAAGCGAGTTTTCTGGCGAAGAAGTAAAAATTAAGGCCCTGCAAGCTAAAATTCAAGGTTTAAAAGAAAARCARGCCAAAGACGGTGCCATCATGAGCGAAGCGGAAAAYCGYCGCYTAATTGAAGARGGTACWCAGGCCTCYAATGAGCTGAAGTTTATTTCTCAGCAATCTCAGCGCCGATTGGTTTCGCGGCAGCAAGAATTGTTCGCGCCTGTGCTTGAGCGTGCTCAGAAAGCGGTTAAAGATGTGATGACTGAAGGCGGATATTCTTTAGTATTTCGTAAAGAAGCCTTAGTGGATTATCAA
Source organism: Gammaproteobacteria bacterium (assembly GCA_002402085.1). Classification (GTDB taxonomy): domain Bacteria; phylum Pseudomonadota; class Gammaproteobacteria; order Pseudomonadales; family UBA3067. The sequence continues at coordinate 3,724 of NVVB01000015.1, forward strand.
GGTGATGCGGATATCACTAAATTAGTCACGTCTAAAATTAATCAGCCCGCAAAATTGGCTGCTGAATAGCGTAACAGTCGCACCAATAATCGCACCAATAAGGCCATTAACAATGGCCTTATTTTTTTGATAGTGGCCCCTAATCTAATAACACAGTCGTGTTGGCCTTATCTAAGCGAGTTGGACCCTATGTGTTTTGTATTTACCCTGCTTAACCCTTAGGCCTTCATTTTCGTCTTGTTAATCGATAAAATCTGCTCTCTAATCACCCTGTAGTTGCGTGGTGGTCCTTAACGCGTTGAAATTAAGTGTTTTAGAGGCGTTTTCCTGGTTCTTGAATGAAGTTTGGGGGGAAGTGGTTTGGCAATTAAAAAAGTAGCTTTGACTGTCGGAGAGGTGGCGGAGCATATTGGTGCCCGCGTTATTGGTGACGGTCGAGTTCAGCTTGTTGGCATGGGCACTTTGCAAAACTCTAGCGTAGGCCAACTCAGTTTTCTCGCACAAGCTAAATATCTACAATACCTTGCTTCCACTGGCGCATCCGCAGTGCTGCTGAAAGAGCAGTATGCCAGCCAATTCCAAGGAGTATCCTTGGTTTTGGATGATCCTTATTTGGGCTATGCCAAGGCGTCTCACTTGTTTCGTAGAGGACGGCCTGAGCGTTCAGGCGTTATWCATCCCAGCGCCCTAATATCCGCCGATGCTCGTCTGGGTGCCGACGTATACGTCGCAGCCAATGTGGTGGTCGAAGCCGGTGCAATTATTGGCGACGGGGTCGTACTTGGGGCCAATGCCTTTATCGGTGAAGAGTCATCGATTGGTGCGAATACCGTAGTGAACCCCAATGTGGTGATTTATGAGGGTGTATGCATTGGTCAACGCGTAATTATCCACAGTGGTGCGGTGATTGGTGCGGATGGTTTTGGTTTTGCTCCTGATCAAGGTGGCTGGCAAAAAATTGCTCAGCTGGGTGGCGTTAAAGTGGGTAATGACGTTGAAATTGGTGCGGGTACGACCATTGATCGCGGYGCAATCGATGATACCGTGTTGGAAGACGGCGTTATTCTCGATAACCAAGTTCAGATTGCTCACAACGTAGTGGTCGGCAAAAACTCTGCCATTGCGGGTTGCAGCGCTATTGCGGGTAGCAGTGTCATTGGTGAATGCTGTACCATAGCCGGCGGCGTCGGTGTGGTGGGGCATGTGACTATTGTTGATCATGTTCATGTGACGGCAATGACCTTGGTCACCAAGTCTATCAATCGTTCAGGCAGCTATTCTTCAGGGTCAGGTTTGTCAGAAAGCGGGTTGTGGAGAAAGAACGTGGCTCGCTTTAAGCAGTTAGATAGCATGGCAAAAAGATTGAAAGTGCTAGAGAAGAAGGTGCTAGACGAGTAGCGAATAAGATAGGCAGATGGGATAAACACTTTTAGAATAAACCTAGGTTGTAATTATGTTGGACATACAAGAGATTAGAGAATATTTGCCACACCGTTACCCGTTCTTATTGGTGGACCGTGTGCTTGAGTTGGAAGAAGGCGAGTCGATCCTTGCTTATAAAAACATCACTGTGAATGAATCCATTTTTCAAGGCCATTTTCCTGACTACCCGATTTTCCCTGGCGTTTTAATTATTGAAGCAATGGCACAAGCGGCAGGTATCTTGGGCTTTAAAACGATGAATAAGAAGCCCGCTGATGGTTCGATTTATATGTTCGTTGGCGCGGATAAAGTCCGTTTCAAACGTCAAGTGATTCCGGGTGACCAGCTGATGCTTGAGGCCAGAATTGTCACTGAAAAGCGCGGTATTTGGAAGTTTGATTGTAAAGCCATGGTAGATGACGAGTTCACCGCGTCGGCAACTATTCTTTGTGCCGATAAAGGGCTTTAGTTTTGATCCACCCGCAGGCAATTGTTGACTCTAAAGCTGAATTGGCGCCCGACGTTGAAGTTGGGCCGTGGTCTTTTATTGGGCCAGGCGTACAGATCGATAGTGGTACCGTGATTGGTCCGCACACGGTTATTAAGGGCCCAACGCAAATTGGTAAAAATAATAAAATATTCCAGTTCTCTTCTATTGGTGAGGACTGTCAGGATAAAAAATACGCGGGTGAGCCAACTCGATTAGAGATTGGTGATGACAATGTAATTCGCGAGTATGTGACTATTCATCGGGGTACGGTACAGGATCAAGGCGTCACTTCTATAGGCAATGATAATTTGCTCATGGCTTATGTGCATATTGGTCATGACTGTATTGTTGGCAATCATGTGGTACTGGCTAATTATTCGGCTTTAGCCGGGCATGTCATTGTCGGGGATTATGTGATTTTAGGTGGTATGACCGGAGTGCATCAGTTYTGCTCGGTTGGGGCCTACAGTATGTCGAGCATCTCGTCGGTGATTGTTAATGATGTGCCTGCTTTTTTAATGGTTCAGGGTAACAATGCCACCGCTCGCGGCATGAACTTTGAAGGCATGCGTCGTAAGGGCTTTGCTGCCGAAGATATTCAGGCGTTACGCCAAGCCTATAAAACGGTCTATCGAAAAGGACTCACGGTGAAGCAGGCGTTATCCGAAATAGAGTCATCAAAGGATATTGGTGAGCGACTTCAGCTGTTTATCGATTCCATTAAGTCCTCCAAGCGCGGCATCGTTCGCTAGCAGCTTTTAATCACCGCCATTAAATAATGGTTGCTAGTCGTGGGTGCTTGGTGAAAAATACCCATTCAATTCCTACTGAATTAAATCTTAATGAATTCAACCTCTAATACCCCTCCCTTGGTTACGATTGCAATGGTGGTCGGTGAAACGTCTGGTGATTTGCTGGGTGCTGGGCTTATGCAAGCGATTCGAAAACAGATTCCGGATTGCCGGTTCATCGGAATTGGCGGCGATAAGATGCATGCGTTGGGGTTTGAGAGTTTTTACCCCATGGATCGGCTTTCAGTGATGGGCATTGCCGATGTATTACCCCGTCTTCGTGAGCTTTTACGCATGCGAAAAGAGTTGGCCGAGCGGCTTTGTGCTGATCCGCCGAATCTTTTTATTGGTATTGATGCGCCTGACTTCAATCTTGGTTTAGAGGCTAAGCTCAAGCAAGCGGGGTTGGTTACTGCGCATTACGTGAGTCCATCGGTGTGGGCATGGCGCCAGGGGCGCATTAAAAAAATCAAAAAAGCGGTCGATTTAATGTTGACGCTGTTCCCCTTTGAAGCCAAATTTTATCAGCAGCATGATTCAGAAGTGGCCTTTGTAGGGCATCCGCTGGCGGATCAAATCCCCCTTCATGTTGAGCAACAGGAATCTCGCCAGAAGCTTGATTTGCCGATGGAMAAGCCGTTACTTGCGGTGTTGCCGGGCAGCCGAAAGGGCGAGTTAAAGCACCTTGCTCCAACGTTCATCAAAACTATGCAGGCGTTAAAGCGAAAGATCCCCGAATTGGAATTTGTTGTGCCAGCAGCCAATAGTCAGCGCCACGAACAATTTTCTCAGCAGTTGCAAGAAGTTGCGCCCGAGTTAAAGGTCACTATCATTGATGGTCAAGCCCATACGGTCATGGCCGCATCGGATGTGGTGCTACTGACTTCGGGCACCGCAACGTTGGAAGCAATGCTGTTGAAGCGCCCGATGGTGGTGGCCTACAAATGGGGTTGGTTGTCACACTTGTTGATTTCACCCTGGGTGAAAACACCGTATATTTCCCTTCCCAATTTACTTGCTGATGAACGCTTGGTAGAAGAGTTTGTCCAGAAAGACATGGTCGAAGCGAATCTAACAAGCGCGTTACTGCGCTGCTTTGGATCGGAAGAGGTGGTAAGATTGCAGCGACGCTTTGACGAGATCCATCGTCAACTTAAATGTAATGCAAGTGAGCAAGCTGCGACGGCATTATTGAAGTTGATTGATTGACCGCGATCGAAATTTGGCGTCAGCCTGGACTCTAGGCTTATTTTTACTGCATGTTAGGACGTCTCTCTTCTGCTATGAATGTCACCGATACGATTCAAAACCATCCCGCTCGAATTCGCTATTTTAAGAAAATTAAAAGCTCACAGTTAATCGCCGGTGTCGATGAGGTCGGGCGAGGTCCCTTGGCGGGGGCTGTGGTCGCKGCTGCCGTGATATTAGATCCAGCTCAKGTCATTGAAGGGCTAGATGATTCAAAGAAACTATCCGAGAAAAAACGTGTCGCTCTGAATGAAGAAATTCAAAGCACCGCGCTTGCTTGGGCCATCGGTCGGGTAGAGGTGGAGGACATTGATCGGATCAATATCCTTCAGGCGAGTCTGCTGGCCATGAGCCGAGCAATTCAAGGCTTACCTGTCACGCCCAATTTTGTATTTGTCGACGGTAACCGGTTACCGAGTACAGAGATCGCTAGTGAAGCTGTGGTGAAGGGTGATCACTATATTCCCGCCATTAGTGCAGCGTCTATTTTGGCAAAAGTGTATCGTGATAATGAAATGGCGGAAATGGACGAGCGTTTTCCCGGCTATGGATTTGCGCAACATAAGGGCTATCCTACAAAGGCACATATTGCCGCACTGAATGAGTTAGGGCCTCTTCCTATACATCGGAAATCATTTGGTCCAGTTAAGTTAGTTTTACAACAATTGAGAGAAGCCGAGTAAGTATGAAAGCAGAATTCGTACATTTACGGTTACACAGTGAGTTCTCTCTAGTCGATGGCCTGGTTAAGGTTAAAAAGCTAGTGAAGGCGGCTACAGAGAWTCAAATGCCCGCTGTAGCGATCACTGATAACGTTAATTTGTTTGCATTGGTTAAGTTTCAAAAGGCGGCTTTTGCTGAGGGCATTAAACCCATTTTCGGTGCAGATATTTGGCTCGAAAATGAAGATCCTGAGGGCATGGCCCGGCCGATGACTTTGTTAGTTCAGAATCAGGTGGGTTACCGAAACCTCACTGAAATAATATCTGAAGCCTATTTGCACAATCAACAGCTCAATGTCCCCATCACTAATCGCGAAGTATTGAAACAGTACAATGCTGGGCTTATTGTTCTTTCGGGGGGGCGTAGTGGTGAAATAGGTCAAAACTTATTAGCGGGGAATAAGGAGGAAGCAAGAAAATATCTACGGGAATGGACTACGGTTTTTGCTGACCGGTTTTATTTAGAAGTTCACCGTACTGGGCGAGAGTATGAAGAAGATTATTTGCATTCGGCGGTTGAATTAGCGCTGGAAGAAAATTGCCCTGTGGTKGCGACTAATGATGTGCGTTTTATCGTTAGTGACGATTTCGACGCGCATGAGGCGCGGGTGTGTATTCATGAAGGGCGGACGCTGGATGATCCGCGTCGGGCGAAAAATTACAGTGATCAACAGTATTTCCGTTCCTCTGAGGAAATGATTGCGTTATTTGAAGATCTTCCTGAAGCCATTGAAAATACCGTAGAGATTGCTAAGCGTTGTAGCTTGAAGGTGGAGTTAGGGAAAAACTACCTTCCTAATTACCCAATTCCCGAAGGCCTGACCATTGAAGAGTTTTTCGAGCAAGAGTCAAAAAAAGGGCTTGAGAAGCGATTGCTGAGTATCTTGGACAAAGAGTCTGAAGATTATCAGCAGAGCCGTATACCTTATGATGAACGAATTCAATTTGAATTAGATATTATTAATCAGATGGGATTTCCGGGTTACTTTCTTATCGTAATGGATTTTATCAAATGGTCGAAAGATAATTTAATCCCTGTAGGGCCAGGGCGGGGCTCAGGCGCAGGCTCGTTAGTGGCTTATGCGTTGGAGATTACTGACCTTGATCCGATCGCATACGATCTTCTATTTGAACGATTCCTGAATCCCGAGCGGGTCTCCATGCCGGATTTCGATGTCGATTTTTGCATGGAAGGTCGAGATCGAGTGATTGACTATGTGGCCAATACCTATGGTCGCCAGGCGGTGTCGCAAATCATTACGTTCGGCACCATGGCCGCGAAGGCGGTGGTTCGTGATGTCGCGCGAGTGCAAGGRAAATCATACAGCCTAGGGGATAAGTTATCGAAATTGATYCCCTTCGAAGTAGGGATTTCTCTGTCCGAAGCCATGGAGCAAGAGGAAGCATTCCGAACCTTCGTTGAAGAGGATGAAGAAGCCGCCGAAATTATGGAGATGGCCTTTAAGTTAGAAGGCATGACCCGTAACGTAGGTAAACATGCCGGTGGGGTGGTGATTGCACCCACTAAGTTAACTGACTTCTCTCCGCTTTATTGCGATGAGCAGGGCGGTAACTTGGTGACTCAGTACGACAAGGATGATGTCGAGCAAGTGGGCTTGGTTAAGTTTGACTTCTTAGGCTTGAGAACCTTGACCATCGTTGATTGGGCGTTGATTACTGTTAATCAGCGTAAAACCAAGCAAGACGAAGCGTTGATTGATATCACGCAAATTCCGCTAGACGATAGAGCTAGTTTCAAGTTGTTGCAAGAGGCCCGGACCACGGCGGTTTTTCAGCTTGAATCGCGTGGTATGAAAGACTTGATTCGTCGACTACTGCCCAGTAGTTTTGAAGATATTATCGCCTTGGTGGCACTGTTTCGACCGGGGCCGTTGCAGTCGGGCATGGTTGACGACTTTATCAATCGTAAGCACGGTCGGGCGCAAGTGGAGTACCCTCATCCGGACCTGAAGCCGGTACTGGAAAATACCTATGGGGTAATCCTTTACCAGGAACAGGTAATGCAGATTGCTCAGGTATTGGCCAACTACAGCTTGGGTGAAGCCGATATGTTACGGCGAGCCATGGGTAAGAAAAAGCCCGAGGAAATGGCCAAGCAGCGGGTATTCTTTAATGAAGGCGCTTTAAATAATGGCATTGAGGCGAAAGTAGCCACTGAAATTTTCGACTTGATGGAAAAGTTTGCCGGTTATGGGTTTAACAAATCTCATTCCGCCGCCTATGCGCTGGTGTCTTATCAAACTGCGTGGTTAAAGACGCATTATCCTTCGGCGTTTATGGCCGCTGTTATGTCTGCGGATATGGACAATACCGATAAAGTGGTGATTCTGGTTGAAGAATGCCGCGAGATGGATTTGACCTTGCTACCCCCAGATGTGAATCAGGGGATGTATAAATTTAAAGTAGGCGTCGATGACGAAATCATTTATGGCCTAGGCGCTATTAAGGGGGTGGGTGAAGGCCCGGTAGAAGAAATYCTTAATGCCCGTGGGCAAGACGGCGAGTTTAAAGACTTGTTTGAGCTGTGCCGTAAAGTGGATTTGAAAAAGCTCAATCGCCGAACGCTTGAGGGGTTGATTCGAGCCGGCGCAATGGATTGCTTTGGTGAGACGCGGGCGACCCTAATGGCTTCTGTGGGGGAGGCAGTGAAAGCTGCGGGACAATTCCACTCGAGCCAGGCCAGCGGTATAGTGGATTTGTTTGCTGACACTTCTGAAGACGTAGTGTCCAGTAGTGAGTATATTCAAGCACCCGATTGGTCGGATGATCTTCGTCTGAAGGGAGAAAGAGAGACTCTGGGCTTATTTTTGTCTGGGCACCCCATTGATCAGTATGAAAATGAAATTAAGCATTTCATTTCTAATCGAGTAGTGGATTTAAAGCCTCAACGAAACCAGAAAGTGACTATTGCAGGGATGGTCATTGCTCAGCGAACCATGAGAAGTAAGCGGGGTGATAAGTTGTGTTTTATTACTTTGGATGATCGCTCGGCGCGCATTGAGATATCGGTTTTTTCTGAGGTCTATGAAAAGCATCAAGCACTGTTGGTCAAAGATAATATTCTAGTGATTGAGGGCGAAGTTAGCCAAGATGATTTTTCGGGCAACTTAAAAATGAGAGCGGCTGGCATTCAAGGGATTTTRCAGGCCCGTGAAAATTACGCCAAGCGGGTACTAATGGATCTGGACGGCACGCTGGTTGARCCTGAGTTYACGCAGGCATTAAGGAAATTGTTGGAGCCTTATAATAGTGGTAACTGTCGTTTTGAAATTAATTACCAAAATGGTAACGAGAAGGCACGGATCACCTTAGGGAATGAATGGCGCCTACTGCCGGACGAAGACCTGATTAATCAATTGCGTCAGCTGCGAGGTGTAGGCGACGTGAGTATTAATTACCAATAAAGCGCTTTAGCGAGTTAAGTCGTTTGTTATACGTGGCTTTTTTTATGTGAATCTCGCTTGAACATTGAATCGATTCAGTTGGATTATTTAGACGTGTGGCGTTTTATTGGTGGTGAGTTTTATTACAACTGTGTTCGAGTGCAAGCTTAATGACTATAGATGAAACCTTAGTACAGTTTATTGAGACGCATTTGACGTTAGAGAACCGGTCTAATTGTCAGTGGTGGGTTGGGTATAGCGGCGGTTTAGACTCCCATTTATTACTACTGGCCTTGTCGAAAATTGTGGCGCGCTTTGATGGCGTTACATTGCATGCTGTGCACGTGAATCATCAGTTACAAGATCAAGCACTTGGTTGGGAAAAACACTGTCAATCTGTTGCAGATCAGCTCGCAGTGCCCCTGTCTATTGAGCGAGTGAATGTTGATTTAGATCATTCTGCAGGGCTGGAAGCGGCGGCTCGAGAAGCGCGGTACGGGGTTTTTAAAACGCACTTAAGTGGGTCGGATGTTTTGTTTCTAGCTCATCATCAGGATGATCAAGCAGAGACGTTACTATTGCGTTTAATGCGAGGCAGTGGTGCGACAGGACTGGCTGCGATGGCGGCTCTTAGCGCATTTGAAAATATGCTGTTAGCGCGTCCTTTACTTAATGTCAGCCGAGATGCGATTGAAGCTTATGCCCAGGCGCATCAGCTGAAGTGGGTTGAAGACCCGTCCAATGACGATCGGCGTTATGATCGGAATTATGTGCGTAGTGAAATAATGCCCTTATTAAAATCCCGCTGGCCGGCTGCTGCGAGCAATATGGCGCGAAGTGCTGAATTGCTGCGTATGGAAAACCAGCAAATGGATTTGTTGTTGGCGCCTTTTTATGAGCAGGCGATGGATAAGCAGCAACGCTTAGATATTCGTTGTTTAAAACCGCTACCGGAAATCACTCAAGGTCAATTAATTCGCGGTTGGTTAAAAAAGTTAAACTTGCCTTACCCGAGCCGAGTCAATTTGCAACGGATCTTACGTGAAGTAATAGCTGCGCCGATAGACGGAAAGCCGCTGGTACGGTGGGGTGTGGCGGAGGTGCGGCGTTATGAGCATTGGCTGTACGGCATGCCTGTGCAAACCCCGCTAGATACTCAGCAAGTATTGGCGTGGGATTTCTCAGAAACCTTGGTGATCTCTGGATTAGGTTGTTTGGTGGCGCAAGTCGATCCAGAGCATGAGCAAGCGCTCGCGTTAAGAAAGCCTGTTGGCGGTGAGCAGGTGTCGGTCAGGTTTCGGCAGGGCGGTGAAAAGTGTAGGCCTTCTCGAGCGGAGCATCAGGGCAAGGCGAAAACCAAGGCGCTTAAAAAGTTAATGCATGATTATCAAATCCCCCCGTGGCTAAGGGATCGAACGCCACTGATTTATTATGATGATCAATTGGCGGCAGTGTTAGGGGGATGGGTGTGTGACGGCTTTGCCGCGCCCAAAGGCCAGGCGGGTTATTGCCTAACATGGACTAGCGACTGAGATTCGCTAGAGACCAAGAAGGCTTAATTAAATAAATATACGATGGCGCTATAACGAGCGGCTTTACCCAGCATGATCAGTGCGGTGGCGTATAAGAGCGGTATTTTCAGCCAGCCTGCGGCGAAACATAGGCCATCGCCAATGACCGGTAGCCAGGAGCCCAAAAGGCTTATCACRCCGTATTTTTTYACCTGATTGATRGCGGATTGATACTTGGTCAGTTTCTCAGGAGAGTAATTATGGCTTAGCCAACGGCCTAAGCCATAGGTGGTGATTGCGCCGAGGGTGTTGCCCAATGTGGCGATGCTAATAATAGTGCCTGGACTGTAATGAGCTTGGCTGGCCAGTGCGGCCACGAGGACTTCTGAGCCGCCGGGGGCCACGGTTGACGAAATAAACGCGCTAAAAAATAATAGCCAAAGCGGGGCACTGCTTTCAGTAATTCCTCCCTCGATACAATTGCTAAAACAGAAAATATCAATGAGACTCGAAATATCCATCGCGTAAAACTTATGATTTGTTAATTTGTTGGCGCACTGCTTTTTCCAGATGCTTAATGAAATCGGCCCCGTAGCCAGTATGAACAAGTACTATTTGGCCTTGTTGATCGATAAGGTAGCCTGTTGGAATGCCTTTTAATTTAAAGCTCTCTAGCACTAAGTTCATCGGGTCAGAAAGCACTAAGAGGTCTAGACCAATTTGTTCGAGGTAGGTTTCGACCGTATCAACGTCGTCATTCACATTGATTGCGATGACTTCAAATTTGTCCTTAGAAAAACTATTCTGTAGCGTCTCTAATTTAGGCAAGCCTTTTAAGCAAGGGGAGCACCAAGTGGCCCAAAAATCGATATAGACCACCTTGCCATGGAAGTCGCTACTATGAGTCAGCTTCCCTGAATGAAGGTCTTTCAATGCAAAGAGAGGTAAAGGCTGACCTTTGTCCAAACTCAGGGCGTGGGCTGAAAAGAATAGCCCGGTCGCGGCTAGAATTATTTTTATAATAGGCTTCATGTGGACTCGTTTTATATTAACAACGCAGTATTAGGCACATTAATGCGTATCAAGCATTCAAGGCCTTAGGGTTGGCGAAATTCAAAATCTACAATAACAGGATCATGATCCGAAGAGCCAATCCAGTTCTGGACAGTTGATTCAGGGCCTTTACGGCCAGATATTTCGTCAGCATTAATATGCCATATTTCGGCTCGCTTTACTTGAATATTTGATGGTTGGGTCTTGGCTGATGAATCCGGCGAATAGAATAAAATGTAATCGAGGCGGCCTGGCTTCCCGCGATAGACATAGCTGTAATTTTGCCTGGGTTCGACGTTGGATTGGATCGGGTCATTAAATTGTGCGCTTGCGAAGGATTGAAGTGGAGTCTCAAGGGGGTAGCTATTGAGGTCCGCGAGGATGAATAAAGGGAAATCTACAGCGTTCAGCGTGTTGATTAGCCAGTCGCTGAGCGACAGGGCCGCCTCGTTACGTGTGGCATCCCAGCAGCCCATGCCATAGTCTTGGTTGAGCCGGCCTTGCTTGGTTTTTGCGTGCTTTTTTGAGGGGCATCTTGATTTCGATTTGAAATGATTGACCGATACGGTAAAGCGTTGGTTGCTGTTATTAAGTTGGAAGGTTTGGGTGAGTGGCATTCGATTAAGGCGCTTAAAATTGTGCAGGCTGGGAATGAGCGGCTGATTAATTGGGGTCAATTTGCTCGGGCGATAAAGTAGGCCCACTGCAATTCGGTCGTGGCCTAGCTGAGCGCTTGAAGGACGAATGAAATTATAGTTGAGTCCTCGCTGTGCTAATGCCTTGGTCAGGGTGTGTATGGATGATTGCGATTCAAAGCCATCGTTTTCTAATTCCTGTAGTCCTACCACGTCGGCATCAAGAGCCACGAGTGTGGCGACAATTTTACTTAGGTGGATTTCAGTCTCTGATTCGGAGCGAGCGCCTCTGGGGGTTGGAAACTTGGGACCGTTGAAATAATTGTTGATGTTAAACGTTACAAGTCGAATGGTGTGAAGTGCATGGGTGTCTCTGGGGGGCGCTATCGGGCGGGGGTTGATAAGCCTTATGGACGGCCTCTTGATTGGTTGCAGGCGATATTTGCCGAATCGAAAGTCTAAAACCCCGGTGAGGGGGTTCACTTCATTGCCGATGCGTAGGGATTCGCTTCCTAATGTTAGGGTGTTGAGCAAGCTCGCTGGGTGGGGCGTTACTTGAGCCCCGAGTTTACTTGGATATTTTGTCAGGCTGTTGTCATCTAAAATGAGACTGTCAATGGTGAGGCGGGAGTTGGCTGTTGAGTTTGAGCTGAAAGGCGGCGAGAGACGGGGCGGAACGCTTAATGTGAGTTCCCCCCAACGATTAAACGCGGCATTGTCGGTAATGATGAGTCGCTGAGGTAGTGTTACCACCATGCCCTCGAGTGCTTCTAACGCCTCTTTGGTCGACGGGAGTCTCAATGGTGTGGGAGCTATCTTATGACCGCTAGAACAGCGTTTCGGCGAGTGGGTTAACTGGATTCTTGTGGCCCCGTGTTTTTCCATTACTCGACCTCGCAGGATGACTAGATCCCCCTTTGAAATAGGTGCCGGCAGGCCTTTAAGGTCGATAATTAGGCCTTCCGATGTGCGTGGGTCGTTGTCGTTGTCGGCTGCAATACTTTGAATATAGAAGCCGCCAAGTTGGCCTTTTGAAGAGAGATCTGCGGTGACAATGCCTTTGATAGTATGGAATTGCTTGACGAGGGGGCTCCGACTGCCGTGGCCTTGGATTTTGTGGATGGGCGTTATTGATGAGGTTGTAGTTGTAGTTGTAGTTGTAGTTGTAGTTGTTGACGTGTTTATGAACGAGCAATTTAAAGGCGGAGCTACCTTGCTCTTTAGTTCAGGATCAGGCGCAGTGCTGGCCAGGCTTATCGAACTTAGGCCTAACGACGCAATGCCCATGGGATCATGCGCGGCGCTATAAAGCGTGATAATAAAAACTAATCGAAAGGCCCTTAAGTATCGAGCCTGCGGCAAGTATGCTTTTATCGTTCGGTATAATCCTTTACAAGCTAACAATATCATTGGGTCAGGAGTACTCATTCGTGTAGAGAGATGCTGGGCACGATAGAGTACTCAAAAATGCGTGTTGAGTGATAGCTAGTGGGGCAAAGGAGTGTTGATTGTGAGTCGCTTAGTGGTATTTGTGAACTGAAAACGAGGTGTTAGACACCGATGGCATAAGTGCCGTTTTAAATAATTGAACTCGATGTCATTGTTGTCTAGAAAAGACATTGCCAAATAAAATCATCACTATTGTCTATAATATCCAATAGGCTCTTCAGTTGTTTCGCAATTGCGTATTGAGGGGCTTGGCAGATTAAAAATAGCGCGATTTGAATTTAGGATGTGACCCATCGGCAATAATAGTAATCTTCTTAATCGACGACTTACCCTTATCCAAAAGGGCTTTAGCCGTGCCGGATTGCGAGGTCGAGCTTAAGCATGGAGAGAATACTCGTTGTTGATGACTCCCCTATGATTTTGAGCGCGATTACTAAATTGCTGGAGGAACAATTCGCGGTTTATACCGCCACCTCCGGTGAAAATTGCCTGGATCAAATCATTGCGTGCCAGCCAGATTTAATATTGCTTGATGTCAATATGCCAGGCATGAATGGCTACGAAACCTGTGTAAAAATAAAGTCTCTTGAATATACCGAGCACATGCCAGTTATGTTTATTTCTGGTTGTTGTAGCTTAGAAGAAAAAATGCGCGGCTACGAAGTCGGCGGCGATGATTACATCACCAAGCCGTTCGAGGGCAAGGAAGTTACGGCTAAAATCGTCAAGGCGCTCAAGCACAAGGAAGATAAGGTTCATCTTGGTATGTTGGCCAGTGAGGCGACCAATGTGGCTATGAACGCTATGAGTGAGTCCAGTAGCTTGGGCGTGTGTTTACGGTTTATGGAGCAAAGTTGTCGCGTCGCCAATATAGGCGAGTTGATTGATGAGTTTTTTAAGGCCGTGTCCACATTTGGCTTAAGTACCAGTCTTCAGGTGCGGGTCGATGGCGAGGTAATTAGTCGAGAGTGGGACTCTGAACATCGGGAATTAGAAGCGGCATTATTAAGTAAGCTGAGTGACAGTGGTCGTTACCTTGCTATGGGCTCTCGGTCAGTGATGAATTTCCCGACTGCGTCGTTACTGATTAAAAATATGCCGGTGGATAATGAAGAGCGAATGGGGGTGATACGCGATGAAGTGATGATTCTTTTGCAAGCTGCGGATGCGCGTATTTCTGCGCTTGAAAATCAGATTAAGCTTGAAAAGACTCAGCGTTACCTGAGTGAATTGAACGATAAAATAAAGGTAATGCTCAAGAGTATAGAGACAGACTTTGTCATGACCGCCGGTCTTGGTGGTAAGGTCATGGAAGAGTTAAATGATGAGATAGAGCTGGTTGTTCAAGAAGGTAATTTTGAAGAGCATGTGGAGACTAAGCTTATAGAGTTAGGACAAACTGGCATACAAAAAAACCAAATCGTATTCAGTCGTGCACTTCGTTTGGATAGTCGTTTTGCAAAAATTCTGGCTGAAATGGAGTCAAAGTAAGCGATATTTTCACTCTCCTGAAGTTTTCCGGTGTACAATTTCCTTTCTAGTCTGGCTTAAGTGAGCTTCCAAGCTACATTACTCGTTATGTGAATGGTCGAGGGTGCAGCTTTTATTTGCGTGCGTCATTTAGCTACTCAGTGTTATTGTTCGGTATAATTATTTCGATATAACTATTCAGGTTGAAAAACTCCATGAAAAAAACATTGATGAAGTCCAAGTTGTTTAAATTAAATGCCATGGCGATGGGCTTGACCCTGATGGGGTGGACTGCCTTAAGTGGGCTTTCATCAAACGCGGTCGCTGGCGAAATGTCACCTTCCATGGCCGGCGCAAAGGTCTATATTAGCAATCTGAAAGATGGCCAATCGGTTGCTCCGACCTTTAAAATAAAATTCGCAATAGAGGGGATGAAAGTCGCCCCCGCAGGAACCAAAGAAAAGCACACGGGCCATCATCACTTGTTGATCGATTTAGCTCAATCGCCCGCGCTGGGGCAGCCTTTGCCCTCTAATGCTAATGTGAAGCATTTCGGTAAGGGGCAAACGGAAACTGAGTTAACGTTATCTCCCGGTAAGCATACCCTGCAGTTATTGCTAGGGAATTATGCGCATGTTCCTCATAGCCCAGCAGTGATGTCCCAAAAAATCACCATTACCGTTAAATAACGTTTTTTTTCGCTCAAATAACGAGCAAGATAATGACGAATTGTTGTGATTCGCCCGCAAAGCCTTCGCGTTTAAATTGCCCAGATTGTTCTGCGGTTAGTTTAAGCGTGGGCTACCAAACGCTGATACATCAGCTGAAGCATCCTAATAATGCCGCCTTGCCCAATAAAGCGTATTACTTTTGCGGAAGTCGCTCCTGTAATGTGGTTTATTTCGACGCCGCTGCAAAAGTGTTTGGCGTGGATGACTTACGTGTTGAAGTCGGGCAGAAGTCAGACTCAGATAACCGACTGGTTTGTTATTGTTTTGATGTTTCTTACGCGTGTATTCAGGATGAGTTGCATACGTCAGGCGTGTGTCAAAGTAAGGCGCGCGTTATGGAGTGGACTCGTGCAAAGCTTTGCAGTTGCGAGTCACGAAATCCGTCGGGTGCTTGCTGCCTGGCGGAATTCAAGCGCATAGAGAAGGCCTTTGAAGCCTAGACCAAGGACTTGGTGTGCCACGTAAGTGCGATTAACTCAGCGATAAGGTGATTTTTTTCAGTGTCTCAATGAAACTTGGGGTGGCATTGAGGGCTGGAATGTAATGGAAACCGCTGCCTCCTGATTTTTCAAACAGCGCTCTATTTTGCATGTCGATTTCTTCCAATGTTTCAAGACAATCTACAGAAAATCCAGGGCAGATAACGTCGACGTTGTTTAGCTTTTGAGAGCCCCACTGCGCCAAAGTTTTGTCCGTGTAAGGTTTTAACCATTGCGCTTTGCCGACACGAGACTGAAAGCTAATTGCCCACTCTGATTCTTTTAACGCAAGTTTCTGTGCAATGAGTTGGGCGGTGGTGTCGCATTGAGATTGATACGGGTCGCCTTTGTCGACATACGCTTGGGGTATGCCATGGAAGGAGAATAATAATTTTCCTTGGCGACCTTTTTCTTGCCAGTGGTCACGCACACTTTGTGCCAGTGCGGCGATGTAGTCAGGATCGTCATGATAATCTTTTAAGAATGTAAGGTGCGGAATGTTTCTATGGCGCTTTAAAGCCTTGGCTAATACGTCGAAGCTTGCCGCGCTAGAGGTTGCAGAATATTGGGGGAATAGAGGCAATACGATGAGCTGGTCTAGGCGTTCAAGGGAAAGGCGCTCAAGGGCCGATTGAATGCTTGGTTTGCCGTAAGTCATGCCGTATTCAACGGAAAATGTGGTGTGACTGGGTTGGTCTTGTAAGTGCTCTTGTAAGCGTTCTTGCAGGGCGGATTTTTGTTGCTCGGTGATCGTGCGTAAGGGGGAGTCGCCATTGCCTGATTGCCACATCAATTCATAGGAGTGGGTCAGTGCGCGAGGCCTTAGTGGCAAAATGACACCTAGCAAGATAGGCCACCAAAGAAACTTAGGCGTCTCGATTACGCGCTGGTCTGACAGAAAGTCGAATAAGTATTTACGAATCGCCTTGGGGGTCGGCGCATCAGGTGTTCCCAGGTTAACCAATAGCACACCAATGTGTTTGTGGGTGTGTTTATCGAGGCTATGGGTGTCGGGGGGAGACTGCTTAGTGGTTGTCA
Source organism: Gammaproteobacteria bacterium (assembly GCA_002402085.1). Classification (GTDB taxonomy): domain Bacteria; phylum Pseudomonadota; class Gammaproteobacteria; order Pseudomonadales; family UBA3067. Next base: position 20,167 of record NVVB01000015.1, read on the forward strand.
TGATGGCTACAAAGGCTTTGATGGTTTACGGGTTGCCGATTGTATCTCAAGCCTCAAGGGATCTCTACGGGGTACAGTTCATTCTCGGTGAAAGATTAATTAGGCTTAGCCTGATTTTAGATTGGCGTCTGAATCATCGTTATTTTGGGCGCTATTGGCTGCCGGTATATCGTGCCCAAAGCGGGTCAGGATGGTGCGTACGGCATGGTTAAAGCGCTCGACATTAAAGGGCTTGTTGATCCATCCATCTGCGCCGTATTCGCGGGCCTTTTTTTTCCAGTCGCTGGAGGATTCGGTAGACAGCATGATAATTGGGATGTCTTCACATTGGGGTATCTTACGTAATTGCTTGACCACGCTGGTGCCTTGCATTTCGGGCATATTTGATTGCTTCAATGCCGCCCTCAAAACAGACTACTTGGTGGCCTTGTTGTTCGAGGGTACTTTGCACTAATTTCCGAATGATTAACGCATCGTCGATTGCCATTACTCTTGCCATCGAGGCATCCTTATTTGCGGACTTTGTGAGAAAAGGGGCGTGTTTTACTTCTCTGCTAGTTAGGAGTTATAGCAGTGGGAACCATAAATCGCCATTGTTTGGCGTTTATTGGTTCGAGTTCTATGGCCTGATGGGCGAGTAATGTACAGGGATGAAATTTGCGCCGTAAAAGCATAAAAGTTGCGCTCTTTGAATGGGGTTGCAATCCACCATGAGGTGGCGTAATAATGATGCGTTGGCTATACCAGCCTTTTAAAAATACAATAAATATAGGCATTTAAGGACGGCATAGGGAGATGCGGTGACTGACGAAGAGCTGCCATTTGATATCCGCGATGCCATGAGGAAAAGATCTACCCCCCAACCGGATTCAGGTTCTGTTGAATCTACCGTTGTTGAGGGGGATGATATGCCTCCCCAGGACACGATGCCTACGACCAATAAGCCCTCCGAGGCTGACTTGCGAGGCGATCATTGGCGTGAAGGAACTGGCGATACCGATATTGAGCGGACACTAGCTGCGCAAGGTTTGCGTGATTGGTCTGGGCGCCCTGAAAATATTGCGCAGGATAACCAACCTGCGATCGAGCCTAAAAATCACACTCTGCATCCGACTTCGGAGCCAGGTCAATCTCGTGCGCTTAAAATTATTGCTTTGTCATGGAATGGCGGGCCAACGCAGTCAATTCAAGCGCTTTTTCGTTCGTTTCCCAACGCTGAAAATGTAGCTTATTTGGTGGTTCAATCGGTAAACTCCTGTTACCAAACTTTAGATTTTAATGCGCTTAATGGATTCACCGAATTAAACGTAGTAGAGGCTAAAAATAACGTCTTAGTACTTTCGGGCTTCGTGTATTTGGTGCCGTTTTTACATGCGGTGACGATTAGAGAAGGCTGTATAAGGCTCAAAGAAATCAGAGTTAGCTGGCCTATCATTCAAAGTTATACCTCTAAATTTTTTGAATCAGTCGCGCTTGAAAAAAAAGAGCATGGCACAGGGATTGTGCTGGCCAATGATATAAAGATTGCGAGTGAATCGAGTGGTTATGATGTCGCTTATTTTGAACGTTGTAACGGCGTAGAAGCAATCATGCGTGATGGCGGCAAAGTGTTTTTTGAACACAGAAGTACTGATTTTTTTAATTTGATGGCGACTAATGATTTAATTCCTCAGTGGTGCTCCGCGAAGGACATTGCCGTTTATTTRTCGTCTTTGGAAGAAAGTCAATTTGCCAGYGCTAACGAAAAGCTAGCGGGTGACGATGATGCAAGAGGTGTGGCCCCTGATTCGTTGGTTAGTAGAAATACACTCGATAGTATTGTTGGTTCTTTGTTGTTAGACCTTGGTTTGCAGGATAGAACAAATCACCGGTTTTTCCTTTATAGTTTGATCTATCAGCGAATGGGTTATTTACAGGTTAGTTCCTTGCAACAATATGCCTATCTCATAAATCATTCGAATGTTGAGCGAGAGCAGTTGAGTGAGTTGGTGGGGCGTCGTTGGGGCAAACCTTATCGCGCAGGAAAAACCCTAAAACGCGTGACTGCATCCAGTGATGCTGATGCTCTGGCGTCGTCTAATGGTAATAAAAGTCTTCAGAAGGAAGTGCAGGCACTTAAACGCAGTATTGGTCGGTTGGAGTCAAAAAATGCTGCGCTGGAAAAAGATAACCGAAAACTGTTGGTAGAGCTTTCAGAAGCTACGAGTTTAAACCGTGACCTGGAAACGGTGCAGGGTAGCATGGGGTACGCATCGCTGGTGCTTGATAAAAGCCTGTTTTTGAGGCGCTACAGTCCGTGTGCGACTAATTTATTTGCATTACAAACGATGGATATTGGTAAGCCTTTATTGCAGTTATCGGCAGATTTAGATTTGTTGCAATTGGAGAACCAGGTTAAGCAGGTTTTGTTGCGTCGTAATGTCGTATTTTTTGATGCAACCATTGATGACCAGCTTTGGTGTTTACGGCTCGCGCCGTATTTAGATAAAGGCGATGAGTTGATTGGTGTAGTCGTTTCTTGGGCCGATCAGGGCACTTTCCAATATTGGCATCAACGTATCCATTCTCATGAGTCACGATTGGAAGTGGTGCTGAATAATGCTGGGATTGGCATTGTTGGCATTGATCCGGATGGCGTGCTGGTAAATGTCAATGAAGCGATGGCGAATATGCTGGGTTATGAGTCTAGCAATTTATATGGCATGCAATATCAGGAGCTGGTGCACCCCGAAGATTTATCGGACAGTAATCAGTTGATGCAGGATATTTTGTTGGGTGAGCAGAGCGCTTTTCATCAGGGCATACGTTATGTGCGCAGTGATCAGAAAGTTATCTCTGTGCGTATTACCTGTCTACTTTTGGATGGGGTTGATAACAACCGCCAAGTCTTGACCATGGTGGAGGATATTACTGAGCAAACCCGCTTAACAAGACAGCTTCACCAGTCTCAAAAAATGGAGGCGCTTGGGCAGCTGACGGGAGGGATTGCGCATGATTTTAATAACCTTCTGGCGGTAATTATGGGGCATACCGAGTTAGCCCGAAGCCAATTGCAGCGCCCGGGTAGTGATAAGGAAGTGCGCCTTAAACGCTATATGGATGCGGTACAGAAATCTGCGGATCGGGCTAAAGTGCTGATTAGTCAAATGCTGATTTTTAGTCATGGCGGAAAAAGTGCCCCGCAGCTTATTCATCCTGCGGTCTTGGTGCGTGAGGTGGTGGCGATCTTTGAGTCCTCACTCTCTCCGGGCATTGAGTTAAAGGTTGAAATGGAACCTCGCGTGCCAGCGATCATGATTGACCCCGTTCAAGCCGATCAAATGATTTTAAATTTGTGCTTGAATGCTCGGGATGCCATTGAGGGGGAGGGGGATATAGTGATTTCGGTGCGACGGGTTGCCAACCTCACCGCTGAATGCGCTTCCTGTCATGAGCCGGTTTCGGGTGATTTTGTGGAAATTGGCGTGCACGATACCGGGGTTGGCATCGCGCCCGAATTACAAGCCAAGGTGTTCGACCCGTTTTATAGTACCAAGCAAGTGGGTAAGGGGTCTGGCTTGGGGTTGTCTGTGGTACATGGGATTGTTCACGATCACGACGCACATGTTGGTCTTCAGTCGGAGCGAGAGCACGGCGCTTATTTTAAAGTGTGGTTTCCCGCGTATGAAGGCTCTGTTCCAGCGGAGCGCAGTACTCAGGCACCCTGTGAAAACGTTATTGATCCGGAGAGTTTGTCGGGCTCGGGGCGRGTCATGGTGSTSRWWSWYKARMMWTCTYTWTTGRTYYYYYWMRAWSARYKKKTRKKTWGTYRARRGWAYWYSRTRSTSYYYTWYYMMMWMRMMMKGCMMKCCTTGCGTTATTTTCAGCAATACGGCGAAGAGCTCGATATGGTGATCACAGATCAGGCGATGCCTGAGCTGTCAGGGGTAGAATTAGCCATTAAGCTCTATCAAGGAAGGCCTGAGTTACCGGTTATTATTTATACGGGCAGTGATCATGACGGCTACTACGACTTAATTCCTCCTCCCTCTATTAAGCAGTTTTTGCTCAAGCCAATTCGACCTGCAGAGTTGTTGCAGGCGGTTAAGCATCACATTGCTGTCGAATCTTAGTTTCTTTAATTTTAGAACCAGAAGTACTACCGTTAAGGGGTCCTAATAAAGAAGTACTACGGTTAGGAGTAAACAGGCGTTATAATCGGCGTTTTTGCCATATTCAAGCGCTATGAGCCTCAATACTAGAGGCTTGGCCTAGTACTTTCCTAAAGGGTTCATGCATGAAAAGCTCCGAGATACGCGCGGCGTTCCTTAATTATTTCTCGTCTTTAAATCATCAAGTAGTGTCCAGTAGTTCCTTGGTTCCAGGGAATGATGCGACATTATTGTTTACTAATGCCGGAATGGTGCAGTTTAAAGACGTATTTGTGGGGCGTGATAAGCGCGACTATCAGCGCGCAACATCCTCGCAGCGTTGTGTTCGTGCGGGAGGCAAACATAACGATTTAGAGAATGTCGGTTATACCGCTCGTCACCATACCTTTTTTGAAATGCTCGGTAATTTTAGTTTTGGCGACTACTTTAAGCGTGAGGCGATCCAGTTTGCTTGGCAGTTTCTTACTCAAGAGTTAGGGATCTCCGAAGAAAAGCTTTGGGTGACGGTTTATAAAGATGATCAGGAAGCTGAGGCCATTTGGCTTGAGGAGATGGGCGTCAGTGCCACTCGGTTTTCACGGCTTGGTGATAAAGATAATTTCTGGTCTATGGGCGAAACAGGGCCTTGCGGGCCGTGTTCGGAAATATTCTATGATCATGGCGAAGATGTAGCGGGCGGGCCTCCTGGCAGCCCCGATGAAGACGGCGATCGYTAYATTGAAATYTGGAAYYTGGTRTTTATGCAGTTTGATCGCCAAGTGAGCGGTGAGTTAATTCCTTTGCCTAAGCCGTCCGTGGATACGGGGATGGGCTTGGAGCGAATTGCTGCCGTAATGCAGGGCGTGCATAGTAATTATGAGATTGATTTGTTTCAAAGCTTACTGAGTTCTGTGGCTGAAGTAACAGGAACAAAAGATCTTGGTAATAAGTCGTTGAGAGTGATCGCCGATCACATTCGATCCTGTGCGTTCCTGATCTGCGATGGTGTTGTCCCCTCTAATGAAGGGCGTGGTTATGTGTTGCGCCGAATTATTAGGCGGGCTTTGCGTCATGGTAATCAGCTTGGGGTGACAGAGCCGTTTTTTTATAAGATTGTTGCCGCCTTAGCGCTCGAGATGGGGCAGGCTTATCCAGAGCTTCAAGAAAAACGCGTACAAATCGAAAAAACCTTGTTGGCGGAAGAGAAGCAGTTTGCTAAAACGTTGGATCAGGGTTTAAAGGTACTGCAGCAGGGTCTTGAAAAAGTGAAAGGCAAGGTGATTGCTGGCGAGTTGATCTTTAAACTTTATGATACCTATGGGTTCCCAGCGGATTTGACGGCAGATGTCGCCAGAGAAATGGGCTACTCCATGGATATGGAAGGCTTTGAACGTTGCATGGAAGTTCAGCGGCAACAAGCCCGTGAGGCGAGTAACTTTGGCGCGGATYATCAGAACCAAATTCAAGTCGATCACTGCACTGAGTTTGATGGTTATCAGCACGATAATCTTTCCGTGAAGGTGATTGGTTTGTTTGATGCCGATGGTTCTGCTGTGGACTGTTTGGAGTCGGGTGCAAGTGGTTTGTTATTGCTTGATCGCACGCCTTTTTATGCTGAGTCCGGTGGGCAGGTAGGGGATCAGGGGCGTATTGATGGAGAGGGGTTTAGTTTTGTTGTTAGTGATACAAGAAAAGTTGATCAAGCGTTTCTTCATGTGGGGTCCGTTGAAAAGGGCTCAGTTGTTATTGATGCTGCGGCAAATGGATCAATCGACGGATTAAAGCGTAAAGCCACGGCGGCAAATCACTCTGCAACACATTTAATGCACGCCGCACTTCGAGGTTTGTTAGGAAGTCATGTGGAGCAAAAAGGCTCCTTAGTGAGTGAACACCATTTGCGTTTTGACTTTTCTCACCCTGAGGCTGTTACTCGCGAGCAGTTGGTGTCTATTGAAAACCTTGTCAATCTACAAGTGCGCGCGAATACGGAAATCAAAACTGAGCTGAAGAGCTTGGCTGACGCTAAGAAATCAGGCGTAATGGCCCTTTTTGGTGAGAAGTATGACGATGAAGTGCGCGTTTTGAGTATGGGGGTGGATGATTTCTCCGTGGAATTGTGCGGTGGTACCCATGCGCAACGTTGCGGGGATATCGGTGTATTTAAAATTGTCTCTGAAAGTAGTGTGGCTGCTGGTGTCCGGAGGATTGAGGCGGTGACCGGTGCGGCGGCCCTTGAGGTTGTGCAGCTTGCTGATGATGCAGTCTATCGAGCGGGGCAATTATTAAAGTCTAAAAAAGATTCCATTATTCCTAAGCTCGAAGAAACCTTGTTACGTAATCGGGATCTGGAGAAAGAAATAGCTAGACTTAAGGATAAGTTGGCCAGTAGTGCTGGAAGTGATTTGATGAGCCAAGTAAAGGAAGTGGCGGGTGTTAAGTTACTTTGCGCCAAAATCGAGGGTGTGGACGCAAAGTCATTGCGAGGCATGCTTGACCAATTAAAGAATAAGATAGGTTCTGGTGTGGTTGTGGTGGCAATCGCAGATGCGTCCAAGGTCAGTTTGGTGGCGGGCGTTACTAAAGATTTAGTGGGACGTTTTAAGGCGGGAGCGCTGGTTAATTTCGTTGCCCAGCAAGTGGGAGGCAAGGGCGGCGGCAGAGCTGATATGGCGCAGGCTGGAGGCAATGATCCGTCTAAGTTGTTGGATGCGTTGGCATCTGTGGAATCCTGGGTAGAAAGTCAGGAGTAATGCTTTTTTGGTTGAGGGGAAGAAATAGTTAAATGCGAAAGTGGTTTTCGCATGAGGTGATTTCTGGCTGCGTGAGTTGTATGGCGTGGCAGTTGTGCTCGACTGTATTGGTGTTTTGTGAAAAAGTTCCATTACTGCCGCTTATAATGGGCGGTAGTGGCTTTTTAATGTTTCTTTTTTTGATGATTTGGTGTTTAATTGCGCCCTCGCTGGATCCAGATATTCTTCTAGGTTGGAATGACTTTAATAGTACAGAAATACGGCGGCACATCGATAGGCACTGTTGAGCGTATCCAAGCCGTTGCAAAAAAAATAGCGCAAGCCCGCAAGTCTGGCATCGATTTGGTGGTGGCTGTGTCTGCTATGAGTGGTGAAACCAATCGCCTTATCGGTTTGGCGCGCGAAATTAGCAGCTCGCCTTGCGCGCGCGAGCTAGATGTCGTGGTGTCTACCGGTGAGCAAGTTACTATTGGGCTTCTGTCTTTAGCGCTGAAAGAGCTTGGTGTTGAAGCTGTATCATATACTGGTGCTCAGGTCCGGATATTGACTGATGATGCGCACGGTAAGGCGCGCATACAAGCGATTGATGCAGAGAATATAAGTAAAGACCTAGAGCAGGGTCGAGTTGTAGTCGTGGCAGGTTTTCAGGGCGTCAATGAAAGTGGCAGTATTACTACTTTAGGGCGCGGTGGTTCTGATACTACGGCGGTCGCCCTAGCTGCAGCGCTTAATGCAGAAGAATGTCAAATTTACACAGACGTAGATGGTGTTTATACCACCGACCCAAGGGTGGTGGAGCGGGCATGCCGGCTTGACCGAATTACGTTTGAAGAAATGCTTGAAATGGCCAGTCTGGGCTCTAAAGTGCTGCAGATTCGCGCGGTAGAGTTTGCTGGCAAATACGGTGTTCCTTTAAGGGTGCTGTCCAGCTTCAAGGCGGGCCCTGGAACACTGATTAGTGCTGAGGAAGATGTCTCGATGGAAAAACCTGTAATTTCTGGAATCGCTTTTAATCGTGATGAGGCCAAGCTTACTTTAAGAGGCGTACCCGATACACCGGGTGTTGCATCGCAAATTATTGGCCCTATTGGTGATGCCAATATTGAAGTTGATATGATTGTGCAAAACGTAGGTGAGGATCAGTCGAATGACTTCACTTTTACAGTGCATCGTAGTGAGTATGATAAAGCAGTTAGCGTTTTGAATGACGTTGCTAAACAAATTAACGCTAAAGAAGTAGCCACTGATAACCATATTGCCAAAGTATCCATCGTTGGGGTGGGGATGCGTTCTCATGCTGGCGTTGCTAGCACGATGTTTCGTGCGTTGGCGAGTGAGTCGATTAATATTCAAATGATATCGACGTCTGAGATTAAGATTTCAGTGGTTATTGAAGAAAAGTATTTGGAGCTGGCTGTTCGTACACTACATACGGCCTTTGATCTAGATGCTAGTGAGGTAAGCTAGTATCTATTTACAGGTGTGTGAATCGGTATCGGTTTGCTTGCTGTAAAAATCTAGCTCGATATTGTAGGGTAATTTGAATTAGCGATAACCTTGTTAGACGCGTTTGGAATTTTAATGAAGTGATAGAACGGTTTGGTTTTTCCTCTGTCGTTTCAAGAACAAAATAGTAGGTATTGTAAAAAACTTTAACTTCCATTTTTTCCTCTCTGGTCAATACTTAAAGCTATGTAGTTGGAATGCACAGTTAGAAGGCATGACTAAAAGGTATAGTTAAAAAAGATAGTTGAAGGCAGTAAAGCGTTGTTAGGGCATGTAGGTAAAGAATAAGGAAGTTGGTTGGCGGGCCTGTAGTAGGACGTTAGCGTGCTGAAGAAAGGGTGGTTCATTGTGGTGCCCAATGCTGTAGTTAGTATGAAGCGATTGATGGTTGAATTATTTGTGTTTACTGGAGAAAAAATATGCTGATATTAACTCGTCGCGTGGGTGAAACCTTGATGATAGGCGATGAAGTGACGGTAACAGTTTTGGGTGTGAAGGGTAATCAGGTTAGAATAGGTGTCAATGCTCCTAAAGAAGTGGCAGTGCATCGTGAAGAAATCTACCAGCGCATCCAGAAAGAAAAGGAAGAAGCGCAAGGTGGTTCCCAGGAAGAAGCAAACATTTAATTTCTATAGAAATTTCTTTGAAAATTATTTAAACATGGTATGATGCCCCCCCTGTTTAGGAGAGGTGGCCGAGCGGCTGAAGGCGCTCCCCTGCTAAGGGAGTATGGGTGTTAAAGCCCATCGAGGGTTCGAATCCCTCCCTCTCCGCCAGGATTGAAGAAGTAAAAGTTTTTAGCGCCCGTAGCTCAGCTGGATAGAGTACCTGGCTACGAACCAGGCGGTCGCACGTTCGAATCGTGCCGGGCGCGCCATATAAATCAAGGGTTTGCATATATTATGCAARCCCTTTTTTTTGGGTTTTTTTTGAGTAATTCAAAGCACTAGAATGAATTGGCCAGGACTGTCTGCAATCGTGGCTTTTTTTATATGTGTCTATACTAAAGGGTAGGTGCTCACCTCGGTTGAGTTTAGGCGCGAGGCGACTGTTTAAATACCTGTGAAGCAGATGGATCTTGTTACTGTATGAGGCTGGAAGGGATTGAAAACTCAGGCGAAAATACTGGCAGTTGATGATTCGAAGATGAATCACAAATTGATTGGTAAATTGTTGGCCGATAGGTATAACGTAAGTTATGCATTATCAGGAGAGCAGTGTTTGGAGGAGATTGGCACTACCGGGCCCGATTTGATTTTGCTCGATGTGACCATGCCAGGCAAGGATGGCTACGAAACCTGCATGGAGTTGCGCAAGTTGAGGGTCGCCAAAAATATTCCGATTATCTTTTTGTCCGGGCGTTGCGGCATCGAAGAAAAATTAAAAGGCTACGAAGTTGGCGGCGATGAGTTTATTACTAAGCCTTTTGAAGGCGAAGAAGTCTTAATTAAGATCGATAAATGCCTAGCTCATCAGGCTGATGCAAATATTTTACAAAGCCAGGTTAAGGCCGTTAGCTCGGTTGCTAATAGTGCACTCAAAGACAACAGTTATATTGGGCAATGCCTGTCCTTCTTTGAGCAAACTTTTAAAGTAAAGACCATTGAAGATCTGGCAGACGTGTTGCTTGATACGACTCGTGGTTTCGGTGTTAATGCGACGTTGCAAGTTCGAATGAATGGTCACGCCTACAATTTCGAAGATGATCATGTGCCCAGGGAACTTGAGGCGGCATTGATTAGTAAAACCTTCCAGAATGGACGTTATGTTGATTTTGGGCGGCGTACAGTGATTAATTATCGTTGTGTTTCTTTGCTGGTTAAAAACATGCCTTTAGAGGATTCGCTGCGCTATCGGATTATCCGAGAGCAATCGTTAGCGCTATTAAAAGGGGCTGAAGCAAGGATTGACTATATTCTCGCACGAGAGAAGATGCATAAGCAGGAAGATATGCTTAAGAAGCTAATAGGTAAAACCCATGGGCTTCTGCAGGTAGAGGATGTCAATAATCATGAGGTGGTGTCCTCCATGATTGGCATCTATGAAGATGTGTTGCGAGATGTAGAAATGAAGTTCACAAAGCTGGATCTAGAAGAGTCCGCTGAGCGCGAGATTCTTCGAAGTTTGGCGATTGGCTTGAGGCGTTTGGTGGATTTGCAGGAAAATTTGCATGAAACCAATGAGGGCTTCGACAAAATAGTGGATGATGTACAAGGGTAATCCAGCTTGATAGCTCTTTTTACGGGATTTTAATGGTCGTATCTTTTGATGTATCAGTCCAAAATGATATAGCGATACTGTAGCCAACCCCCTCATTATATTAATAGTCTTAAGTTTTAATCTGTGATCATGGTTGCCTAATTTACTATTACAAGGTAAATTTCGGCGGGCCACTATGGTCGCGATCCAACTTTCATCCAAATTGGTTCGTGTGAAGAATTGCTGCCCTTAAATCAAAGGCAGGCAAGTGTTTTTCTGAAAAGGGGTTACGTTACTGGGGCTACCTGCTTTGGTTTCTGTACAGTTAATGTCGTCACATACAGAGGTGGCGTGTCATTGCTGACTAACCGCTTATTGGTCATCGATCGGAGTGTAATAGAAATATGAGTGATCTAATTCTTGAAGGTGTAAACCTTATGGTGGTGGGTATAACCACTGTGTTTGGATTTCTTGTGTTGCTGATTTTTGCCATTACGGTGATGTCCAAAGTAATTAATACGTTTTTTCCAGAGAAACCTCGCCTTCCCCAACCTCAATCCCCGGCGCCAGGTTCTAATGAACCCCCGAAGGATACTGATGGGCAACTGATCGCTGTAATCTCAGCGGCAATTCAAAAATATCGCGCGCACCGTAAATAGCGGTCGTGAAACTAAATTTTGAATAAGGCTAAATACCCATGAGTGAGTCTAAAGCACCTCTTGGCATTACCGATGTTGTTCTTCGTGATGCTCATCAATCACTTTTCGCGACACGTTTACGCATTGATGACATGTTACCGATCGCAGAGAAGTTAGATCAAATTGGGTATTGGTCTGTTGAATCGTGGGGGGGCGCTACGTTTGACGCCTGTATTCGTTATTTAGGGGAAGACCCTTGGGAACGTATACGAGAAATAAAGAAAGTAATGCCTAATACGCCCCAGCAAATGCTTTTTCGTGGCCAAAATATCTTGGGGTATCGTCATTACGCGGATGATGTTGTTGAAAAGTTTGTTGAGCGAGCCGCGGTCAATGGTGTGGATGTGTTTCGGGTTTTCGATGCAATGAATGACCCTCGTAACTTGGAAACTGCGATTAACGCGGTAAGAAAAGTAGAGAAACACGCACAAGGCACGCTTTCATACACCGTAAGCCCTGTGCATACCTTAGACAAGTGGTTGGTCCTTGCTAAAGAAATTGAAAGCATGGGCGCCGATTCGATTTGTATTAAAGATATGGCCGGATTGCTTAAGCCGTATGTTGCATTTGAATTAGTCACTCGCCTGAAGGCTGAGCTTAGTATTCCTGTTCATATGCATTGCCATGCTACGACTGGGCTTTCCACTGCAACTGCGCTAAAGGCGGTGGAAGCTGGAATAGATAATATTGATACTGCAATTTCTTCCATGAGCATGACCTATGGGCATTCGCCTACAGAATCTGTGGTGGCCATGCTGCAAGACACCCCGCGGGACACTGGTTTGTCTATGGACGCACTCGAGGAGGTGGCAGGTTATTTCAGAGGCGTAAGGAAGAAATACGCGGCTTTTGAGGGCTCACTGCGTGGTATCGATTCTAGGATCTTGGTCGCTCAAGTGCCAGGCGGCATGTTGACCAACATGGAGAGCCAGTTAAGAGAGCAAGGCGCGGAAGATAAGTTTGATCAAGTGCTGGAGGAAATCCCCCGCGTTAGAGAAGATTTAGGGTTTATTCCATTGGTGACACCCACGTCTCAAATAGTAGGCACTCAAGCGGTTTTGAATGTACTTACCGGCGAACGATATAAGTCGATCGCTAAAGAAACCGCCGGTGTTCTTAAAGGGCTTTACGGCGCAGCTCCAGCGCCAGTGAATGAAGCGTTGCAAGCCAAAGTGCTGAAGGGTGAAAAGGCGGTTACATGCCGGCCTGCTGACCTTTTGGAGCCGGAAATTGATAAGTTAAGCGTTGAGCTAGATGCACTGGCGCGCGAAAAGGGTATCAAATTAGCGGAAAGCAAAATTGATGATGTGTTGACCTATGCGCTTTTTCCTCAAGTAGGGCTTAAGTTCCTCACAAATAGGGGTAACCCTGATGCGTTTGAGCCGGCGCCAGGGGTGCCGGTTAAAACTGACGTGAGCGCTTCGGCCACTAAATCAAATGCGCCGGCAGATGGACCTGAGACTTACACAGTGAAGGTCAATGGCCAAAGTTATGTGGTTGAAGTGGAAGAGGGTGCAGTGCAAGGCGTGTCGTCAGGCCCGGCCCCTGTTATCGTGCAAAATATACAGGCTGCTGCTCCTGCAACTTCTGGCGGTGAGCCGCTTGCCGCTCCGTTGGCGGGCAATATATTTAAAGTAAATGTCACGGCGGGCCAGAGTGTTGAGCAGGATGAAGTGCTAATTATCCTCGAAGCCATGAAAATGGAAACTGAGATTCGGGCGCCTAGGAGTGGTGTGATAGGGCAGGTGGCGATTAAAGAGGGAGACTCTGTATCGGTGGGGGACATCTTGCTGACGTTATAGCAAGGTGGATTATCGCTGCGGTAATACTGCTGTGGTGATAAGAAGCGCTGTTTGGATGTTTTACCGCCCGGTGTCGAGTTAATTAAGAGGTCGCTCTAAGAATGGAAAGTTTGATTGAGTTATGGCAGAGCACAGGTATTTTTTATCTGATTGATCTGGTTCAGGAGCAAGGCGTTGCTGGTCTAGGTCAGCCGTTTATGATTTGTATTGGTTTGCTTTTGTTGTACTTGGCCATTGGCAAAGGGTTTGAGCCTTTGCTCTTGGTGCCCATTGGCTTTGGTGCCATTTTGGTGAATATTCCTGAGTCGGGGTTTTTTAATGAGCCTTCAGGCACAGAAGCCGGAGGTTTGCTTTATTACCTTTACTATTTAGGCATCGAGTCAGGGGGTATTTTCCCTTTATTTATCTTTATGGGGGTGGGTGCTATGACGGACTTTGGTCCGCTGCTGGCCAACCCCAAGACTTTGTTGCTAGGCGCGGCGGCCCAATTTGGGATTTTTGCCACGTTGATCGGCGCGTTAGGCCTTAATATGTTGGATATTGGCTTTAATTTTTCGATCCAAGATGCGGCGGCCATCGCAATCATTGGTGGGGCTGACGGCCCTACGGCTATCTTTGTAGCGGGCAAATTGGCACCTGAGCTATTAGGCGCGATTGCGGTTGCTGCATATTCTTATATGGCTTTGGTGCCACTTATTCAGCCACCTATAATGCGCGCATTAACCACCGAAGCTGAGCGTAAAGTGGTTATGGTTCAGTTGCGCCCCGTGTCGCGTTTAGAAAAAATAATTTTCCCGTTAGCGCTCTTGTTATTGGTCGCGTTGTTGCTGCCTTCTGCTGCACCATTATTGGGAATGTTTTGTTTTGGTAATCTGATGCGAGAGTGTGGTGTTGTGGAGCGGTTAAGCGAAACAACTCAAAATGCCATGATTAATATGGTGACCATCTTTTTAGGCCTTGCTGTGGGGTCGAAATTAAGCGCTGACAAGTTCCTCGATTTAAACACCTTAGGGATATTAGTCTTGGGCATGGTGGCCTTTTGTATCGGGACGGCGACGGGGCTACTGATGGGGAAACTGATGTGTAAGTTAACCAATGGTAAGGTCAACCCTTTGATTGGTGCAGCAGGGGTGTCTGCGGTTCCAATGGCTGCACGTGTTGCCAATAAGTTAGGCTTAGAAGCCAATTCTCAAAACTTTCTTTTAATGCATGCTATGGGCCCTAATGTGGCAGGCGTGATTGGCTCCGCTGTAGCTGCNGGGGTTATGCTTAAGTTAGTGGGTTAGGTGCGTGCCGACCCTGAGTCGCTGGGCATCTAATTTAAAGTTGAATGAGAGCAGGCAGGAAGCCTAAAACGTCCATGTCGGCGGGTGARTGTTGTTTATGTAGGGAGTGATGGAAAAGCCTATCAAGGAGTAGAGATGGGCTTATTTCAATAGGCTTATGAGGGCTTTCTGTTTTCCCGTGGGGAGCAGTAATATTAATTCTATAAGCGATCGCTCTTCTTCGCCTAAGCCGGATAAATCCAGGTTATGAATTTCTGTGAGTGAATGAGTACTGTATAAAGGCTCCTTTTCAGCAACCTGGTCAGTTAAGTTTTCTTCGACAATTTCCGTGTTTAAGCTAAGCTCAAGACGCGAAACGATCTCAGAATTCATGCTGCGATGGTATTGCTTGGCTACTTCTGCAATCCTTCGCCGCATTCCGTTTGGGAGTCTCACGACAAATTTTTCTATGTTGGCTGTTTCTTGTTTGTTCATGGGCAGAACGATACCTAATTTTTTAAAAAATATCGATAGTGGCTTTTTGATATATATATTAGGCGGTTGCCTGCATTCAACGATGGCCCACTTTAAGCTAGAAAAATCTGTTTGAACAGTACTTTATACGCGACTACACTTAAAAGGGCCCGTTACTATCAATTGCTAGGCCTACCCTCTGTAGATTGAGTCGAAAGTGTTGTTGTTGGGCGAGCTTTTGCCTTGAGTATGTATGTGGATTAAGGGCGGAAGGTCCGCTTATCGCTAAATAAGTTTTAAACCTACTTTTGCACCCACAACATTAGAATATGGAAATTCTTTCAACCTTTTCGCTGTTGACGATTGCAATTATTACGGTGATTGTATTTTTGACTGTGTATTTTCACGGTCCTGGCTACTCTCCTTATGTTGCAAATTTTGCGCCCGCCTCCCTTACCAGTCTAGGAATATTTGGCACGTTCTTAGGAATTGCTATTGGCTTATTTGAGTTTGATATTAATAATATTCAAACCAGTGTGCCGAGCTTATTGCTTGGCTTGAAAACTGCGTTTTGGTCTTCTGTAGTCGGGTTGGCGGGGGCATTGAGCCTGAAAATCAGACAATTGATCTATGTGACGCGTCATCAGGAAGTCAGTGGGGGAAATGAGCTTGAATCAATGGTGACATTGTTGGTGGATGTACGTAACGAGCTTAAATCCTTCAGGGAGTCGAGTTTAAAGTCTCAGCAATCTATTCAAGCCGCGTCGACTATCGGGCTGAGTCAAATCAATAACTCCATCGAAAGCCATTTTAATCGCATCGTTGAGGTGAATACGAAAGCACTAGTCGAGGCGCTGGAGCGCGTAATGGAGGATTTTAATGGCAAGATTAACGCGCAATACGGCGAAAACTTTAAGCAACTCAATTTAGCCGTGGGAGAAATGGTGGCGTGGCAGAAAGAGTACCGTGGGCAAATAATGGAACTTTGCATGCGTTTCTCAAATATAAGTGAGCGCTTTGAGTCAGCGAGCCAAGCATTTGATCGTTTAGTCGAAAATAGTCACGGTTTTAAAGTGGAGGCAGAAGGCCTTTCTCGTATTATTAGTCAGCTCACTTTACAACGGTCTTCCCTAGAGTCTCATATTGAAAAATTCTCCACGATTATTGAACATGCTAATTTGGGGTTGCCTAATTTAGAGTCCCGGCTGGTCAATCTAACGGGGATACTCACTAAGGAAGTGGAAGCTTCGAGTCGAGAGATGTCGTCTGCAATGCAGTTCACCTGCAAGCATTTGAAGTCGAATATGGCGGATGTGCTAGGTGAGCTAAGTGGCTCTCTCCAATCGATGCAAAGTCAGATGCTTAATCATACGGAGCAATCGATTGCACGTGTTGAAAAGCAGAGTATGGATCTGGATCGAGCCATGGAGCAGGAATTAACGAAAGCCCTGACAACATTTGGATCTCAGCTTACTGCGTTGTCGGAGAAGTTTGTTGACGATTACACCCCGCTTACCGAAAAATTACGTAATGTCTTACAGATTGCCACTTAGCTACCGAGCTCTTTCTATTGTCTCTTGGTTGGGGTTTTGCAGGTTTTATGGATGTGTGATCTGTTCGGTATTTGGAGGTTGGRTATGTTAAATCGGTCGCCATTGAAACGTTCAGCGCAACACTCTCCTTTTTCTTCGAATAAGCCACAGAACCTCATGATGCACACGAGTGTGTCGGACGATTCTGAACATTGGATCTCTGTGAGTGATTTGATGGGCGGGCTGATGATGGTTTTTTTAATGTTAGCCGTGATTTATATGGTTGAGTTTGAAATAGAGAAGCGAAAGATCGAGGAGGTGATTTTACTGTATGACAAGTTTCGGACTGAACTATACGAAGATTTATACGATGAATTTGAACAGGATTTGCCTCGCTGGGGCGCTGTACTCGAAGAAAATCTAACCTTACGGTTTTTGAATTCTGAAACTTTATTTGATAATGGTAAATCTACATTAAAGCAAGAATTCCAGTTCATACTAAAAGATTTTTTCCCTCGATATTTAGCGATCATTCATTCTGCCAAATACCAGAACTCGATTGTCGAAGTAAGGATTGAGGGCCATACCTCCAGTCAATGGAAGAATGCACGAGATAATGAGTTGGCTTACTTTCTCAATATGGCGCTCTCTCAAGCGCGAACGCGTAGCACGCTTGAGTATCTTTATAGCCTAGAAAGCGTTAAAAATAATAAACGTTGGATCAGTGACCGGTTTACCGCAAATGGACTTTCTTCCTCTCATTTGATTTATACGCCAGAGGGGGTTGAGGATCTGAATAAATCTCGCCGGGTTGAATTTAGACTGATGACTGATGCGGAGTCGAGAATGGGAACTTTGTTGGAGAAGATTCGCTAGTGAATTTTAATGAGTTTGCGGATTACGCACCTTTTCGACGGCTACGGGAAAAAATGCGTGCGGAGCAGTCGGGTGAGTTTGAGTTGTTTGATGTCGAGAACCATTTAACGCGCAAGGAGAAAGATTCGTTGGTGTGCGGCGGTTTGCTTGTTCAGCGGAGTCAGCTACGCGTGCTGAGGGACTCGACGCTAGCGTATAAAAACAGCCGAGTCTTACAGGTGCTGGCTGTAGATGCTGCTCATGCGGATTTAGATTTACAGTATCATTTCTCAGATTGTCAAAATGGTGATCGTTTAAACGGTATTGATCATAATGACCAGGTGTTGTTATTTACCTGTTTGTCGGTGGTAAGGGGCAGGGTTTCTGACGATGGCCGGCGGTCGGGCGCCTGGCGAAGGGAAGCGTTCACGCGCGAAGTAATGGTTTGTAAGCGGTGTGTGCAGAAAATTAATTTTGAATCATTGGCCGGGCAACGAAATAAACGCCGACAATTTCGTCAGGCTGGAAACCTGTTCTGTGTTGACTCTTATTTTAAACGTTTCCGTAAGTACCCGCTTTCGGATGACGAGTTGGGCGACGAGTTTTTATTTTGAGTTGAGGTGACTGATTCGATAATAGTGTTGTTGAGCTGATATGCGACTGCTTGGCGCTAATGAATGACAATTGGACGATTTACTGGGCTTTTTTATTGGTGTTGCAATCGATGTACTCGTAGGGGGAAAGGAAATTGTTTTTGTACAGGAAGTCAAAGATTTTTTCGCAGCTGATGTTGGGGTTATCTTGTTCCGTGTTAATGATTACTTCAGGGTTGAGAGGGGCTTCGAAGGGCATTGAGACTCCGACAAAATCGAGTAGTTTGCTGTTCTCTGCGGAGCTGTAAAGATCTTGAGTGTCCCTTTTTTTACAGGTTTCCAATGGCGTATTTACAAATACTTCGATAAAGGGGCTGCCGTTTATATGGTGAGCTTTACGGGCGGCGTCGCGATCGTCGCGATAAGGTGTCACCATGCTAATGATAGGAATGCAGCCTGTTTTACTTAGCAGTATCGCGGTTTCCGAGGCTCTTCTTGCGCACTCTTTTTGGGCTGAAGGGGTGTAGTCCAGGTCGGAGCAGAGCGCGCGCCTTAATTGGTCGCCGTCAAGCACGTAGCTGTTTAGAGAGTGCGTTAGGAGTCGTTGGTTAAGCGCATAGGCTAATGTTGTCTTTCCTGATGCAGGCAGCCCTGTGACCCAGATGGTTAGTGCGGGTGGGCCAATGAGTCGCTCTCTGGCAGAATTTGCAGTTTGTTCTAAGGGATCAGTTGACATGATTTTGACGGGTCATTTAAAAGAGTTGAATTAGATGCATATATTTGTTTTGTGTTCGGGAAACTAAGTTGACGGTTGAGCTGTGTTGATATCAAAATGACATGTTGGTCAGCTGGGTTCAGTAGGACAGTGATGTTTAATGAGCAATGACGTTAATTTAAGCCGGTCGAAGCACAAAGCATGTTAAGCAATGATGGGCGTTAAAGCGTTTGCTCTGAATATATTTTTTTTAATTGGTTGGGCCATTGAGTTACCGAGAACCCAGCATCGTAAAAAGACGGGCTGGTTTTGTGGCACCAATGATTAAATGCCTGTAAGGACTCTTGTTGATTTGCCGAATGGGACCCAGGTTGAAGATAGAAATGATAGCTTCTCTGTGAACGAATGGGTTTGTCTAGTGTGATCTGAATCCCTTGGTCAGAGATGTCAACGATGGTGCCAATGGGGGTGTCGGTGTGGCTTGAGTAGATGTCTATAAATTCATTCAGTCGAGTTCGAGGTGTGTGTCGTTTATTGGTCACAGGTTTTTCTCGATAATAATTTGAACGGTGTCTTTTACTATTAGTTGAATAACTCAGGGCTGTCAATGCACTGGCCTGAGTTAGAGGAGGTTGCTTTATGGGGGCTGTATTTAACGATTGTTTTTGGTTTGTTCGAGTCGTGGGGGCGATGCGCTGTTTATGTTTGTCCTGTACTTTGTTTTGCTTGCTGGTAAGTAATGCGTGGTCTTTGCCGCCTAGTTATCAAGCGAAAGTGATTCGAGTTATTGATGGCGATACAGTGGTTGTTGCCTATCGAAATAAGGATATAAAAGTTCAGCTGGCATGGGTGGAAGCGCCGGAAGAAGGACAGTTCTATGCGCTCAATGCACGCGGACTGTTGAGTCAATGGGTGAAGGGCAAGTACGTCACAGTGGTCGAATTGAATTCGTTGTCCGATAGGGTTTTGGCGCGACTTTATGTGAATGGAAGGGATGTTGCTGTGTCCTTGGTGTCCAAAGGTGCGGCCTGGGTAAAGGTTTCATCAGATCACGATATTAGTTTGATTGCATTTCAGGCAGAGGCTCAAATAAATAAGCGAGGCCTGTGGCAGGAGGAGAACCCTGAGCCACCTTGGGTATGGAGGCGGCGGCATTAGTATTTATGGGACGCCTTGACGGCGTGGTTAAAAAACGACCGCTTCAGTTGATGTGATATTGGTAAGGAACTACTAAAGACTTTTGAAAACTGAGTGTTCAAAAAAAGGAAATTAGATTAAACCTGAGCAATGAAGGGGCTTTATGTTATAGAATCGTTCGGCGGGATAAAAAAAATGTTAAAACATGCCAGATTTCTATATTGGTGATCTAATTGGCATTAATTCCCGTGGTCGGTATTAGGTATGCGTTACTTTTGAGGGTGCATTCTTAATGCCGATAGGATAATAGAGGCTAGATCTCCTGCGCTTTTTGCAGAGGGCAATGGGCGCCCAGTTAGGTTAGCGACAAATATCAACGCCAACATTTACGCTTTGATTATGTATCTCCGCCGGAATTGTTTATTTAGGCGACGGTCTCTAGATGTACAACTTTGGTGAAATTTAGTCGAGGCAGGGGCATGCGTTGTAATCAATGTGACTTTGAAAGTCCTAAAGGGATGAAGTTTTGTGGTGGGTGCGGTCAAGGGCTGCAAAGTGGCTGTGCGTCGTGTGGTTTTGAAAATCCAGCGGGATTTAAATTTTGTGGCCAGTGCGCTGAAAGCTTGGCGGCCTCAAGCGACGCTGGGGCTAAAAGTGACTCTGCATCGAAAAGCCAGTTACCTATTGAAAGTAAAAGCATTCCTGAGGACGACCTGTTTTATGGTAATCAGGAAGCGGAGCGTCGCCAAATCACCGTATTGTTTTGCGATATTGTGGGTTCGTCAGCGATCTCTGAGCAACTTGATCCTGAGGACTTTAGGGAAGTCTTAAGGGATTACCGGCAGAGTTGCAGTACCGTGATCTCAAAATATGATGGTTACGTTGCGCAGTTTTTAGGTGATGGGGTGTTATGTTATTTTGGTTACCCCCATGCCCATGAAGATGATGCGCGTCGTGCAGTGGCGGCCGCTATAGAGTTATTGGCGACGATCAAGGTGTTGTGTAATAAAGTAGAGCAGGCGAAGGGCGTGAGCTTGTCTGTTCGAATTGGCGCGCACACCGGATTGGTTGTCGTGGGAGAAGTAGGCGGGGGCGATAAGCGCACCGTTGCTCTGGGTGCGACGCCTAATTTGGCCGCTAGAATTCAAGATCAAGCGCGACCAGACAGTATTGTGGTCAGTGCGGTAACGTACCGGTTAATCTCTTCTGCCTTTGAATGCGATGATATGGGTGTGTTTGACCTGAAAGGTTTCTCGTCGCCTATACGCTTACACCAACCTCTGCGTGCCTACCCAACCCCCCAAAAGTTCGCTGAAGCCGTGTGTATGGATTCACTGCCTTTGATCGGACGAGACCGAGAGCTTAATTTACTCAAGGGCTTGCTGCAGGAAGCAACCGAAGGGCGGGGTCAGGTTGCCATGATCAGTGGTGAGCCTGGTATGGGGAAATCTCGCCTGATCTCGTCCACGAAAGAGGCGGTGGATGATAAGACCTATTCCTTGCTTGAGTGCTGGGGGCGGGCTTATTATCAAAATAGTTACATGCATCCGATTATTGACCTACTTCGAAGGGAGATGTATATCGAAGGGTCTCAGTCGGAACGACAGAAGTTAAAGAGAATTGAAAGGGTATTGTCAGTCTTTGGCCTTCCTTTGGGTGATTCAATTCCATTGATCGCTAGTTTATTGAGTGTCGATTTATCAGGGAGTAAATACTCCTCCCTGCGCCTACCTCCGCCACAAAATAAACAGAAAACTTTTCAGGCCTTGATCTCTCTAATTATTGCTATGTCGGGGCAACGACCCTTAGTGATTGTGATTGAAGATTTGCATTGGATTGATCCGTCGTCTTTGGAGTTTTTAAACCTGCTGGTAAAGAAGGCTTCTGCTGCGCGAATATTATTATTGTTGAGCTACCGAAAGGAATTTTCCCCGGTGTGGGGAAGCCATCCTAGTATTACGCATCTTCCGCTTGATCGACTGAATCAGCATGACAGCTATTTGTTGATTAATAAGATTGCTGGCGATAAATCACTCCCGATGGAGTTGTTGAAGCAGATTGCTGATAAAACCGACGGAACGCCTTACTTTATTGAAGAAATCACTAGGATGGTGCTCGAGTCTGATTTAGTCGCTGAGAATGAAGACAGTTTCGAACTGCAGAAACCGATGGATAGTTTGTCTATTCCGTCGACGCTGAGAGACTCTTTAATGGCTAAGATTGATCGTCTTGGCCCCACGAAGGAGTTGGCCCAGCTGAGCTCTACTCTTGGGCGGGAGTTCGCTGTAGAGCTTCTTGAAGCGGTGACTGCGCGAGGCGAAGGTAAATTGCGTGACGACCTTTCTCAGTTGGTGGTCGCGGATATTATTGACCCTCGGGGACAGTCTGTTTTTAGTTTTCGCCATGCCTTGATTCATGAGGTGGCCTACCGCTCTTTGTTAAAAAGTACGCGGCAAAAATTCCATCGTCGAATAGCCACTATTTTACGGGAGCAGTTCCCTGATCTAGTCAATGAAAACCCGGAGATTCAGGCGCATCATTGTACCGAAGCGGGGCAGTTAGAAGAGGCTGTATTCCAGTGGTTGTCGGCTGCGAAAAGAGCGATGCAGCGATCAGCCAATATTGAAGCAATTGTGCATCTAACCAGGGGCTTAGACACCTTAGAGCGCGTTAAGGCTAATGATGCGTCGCTTTTAGAGTCTGACGGTGAAGGTGAGAGTAATCGTCAGCAGTTTATTGCTTCCTTAGAGCTGGCTTTTCAATCGTCACTTGGTTTGGCTTTGATGATGAGCAAAGGCTATGGCGCGCCTGGAGTCGAGTTAGCCTACAGTCGAGCCAGGGAGTTGTGTAAAGGGATTAATGATGTCGGTACGGTGTTCCCTGTGCTTTGTGGTTTATGGGGTTTTTATTTGGTGCGTTCAAAGATGGATACAGCCATTGATCTTGCTTCGCAGCTTAAATTGTTGGCGGAGCAGTCAGGCAATGTGAAATTTATTGATGAAGCCAACCGTGCCATGGGCTCTACCTTATTTTGGTCTGGACGTTTCCCGGAGGCTTGGACGATATTGTCAGCGTCTGGAATTAAGATTAATAGCCAAGAAAATATCTCCGGGCGACGGACTCCTAGTTATACCCAAGATACGCGGGTTGCTAACTTGTCTGACGAAGGCTGCGTGCTTTTGCTGCGAGGATATCCGGATCAGGCGTTAGATAAAGCCATGGAGTCCCTTAATTTAGCAGACAAAATGGCGCATCCATTCAGTCAAGCTTACGCGCGACACTTTGTATGTTGTATTTACCAGCTGCGGGGTGATATTGGCGGTGTTTTAAAACAAGCTAAATTGCAGATTGCATTGGCTGGAAGCTATGACTTTTCGTTTTGGCGTTCGGCTGGAAGAATGTTTGAGGCCTATGCGAATGCTTGTTTTGGGTACGGAGCCGATAATATTGCTTTGTATGAAGAAGCCTTGAAGTGTCACTGTGACTCTGGAAATGAATTAGCC
This sequence comes from Gammaproteobacteria bacterium, assembly GCA_002402085.1. GTDB lineage: Bacteria > Pseudomonadota > Gammaproteobacteria > Pseudomonadales > UBA3067. The sequence continues at coordinate 43,326 of NVVB01000015.1, forward strand.
AGTTCTTATTTCCGAATCCTATTTGCAGGCTTGTTGTTTGATGAGGGTGATATTGAGCGAGCGCGAGAGGTCAGTGAAGAAGCGCTAGCCCAAATAGAAAGTAGTGGTGAACGCTGGTTTCAAGGAGAAGCCATGCGAGTTAAGGCAATGCTCTATTGGCGGGGGGAGAACGACCTTTTAAAGGCCGAAAAAGCCTATCAAGAGACCTTGGATTTTGCTCGTCAGCAGGACTCAAGCTTCTTAATTTTGAGAGTTGCCAGCGATATTGGACAACTTTGGGTGGCTCAAAATAGGGATGAAGAAGCCCGCAAGCTATTAAGAGCTACATTGGATGGCGTAACAGAAGGTTTTAAAACGCAAGATTACCGGAATGCATCCAGGCTTCTTGAACAGTTGGAGGCAGTGCCTGCGTAAATTTATTAGTTCGAGGTTGGGCGTCGTTACTCTAGTTGGCGAGGCCTGATTTAGAGCGGGTGCTTGAAGTTACAGTGTGGGTTTTTTGGTTTTTATATTTTGCTTTAAGGGCAGGCTCTGTAAATGAGTTTCTTGTATGAGCTGCTGCTTACCATTCCTCTAGGTTTTGTATTTATTCTTCTTGGGTTTTCAGTGTTCGTGCATTGTTTGTGTAGTCTTAGCCCGCAGTTTGAACGCACGGTGAGTGCATTCAARCTGCGGGTTTTCACTATTTCTCTACTTGAGGAGATGCATCTTCGGTAGACGCTTTCACTTTGCTGGGTGTTTCTGAGCTGGGCTCCTGCTTCGGGGGCTGGCTCTTTACATCACTTGCTGGCATTTTGGCCAAAGCTTCTTTGGCCTTTTTGGGTTCAGCAACTTCTGCCTTTTTCTGCTCAGTAACTTCTGCCTTTTTTGGTTCAGCAACTGCTACCTTTTTTGGTTCAGCAACTTCTACCTTTTTGGGTTCCGTAACGTCTGCCTTAACGGGCTTCTGAGGCTGTTTCGCCGGTTCGCTTTGGCTTACCTGTGGCGCCTTTGCTTTTGTTTCCTGCTGCTTTCGCCGTTTGATTTCGCGAGGATCATTCGATGCGCGACCACGATTACTTGAAGGCTTTGAGTCTGAGGCCTTTTTGTTTTCGCTGCTAGCCTCGACTTTGTCCAGTTTCTTAGGCGCGGGAGACTCTTTTAGTTCAGAGGCTTGCTTCTGAGCTGAAGGTTCCTTTTGTACAGGGGCTTCTTTCTGCTTTTCAGGTGCTTTCTGTCCAGAAGACTCTTTCTGTGCCGAAGACTCCTTCTGCGCTACGGGCTCTTTGTTGTCAGAAGATTGTTTCACGTCATCAGCTTTGCTTCGAGACGAAGGGGGGGCTGATTGCTGTGTCGGTTTTGCGCTACTGTTCTCTTGAGCGTCATTAGGCTTCTTGTTGGCTTCAGTGTTTTTGCTGGTTTGCGCGACGTTTGCTGTCGGCTGGTTTGCAGTTTGACTGTTACTTTGTTGAGAGCTGTCTTCAGTAGCGAGTTGAACAGGGCTTTTCGTTTCTGGGCTGCTCTTGGCTGAGTTTAAGGCATTGGCTTCTTGCGAAGAATTACTTCGGTTATCAGCTTGAGAGGCCGCCGTAGTGGATTGATTTCCAGCGTTGCGCGGCGAAGAAGCCTGGTTGGGTGGACTTTGGTTGTTTGAATCAGGAGTTTCGGCAACTTGCTCAGGTTGATTGCGAGTGTCAGAGTTTCCGTTTGATTCGTTTTGACTGCGACCAGAGCGAGTTATCGGCGCCTTCTTTGGGGGAGGGTTGCGTGTTCTATCTCTCCTTGGGCTGGCGTCTTTACGAACAACATTATCCTGCTCGGTATTGCCTTCGCGTTTCTGGTTGCGACTATTTGGGCGTCGATTTCCGCTGCTGGTATTGGTATTGGTGTTGGTATTGCCGTTGTTGTCGCGGTCTTGCTTTGGATTGCGACCCCTGTTGCTGCTGTTTCGCTGCTCGTTGTTGTTTCGTTGGTCGTTATTGCTGTTATTGCGGTTGTTTCGATTGTTGCGGTTTCGGTTGCGATTACCTTGATTYCCACCCTGGTTACGTTGATTGGGTGAAGTTGTTGGTTGTTTTGTTTCCTGGCTCGCTTCRGCGGTTGATTCRGMGGCTTKTGCGGCCGCCTGAGGAGTTTCTGCGCTTTTAGTGAAGTAGGATGATATTTTCTTTAGGAAGCCTGCAGAAGACTCTTTTTTGGCTTCTGGTGCTTGGGTGCTTGGCTGCACCATGCTGACGGCCGGGGTTTCTTTGGTCGTTCTGATCTCGGCAGTGTTTTGATGTCTGTCAGGCTCGCTGATTTCCGAAAGTAGTTCGTAGCTGAGCGTCTCTGACCCTTCTTGATCATTGTTGCTGCGTATTCGAGTTACTTCGTAATGAGGTGTGTCTAAGTTAGGGTTGGGGATTAAGACAATCCGTAATCCTAGCTGTTTCTCAATGGTTTGCAGGGCATCTCGTTTTTCATTCAGTAAATAAGTTGCTACTGAAATCGGTAGTTGCGCTTGAATTTCTCCCGTGCGGTCCTTGAGAGCTTCTTCTTCAATCAAGCGAATGATTGATAAGCCTATGGATTCGACGTCTCTTATGGTGCCTTGACCCTGGCAGCGAGGGCAAACCACGCCGCTGGTTTCGCCTAAGGAAGGACGTAGTCTTTGACGGGAGAGTTCCATTAGGCCGAAGCGGGATATCTTGCCAATCTGCACTCGGGCTCGATCGCTGGCGAGGGCATCACGCATACGGTTTTCTACTTCACGCTGATTCCTGGGAGGAGTCATGTCGATAAAGTCGACTACAAGTAGGCCGCCGATGTCTCTTAGTCTTAGTTGGCGAGCGATTTCATCTGCGGCTTCAAGGTTGGTGTTGAGGGCGGTTTCTTCAATATCTGCCCCTCGAGTAGCTTTTGATGAATTGATGTCGATCGAGACTAAAGCTTCGGTGTTATCGATTACGATGGATCCGCCTGAAGGCAGTTTCACTTCGCGCTGGAATGCGGTCTCTATTTGGCTTTCTATTTGATAGCGCGAAAATAGGGGGACAGCATCATTGTAATGTTCGAGCTTGTCTTTGTATTGGGGCATGACTTGAGTCATGAAGTCAGAGGCTTCTTTATAAACATCTTCGTTGTCGATGATGACCTGGCCAATGTCTTGGCGTAAGTAATCTCGAATGGCACGAATGATTACGTTACTTTCTTGATAGACAAGGAAGGGCGATGGTTTGGACTCAGACGCTTGTCGAATTGATTCCCAAAGATGGATTAGGTAATCAAGGTCCCACTGAAGCTCTTCTGCGCTGCGGCCTACGCCTGCGGTGCGAACGATAACGCCCATGCCTGAAGGAATGGTGATAGCGCTCATCGCTTCTTTGAGCTGGGTGCGTTCGTCGCCTTCGATACGTCTGGATATTCCGCCAGCCCTGGGGTTGTTGGGCATTAATACAAGATATCGACCTGCAAGGCTGACAAAGGAGGTAAGCGCAGCACCTTTGTTGCCGCGCTCTTCTTTATCTACTTGGACGATGATCTCTTGGCCTTCACGCACGACTTCTCGGATGTTAGGTCTTCCGGATTGTTCCCGAGAGCCTTTAACAAAATACTGGCGAGAAATTTCTTTGAGCGGTAGGAAACCGTGCCTTTCGGCACCGAATTCTACGAAGGCGGCTTCTAGACTAGGTTCAACCCGTGTGATTTTGCCTTTGTATATATTGGCCTTTTTTTGCTCCCGGGTTCGATGTTCTATGTCTAGGTCAAAAAGTTTCTGTCCTTCAACGAGAGCGACACGCACTTCTTCAGCGTGTGTCGCATTAATTAGCATTCTTTTCATTTACTACCATTTATTAAATATTGTGCGCCTCTCGTACACTGAGCAGGTAACTACATGAGCTGTTCATCAAAAAGTGATCGACTTTATCCAATGTTAGGTCTTTGTGTTCACATTTAATCATTATTTATATTTTAAGATCGCACCCTAATTTAAGCCTTGATGCAGTGGTCCCGTGCGCTCTATGTCTGCAACGTACGGCGGCCTGGCTTTTGGGGTGTTGGTTATCTTATGCTTTTAATAGCAGGGGGGTGTTATTTTCCCGACGAAAATAACCGTGTTAAGGGCCCTCTTTCAGAGCTATTAGCATTTCACAAATTTTTTGATGACAACTTTGTTCAGTTCGAGTAGGTTCGCAGTTAATTTTCCCTTACCTTGATGGTAAGGCCCAAAATCGGTTACGAACACTTTACTTCTATAGTTGGCATTAAAGGTTGATCTAACAACTTTTACATACCAAACTTCTGGAAGTATTGAATTCAATAGCCTATCTTTTTTTCACTTAGAAATTAGATAGTTAGGTCTTATTGTCGCAGTTCAGAGCGGTTCACTTTGGAGTGTGATTTTATGAATCAATGGCGTCGCAATTGCTCGCCTACACTCGTTATGAAGCCATTTGGTCTGAGCAGACTTATAAGGCTTCGTTTCAATATAGCAGTAAAACATAACTACATCAAATTAGACTGAATTTTCACTCTGGCTAAATAATTGATTATGATATGGAAAACAAACATAGGGTGAGATGCATCGCGTGGTTAGTTACAGAAAAGTAGGGACCGAAGACGTCGGTCAAAGAATAGATAATTATTTGTTTCGGGTTCTGAAAGGGGTGCCGAAGTCCAAGATTTATAATGTCATGAGGAAGGGGGAGGTACGGGTTAACAAGGGGAGGGTCAAGCCCCAATACCGGCTTCAGCTTGACGATGATATCCGCATTCCGCCTATTCGTACTCGAGAAGAAAAAGCCGCTGAGCCTGTTAGTGATTCACTATTAGATACCCTGAAGGCTCGAATTTTGTTTGAGGATGATGGCTTGTTAGCGATTAACAAGCCTTCGGGCTTGGCGGTTCATGGGGGCAGTGGTGTGTCGGTGGGGCTAATTGAAGCGCTTCGTCAGATGTACCCTGATACCGTTCGTTTGGAGTTGGTGCATCGTTTGGATCGAGATACTTCTGGATGTATTTTGATCTCCAAGAAGCGTCAAGTGTTAAAAGGCATACATAAGCAGCTGCAAGAAGGGGGGGTTGATAAAGTGTATTTTGCTTTAGTGGCTGGACGCCTGGACCAAAAATTTCAGTGGGTGGAAGCACCTTTACAGAAAAATGTGCTGCAAAGTGGTGAGCGTTTAGTGCGTGTTTCTAATCAGGGTAAGGCTGCTAAGACTGACTTTAAAGTACTCGAAAGGTATAAGAAATTCACGTTGTTAGAGGCTAAGCCGATTACGGGTCGGACTCATCAGATCAGAGTGCATGCGCAGTACATAGGGCATTCTATTGTGGGTGATTCTCGCTATGGTGACGAGTACGCGAATAAGCTTGCACGGGGTGCTGGGATTAATCGGTTGTTTTTACACGCTAATCGCCTTAATTTCATTAATCCTGGGACCGACAAGCCGATTGAAATAGTTGCCGATTTGGATTCATCGCTTACCGACGCTCTTGGCGAGCTGGAGCGGTAGCGCGGTGACACGTGCGCGTTTTTGGCGGTGCAAACGCAGCCCGTAGAGGCCTTTCGAAAGGTCTTTAAATCGTAAAAATATAAATTAGAGTTCGTGTGGGGTGGTATCTTGGAAAGCAGTAAATATCGATTGATTATTTTTGATTGGGACGGAACCTTAATGGATTCCGCGGATAGAATTGCTTTTTGTATGCGCAAGGCCGCGGAAGATGCTCAGGTTGAAGTGCCTAGCGTCGATGAAGTGAAAGAAATAATTGGGCTGGGGCTACCCGAGGCGATTAAGAAATTAATGCCTCTTGTTGGCGAGGATGATCGTGAAGAGGTGGAGAAGTATTATCGGTACCATTTCATTAATAATCGCGAACGTACTTCGGTATTCTTTGATGGTGCCTTGCAGGCGTTGGATGAGCTGTTAGAACGGGGGTTTATATTGGCCGTTGCTACGGGGAAGAGTCGCCGAGGTCTTAATCGAGAATTTGAAAAGCATAGTGTCGGTCATTATTTCGTCGAGTCCCGCTGTGCCGATGAAACCCGATCCAAGCCGGACCCATTGATGTTGCATGAAATATTACAAAGTACGAATTGCGTTCGTGAACAGGCGGTGATAATCGGCGATACTGAGTACGATATGGACATGGGGCGGCAGGCAGGCATTGATCGAATTGGGGTCACCTATGGTGTCCATTCTAAAGATCGATTAGAAGCCTTTGAGCCAGAAGTCTGTTTAGATGCTATTAATGAATTGGTCCCGTGGTTGGTAAATTCCTCGGAGCGCTAGTAACTTACTTAAATTTGGAAGAATAAACGTATGTCGGAGAACCAGAATAACGATTCAAATCCGTCAAAGCCAGAGTGGCAATTGATCGAAAAACTTTTACAGTCCGCTCAGAGTGAGAAAAAGTCCACTCGGCGGTGGGGGATATTCTTTAAGTTGCTCACGTTTAGTTATTTGTTTTTTATATTGGCGATATTTGTGTCAAAGCAAATGCCATCCGCACCAGGGGCTGGTGTTAACGAAGGGCATACCGCATTAGTGGATGTGCATGGCGTGATTTCGGAAGCCGAGGATGCGAGCGCAGATAATATAACCTCGGGGCTAAGAGCTGCCTTTGAGGCGGAGAATTCGAAAAGCATTATTATGCGCATTAATAGCCCCGGCGGTAGCCCGGTTCAGTCGGATTATGTATTTAATGAGATTCAGCGATTAAAAGAAAAACATCCAGAGAAGAAGCTTTATGCTGTGATCACTGATGTGGGGGCGTCGGGGGCTTACTATATCGCCGCAGCGGCGGATGAAATATACGCCAACCCGTCAAGTATTGTTGGGTCTATCGGCGTGATAATGGGCGGTGGCTTCGGTTTTGAGGGGTTGATGGGTAAGTTGGGCGTGGAGCGACGAACCGTGAAGGCGGGGGCTCACAAAGACCTTTTAGATCCCTTTTCTCCGGTTAAGGGTTTCCAGCAAAAGCATATGCAAAGCATGTTGGATGGTGTTCATGAAGAGTTTATTAATAGCGTAAAAAGTGGACGAGGGGATCGTTTAAAAGATGATCCCTTGCTGTTTACCGGATTATTTTGGAATGGTCGAGATGCGCTTGAGCTAGGCTTAGTGGATGCTTTTGGTAGTGCTGGTTATGTTGCGCGAGAAATCATTGAGGTCGAAAAGATTGTTGATTATACGGTCAGGCCTTCCCCCGTTGATGCAATATTCGATCGTTTAGGCGTTAGCATTGGCGGCACTATTGCGCAGCAATTGGGTCTGTCCAGCGGGTTTAAGATGGAGTAGTTTGAGTCGAAGTAGGAGTCATTGAGTCTTTCGGGCGTTGATGGCTCTTACTTGTGGGTACGCCTTGGTTGGTGGGCAGTATAATGGCGGATTATTTAGCTGTAGGTAGGCAGCTAAATAGTTTTGTGAGGTCGAGGTGTTAAGGGTAAGTTGACTCCCTCGGCATACAGGAAGTCGATTAGTAGGATTAGCGGTAAACCTATGAGTGAGTTTGGGTCTCTGCTTTGAATGCGGTCAATTAAAAGTATTCCAAGGGCTTCCGACTTAAAGCTGCCTGCGCAGTCGTAAGGCTGCTCGGCTTCTAAGTAACGTTCGATTTGTAGCGTTGATAGTTCGCGAAAAGTCACTGTTGTAGTTTCCAAGCCGTAGTGCTTGCGGCCAGTCTTTGTGTTCAGTAATGCTAGGCCTGTTGAGAAAACAACTTCTTTGCCGCTAGAGAGAGCCAGTTGCTCTTGGGCGTGCTTTGGGCTGTTAGGCTTAGTGAGGATTCTGCCGCCTACTTCCGCAACTTGGTCTGACCCGATAATGAGGTGCTGAGGGTGGTTTTGGGCAATTTTCTCGGCCTTAGCGAGGCTTAGCCTTTTTACTAGCTGGCAAGCGCTTTCATTGTTGAGACTTGATTCATCGATATTGGCTGCTTGGCTTGTGAAAGGTAATGTCAACTTGGCTAGAATTTGTCCGCGATATTGAGAGCTTGATGCTAGTATTAGTGGGAGCATGGTCGTGGATCCGGGTGTTTATGGTGGAAATGTTCGGGTTTTTGCTGTGCGGGCTATAATTTTACCTTTATAAACAGCAAGTTGAATATATTTTGACAGCTTGTATTGATAAGCCTATCATTTCGCGCTTATGTCGAACGAGCAATTACCTAAAAAAATCGATCCGCTCAAGCTTATTAATCATGAAGTAAGCTTGACGGGTACCATTAATCTTGAAGATATGACTCGCTTAAATGCGTGCATTGAAGGGGGAGATCCCCTGGTGCAAGCAGATCTGAGTTTTTATCGAGATGGGCAGCGCTTTCGAGTCATTGAAGGCAGCTGTAGCGCCAAAGTCAGTTTGGTGTGTCAGCGTTGCTTAGAGCCTACGGACGTGTCCTTAGACGCTGAGTTTGCGTTAGCTGTGGTCACTGATGATGAATGGGCGAAGAAGCTGCCTAAACGATACGACGCTTTAATCCTGGAAGAGAGCCCTATTTTGCTCGCTGAAGTGGTTGAAGACGAGCTTTTGCTTTGTTTGCCGTCTGTGCCAAAGCATACGCATGAATGTGATATTGCTAATTTGGATTTCGAAAATCCTAAGTTAGAGACCGAAGCCAAACCTAATCCGTTTGAAGTGTTGGCTGAGTTAAAGAAAAAATAGTATTGAACTTAATGAAGTTGAATTAATTGTTACTTGGAGAGTTAACCCATGGCTGTACAAAAGAGTAAAAAATCTCGTTCTAAGCGAGGCACACGTCGATCTCATGATTCGCTAGGCGGCGCAACATTGTCGGCAGATCAACTTACTGGTGAGATTCACCGACGTCACAATGTATCTCCTGAAGGTTTTTATCGGGGGCGCCAAGTGGTTGTCTCTACAGATAATGACGAAGAATAAGAAATAAATAAGATACAAAATTGACAAAATTGACTATTGCCGTCGATGCAATGGGGGGAGATCACGGCATAAGTGTCTCTGTCCCCGCCGCTCGAGAGTGCCTAAAACAAAATCAAAACCTGAACTTGATCCTCGTCGGTGACGAGCGAGCGATCAAATCTAGTCTAGAGCATAGCGAGTTTTCTGCCGACCAGCTTCGTCGAGTGCGGGTTCAAGCCGCCTCAGAAGTGGTGGGTATGGATGAAAAACCTTCTTCTGCTATGCGTAATAAAAAAGACTCATCAATGCGAGTTGCCGTTAATTTGGTGAAAAGCAAAGAAGCGGATGCTTGCGTAAGTGCAGGTAATACCGGCGCCTTAATGGCTATTTCCCGCTTCGTATTGAAAACCTTTAAAGAGATTGATCGTCCGGCCATAGTATTTAATATGCCTGGCCTGAATGGTCATTGTCACCTTTTGGATCTTGGTGCAAACATCGACTGTAGTGCTGAACAATTGTTTCAGTTTGGATTGATGGGCACTATTTTAGCCAAAGCCGTCGATGGTATAGATAGGCCTCGAGTAGGACTGCTTAATATTGGCGAAGAAGAAATCAAAGGCAATGAAGCAATTAGGCAAGCTGCTGATATGTTTACCAAAAATGATTCAATTAATTACATTGGGTTCATTGAAGGGGATGGCATATACAGTGGTGAAGCTGACGTGGTTGTGTGCGATGGTTTCGTGGGTAATGTAGCGCTCAAATCCAGTGAAGGTGTGGCGAAGGTTATTGGCCAAATTATTAAGGAAGAGTTGCAACGTAATTGGTTAACCAAAATGGGCGCTTTGCTTACGATGCCCCTTTGGAAAGCCATGGCGCGTCGCATGGATCCCGGTGARTATAACGGAGGTACGTTAGTTGGCTTGCGTGGCACTGTAGTGAAGAGCCATGGTGGAGCGGACGTGAACGGATTTAGTACGGCCATACGGTTGGCTGTTATTGAAGCCGAAAAAAATGTACCGGCGTTAATCGAAGAATGGTTTTTGCAAAGTTCTGATGGCGTAGAGGTCTAGCAAAAGGCCGGGCGCTAATGAGAATGATGATCTCTATGAGTGAACTGTGAGACATTAAGCGGTTTCTCTGAATAATAAATAGTAGGGTCAGAGCCCTGCAAAACACACTATTGCTGGACCTATGTTGGTGGACCTAATATGACCTCAAAATTCGCATTACTTTTCCCTGGCCAGGGCTCCCAGTCGATTGGGATGTTGTCGGAACTCGCTACAGAAAGTGGCGTAATCGAAAACACTTTTGCTGAAGCCTCCGAAACTCTAGGGTATAACCTTTGGGATCTAGTCCAGAATGGCACTGCTGATGAATTGAACAATACCGCAGTGACTCAGCCAGCCTTGCTTACCTCAGGGGTAGCGATTTGGCGTTTCTGGAAGGAAAAGGGCGGCGCTAATCCTGATTATTTGGCAGGGCATAGTTTAGGTGAATATACCGCATTGGTTGTTTCTGAGGTGTTGTCCTTGTCCGCAGGAGCCCAGTTAGTTAAAAGCCGTGGCGAGTTTATGCAAGAAGCTGTTCCGCCTGGTGTAGGTGCGATGGCTGCGATTATTGGCTTGGATAATGCCGGCGTAGAAAAAGCCTGTGCTGACGCGGCTCAAGGCGAGGTTGTTGCTGCAGTGAATTATAATGCACCGGGTCAAGTGGTTATCGCWGGCCTTAAATCCGCGATTGATCGAGCCATTGTTGCTTGTAAAGAAGCCGGGGCTAAAAGAGCTTTGCCTTTATCGGTGAGCGTGCCTTCTCATTGCGCGCTAATGGACCCAGCCGCTGAAAAACTGCGTACGGCTCTTGAGTCTATTGAATTCAAARCGCCWAAAATTGCTGTGATTAATAATGTTGATGCAAAAGCTGAGCAGGATTCTGCTGCGATTAAAGACGCGTTGGTACGTCAATTGTACTCTCCTGTGCGCTGGGTAGATTGTGTTGAGTCGTTGGTGAATAGTGGGGTTGAACGCGCCTATGAATGTGGGCCAGGAAAGGTACTCTCCGGTCTAACGAAGCGTATTGCTAAACAAGTCCCTTGTCATACGCTTGCAGATTTAAATGGCCTAAATTCGGCTGTTGAAGCATCATCATAAGTATTGAAATATTAATTGTTGAGTTTGTATTGGGGAGAACATAAATGCCTTTAACCGATAAAGTAGCGTTAGTGACTGGCGCTAGTCGAGGCATAGGAAAAGCCATCGCCCATCAATTAGCGGCCGATGGAGCCACTGTGATAGGGACGGCGACTACTGAAAAGGGCGCTGAAGCCATTTCTGCGTACTTATCTGAGCTGGGCGCTAAAGGCGCGGGCATTGTCATGGATGTGGCTGTTACAGACTCCGTTAATGAGGGTGTTAAAGGCATTCAGGCGGATTTTGGTGCGCCTCTTATCATAGTAAATAATGCCGGTATTACTCGTGACAACATCATGTTGCGAATGAAAGAGGATGAGTGGGATTCTGTCATTAACACTAACCTCAGCTCTTTGTTTCGAGTCTCTAAAGCGTGTTTGAGAGGGATGACTAAAGCGCGCTGGGGCCGAATCATTAATGTCGGTTCTGTAGTGGGTGGCTTAGGCAATGCGGGGCAAGCAAATTATGCAGCCGCAAAAGCGGGCCTCGAAGGGTATACCCGATCTTTAGCCAGAGAACTCGCTTCGAGAAATATTACTTCGAATGCTGTTGCGCCCGGGTTTATCGAGACGGATATGACGAAAGAGCTTGCGGATGAGCATAAAGAAGCATTGATGAAGCAAGTGCCATTAGGGCGTTTGGGTAAGCCTGAAGAAATTGCAGCCATGGTGGGTTTTTTAGCCAGTGATGCTGCGGAATACATTACTGGCACAACAATGCACGTTAATGGCGGCATGTATATGGGTTAGTCGTGTTCGGGACAGATTTTAAAAGTTATAAATTTCAATAAGTTAAAGTATTTTTAAGTTAGTGGTTGAAAATCATAGCAACGTTCTAATAAACTAGCGGCATTTGCTGCATGGGATCATCCCTTAGGAGAGAGTAAAGAAAATGAGTAATAGCATAGAAGAGCGCGTAAAAAAAATAGTTGTTGAGCAACTTGGTGTAAAAATGGAAGAGGTTGTTCTAGAAGCATCTTTCGTAGAAGATTTGGGTGCAGATTCACTTGATACCGTTGAGTTAGTTATGGCGCTTGAGGAAGAATTCGAAACTGAAATTCCTGACGAAGAAGCTGAGAAAATAACTAAAGTTCAAGAAGCTATTGATTATGTAACGGCTCACCAATAAGCCGTTCATTGGTCAGAGACAGTGAATATGAGAGGCCGCATGTGCAATCGCATCGCGGCCTTTACATTAGATAACGCTAATTTGATTTAATCTGTTTGATATTGATTTAAGCGTGGGTTTTTTACCCAGAAAAGCAAGCCAGAGAAGGAGCCTAGTGTGTCTCGACGACGAGTGGTTGTAACCGGATTAGGTATCGTTTCGCCTCTGGGGAATACTGTAGCTGAGACCTGGCAGGGTGTAGTCGCCGGGAAAAGCGGCATTACATTGATTGATGAATACGACACATCAGCCTTTAGTGCGCGAATTGCAGGTGCTATTCGTAATTTTGATGTTTCCAAGTTTATGCCCGCGAAAGAAGCTAAACGTGTCGATCCTTTTATACACTACGGCACAGCGGCGTGTATTGAAGCAATACAAGACTCAGAGATTGAAATTACTGAGCAGCTTGCCCCTCGATTTGGTACCGCAATTGGTTCTGGCATTGGTGGTATCTCGACCATCGAGCAAAATCATAATATTCTATTAAAAAGTGGGCCTCGAAGAATTTCCCCGTTTTTTGTCCCGGGTACTGTGAATAACATGGTAGCGGGTAATGTCTCCATTCGTTATGGCTTACAAGGCCCCAACTTCACCTTAACGACTGCCTGTACTACAGGAACTCACAGCATTGGATTCGCTGGGCGATGTATAGCCTATGGTGATGCGGATGTAATGGTTGCTGGCGGGGCGGAGAAGGGTTCATCTCCCTTAGGCCTTGCGGGATTTGCTGCTGCACGCGCTCTTTCTACACGAAATGATGATCCTCAAGCTGCAAGTCGCCCTTGGGATAAAGATAGAGATGGATTTGTATTAAGTGATGGTGCCGGCGCGTTAGTGCTTGAAGAGTTAGAGCACGCTAAGGCACGTGGCGCCAATATTTACGCTGAATTAGTGGGATTTGGTATGAGCGGAGATGCTCACCATATAACCTCTCCTCCGGATGATGGTCGTGGCGCTAGAATGGCAATGGAAAATGCTTTAAATGATGCGCGAATGCCCGTAGACGAAGTTGATTATATTAACGCGCATGGTACCTCTACACCATTGGGCGATGTGGTGGAAACTGTTGCAGTGAAAGCGCTTTTCGGTGATCACGCAAAGAAATTAACCATTAGTTCCACCAAGTCCATGATGGGACATTTGCTGGGCGCTGCAGGTGCTGTAGAGGGTGTGATTACAGTGCTAGCCATTAAAGAAAAGATTGCTCCACCGACTATTAATTTGGATAACCCTAGCGAAGGTTGTGATTTAGATTACGTACCGCATGAAGCCCGCTCTCAGTCTATAAGCTCCGCGATTTCAAATTCGTTCGGCTTTGGTGGCACCAACGCTACTATCGTATTTAAAGAATTAAGCTAGTTCTCTTCGTTGGAACTTAGGCCCAAGATCACTGCTTGATCTAAGTGCGCAGTTTTGATTACTGTTTCGTTCACTTAGTTTGAGTCTTTCGGTTTAGGTGCATCGATTAGAGTATAAACGTGCGAGTTCAAAGGTCCGAGCGGCCTGGGCCTAAAAGTACTTCGGCCATCATCTTAAAATTGTCGTGTTTAGAACCTGTTATTTAGATCTCAGCTTTATGTTGAGTCTGGTGAGGTCTTCTTAATAGAAGTTTATGCCGCTTAAATCGATAATGTTTTGCGTTTCACTGACTTTGTGCCTGTGCCGCGCTAATCTGCCTTTCTGATGCATGACCTATGTGTGGCTCATTCGCTAAGGCATCTGAGCGTCGAATTTAATAAAATAATACTCATTATCCCATGACGTCCATTTTAAAGAAAATAATACTAAGACTACTGGCCGCGTTAACGCTTTCCTTGGTTTTTGGGGGCGCTTATAGCTGGCACCTTTTAAATAGTCCGACTGGCCTGTCTCAAAAACCTGCATTAATATCGGTTGTTCCGGGGATGGGGCTTTCTAGCATTGCCAAAAAATTGGCAAAAAGCGGCATCATTGATAATGGATTGGTTTTTTCTAGCTATGTTCGTCTGTTAAATAAAGGCGGTCGTATTAAGGCGGGTGAGTATCAGTTTAATGTCGGTCAGAATGAGTTAGAGGTTTTGGACCAGCTTATTACCGGTCAAGTCGTACAGCATGAGTTTACGTTTGTAGAAGGTTGGGATTTCGCTCAGACGCTATCCCACCTGAATAAAAATCCTGCTATAAAGCACACCCTGGGTCAGGAGCTGGATGATAGGGACCAGTGGTTTGAGCATGTTATGCGCGCAGTGGGCTATGCGGGGCAAAACCCTGAAGGGCTGTTTTACCCAGAGACTTATTACTTTACTCGTGGCATGACAGATGTTCATTTACTTCAGCGCGCCTATCTGCAAATGCAAAAGGTGTTGAGGGAAGAGTGGGAGTTACGTGCCCCTGAGTTGCCTTATGACAGCCCTTATGAAGCGTTAATTATGGCATCTATGGTCGAGAAAGAGACTGGTCTGGCGTCAGAAAGAGAAAGGATAGCAGGCGTTTTCGTTCGACGATTGAGAAAGGGCATGCGATTGCAAACTGACCCCACTGTAATTTATGGCCTCGGCAAGCAATACAGCGGAAATTTAACACGCAAACACCTCAAGGCGTATACCCCGTATAATACCTATCGAATTAAAGCGATGCCGCCGACTCCAATTGCCAATTCGGGTCGCGCAGCGATTCATGCGGCATTGCATCCCCTGGCAGGAAATAGCTTATATTTTGTAGCCAGGGGCGATGGCGGTCATTATTTTTCCGCCACTTTTGATGAGCATAAAAAAGCGGTTAAGAAATATCAGTGGAATCGTGCTGATAATTATCATTCATCTCCACAGTGAATTTACCAAGTTGAAATATATAGTATGAGTGATGCGAAATTTATAACGCTAGAGGGCATGGAAGGGGCGGGTAAAACTACGTGTCTTGAATTTATCCGTACTTACTTTAGCCAACGTGAAACCCCTTTATTGATAACCCGTGAGCCTGGGGGAACCCCTTTTGCTGAGGAGATTCGTTCAATATTGTTAAGTCCACGAGATGAGCCTGTGAGTGATGGGGTGGAGTTACTATTAATGTTCGCGGCTAGAGCGCAACATTTGGAGCAAAAAATACTCCCTGCATTGCAAGCAGGTCAATGGGTACTGTCCGACCGATTTACGGATGCAACGTACGCATACCAGGGCGGTGGGCGGGGGATAGATTTGGCAGAGATCGAACATTTAGAGCGTTTAGTGCAAAAGGGTTTACAACCTGATTTGACGCTTTATTTGGATGTCCCGATTGACGTAGGTTTGGCCCGAGCCCGCGGGCGTGGAGAATTGGATCGGTTCGAGCAACAAGAGGTTGATTTTTTTGAACGTACTCGGGATGTCTATTTACAGCGAGCAAAAGAGCACGCGTCTCGGTTTGTTGTGATTGATGCCAACCAACCTTTAGCGGATGTGTATGAGGCGATTTCACTTGCGCTTGATGCGTTTGTGACGGCTTAAGCTAGATAGAGATAATCTTTCGTGAGTCATACGGAATAAGATATGGTGCAAGAGTTGGAGCTTTCTGTAAAACCGTTACCTTGGCATATGCCTATCTGGCAACGTTTATTATCAAATTATCAGCGCGAGCATTTAGCCCATGCATTGCTTTTGAATGGCGTGCCTGGCATTGGCAAGGTTCAGCTAGCACTCGCGTTTGGGCAGCGGTTATTGTGCAATACACCAGACAATGAGTTTGCTTGTGGGCAGTGTAAGTCCTGTAGGCTGTTTGACTCGGGCAGTCACCCTAACTTCTTTTACGTAAAGCCTGAAGAAGAAGGTAAAGCGATTGTTATTCAGCAAGTCAGAGCACTGAATGAGTTTGCAACAAAAAAGGCACAATTCGAAGGGTATCGGATTATATTGATTGCGCCTGCTGAAGCGATGAATCTTGCTTCGGCAAACGCTTTATTGAAAACCCTTGAGGAGCCGGGGAGTAAGACATTAATAATGCTGGTGAGTCACCTATCAGGAAAACTGTTAGCCACCATTAAGAGCCGGTGTCAGGTAGTGGATTGCGCTCAACCGACCCATCCCCAGGCTTTGGAATGGTTGTCGGTCCATGGGCATAGCCAAGATTCTGTTGAATCCAGTTTAGTGATGTCCGAAGGCGCACCACTCAAAGCGTTGGATATCTTAGGGCAAGATTTAATCGCTATTCGACAGAAAGTAGTAGCGGATTTATTAAGCTTACGGCGTAAGTCTGAAAGTGTGGTGGAGGTGGCGGCACGCTGGAATAAAGCCACGGACTTCTCCGAAATATTGCAGTGGTTACTTTCGGTGAGTGTGGATTTGGCGAAATTGAAAGTTAATGAGGTTGCCCGGAATACCGATGTAGTGAGGGTGCTTGATGAAGTGAGTGCCGGTATGCAGGTGAATAGTTGTTTTCAGTTTCATGATCAATTAATGGTGGTGAAACGCTTGTACTTGAGTACGGCCAATCCAAATAAGCAGTTACTTATTGAAAGGTTGTTGTTCGATTGGGTGGATTTAGCCTAGGGCTTTATTGATTGTTTTATTTACACGGCGGGGAATAAGCCCCCTACGTTGAGCCTTGAAGCGGGTTATGTGAACTAGGCTTAGTTATAGAGGGAAAACTGTTTACAAGCCGTTCACAGTAGACTTAATCTCAGTGTCAGTATTATTTTTAGAGGGATGTATTTAATGAGTGGCCCAGCGGTTGGTGGAGCGCGTAGCGGAATTTTATCTTTAACCATTAAGGATAAGGCTGTTTTGTACGCGGCATACATGCCTTTTGTAACCAATGGCGGGTTATTTATTCCTACCAATAAGCAATATCGGCTTGGTGATGAGGTTTTTTTACTGCTCAATCTCATGGACGAAGCGGAGAAGATTCCGGTTGCCGGAAAGATCATCTGGATTACACCGAAAGGGGCACAAGGTACTCGTGCCACAGGCATTGGTGTGCAGTTTAATGATCAGGATGACTCTGCTCGAAGTAAGATTGAGACGTATTTAGCAGGTGCCTTGCAGTCAGATAGACCCACCCATACGATGTAACTAGTTTAAGTGATCTGTAATGGAGCCGAATATAATGCTTCACAGGCAAGTTTTCACGAGACTTTCGGTCGACGCTGGTTAATTGATTAAACCCTACAGTACTTTGTGTCTAATATTCGATTGAGTCATATCTTGTCGAGTAATTACTTCTTAATGCATAATTTATTGCGTCAAAATATCAGTATTTTCTAAACTTGAGGTTCTAAGTTTAGTTGCTGAGTTTGAGTTCCTAAGCCTTAGTCTCTAGTCTGCATGCTCTAAATATAAATCAGTGGTCCGAAATTTTATTATGGTTTTAGTTGATTCCCACTGTCACCTCGATAGCCTCGATTTGACTGATTACGGTAATAGTTTGTCTTTAGCGCTCAAGGCTGCTGAACAGGTTGATGTAAAACATTTTCTTTGTGTCGGGCTGGATTTAGAGAGTTTTCCTAGTATGTACGCGCTGGTTAAAGATAGAGATAATGTATCAGTCTCTGTCGGGGTGCATCCGTTGCATGTAGATAAAAAAGAGCATGAGGATGAGGCGGCTCAAAGTGAGGTTCTTCAGGGTAATACCCTGGATGTTGATTTGTTGAGTTCGTTTGCTCGGCGCTCGAAAGTAGTTGCCGTGGGTGAAACTGGATTGGATTATTTTTACTCGCCGGATAATAAAGTGTTACAGCAGGCGATGCTTAGCCAACATGTCCAGGTGGCTCGTGAAGTGAGTAAGCCAATTATTGTGCATAGTCGAGGCGCTAAACAGGACACCTTGGCTATATTGAATGCCGAGCATGCACGTGAGGTGGGCGGTGTCTTGCATTGCTTTACTGAAGATTTAGACATGGCTAAGCAAGCCATTGAGTTGGGGTTTTATATCTCTTTTTCAGGCATTGTAACGTTTAAAAACGCTACGTCGCTCAAAGACGTGGTCAGGCAATTGCCATTAGAGAATATGCTGATTGAAACTGATTCGCCTTATTTGGCGCCAGTGCCTCACCGAGGACAACCCAACCAGCCTAAGCATGTGGTCCATGTGGCTGAGTGTATCGCTGAGATCAAACAAGTGGCACTAGAAGAGGTTGTTGAGGCCACTACACGAAATTTTGAAGATCTTTTTTCGGTCACCGTGGCACGAGATTAAAGTGATTTAGCTGATATTGAAGATTACTGCGGTAGGTTTTGTGAAATAGGGAATGCGCAGGCAAAAAAAGACCCGAAACCTGGGGGGAGGTAACGGGTCAAGTCCTAAAAGCATTTTAAATCTTAAAATAACGTACGTTCTATGCAAATGCTCTTGTTTCTACTGCAAAGAATTAAACGTTATTAAGTCTAAGTATTGACCATAATTTCCAGACTGCAACAGATATCTAAATATATTTTGTTTTTGTTGTTGTTTCTTCTGCTGATTTTTGGGTCTGTTCCGAGTGCTCACTCCTTCAGCTGTAAATAATATGTTTGTCTTCTGCTTGCCTGGGGTTTATTGCAAGGTCTTTGGTGCTTTGTTTGGGCCAGTGTTGGCGGATGGAGGGAGATTCGAATCGGGTGTTAGGTTTTCATTTGCTTGGTTAATAATGTCAGGACTGCTGAGGTTATCTTGTTCGTGGGAATGCAAATACATATCGACTTCTTGATCGACTAAAACACCATTGCCTTTCCACGGTAATAAACGATAATTGGAGTGCTCAGAGAAATCGATAAAAGGGTATTTTATGATTTCGAAATACGGCGAATAGTCAAAGTCGCTGGGCGTGCAGAGTTTTGGGTTACGACGAAATAATTGTAATTCCGATCCGGATATTTTTTTAATGAGTGGCAAGATAGGGAATTGAATGAACGCAAATGCTTCGGCGATCATTGAAGAACATACTGTACGAGTCGGCAGGCCTACATTCCTCGTAAATAAGCTTGAGCGCCATTTTCTTGGCAGGATCACCCAAGGGAAAAGCAAACGCGCCAAATCAAAAATTTGCCTAATGTCGTAATCTGTCCCGACTCGGCTGACGGCGTAGCGGATAACTTCTTGCGCATCTTTGTAGCATAGTCCTTTGGGGCGACATATTCGAACATGATCCTTTTTGTAAAAGGACAGCGGTTGGATAATGGTGCCTTGCCCAAGGTAGCTTTCTATCACTAGCTGGGTATCCGGTTCGGCTTCAAAATATTCCGCGACGGTCGCACGGATAGCGGGGTCTTCGATATCGTGAAGTCGGCCAATGTAGAGTGCTGTATGGGACCAGGGGCTGTTAGTAATGTTTTTGATTACATTGCTGACGCGCGAACGGCCCTCTACTAATAATACGTCACAGGGTTTGATCTCGTAACGTATTCGTTCAAAGTCACTCAAAGGGAATTGAGGTGGAGGGGTTTCGTTGTTTAGCCAGGTAACGATATTGGTAGTGAGTCGCTCTAAAATCGCCATGCCCATCGCTATGTTCTCGCCGGATTGAGGGAGTTCCCCTTCAGATGGCTGAGAGGATCCGTCATTAGTGTCTTATATATAACTATAGTTTGAAGACGAACGAATTATCAAATTGAAGTGCACTTGTATGTTGGCGAGAAGTTGGCTTGAGATTGTCGGTATTATTTTTCTTGTGGTGAATTATTACGTACTGGGGATAAGTAGCTTTAACGTCTCTATGGCTGATCTTAGTGCGCTATCGGGCGTGTAAAAATGAGGTGAGAAGCGAATTCCGCCGCCTCGGTATGCACAGATGATATTACTTTGTACAAGCTGCTTATGGAGTAAGGCGTGGTTTACATTGTTTATTGTAAAGTTAATGATTCCAGAGCGTGACTTTCGTTCAAGAGGGGAGTGTATGCTGAGCCCTGGGATTAGTTGTAATTGTTCGAGGAGGTAGTCAACCTTGGTTTGTATGAGGGCATCGACTTCGGCGAGTCCTACCTCGAGTAATAGCGATAGACTGGCGGATAATGCGTGGATTCCCATCATGTTGGGGCTGCCGCATTCGAAGCGTTGAGCATTGGTGGCTGGGGACCAGTCTGTTCGGTCGTAATCCCCTTGGTGTTCGACCATGTGCCAGCCAAACTGGTTGAGCTTGAGTTGGGGTTGGATTTCTTGCTTGCAGTAAAAAAGTGCCAGGCCTTCAGGGCCAAGCATCCATTTATGACCATCGGCCATCACAAAATCGGCATCGATTGCCTGTGCGTCAAATGGTACCGCGCCGAGGCTCTGGATGGCATCGACACAGAAGAGAGTCTCACTGGCGCGGCAATGGTGGCCGAGTGGTGCCAGGTCCATCTTAAGTCCGCTGGCATATTGAATGGAGCTGATGGTGAGTAGGCGAGTGTTAGAGTCCATCTGTTTGATCAGCGCTTGCTCAGGGTTTTCGGCTGAGTTGAGGTCAACTTCACGCAGC
>NVVB01000016.1 GCA_002402085.1 Gammaproteobacteria bacterium
ATCGTAGTGGACCATGCCAAGAAAAAAACTTTTTTTATTGATTTGGGTTTCGCTGACTCGCCTCGCAACGAAAACCCAATGCAGTCCCTTCTCAATCAACCCCAGGACAATACTGCACCCGAGCTGCCATTATTTAAGCTTACTCAAGATTTTCGTTTGGACTCCAGTGCGACACACTACCAACGCCAATATCAGCGCATTATTGATTACATTTACGCAGGCGATTGCTACCAAGTTAATTTTGCTCAGCGACTCAGCAGTGTATTCACGGGCCACTTATGGAACGCCTATAAAGCCTTAAGATCGGCCAGCCCAGCGCCTTACTCAGCATTCATGGTGCTTCCAGATACCACGCTACTAAGCCACTCCCCCGAGAGCTTCTTGTCCGTAGAGGATCAACAGGTCATTACCTGTCCAATTAAAGGCACGCGACGACGCTCGAGCGATCCAGCCGAAGACCAACGACTTCAAACAGAATTACGTGAAAGCGCTAAGGACCAAGCTGAGAATTTGATGATTGTCGACTTAATGCGCAATGACCTAGGCAGGCATTGCAGAACGGGTTCGGTTGCCGTGAATAAGCTTTTTGAACTCAAATCTTTCTCCAATGTGCATCACCTTGTCTCCAGCATTCAAGGCCAACTTAAACCCAATAGCCACCCGCTCGATTTACTTAAAGATTCCTTTCCGGGTGGGTCGATTACCGGTGCGCCTAAGCGTCGTGCCATGGAGATCATTGATGAACTTGAACCGTATCAACGCGGCCCTTACTGCGGGTCTTTAGGCTATATCAGTTTCGACGGACGGATGAATACCAGCATTGCTATACGCACGCTCTATAGCGAAGAGGGAAACTTGTACTGCTGGGGAGGGGGTGGGATTGTTGCAGACTCGAATTGCAGTGATGAATACTGTGAGTCTCAGGATAAGATCAACAATTTAATTCAAACGCTAAATAATCTACAACAGCTTTCAGAGCCAAAGAAATAGACTAAAACAATAACAACATATTAAACAACAACTTAAACAACAAAGCTAATCTAGACAGTGAAGTAGATTAGCTTTGCCTTAGACGCCCTAGTTACGCGATAAAGTAATGTCTCGATTGCTAACGCGCTCAATTTCTTGCTTTAGCTCTTCATAGGTAGTCTTAGAGGGGTATTGAGGGAATTCATCAATCACATTTTGAGGTGCCTTGAACAAAATTCCTGCATCCGCTTCGGACAACATGGTGGTGTCATTATAAGAATCACCTGCTGCAATAACGCGATAATTTAACTGATGGAAAGCAATTACCGACTGTCTTTTCGGATCCTTTTGACGAAGCTTATAATCCACTATTTTACCCGCGGCATTCACTTCTAGCTTGTGGCAAAAGAGTGTTGGCCAGCCTAATTGGCGCATTAGCGGCTGAGCAAATTCATAGAAAGTATCCGACAAAATCACTACTTGGAATTGCTCGCGCAAGCTATCAACAAATTCACGCGCCCCTTCCATTGGCCCCATGTCTCCGATCACGTCTTGAATATCGGCAATGCCTAAGTTGTGCTCATCCAAAATAGAGAGACGCTGCTTCATAAGCACGTCGTAATCTGGGATGTCTCGAGTGGTCGCTTTCAACGCCTCGATGCCCGTTTTTTCAGCAAAATTGATCCATATCTCAGGAACCAACACCCCTTCCAAATCCAAACATACAATTTCCACAGACAACTCCTCTATTTCAAAACGACCCACTGCCGTAGCGCCGCACACTATACCCTATATCATTGAAAAGGCGCAGCCTGCTCCAAGGGCAGGCGGTAACACCAAATCCACCCCAATCCACCCCAATCCACCCCAATCCACCCCAATACTCGTACCCAATCAATATAGATTCTAATTGAAACAATATTACAGTCAGCATCAATCGGCGCAATTCAGGCGATCACCTAGCACGGCCTTGATAAGCTTATAAATGAGGTCGCTACCTCACGCCCCACCTTAACGCTTACGCGAAACTGTAAATTTACCCCGAACAACAGCACCTTGCAACGCCGCTTGAAAACCCGATAGCACTGAACACCTCCTTATCACTACCAATCTCAAAGCCAAGGTCCTAGCGCGTTATGTCCAGCTCTTTAGTCAAATTCAAAACTTATAACCAGTCGATATAGGATTAGATCAAGCCAGTGTTTTTCTGTATATCCACAATCTGATAGACTAGGCCCGCTGAGAGTTCCCACATGGCCAATGTGCCTAATTGAGGCCTCGAAGTATTGACCGGAATCACTACTAGTTGAGACCAGTCACCCCAAACCGAATTATAAAACAGCTATTTATATCAAATAGTTAAGTAATATTAATTGACCTTTTAACGTTGAGAGGGTACGTGATGAGCTTTACCGACCAAGAAATACAGCAGTGGGCCGATGATTACCAAGATAAGTCGCCACAAGAAGTCTTAGAACTGGCTTTCGAAATTATTAATGAAGACATCGCCATCTCCTTTAGTGGTGCGGAAGATGTCGTTCTTGTCGATATGGCCAGCAAGTTAGGCAAAGACGTGGGGGTGTTCACCCTTGACACAGGCCGCCTTCACCCAGAAACCTACCGTTTACTGGATCAAGTGCGTGAAAAATACGACGTCGAAATTGAGGCTATGTACCCCAACGCAGACCAAGTAGAGAAACTAATTAAAGAAAAAGGCTACTTTAGCTTCTACCAAGACGACCATAAAGAGTGCTGTTCAATTCGTAAAATTGGCCCCTTGCGTCGTAAGCTTGGCAACCTAAATTCATGGGTTACCGGACAACGCAAAGATCAAAGCCCTGGCACGCGTACTGAAGTACCGGTCATTCAAATTGACAAAGCCTTTTCTGGCGAAGGTCGTCAATTAATTAAATTCAACCCGTTGGCCAACTGGTCCTCTCAGCAAGTATGGAGCTACATTCGTAGCAATGACGTGCCTTTTAACGCACTGCATGAGAAAGGCTTTACAAGCATCGGTTGTGAGCCTTGCACACGCCCAGTGCTTCCTGGCCAGCATGAAAGAGAAGGCCGCTGGTGGTGGGAAGAAGCCACTGCAAAAGAGTGCGGATTACACTCCGTTGCCAACGCCAAGTAATTTCACCCATTCACTTAAGAGCCGTTTAGTCACGCAATGAAAATCACTTTTGTAAAAAAGATAAAGGCAGACGGTTCTGCCTGTAAAAAATGCGCTGAAATATCGCAACGACTGGAAGACTCAGGCCAAATCAATCAAATTGATGAAGTACTGATTGCCGACGAGAGCAACCCGCTTAGTCCTGGCATGGTACTGGCAGACAGACTGAAAGTTGAACGTGCGCCTTTTTTCGTGGTGAACCATGACGACGGCAAAGAAGACGTTTATACCGTCTACTTTAAGTTTGTCAAAGAAGTACTCAACCAAAAAACTGAAGCTGTTGACGAAAACAAGGAAATCCTAGATCAGAACTCTGATCTAGATTTTTTATAATCCTCAAGATATTACAGCTTTTGCTGTTGGAAGCGTCCCGATATGGCGCGTTTCCAACAACTTAAAATACCTAACACCTCCACACCAACCTATTGGCTTTCCCCTCCAACAGATAGATATGTACTTTAGCGAGCGCTATACTCCACACGCCCATATTCGGCCTATCTATTGTTAACCCAACACGCGTTCACAACTAGCCGTTATCACACCCCAGAATTCATGATTCACACTCCTTAATCGAAGGCACTTACGTAATGCAGTTGTTAAAAGACCTACAGGAAATTTACTCCAACGACCGTTGGGGCGCACGACTTGGCATAGAAATCAGTGACATCAGCCCAGAAAGCATCCGCCTGCACCTACCGTTTCAACAACAAAACATGAACCTAGGTGGACGCATGCACGGCGGCGTATTGGCCTCGGTATTGGTCGACGCAGCAAAATTACTCGCTCAATCTCAGTGTTTAAACAACGCCCCGCTCAACTGGCGCGTAATCGATTATCAAATCAATTACCTTCGCGCCGGCGGCCCAGAAGCATTAGAAGCGACCGCTACAGTGACACGCAGAACAAGGGAATTTTTATTTTGCCGCTGTGAAATTCATACGCTACAAGACAGCAGCCCACTAGCGGTCGCCGACGTATTGATTCGGATTTACGACCCAGCATCAATCCCCCCAACAACTCGCCATCAACAACAGCCTTATCAAGGGGAGCTTCTCACTGATCAATCGATTGCGGAAAACGCACCCAACAAGAATATGGTTGATATGTTCAATCAAATGATGAGCCAGCTATACCCCGGATCAACCGTGTATTACATGGAAGATGGCCATGCCGAAATGATCCAAGATGACTTCCCGGATCAATACGACTTTCAGGACAATATCTCTGCGGGACAACTACTGTTGTTCTTTGACAACGTATCCGGTTGCTCTGGCGGCTCACTTGCCGATGGAATGGGCATTGCCGTTACGCTCACAATACAAGCCACATTTTGTGAATCCGCGCGCAATGAAAAACTTATTGGCATTAGTAAAGTCTATCAACGCGAAGACGGGCTAACCCATAACGATGTAAAAATCATTGGCGCAGAGTCAAAGCAATTGAAAATGTTTGGCACCATGACTCACCTTGCAAGACCGTTTAAAAAATCAAGCTAGCGCTTGGAATTACATAGCGCAAACACAAAAGCGCACGTAGCTGCCCCTATAGCTACGTGCGCTTCCAAAAACCATCGTTAACGTATTGGCTAATCTTAATGAGTGCCTCTCTTTATTACGATCCTTTGCATCCTCCACACACATTCGCTGCCCTGCGACCTCCTTCTTAACAACCCTCCTAATAAGCCCACTTAACCCCTGCTTGATACACCACCCCACCCAACTTCATTTCAATGGCAACTTTCGGAATAGTAGTAACGGGTAGACCGTCACCTGAAACCTTCAAGTTAGTAAAACTAACCACTGTATCCATTTGCACGGCTTTAGCGTCAAATACAAAAGACCAATGCTCAGTCAGATGGTAATCAAACCCTACCAGAAAAAAATACCCAAGATCTGAATCGATGGTTAACTTTGAATCGCTAAAATCAACCATACTGAGTGATTTCAAGTCCACGTCCATGACTTTAAAAAACAAAATCCCTGCCCCGATATAAGGATGCAGCCTTGGTGTTACTTGAAACTTATAGTTTGCATTAATAATCGCGCCCATTGCTTTAATCCTACCAATTTCACCTCGCACTGCAGGGACCGCCATCGTCTCTGGCAAAAAAGGTAGTAGTTCAGCAGGAATTAAGTCACCAAACTCTTTCAAGGCCACGTCACCACCAGGATAAGACACATCGATTTTTAATGGGTCAGGCGGTGCAAGAACCGTTTCGAAGGACAGTCTTTTTGCTACTTGATAACCGATCAATAATGCCGGGGTAACGAACTTTGATTCGGACAAATCCGTAGTGCCCGATACTGCGCCTTCCGTACTCAAAGACATGTGTTCTAAAGAAAATAAATTATTAATAAACGCATAGCTGCCGGATACATTCCCTCCCGTAGCAGAAGATGGGTCGGCCAACAGCGCGGTGGGAGCAATATAAAAGTGGTTGGCGCGCTGCAATGCATAAACAGCAGAACTAGAAATTGCGCTTGAAATAACTGTTAGTACTAAAACCCATTTAAACAAACCTAGTTTACCTGTCATTCCAAGAACACCCTCTTTTAATTCGGTACCAAGCGATTCCAAAAAACCGTTTGGTTAGTAATACGGATAGCCATTTAAATCAGTGAACAAATGTTAATCTATTGACAAAAATGCGCACTAGTTAGCAGATAAACTGCCACTATTTTAGACCGAGAGGTGGGTCACATTTTTTTATACTTTTAAGGAGAAAAGAACGGTTTTTTAATGCTAAAGAGGACTCGTATTTAACGATGATGTCGTGACGTCAACAAAGTAACCACTGTTGATATACTAGGAAAGACAGATAATTGACCGGATATTATTGGATGACTTTTACGTCTTATGTCCTTATCCCATAAGAGACTTACCGATATCAATAGTATGAGTCTAAACCATCCTTAGAATGGACATCTTACTCGCGTCACTGCAGCCAAATCCTACGTAAGATCGAATAATTTAAATTTAGACACAACGAAAGACGCACACACTAAAACCATCGCTTCTATCAATGTTAGTTTTTAGATTCAAAATGAAAATTAAGGTCGCGCTTTAACGCTTTAGAGAGTACCGGCAACTTTGAACGGGGTAAAAGAAAGGTACTTAGATTAAACAGGTCCTCAAAAAACCGGCTCTCCTCAGCCGTCTTCTTAAGGTATTCATGGCCCGAAGAACCGCCCGTACCCACTTTACGCCCCAGCATTCGATGAGCCATCAATGCGTGTCGATATCGCCAGGCGGTAAAGTTCTCATCAATATCCATTAAATTCGTTAAAAAATTAAACGGCAGCTGCAATATCGGCTCTTCTCTGTATAGAAGAATAAATAAAGCACTTAACATCGCCTTTCTCGACAGTCGACGCTGGCCGTCACGTACAAGGTTATCGTGAAGCCCCTGATCAAATAAGCTTGCGAAATTCCGGCGAGAGGCCTCGACATTCGATAGGCCAGGACTTAATGCTGACTTTGGGTCACGGCTATGCAAGCTGACAATGCGCGCCTCGCCATCAAGCATTGCATCCACGGCTTCCTGATAGAGCGCCCAGAAATCAAACCCTTCACCAGCAATAAATGGGATTCTTTCCAGCCACGCCTCCACCAGACCAAATAAAGACGGTTCACGTTCAGCACCATCAATTCGTTGCTGATCTTGAGAATCCAGCGCGCTTAATAAATAATTTCTATCCACGCAACTTCGGTTAGCGGTCCCTAACCCCAATTTGATTTCGATGAGCCTAAACTGAACACTCTGAAAACCAGACGCAGGAATCAACAAATCACGAAACTCAAGGAAATCCATTGCGGTCATGGTTTCCATGATAGTCAGTTGCGCAATCAAAATCTTTTGTATTTCAATTACCCGTAATTGCCAAGCCACAGCCCTAAATAAATCATGCTCGTCCACAGCCGACTTATTAAAAACGCGTATGATAGCGTCCAGCTCATGCAGAATCTGTTTAAACCAAAGCTCATAGACCTGATGAGTAATAATGAACAATGTTTCATCGTGGCATTCAGCAGGGCCGCTGGCACTTTCTGGATTTTGAATATTAATCAGCGTATCTAGCTGCAGGTATTTCCTGTAATCAATGGCTTTATCCATGACTAATCGCTCCAATGACATTTAGCAATTACATTGACTACCTTATAAATCAGCGCATTAACTTATGCGGGGAAAACTCCCTGACCATTTTCTTAAATTTCTTTTCTGCTTGGCTGCGTTGTTGTTTTTCACCCTCAGCTTCAGGACTCTGGTCCCGATAAACCAATTGGCTAAACGCTTGGGTAATTTTAGTCACTGAGTCGCCAAGTTGCATATAATCCGTCTCAATCCTGCTCGCAAATGCATCAGGACCTTCCCCTTTCATTCTTGTAATGCCAGCTTTCGACATCTTTTCGCAAAACTTCAGGTAAATAAGTGTTATTGGATCTGTTTTTTTTCGACTGCGTTGAGAAAAAAGCAACAATGAGACAAGCAGCATCACTAGCAATCCACTCAAAAATAAGGCCATCGCAATCCGTCTAGGACTCACCTCGCCTAATAGACGCACTAAAAATTCATTCTGTAAATCTGAGTCGTAGCCCAACACGCGCTCATGCCAAACCATATTAATGTAATCAACACTTAAACGAAGGTTGTTAATAAAGGCGATATCGCGGTATTTTAATGCCGAAAACATAACCCCATCTAAGAACGAATTCTCAGCCGCTAATGCTTGCTCTATGCCCGACTCAATCCTCTCAGGCGCTACCGCACCGGTTGGATCAATTCGAACCCAACCCTCCCCTTCAAGCCAGACTTCAACCCAAGCATGGGCATCAAACTGATGCACAAGCAGATAATCCCCAAGGGTATTTAATTCCCCCCCTAAGTACCCCACCACCACGCGTGCAGGAATCCCAGCAGCACGCATTAAGAAGCTAAATGAACCGGCGTAGTGAATACAAAAGCCGCGCTGTGTATCAAACAAAAAGTCATCGACGATATTATCGCCCAGTTTATCCGTGCGCAACGTGTAGACAAAAGGCTGCGTATTAAAATGGCTCAAAACCTTCGCGATCATGCCTCGATCAGACCCTGCCCGCAAACGCCAACGTTTCGCCAACGCGAGGGCTCGATAATTAGTGCCTTCAGGCAACTGCAACGCCCTGGCTTTAATCCAGGGAGGCAAGTCCAAATCAACGTTAATCCCTACAATCGACTCTGCTTGATAACGGAAAACACTATCAATCGGCGCCTTGGCTAATAAGCGAAAGTCACGGCTTAATCCAATGCCCTTTTGCCTGGACAATGGCATATCCAAACCAAACAACCAGGTTTGGTCCGATGGTTCAAGTGTCACCTCATAACGGAATACCTTAAGCGACTCTGGATCACCCGTTGCTAAAATTTGTTTCGAGAAATCTTGATTGTATTCACTAAACCAAGCACTGCGTTTATCCCCAGGCCAATACACTAGCTCGCTATTACGTTGATGTTCACCTAGTTTTGCACTGCCTTTCGACCACGTCTTGCCATCGAAATCATACAAAATAAGGCCTCGCCAATACAACTGATTAGGCTCAGGCGTGTTGCCTTCAAACTTCGCTCTAAATGCCAATGAGGTTGAACGGGTTAAATTATTAAAGTCCCCAGGAGACATCGTATCACTCAAGCCAATGGAGTCGCCCCCGGCATCAAAATCTAGACTCCACAGCGGCCCAATTCTGGGCACCAATATAAATAAGACCAGCATAAGCGGAACGCATTGCGCCAGAATGAGGCCCGACAAACGAGCAGTTCGCCATGGTTTTCTATGGCTTTGAGATTGATTGAGACCAATGAGGGACGCGGTAATCGCCAGCAAGGAAAATACAGAATAAACAGCCATCGGAATACTTTGATTAAAGAGAAACTCCGTAGCCACTACAAAGTAGGCTAATACAGTCACCACATAAGCATCACGCTTAGTGTAAATCTCTAATAGTTTATAAGCGAACGCCATGATCAATAAAGCCACGCCGGCAGGCGGCCCGACAAACGTGCCGTAATGCAGGTAGATTCCCACAGTGCCCATAAAAACCAGAAAGAACTTTAAATATTTATTTGGGAAGGCCCAAACACCACGATACACCTGTATTCGCCAACAGATGCACGCCACACAAATAATACCCAACCAAAATGGCGTTCGTGAGAGATGTGGAGCAAGCACTGAGGCGACCGCCACCAACAACCAAGTCAGACTATTTCGAGGAATTTGATAGATTACTTGCATAAATTAATACTCCCGCGCAATCCCGGCGTTCCAGCGAAAGCTTACGATTAACTCAATCAAAAGTCTCTGCAACCTCTTTGCCTTT
This sequence comes from Gammaproteobacteria bacterium, assembly GCA_002402085.1. Lineage (GTDB taxonomy): Bacteria > Pseudomonadota > Gammaproteobacteria > Pseudomonadales > UBA3067. Next base: position 9,494 of record NVVB01000016.1, read on the forward strand.
ATTAAAAGCCTCACTAAATTGCCACTCCGATTATCGTGTCACAACACGAACGCGCTAGGCTGATGTGATACACCCACCTTACTCTTAGAAATTACGCTTAATTTTACAGCTCAGTTTTTATTTCTATCAAATAGCGCCAGTTTCTCTAAGCACTTTATTTTGTGAGCACGCCCCACTCCCGGCAACACTTCTTCATGGCCCACGCGCAAACCAAAATTCTGACCTGATTCTGAAAACTTAAGTACCCAATAACAAAGCCTGGACAATCCTTCTTCTACGCCTTGCTCCAGGACGCAATCTAAATCCAACCAGATGGTCTCATCGGCATACCCGACAAATGTTTTGGTATGCAACCCTCGACCACGCGCGTACGCTTTCCAATCAATTTGTCGAAGAGGATCGCCCAACTTATATTTTCGAAGACCGTCAAAATCATCATTGCCTTCTGGAACAGGTATTTTTCCCGCGTCACGATTAATATTAAAATTATGCTTATTTATATCGGTAAATACAGATTTTTTAGGTTCTGGGTACACTAAACACTGAACCCCTAAATCAACCCAAGACCACGCTTTGAACAAGCCTAAAGGATAACGAGTTTCAACGTATATTCGACCCGGATTATAAATCCCTCTATTGGTCACCGGTAAAAGCATACGGGCGGTATGTTCAGTTTCATCAATAAGGTCGATCACCTGCGGAACACAATCTCGCCACTCCAGCTGGATCGCTTCATATATTCGTTCGCCTTCCCGAGACAGGGTGACATGAAAGCTAGCGAAGTCGCCTACAAATGAGGCTTCCGTATGGCCCGCTTGAAAGCAAACCCCAGACAGGTTTCGAAAAGTATGAAGGATGCTCACCATAAATAAGCTGGCCAGCAAAAAAGTCATCCCTAACACCAAACTATTTTGGTAATTAACGCCCCCGATAAAAAGCGCAATCATCACCAAGACAAAATTAAAGCCCTGCTGAGTAGGAAGTATGAAGATTTTTTGATGGGATAGAGTAATACGATCAGATACGGGGATACGCTTATCTAACCAAGCACTTACAATCTTGGCTCGTTTTTTCTTAATTTTGGTCCACAGCGCAAATTGAGGCATAGTTCTTTCTTAGGCTTTTTTTATTACTAAGGGTTTAAGCGACGACCTCAACAGATGCGAGCATATGCTCCGTTAAACCTATGCCACCGTGACCAATGTGATCCGCAGCGCCTCGAACCCGGTGCTCAACCACCGCTGGCACCACGGCTTGTATATCTTCGGGAATGACATGGTCGCGACCTTCAATTAAAGCCCATGCTTGAGACGCTCGAAGTAACGCTAACGCGCCACGCGGAGACAGGCCAGTAAAGAAATCACCGCTATCACGGGTGTATTGAACTAGGCGTTGAATGTAATCAATCACCGAGCTGGCGAGATGCACATCCGTTGCTTGCGCTTGTAACGCGAGCAGCTGTTCAAGCGTCACCACCGGTTCTAAGTCATCCAACATAGAACGCCGATCCCTACCCAACAATAATTCTCGCTCTGCAGTAGGGTCGGGGTAGCCAATATTAATTCTCATAAGGAAGCGATCCAATTGAGACTCTGGCAACGGAAACGTGCCCATCTGCGTCATTGGATTCTGAGTTGCTATGACAAAAAAAGGATTCGGTAATGGCCGCGTTTTACCATCCACCGTAACTTGATGCTCCTCCATTGCCTCTAGGAGTGCACTTTGCGTTTTGGGCGTGGCCCGGTTAATTTCATCCGCTAAAATCAACTGAGCAAAAATAGGACCAGGACTAAACTCAAACTGACCACTTTCCTTCTGAAAAATCGATACGCCAATAATATCCGCAGGAAGTAAATCGCTGGTAAATTGGACGCGATTAAAGCCAAGCCCAAGGACTCTAGCAAGCACTTGAGAGAGAGTGGTTTTCCCCATCCCTGGCAAATCTTCGATCAAAAGATTACCTTGTGCAAGCAGGCAACTTAATGCCAGTCGCAACTGATGATCTTTTCCTAATATGACCTTATTGGCTGCAGCAAGCACTGCGGAAATCAAATAAAACTCCTTCTTCGTCCCCCTATGGAGGAATCACCTAAAATCAATCACCACACGTTGTAGCAAGATCCTATAAATTAGCGTTCACCGAGCTCATAACCTTAACTTGATTGACCGCTATCGAATCAGTTATGGGTATACAGTGTAGTAGATCAGATCTAAAGCTCTCTTTCTTTTAGCTAATTCACTCTAGCGGCAATTAAAGCGATCAAATTCCACTCTAAAAGTCCCTTTAACCTCTTCATTGCTAAAAGTCGGCTGCCTTCAAGCAACATAGTCCTTCAAACAACATAGTCCTTCAAACAACATAGTCCTTCAAGCAACACAGTCATTGAAACAACATAGTCATTCAAGCTACGTCCCAACGAAGAACTAATCCTTAGTTTCACTCGCGTATGATATCAACGCATAGAATGAAATTTAATGCGCCGTTAAAGCAGCCTTTAATCCGCGTTGAATATCTCGCTTGATATCCTCAACGCTTTCTAGGCCAACAGAAATCCGAATTAAGGTGTCTTTAATACCGGCAGCGCGCTTTTCATCGTCGGTTAAACGACCATGGGTCGTGGTAGCTGGATGCGTAATGGTAGTCTTTGCATCCCCAAGGTTAGCGGTAATAGAGAACATTTGAGTCGCATCAATAAATCGCCACGCGGCATTTCTATCGCCAACCACTTCGAGTGACAAGACGCCTCCAAACGCGTCTTGCTGACTTGATGCCACCTTGTATTGCGGGTGATCAGGAAGACCACTGTAGTAAACTCGCTCAATACCTTCTAAATTATTTAGCCACGTCGCGACCTCAAGAGCACTTGCGCTATGAGCGTCCATGCGCAACTTTAAGGTTTCCAGGCCTTTCAAAAATACCCAGGCATTAAATGCACTCATGGTCGGACCCGCAGTACGCAAGAATCCGTAGACTTCCATAATGGGGTCACCATTACCCACCACTGCACCACCAATACAACGCCCCTGCCCATCTAAATACTTAGTCGCTGAATGCACAACTAAATCAGCGCCTAAACTAAGAGGCCGCTGTAGCGCAGGCGTGCAATAGCAGTTATCAACGACTAACAAGCAACCATGTTCATGCGCAAGATCGGCTAATTGCCGAATATCTGCCACCTCACAAAGAGGATTTGAAGGCGTTTCTAAAAATAATATTTTGGTGTTTTCTTGTATTGCCTGTTTCCATGAGCTCAGGTCTGAAAGCGTCACAAAACTAGTTTGCACACCAAACTTCTTAAGGTATTTCTCATACAAGACGTTCGTAGTACCAAAGATACTTCGAGAAGAAACCACGTGATCGCCTGCACTCAAAAGCGCCATGAATGTGCTTAATATGGCGCTCATCCCTGAAGCAGTRGCGACTGCACGCTCTCCACCTTCTAAGGCAGCAAGGCGCTGCTCGAAAGTCCTTACCGTAGGGTTAGTAAAGCGAGAATAAATGTTTCCCGGTTCGTCTCCTGAAAAACGAGCTGCCGCCTGTGCAGCGCTGTCAAAAACGAAGCTGGAGGTTAAGAACATGGGCTCGGAGTTTTCCATTTCCATGGTCCGGCGTTGACCCGCACGAACACCCATGGTTTCAAACCCAGAATCTTCAATATTCCAGTCAGCTTCTTGATCAGACTCACTCATTCAGACTTCCCCTATCATCCAATACGCAATCCAAAACTTTATTACCGTGCACTATCGAAGGTGCCTTAAAAAAAGCACCTCGATTCAACGCCTTTTAACTGTCGTTGTGAAGGTCAATTAAACCTTCGTCGTTATTGTTAACACTCACGTCCAAAGGACTATCCTGCTTTGCCATATCATTCCGGCGATCTTCAATCCGCTGTAAATAGGCCGCATCAATATCTTTAGTGACATATTCGCCATTAAAAACAGAGCAATCAAACTCAGTGATGGAAGGATTACCTTCGTGAGCCGCAGCGATTAAATCATCAAGGTCTTGATACACTAAACGATCGGCACCAATAACCTGCTCAATTCCTTGAAGCGTTTTACCGTGAGCAATAAGTTCCTGAGCGGCAGGCATATCAATACCGTACACATTAGGGTATTTAACTGCAGGGGCTGCGGATGCAAAATAGACATTTTTCGCCCCGGCATCCCGAGCCATCTGGATAATCTGGCTACACGTAGTGCCTCTAACGATTGAGTCATCCACCAACATAACGTTTTTGCCTTGAAACTCAAGTTCAATGGCATTCAGTTTCTGTCGCACAGACTTCTTACGCAAACTCTGCCCAGGCATGATAAAGGTCCGGCCAATATAGCGATTCTTAATAAAGCCTTCGCGATATTTGACGCCTAAATGATTAGCCAACTGAAGCGCCGAGGTCCGGCTGGTATCAGGAATCGGAATCACTACATCAATATCGTGATCTGCCCAAGTGCGCTTAATTTTTTCTGCGAGCTTCTCACCCATACGCAACCGAGCTTTATACACAGACACACCATCAATGATGGAGTCTGGACGAGCCAAGTAGACAAACTCAAAAATACAGGGATTAAACACACTTTTGTCACTGCATTGACGCGTATGAATGTTACCTTCCAAATCAATGTAAATCGCTTCGCCTGGCGCGATGTCCCGAATAACCTTAAAGCCTAATGATGAAAGCGCTACGCTTTCAGACGCGATCATATACTCAGTGCCATTAGCGGTCTCCCGAGAACCATAAATTACCGGACGAATACCATTGGGGTCTCGAAAGCCCACAATCCCATAACCCGTAATCATCGCAACGACGGCATAGGCACCTTCACAACGTCGATGCACGGCAGAAACCGCAGAGAATATATCCTCAGGCTCTGGCGACAATTTATTTCGGCACTGTAATTCGTGCGCAAATATATTCAACAACACCTCTGAGTCAGAGTTGGTATTGATATGACGTAAATCGGCTTTAAACAGATCCCGGCTTAAGGCATCAGCATTGGTTAAATTACCGTTATGCGCCAGTGTAATGCCGTAAGGCGAATTCACATAAAAAGGCTGCGCTTCGGCAGAGCTAGAGCTTCCTGCGGTGGGATAGCGCACATGTCCAATGCCCATGTTGCCCACCAATCGATGCATATGGCGAGCACGAAAGACATCGCGCACCATACCATTCTCCTTACGAAGGAATAACTTTCCTTCGTGACATGTCACTATCCCGGCGGCATCCTGCCCACGATGCTGAAGAATTGTTAACGCATCATACAAGCTCTGGTTAACATTGGATTTACCGGCGATACCCACMATGCCGCACATAAACATACCTCGTTCTGAAAACTTACTTTAAGAGAATTTTTTCGATCACTACAATTAAAAARCTTGTGTTGGTAGTACTGACTTCACTGCGGGTTGACGCTCCAGCCAGTCAAGCAACTGCGTTTCAAACTCCGCGAACATCGGGATGATTTCAGACTCCTGCCACCAAGCCTGATTACCCACCGCATCAAAGTAACGCAAACCCACAATAATGATCAGCACTATCACGGAGCCACGAAGTAAGCCAAAACCAATACCAATCACTCGGTCTGTTTTGCTTAACCCCGTTGCCTTAATCAATTCGCCTACCAAATTCTTAATTAACGCGCCCACCACGAGAGTGCCAACAAACAACATAACCCGCGCGACTAAAAACAACACCTGCGCAGACAGGGAAATATAGTCCACCAACACGGTGGCCAAGTTTTGCGCAAATGTAAAAGAAATAATTAAAGCACACAGCCATGTCACAAGAGACAAGGCCTCCTTAACAAACCCTCTCATCCAACTCAACAACGCAGAACACGCGATGATTGCTATGATTATTCCGTCTGCGATCCCCATAATTCCTCTAATTAGGCACTCAACACCTAATACTGGTTGTAATTACTTCTAGCCGTGATACGCAAACGCATCTCATTGCCAGCGTTGATCGGCGAATTTTAACAAGTCAGCGCGGCGAACCCAAGCCTCGGTCGCCATTGTCTGCGGATAAATTGAGATTAATTACCAAAGTAAGCGAAGTATTTTCATGATGCTTTACATGCTCAGAAGCGCTTGCCTGCTAACCCAGCTGATAACGGACCATAAAGCCCTTCAAGCCAAACTCTTGCTTCAATTGTTCTAACGTGGATTGCGCCTCGGCTTCTCTTAGATCCGGTCCAACAAACACACGGTATAGAAATTCGCCTTTATTACGAGAGCGCTCAATATACGCCCGCATTCCTTTGTTACGAATTTTATCTCTAAGAGTGGTTGCATTGGACTCCTTAACGAAACTACCTAACTGTATAGTCCACACGTCTCCGCCCAAGTTACTTTCCGAGCGATTCTCAGCCCCCTTACTGGCTGGCGCTTGAACGGTGGACTTAGCGTCCATCGCTGGCTTAACGGGCTCTTTAGTATTTGCTCGAGCAGTGGCTTCATCGCCCTGAATCGCCTCTGACTCAGAATCCAATTCAAGACGAGCTATCTCTTCCTTACTAAGACTCGACGAATTTTGAGAAGCGGGGATCACAGTACGAATTGATTTCACTTGCTTTTGAATTTCCTGAGCACTCGTTGAATACTGAGGATTGACATTAATATCAGCAATAGAGGGAACTGGAGGGATATTTGCGCCAAATATATCCGCTTGTAGTACTGGTTCATTAAATACCTTAGGGATAAACACGACCCCTAAAGCCACGATAATAACCGCCCCTACTACACGTTGCTTTAGGCCATCATCCATAACCCTCTCCCCCTTTCGAATGCTCACCTGAAACCTGATTATCGACTAACCAGCCCCCAACCGTATAAAATGAACCTGCTATAAGAATAATATCTCGAGCCGAATCCCGGCCTTGATCCATTGCCGCTTGGAAAGCTGATTGCGGACAACGGTAGCTTCCCGCCACGGTACAACCTTGCTCAAGCAGTAGGTTTTCAAGATCCTCAGGCGAAATCGCACGCTCAGTTTGCAGTCCACAAGGAAACCAATTATCTACTTGGCTTTCGATTTCACTAACAAAACCCGCAATATCTTTATCTGACAATATTCCGAAGACACACCGAACTGCCCGTTTTTCACTGTTGAACGCGTTTAGTTTTTTAGCAATATTTCTTCCCGCAGCCGGGTTGTGCGCCACATCCAAAATGATAGTGGCTTGCTCCAACTCTACGACCTGAAAACGACCGGGCAACTGCAAGGATTCAAGGCTTTGACGAACCCGATCGCGGTCTAAAGGCAGACCCAACAGATAGGCCGCCTGCAATGCCGCTGCAGCACTTTCAGACTGAATCATTAACGGCCCTGAAAACGCTATTACTGTGCTCTCCCCCGACAGTGAATCAGCAGCACTCACGCCCTGCCAGACATTGGTCCTTTTTTCAGAACCGGATGCGGATGTAAAACTATTATTATCGCATTCAGGTGACGTTGACTGATCAGCATGTTTACTGGTCACCGTCTGTACATTGACGCTAGCCATAGGATAGGCCAATTCATTCGTAAAACTAAACTCTGAACCGTTTTCATAGAGTGGGCAATTCAATGTACGCGCTTTCTCATGGATTACCGAAGGCAGTCCTGACGACGCAAGCACTACAGGCTTTCCAGCGCGAATCACCCCTGCCTTCTCTTTAGCAATATCGGTCTCAGTGTTACCTAACCAATCCATATGGTCCAATGCAATCGAAGTAATCACCGCAACCGAGCAATCCACGACATTAACCGCATCGAGCCGGCCGCCCAAGCCGACCTCCAATATCATCAAGTCCAAAGACGACTGCTTAAAAACCACTAAAGCCGCCAACGTTGTAAATTCAAAATAACTTAAAGAAATTTCACCCCGTGCGCTTTCAACAACCGTAAAAGCAGCAATCAATTGCTCGTCAGAGACGGCTTGTTTCCCTACTCTTACGCGCTCATTAAAATCTATTAAATGAGGTGRSGTMKAKRYWMYYANWMGANYAATYAYTGRYRKMMKCNWKKSCWKCMRTWGCGSCTWMANCARGNAGMCNNNAYCGTTRKTWMMGGCCANCKYCAYTNSAGKGCMKYRYYAAYSYARWACRTSCANGMRAYCWKYMWCCTCCGAAACACGTTTCAGACCAAGATCAATTTTTTGCGGATGGAAGCTTTCCAGCCACTGTAACCAATCTTCTAAACTATTACCCTTTAAACTATGACGACCGCTCATTCAAACCTATCAATTAACACTGGGGGAGAATTTAAATTTCTGGGCGATTTTGTTCTATCGACGAGACTTCACTCATTCGCTAAAAAGTACCAATAAAACAGCAACTAAGCCTATAAGCAATCCAAAACCTAAGCCTAAACCTCATCCATTGCACTTCGCAGCGCGATTAATAGCTCGGGGGCAGCATTAGCATCCCACTGGGGCTGCGCCTTTCGCTTTGCATAGTAATCCACTAACGCGCTTCCCACCACGACTCCATCTGCAAATTGAGCCACTGCTTTAGCGGACTCAGGGTCTTTGATTCCGAATCCTACGCTAATCGGTAGCTTTGTGTGAGCTCTTATCATGCGAAGCTTTTGCTCAACTTCTTCGACATTTAACTTGTTTGCACCGGTCACACCCTTAAGGGATACGTAGTAAAGATAGCCTGTGGCCCCTGCGCATATCTTGGCAACTCGCTGTTCATCCGTAGTCGGTGCGATCAAGAAAATAGAATCAATGGATTGAGCGGCCAGCGCCTCATTCAGCTCGAACGCTTCCTCTGGCGGTAAATCCACGGTTAACAGACCATCCACACCGGATTCACTGGCTAATAGGGCAAACGCTTGATAACCAAATCGCTCAACAGGGTTTAAATATCCCATCAAGATGACTGGTGTTTGATTGTTCGTAAGCCTGAATTTTTTCACACAGGCCAAAACGTCTCTAAGGCTAGTGTTGTGCTCTAAGGCCCTTTCATGGGCTAACTGGATCACTGGGCCTTCGGCCATCGGGTCAGAAAACGGCACACCCAATTCAATAATATCAGCCCCGGCATCGACCATCCCATGCATTTGAGCAAGGGTTGACTCGATGTCTGGATCGCCAGCAACGATGTAGGGAATTAACGCTTTACGCGCCTTTTGTTGCAATGCTTCAAAGCAAGCCTTAATTCGGCTCATACTGAACTCCTCAACCGTCTACTCAAACGTAATTCCGTCAATCGCGGCAACAGTATGAATATCTTTGTCTCCGCGTCCGGATAAATTAATAATCACCACCTGGTCACTGGCCATTGTTTTAGCCAGTTTCAAACCATAAGCCACTGCATGACTGGATTCCAGCGCAGGTAAAATCCCTTCAAGATGATTAAGCGTTCTAAACGCCTCAAGGGCTTCCTCATCATCCGCCGCAACGTAATTTACACGCCCGATATCCTTTAACCACGAATGTTCCGGCCCTACTCCGGGGTAATCCAAGCCAGCAGACACCGAATGGGTATGAACGATCTGCCCATTCTCATCATCCATTAAATAAGTGCGATTGCCGTGTAACACGCCTGGCTCGCCAGCAGTAAGGGGAGCTGCGTGCCGACCAGAGTCGATTCCATGACCGGCCGCTTCGACGCCRTACATTTTRACATCTTTATCCTCTAAGAACGGATGAAACAAACCAATGGCATTCGAACCGCCACCCACACAAGCAACAAGCGCGTCAGGCAACTTGCCTTCTTGCTCCAAGCACTGGCGGCGCGCTTCACGCCCAATAATGGCTTGAAAATCGCGTACCAGTTTTGGGTAAGGATGAGGTCCAGCCGCCGTGCCTATGATGTAATAGGTATTATCGACATTGGTTACCCAATCTCGCATGGCTTCATTCATCGCGTCTTTGAGCGTCCTGGAACCAGAAGTAACCGGTACCACTTCAGCGCCCAGCAACTTCATTCGATAGACATTCAATTTTTGTCTTTGGATATCTTCGGAGCCCATAAACACTACGCATTCCAATCCCATGCGTGCAGCAACAGTAGCCGTTGCTACCCCATGTTGGCCCGCACCAGTTTCAGCAATAACCCGGGTTTTACCAACGTGCTTGGCTAACAACGCCTGACCGATGGTGTTGTTTATTTTATGCGCGCCCGTGTGGTTCAAGTCTTCACGCTTTAAATAGATGCGCGCGCCTCCCGCCAGCTCAGTCAAACGCTTAGCGAAATACAAGGGAGATGGACGTCCCACATAATGCGCTAAATCCTCATCAAACTCTTTCACGAACGCTGGATCTTTGGAGAGCCGGTCATAGAGCTCTTCCAATTCAAATAGCGCACACATCAGGGTTTCAGAAACAAATCGTCCTCCGTAGGGGCCAAAATGTCCTTTGTCATCGGGCATAGCTGAAAAATCAGGGTTTTCTTTAGGCACRGGCCACTCCTTTCATAAAATTCTCAATGAGTGCGCGATCTTTGATGCCTTTTGATGACTCAACGCCACCACTTACATCAACCGCAAAAGGTTTTACTTCCGATATTCCCTGCGCTACGTTCTCAGGGTTTAAACCACCGGCTAAAATAATCGGTTTATCTAAATCAATGGGCACCCGCTGCCAATCAAATGTTTTACCACTGCCACCAGGAAGCCCCGACTGGWAGGTATCCAGCAACAGCCCCTTCGCAGCACTATAAGTCGACGCACACTGAGCCAAATCAACATCTGGCTTCATAGGAATCGCCTTAATATAAGGCACACCAAAAGACTCACAGTATTCAGGACTTTCATTACCGTGGAATTGCAACAGGTCAATCTGAGTTTGATCCAGCGTACGCCGAACATCGTCTTCACTCGCATCGACAAACAGCCCAACCACAGTAATCATCGGATCACTTAATTGGCTAAGCTCTCGCGCCTTGGAGATAGGAACATAACGGGGACTTGGTTTATAAAAAACCAAACCAATCGCGTCTACACCTAAGCTTTGCGCGGCAACCATATCTTCCGGTCGAGTGATGCCACATATTTTTACGCGGGTTCTGAACAACGATGTACCACCTAGGCTGATTTAAGAGGATAGGCATACTAACAAATATCACCAAGAAATCCGACTAATGAAACACCGGCAATGTGATTCTTAAGCGGTAAAAACGCCAATAAGCCAATGATTTACATCAGGCTTGTTGGGTGTCGCCTTCAATAAAAACCACCGTAAAATCAACACGGCCCCGTCAGATTCGCCTTACAAGCTAGGAATAGCATGCTCAGGCAAAGCAATTGCAGGGATACCGAAATGCTCTGGATAGCCTGCACCGACAAAATAAAGTCCATAAGGAGAACCCGTCATCGCACCTTGGCAGCGGTCCTGACTCAACAACACCTCTTGAGCCCAAGCCGCCGGGCGATCGCCAGCACCGATCTTCATTAATACACCGGCAATATTACGTACCATATGCTGCAGAAATGCATTGGCTTGAATATCAATGGTGATTATGTTTCCGTGACGCTTGACCTCAACAAGTTCAATCGTCCGGACAGGGCTTTTAGCCTGACACCCTGCCGCACGGTAGGCATCAAAGTTATGCTCACCCAGCAAGTAATTGGCGGCACCCTGCATCAAAACTTCATCTAGAGGCCGATAACACCAGCTTAAATGCTTCCTAAATATCGCCGCTCGAGTAGGCGTATTAATAATCACATAGCGGTATCGTCGCCTTAAAGCCGAGAATCGCGCATGAAAGTCCTCGGAGACAGGCATTGCCCACTTAACACTGACGTCCATATCAAGAAAGCGATTACCGCCCATCACCCAGGCCTTGGCATCCCGAGGAGCATCACTGTCAAAATGCACCACCTGGCAAACGCCATGCACCCCAGTATCAGTCCGACCGGAACATTTTAGATTAATCGGCTCATTGGCCACCTTCGACAAGGATTTTTCAAGTGTTTGCTGGACCGTACGCACCCCATGCTTCTGGGTCTGCCAACCACTAAAACCACTGCCGTCGTATTGGACCCCAAGTGCGACTCGCATAAACTAACTGCCTAATAAAAACCGGGGATTATACTCAATTCAGCACAAAATTAAACAGGCGCCTTAGACAGCAAAAGATAACGCGACTCAAAGTTTACTTGCCCTAGCAACTCATACGCACAGCAGCGTTACAGGCTGAGCAACCGTCCTATCGATCTAACTACCTAAAAGACAACAAGAAACCAAATTTAAAGAGAGTAATTCGAAGGGGATCGAATTAAAAAGAAGATCCTGCCATTGTAAAAACCAAGCTCATTAACAAGCACTTAAGGCAAGCACCTGTTAATGAAACCGCATGTACTACTACCGCTAGGCTCCGCATCGCCGATAATTAGACGCTACCTGCGAGGCAAGCAAGGCTACATAATAATCTCTGGCTTACTATCCAGCTGCTTCAAATACTCCCCCGCGCCTAATGAGTTCATGTTCTCGATAAACAGCACCTTATAGCTAATTGCCGTGGATTCATTTTCAGGCATACCATTGATTCGGTACCCTAAAGAAGGAAGCGCACCGACAAAACGTTCCGGCTTATCTTCAAGGGATTTATCATCTCGGTAATAAACACTCACATCCGTATAAACATCATCGTCAATTAGTACATCCTGAGCCAAGACATCAAACTGACCAATGATATTAAAATCTTCCTTACTGCTTAACCAAATCCAACTTACGTCTTCATCAATCGGGATGCCGCTCAAGGCCAGCTCACTCTCATCCATCTTGCCATCAACCGCAAAGGACTGATCCCCAGACACTGACGTTTTCACGAAACCGCCATAGAGCGCATTACCATCGATAGCAACAATGATATAGGGGTCTTTTAGGTATTTGGAATAAGATTTTGGAGTCGACATATTGACGTACAAGTTTGCAGAGTGCACATCCATATGAACCTGCGCGTGCGCCCTGATCACGGGAATCCGAAGAATAACCGCTCTAAATTCAGCGTCCAACGTCACCCTCACTGGCCCACTATAAACGTTCTTTAATTTCGCCTCCAAATTATCATTATCTAATTTCAGAGGGATATTCATAAAGGAGCCTCGGATGCGTACTTTAATGCTATCGAGAATAGAAGGAGCATCGGCATTATTATATCCAACAGGCAATACATCCCCCCAATCCAATAGGTCTTTAGGATTCATGTGAATCTTGGCCGAGCGCGCATTAATCACCCCCGTCTCCAAGTCATAAACAACATATTGCTTATCACTAATCTCGCCATTACGAATAAGGTAAATGTAGGAAGTGACGTCATAATCATTAATTTGAACTTTCGAAATCAAATCCAAACCGGCTAAAGCTGCCTGCTCCGCTTCTATCCCACTATCACCCAACATGAAGACCAGCAAATCATCTTTATTAAATACGCCCACATCCGCAGGATCGATCCCCTTCGTAGGCCCTTGATACAAAAAACCTAAGTCGCTGTACTCTTCGAACTGAAAAGGAATGGGAACAAGTTTCTGCCCCTCCATTGCATAGACAGTAACATCCGAAAACGGTTGCTCAGCAAGCACTTTAAGCTGATCAACCGTGAGAGTAATTACTTTTTCTTTTTGTACTTTACTAAAATTAATAATGTCTTGAGTATTACTAGCACCGCCCGCATTCACCTCAATCGAACCAGCATCCTTTTGATCAACTGAAGCAAAGCCAACCGAGGAAGCCATTAGCATCGCACTTAATACACCGTAATTTAAAAAGGAAAATAAACCTTTAAATTTAAATCCCATCTTATCTCTCCTTATCTCGTGGGGGTTCTCAACCGGCGTGACTTACCGGTGAACTGAATAACCAAAGCAATGATTCACCCGATTAAACTGACTTTATAATCTAACAAATTCATCAACCAGTCAAAGTCATTTCCTGCCACAGAATCCCTCTTTTTAAAACCCAAAACCCTCAGGAAAAACAAACACTTTACACTAACACGCAGCCCATGAATCCAAACAATAAGCTGCCAACTTGTTGATTCAATTGACACAACAACTAATCGGAATCGAATTTAACATTCGTCAAAAATAACCGGCAATGAAACGTTGCTACAAGCAGGTTAAAACGAACCCGCTCATGCCAGTGAATAAAGGCCACCCCAAAACCCGCCAAAGGTTATTTACCGCACCCTACTAATTTCACGCTCCTATTAATCTAGCCCGAGCTATTGCAGCATTTCAACCTGCGCCCAAACCTCAACCCCACACAGTCCCTTTAACTCAGCACCGACAAGGCAAAAAAAAGGCGCTTAATATAAAGCTTTCTCAAGCCTCATAAAAAACGCCTTGTTCATTTTTGGTAACTAATTAAAGAGTACGCGCCGTATTGAATCGATCACATCATCCAAACAACACGCAATCAATCTAGCTCATTAAAAGTTCGAAACCAACTTATCATCCTTTGCTTTCATATTATCACTGGCCACGCGTGCCACCACCCAATCTTCCATGCTGTCAGCTGTTAACATGGCATAAGCTGCAGCAATCAAGACATTATGGAATGGCAAATAACGAGCCATCTTAAAGATAAATGACGCTTCAGGCCCAACYACACCRCCAATRGTCAATTCAACAATGGCGCCATCATCATCGGGGTTCTCAGGATCATTGGCCACTTCAACATATTCCACATGACCAAACAGTGGGTGCATATAAGAATGATCCGCCGTATAAAATATCATTTTGTTATCAGTAAAATCTTCAAGTGTAATATAGATCTCGATGGGGATTTTAAACGGGCCAATATTCACAGCGATCTGAAGATGCCCCCAATCCTCTTCTGTTTCTGCGTTATCAAGCCAGCCGTAAGTAAGCTCATTGTATTCGGCCAAACTACTGAAGTCATTGAGTAGCGGTTGAATCTTTCTCTTAGGCAAGTCAACGTATTGCAAGGCACTTACTTGTATTACATTTTGCAACTCACCTTCATGAGAAAGCTTTCTAACCTCTTGATAAAACTGAATACTGCCCAACTCAGACAATTTTCGTATCACATCTATATCAAGCGCCTTATTGTCACTCACATAACCATTAATTGACTTAATGTCATAAACCGTACCATCAGCAGGCTCTGCAATCTCAGGATGCAATCTTGCCGCTTCGTTTTTAAACTGAACTATTCGCTCATACATGGTTAAAATCGGGAAAATTTTACCGATCGCAGGTTCAGCCTCCAGAATCACCTTGTACACTAATGAAGCGCTATCAGTGTCCTGCCAACCGCTCAAAACCGTCAATGTACGATTATCGTCAAGCGGAAAGAATTCCCAATACTGATACATGGATTCGATATCGCCTTCATCGATCAACACCATGCCAATATCGCCGCTATCGTATTTATTCAGTTGAACAATAAAGTCACTGGCGAGTTTAATAATGGGGGCTTTAATGATTTGTTCATAGGAACCAATACGTACGTTGCCATTGGTACTTATATTGGTATTATCAAACAATAAAGGCGAGTATTTTTCCTGGCCCTCAAGATCCCAAACCATCGCACGCACTTCCTCCAGCGGAGCAGGAATCACGGTAGCAACATAGGTCACTCTTTTTTGTTTAAAGTCTTGTAATTCCTTTTGACGGGCATTCCAAAAAGTAAAGTCTTGAGGCTTAGATACCACAACAAACTGACCGCCATTAGCAATCTCCGCCACTTTCTTAGGACTTAAGCCTAAGTCAGAAAATTTAGCTGACGGCAACTTCCACTCGATTGATTCATACTCTTTCTTTTCCGAATCCCAGAATGCGGCATGCGCACCGGACACCCAAAGAAAAGCAATTATAATCTGCAACCCTTTGCCGGCTCGCGACCGACCCCATACCAACTTTCTCATTGATGACTCCGTTATTATTTTAATTAGTACTGCCGGGTCATTTTTTATAGAGCAATAAAGGGGCGACAATCCAATCTATACATACCGCAGTATAGAGCTACTGCACATTCTATTTTAACCTGACAGTAAAACATCTACAGGCTGTAATTAGACACATCAAATTGGAATGATCAACAATCCATCAATGATACTGCGCACACAACCAAGCTACATTACATTTCTATTATTTTTATAATAAAACCAGGAAACAATACACCTGTCGCCAAACTCATCGTAATCAAGCGTCCTGCTCACTACAATGTATTCCGGATTATTTACTGTAAAAATCGATTCTTTCAAGTCTGTTAAAAAATGTCCAACAAAAGCACTTGAATGAAGCCAATTGGTTCTTTTGAGCGGCATAATGCTGTGACCATCTGGTCATGCGGAACAGTAAACACAATTCCATCCCCCGCTAAAGGTCTTCATAACGAGCAGTAATTAGTAAACTTCCACCCCCCGAAAAGAAGCTATTTATTACCCAAGCTCAAATCGAAAACAAAATAAAAGGGGCTGTTTAAATACTAAACAAAGCCCCCTCTATATTAAATATTATTGACCACAAGAAAAATCAACACTTGCGCCCAAATCAGCTGTTTTACTCAGGCGGTGCAGTCTTCCAAGACACTCCTTCATTCACAGTAATGCCCGGATTCCATGCATACCACTCGTCATTGTCATCCCAGTGCATATCAAAGATATGTCCATCATCAACCACCACCCCTGCATCATCTACAGGCGGCGTAGCAAAAGACAAGCCGCCTGCCAAGAGCGTCTCCAAGGGTGCGACCATACAATCGAAAAACTTAGTGCTCAACTGGAAGCCGCAACGCGTGCCACTGACATTCCAAAACACAGTATTCTCTCGGATCAACGGCGCGTAGGCTTCTCTTATATTCACTAAAATATAAACGAACTGAGAATCGGGAGATAATTCAAAGCCGGTAACTTTACCTACGATCAACTCACGATAAAACACAGGGTCATTTCGAATAATGGTCTCTGCACGTAATGCTTTAAGCCGAACATTAACCCCACTGGTAATATTCGCGTAAGAACCACTGGTCATATAATCTAGGCCAATAAAGTCAGCTTTTGGTGCGCCATTACCAGGCTTCACTTGAATATAGGCACCAAACAGCGCATCAACATTTTTCATGCGTACGCCCATTTCCAAAACCGCCACCCAAAACAACGACCCTTCCCGCGCTACAGCCTCACCCTCAGGATACAAAAGAACCTCAACCTTAACGCGCTTYAAATTGTCGAACCACTTAACCGTTTTCACTTCACCGATAGGGATACCCTGATATTTCAACGAAGAGCCTTCCGACAAGCCTTCAGCCGACGGGAACTCCAAGCTAATCATCATCCCTTTCTCGAAGGCCTTATCATAATCTTCATACAATTTATATTGATCACTGTTTTTAGCGCTAGGCAGGCTTTTATCAAGCTCTGTAGCAATCGAAATACCACCGCTAACAAGAGAAGACAAAGATTCAGTTTGAATTTTCAAACCTTGCGCAAGACTTGCCTTCACCGAAATCCCGCTACTATTGTAGAACTTCGTTTCGCTATTAATGAATTTAGCCGCTTCAGGCTTAATAAACAGATGAATTAATACTTCAGAAGACTCTTTTGAGAACTCATAGTTTTTAACTTCACCAATAGGAATTTTTCGATAAAATATTTCGGAACCTACGGAGATTGAACCCAACACCGGAGTCCTCAGCGTCACATGCAAACCAGGCGTGGAATTATCCATAAGCGGTGAATCATTGGCTGCACTAAAATGAGTAGTGGGTTCGCCTTTGCCCGGTTTAAACGTAATGTACTCCCCGAACAACATCGTCTCCAGGTTACTGACGCCCTTCATAGAAAACTTAGCGCCTACTCTCCAAAAGCGAGTGCCTTTGTTCAACATATGTTCAATCTTAGGATTAAAGATTACTTCAGCATCAACACCATTTAGATCGTCCGCTAAGGTGATTTTTCGAACCAAGCCCACCTGCACCCCTTGATAGATGATTTTAGTCGCTTCTTCAGTGAGGCCTTTACCCGTAGCAAAATGTATCAAGCCTTTAATGCCTACTTCAGCATCGTCAAAGTCTGTGTACAGCTCATACACATCACCGGTCTCGGCTCGCTCGCCATGAACATCTTCAGGGTTAGTGAACGCAATCCCCCCAGTGATCAAAGACGCAATGGACTCAGTTTTAATTTTCAAACCAGACAGGTTCCCTTTTACAGAGACTCCGCTAGCATTCCAGAACCGAGTATCCTTTTTAATCAAATGTTGATATTGCTCTTCTATATGTACATCGATTTCCACGCCATTTTCAGCGTCGTTCAATCGATAAGAACGTACAGACCCAATAGGCACCTTTCTAAATAAAACTTCATTGCCTTCAGAAATAGAGCCCAACTCGTTGGAAGTTAAMGTAAGGTGTARWCCWGGGCTATTCGAGGGAGCAGGCGGAGGCTCCATCAAGGCAATAAATTTTCTCTTAGAGACACCCGTGAAGCTCGGTCTCATATTAATATAATTCCCCGACAACAAGGTCTCAACCCCGGAAACCCCCTTCATTGAAAATCGGGGCTTAACGATCCAAAACTCAGTTTGATCATTAAGGATATTTTGCGTTTCCTTAGGCAGCCCTACAGTGACAATTACACCCGACAAATCCTGTTTGGGCGCCATAGAGACCACCTTTCCGACAGAAATCCCTTTATAAATTATTTCAGTCTTTTCTACGACAATGCCTTCACCGGTATCAAATTCAATGGTGATAAATATTCGGTCGTCCGTATAGTTCTGAAAATAAAACCAACCGCCCAACATCATTGCCAATAATGGCAATATCCATAATGGCGATATCCCTCTGTGACGTTTTAAAATTTCTTGGTCAAAAGGAAGCCCACCCTCATTTATTGTTTTTTTATCTGTCATTTTCCTTCCTCATGGTGATCCCACAAAAATCGCGGATCAAAAGCTTCTGCTGCAACCATTGTAATAATACACATCGAAGCGAAAAAAGTAGCGCCGTAGCCGGCCTGAATATTCCCTAGTACACCCAACTGATTGAGTGATATAAAAATCGCAGCAAAAAAGATATCGATCATCGCCCAACGTCCAACAAACACTATAAATCGGTATAGCTGCGTTAATCGATAGCGATGTTTTAACCATTTGTAACGAACTGCAAGTAGCAAAAACGCCAGCCCTACAAGCTTAACTAAAGGGATCAATACACTTGCAATAAACACCACCGCTGACAACACCCATAAGCCGTCATTAAACATGGTAAAAACACCACTTAAAATGGTTTTTTCATAAGGTTGCGACGCAAGCTCGGTAATCAGCATTACAGGAAAAACATGAGAGGGAATAAATACTGCGAACCCAAGTAATACAAAAAACCAGGCGCGATTCATGCTATTGGTTTTACGCAAGCTGATCGACGACTGGCAACGAGGGCAGCTAAACCGATTAACACGCTCTTGAGTGGCTTGATTGCGCTCCACCGGTGCCACAATGTGGCAACGATGACAATACGCCATCGCTTGAGAAAGCGCTGACACATGCGAAGTTCTTTCCTGCTGCAACATTACTCTTCCCATCGTCGATCCAAACACTGCCAAACATAATGAGAATTCAAAGTTAATGACGATAATATCGACACTAACATCACCACGCAAAATGCATAAAAACCTAAGCCAGGAACGGCCCCAGGATTCACCAACGCCTTATCTAAATTACCAATACTGATCAAAAAACCCATTAGATACACTTCTAACATAATCCAAGGATTTATAAGCTGATACCAGCGAAAAAAAGTAACCCCGTAACTGAGTAACACGCCTGGCGCATTAGCGCCCTGTTTAGCCCCAGCGCTAGAACCGACCAGTCGATCCAAGTAAATCACAGAGATGACTAGAAACAAGAGAAAGAGATTGAGAAACGGMGCCACTATCGCCGACAGAAATACTATACCCGCCACAATAAATGCACGCTGGTCTAAAAAGATCAGCACACCATCCATCATGTTGACGTCAATGTTCTGCCCATAGGGAGTCATATTAATAATGGGCAGCGAAATAGCCGGCAGAAACAATAGCAAACCAGTCAGCACCAAAGCGTACTCTCGCTCCAGCGAGCTGCTTCGATTATGAAACACCACGGTTTTACATCGAGGACAGGTCAAGTCAAAACGCGAAGGAACATCGACGTCAGTCAACAGCAGGTCACATGAACCACACGCTGCGTGTGACAAATGAGTCACTGATGTAGCAGGTTTCTTACCTAATCGTAATAATGCCATAACAAATTCTAAATATGGTTCAACACAATACCGCTCAGCACTGCCGTCAAGTATCCGCAATACGAGCAATTAATTACTATGAAGGACGTTCTTAAGGGGCCATCCGAGCACAATAAGCACTTTAAAGGGTCAACCTCGACCCTCGCTCTTACGAGCAAACGTGGCGAAGACTCTCTACACCCACGCTGATATTATTTTTATAGATTGCTATTCTAACGCAGCGCCAGTATTTTACCAGCACGAATACAAGCGTTTAGCTATTCATCAATGGCCTGATGGCCTCTAGCGCCATCCGTCTATTAACAGGCATTATTTAACAGGCTAATCGCCTCTGATAACACTAAAAACAGCTTCGGTTAATCCACTTTACCACTCAACAAAAGGAAAACAGTCGATGGCAGAGTTTAAAAAGCAAGTTCCCCGCCCCACTCCTGAAACCCAACACTTCTGGGACGGCACAAAAAAACAACAACTTCTCTTGCAACAATGCGACCAATGCCAACATACCTACTTCCCACCGAGACCATTCTGCCCAAAATGCGCAAGCACAGAGGTCACAATCACTCAAGCCAGCGGAAAAGCAACCCTATATTCCTACGTTATTAACCACAGGCCTCTGCCGGGCTTCGATAACCCTCACTCCATCGCCGTGGTGGAACTCGAAGAAGGCCCTCGCATGATGAGCAATATTGTTGGCTGCCCCCAAACACCGGAGGCGCTGGTCTTGGATATGGCGCTCGATGTCACTTTCGAGGCACTTACCGACGACATTAATCTTGCTCAATTCCAACCCGCGGAGGCCTAATATGAAACCTAACTCTGTTGCCATCGTTGGCGCTGCTGAAACTACCGAACTCGGCAAAATCCCCAATTTATCCCAAATTCAACTGCACGCTGATGCGGCGCTAAACGCGTTGAAAGACGTAGGCCTCAAGCCTTCTGACATCGACGGGGTCGCCACCGCAGGAGAAATACCCACCAATGTCGCGTACTACCTAGGCATCACCCCAAAATGGGTCGACGGCACAAGCGTCGGTGGATGCTCCTTTATGCTTCACGTTCGCCACGCAGCTGCAGCAATCAATGCAGGCTTATGTGAAACCGTACTAATCACTCATGGAGAAAGCGGCCGCTCTCGAGTTGGAGTAAGTAACACTTGGCCAAGAGGCTCTAGCACCCTGCCCGGCCAATTCGAAATGCCTTTTGGCGTTGCCGGCCCGCCCACCATGTTCACTATTCCAGTATTGCGGTACATGAAGGAATACGGGCTAACGCATGAACAACTGGCCATGGTCTCTGTAGTGCAACGCGAATGGGCAGCCAAAAATCCACGCGCCTCATTTAAAGAACCTATTACAGTAGACGACGTACTCAACAGCAAAATGATCGCCTACCCATTCCGTAAGCTACAGTGCTGCCTAGTAACTGATGGCGGGGGCGCATTGATTTTAACCTCGGCCGAAAGAGCGAAAGATTTACCTCAAAAGCCTGTCTACATTAATGGAACCGGCGAAAGCGTCGAAACGCCCCTGATCAGCCAAATGGAAGATTTCACCACATCAAAAGCGTTCCGAGTATCGGGGCAGCAAGCCTTCAAAGAGTCAGGCATAACCCATGGCGATGTAGACCACCTGATGATTTATGACGCGTTTGCCCATTTACCAATTTATGGACTAGAAGACCTTGGCTTCTGTGATCGAGGTGGCGCAGGTGAGTATATTGCCAACAGGAACACTGCTCCCGGAGGGGCGCTGCCCTTAAATACTAACGGAGGGGGGTTGAGTTACATGCACTCTGGTATGTACGGAATGTATGCATTACAAGAAAGCGTGCGGCAACTTCGCGGTACAGCGGCCGCGCAAGTTAAGGACGCCAAAGTCTCAATTGCGCACGGCGTAGGCGGAATGTTTGCCGCTAGTGGTACGATTATCATGAGTAATGAGAAGATTTAAGCCGTCCTACAATCAATGAGACAGCCTATCCCGCGCTATAAATCTTGGATTATAAACGCGAAATGATAAACGTCGATCTATAACGCGAAACGACAACTTAAGGCGATGCATGCGCATCGCCTTAAGCTTATATTCAAGCGACTCCAGCTATCCAAATTAAACCTGCGCTAATTCAGCTCGCCAAAGACCGTCTATAAGCCTCGTTGCCAATCTTCACGTAACTCGGCTTTCTCAGGGTTGGCTATTGCATTCCTAACCTGCGTCAACAACCTTTCCTTGTCTTCTCCCAAGACACCTTTTAAAACCAAATAGTTAGATGCATGATCACTTCTAAAGATGGTGTTTTTTAGCTGGGTATTGTCGATTAGCATTTCAATTTCCCGAAACAACTCAGGCTGACTCAACTCCTCAAACTCACCTTCCCAGCCATCTTGAAAACGCCCCATACCCAACGGAAAGCTAACCACCAAGGTCGCTGCGTAATCAGGCTGGCACTCATTTAACAACCGCGCCGTATTTTGTGCATGCTGGGCAGAATAACGTTTGCCCCCCAGGCCATTCAATATCATCATTGAGGACAGAATACCTGCCTCATTGATTTTCAAAACCGCGTCCGCCGTAGACGCATAGGTCTCACTTTTATTAACGCGCTGAAGCACAAGGTCATCCCCTGATTCCGCGCCCACATAGACAATCCCTAAACCGGCCTCTTTCAACAGTTTAAGGTCAGCCACCGACTTACGCCGAAGATTCTGCGGCAAGCAATACGCTGAAACTCGCTCAACACTGGGTAAAAGATCCTTAATTGCCTTTAAGATGGTCAATAGGCGGCGTGTCGGCAATACCATGGCATCACCATCCGCAAGGAAAACCCGYCGTACGCCATTGTATGCCCGGGAAACTTTCAGCAAATCACCGATTATCTCCTCATCTTTACGTACTCGAAACTTTTTAGGGGCGCTGGTGTACATATCGCAAAAAGTGCATTTATTCCAACTACAGCCGTTAGTCACCTGGATAATGAGTGAATTACCTTCACTGGGAGGACGAAAAACAGGCTCAATGTACTTAATGGGAAGTCTTTGCATAATGGTTAAATATACTCTCTAAAACAAAATTCTGATAAAGCTCGCCAATATCATCCCCAGAGTGCAGGCAATGATATAAAAAACAGTGATTTACAATGCACATCTGAAAGCACTACACTCACCCGTGCTGACTTTAAAGTCAATACAGGTTAATTTTGGCCAACAATACCATATGCACGCATTGTAACCTAGATAAGCTGGCGMCCTCGGACATTGTTAAATGCCCATAACAACACACTACTCATCACTTCAATGAAGTCCCCGCTCACCTCACTATTCGCCATACTGGAGGCACTGTGATCACGTATTTTTACTGGGCAGTCGTTCTATCTCTGACCCTCACCGTCTTTATCGTTTTTAAAAGCCAAACTAAACGCCTAAAAATCCCAGTAATATGCAGCGCCGTCGTATTATTACTCGGCTTCGGGCTGTACTATTTCTACCTCGAACAAGTGTTCGTCAAACGCTGGGGCGGTGTGATGAATATCAGCGTGCCCAAGGGACAACAGCACATCACGACCACATGGAAAGACGATCACCTGTGGGTCGAAAATTATGACCCCAAAACCAACATTTGTTACTTTACTGAATACTCTCGCGGCAGCCTTTTAGAAGGCAAGGTARCTATTAAAAACTGCAACCCGATTCAACGCACACAGTCATCACCATAGCAGCGCCAATACGGCTGAGCTGAATATAAAAGGGCGCTAACAAGCGCCCTTTTTAGTGCTCTGCGACGTATCAGTTGGCAGCAATACTACCCCCATTAGGCGATAAGCTTTTAACGCTTAAAGCTGGCGGGCTACTCAACTCTTCATTAAAGACTGCCGGGCCGTCATCGCCTACCGTGTCAGGAAACCAAATCCCAATATCCAACTCCATTTCATGGAATTTTTCAATCGCATCAGGCAAACCATTGGTTCTGATACCAAAGCGTGGATTCGCACCCGGGTAGTTTTCATAATCTCGCAAACTATTAGGGTCATCCTCGTAGACCACCGATGTCGACATCCCCTCAGTCATCGCTGGCGGAACGCTCAACTTCATAAACAGATTCCAGCCTTGCTTGCTGTCTAACCAAACCCAGTCGCCCGGGAGCGGGATTTCATTCGCGGCAATCTCAACGTCCGTCATGATGCCATCGACCACACCGACGCTTTCATTTTCTGCCCACATAGAGGCCGTAGACATTTCGCCACCGATGACATCAACAAAGTCTAACGACACCTCGATTGACGGATTCTTTAATACGCGCGCAAAATAAGACGCAGAACCCAATTCGGTACGGTTCGGAATATGAATGCCTTGATCATAGAAATTAACTTGCGTGTACAAACTGAAGATCTGCACCCCCGCAAACAATATTTCGAGCTTCGCTAAAGCCGCRACTCGAACCGCGCCATCATGAACGCCAACAATGTGAATTCGAATATTATCGTTATCCAATGTCCCCCTAGCCCACTTGGTTAAAATCCCTGCCGACGCCGTAATACGTAGATTATCCACAATCGTCGTGCCCTGCTGTGGCCCTACGTGCGCATTAAAATCTCGGAAATTAATAAAGCTTTCGGGGTCAGACTTAATGGTATAGAACATTGTCTTAATCGTGGTTTCTTCTTCAGCCAAATCGATACTGGCATAATCTGCAGTGCTCCGATCAGGGCTATCAATGACAATATAGGCATAGCGCGTAGGGCCAATTTTAGGTTCAAACTTTAACTCTTTGAACACTTTGCCATTGATTGGCTTCATCGTTGTTGGGTCATAGGTCTCTTTGCCCGTATCGCGATACATAAAAATCAACTCATCAGATTCATCTAAAACCCGATACTCCCCATCAACCTCCGCAGGCGAAACACCGGGGACATATATCCAACCCAGCTTAACGTCGTATTCATCCACTTGGTGAGGAATGGGCTTCAACTCACCGCCTCGCACCGCCCAAACTGACATGCGCTCCACCTCGGTGCCAAGTACGCCGGGAATCTCCTCGCCCTTAATTCGGACCGGATGAAGAAACGTGAAATGAGTAAAATCTAAATACTCAATCGCCTCCTTAAACTGATCAATGCGTAACTGACCAAGCTTTTCGATATTATTCGGTAACCAGCCCGGGTTGGACTCCAACTCATCCAGAAATACATTAATTTCATCCTGATTAAGCTTTGGCCCCGTGTATCCAGCAAACACGGATTGAGACATAAAGACCAACAGCACGCATAAAAACCCTACCCTACGACAGCACCGAACAGCTCGCATAAGCCACCTCAATTATTATTTTTTATTATTGATTTATGTAGGAGTCAAACTTCATCCAAGCCTAACCCACTAACGTTCGCCAAGCAGTCTTAGAGCGATCGTTGTAAATATAATGTCGGAAATGAATTATCCATTGCAACTGATAAACCGTAGAGGAATTCAATTTAGGAAAATATGGCAGGAATTGCACCGAAAAGATAAATATCGCGCAGAATTGTTTTTTCACAACAGACAATCAGGCACCGAAAATCATTACCGCATGGCCTTTATAGAAGGGCCACCCCCAAATAAACAGACAAAAAAAAGCCCTTGCTGGATCAGCAAAGGCTAATTAATAGRTCACTAATTACGTRGGRCYCAGCTTGCTCAGATAAAATAAGCGACTGATCACCTAAAAGTCGTAACGCTTAAGCGAGAGTGTCCGAAGCAACAAAGTATTTCGGATCTTCGATCACGTTAACCTCCACAAGACTACCGGCGCGTTTAAGCAATTTTCTACATTCAGGGCTAAGATGTAACAAATGAAGCGTCTTGCCCAAGCTTTCATATCGATCAGCAAGCGTATCAATTGCCTCCAAACCAGAATGATCACACACGCGAGAATTAACGAAATCAATCACTACGTCATTTAAGTCRCTAGGYGCATCAAACTGCTCAAGAAAATCAGTGGTAGAACCGAAAAACAAMGGCCCAGTGACTTGATAATGMGTCGAMCCAAACTTCTCTTGATGACGCTCGACCAAAACATGTTTGGCGTGCTCCCAAGCAAAAACCAGTGCAGAAACGATTACCCCAACCACCACGGCAATCGCCAAGTCTGTTGCAACCGTTACACCCGACACCAAGATCAACACAAAGGCATCGTGTTTGGGTACCTTTCCAATAATTCGAAAGCTACTCCATTCGAACGTCCCCAACACCACAATGAACATTACGCCAACGAGCGCAGCAACAGGAATCTGTTCAATTAAAGAGGAACCCACCAGAATAAACAGTAACAAACATAACGCAGCCGTTATCCCAGACAACCGACCTCGGCCACCRGCATTCACATTAATCATGCTTTGACCGATCATTGCACAGCCGCCCATGCCCCCGAAAAAGCCCGTGACTACATTCGCAACGCCCTGACCTACGCATTCACGGTTGCCTTGCCCGCGAGTGTCTGTAATTTCATCAATCAGACGTAATGTCAGTAAAGATTCGATTAAACCAATCAATGCCAATACACCGGCGTAAGGAAAGATGATCCATAACGTTTCAAAGGTGAATGGCACGCTGGGGATACTAAACTCAGGCAAAGAGCCCGCAATTGACGCGACATCGCCCACTAAGCGAGTGTCTAAATCAAGCCCTAACACCAACAAGGACACCGCCAAAATACCCACCAACGGAGCAGGCACAGCAGTAGTCAGACGAGGAAGGTAATGAATAATCGCCATGGTCAATGCCACGAGTCCCAGCATCGTATACATGGCGGAACCTTTCAACCAAGCCACATCAATAACACTGCCTTCAAAGCTTGAACCCGCTAACCAGCCAGGTTGCCCTGACTCACCGAACAGAGACAGCTGGGCCAAAAAGATCACAATTGCCAAGCCATTAACAAACCCCAGCATTACGGGGTGCGGCACCATGCGAATTAACTTACCCAAACGAAATACACCGGCAATGACCTGCAAAATCCCCATTAATACAACAGTAGCGAACAGATACTCTACGCCGTGATGAGCCACTAGGCTCACCATGACCACGGCAAGCGCACCGGTTGCCCCTGAAATCATCCCAGGCCGACCACCCGCTACAGAAGTAATCAAGCCCACAATAAAGGCGGCATACAAACCAACCAAAGGCTCTACACCTGCAACAAAAGCAAACGCCACAGCCTCAGGCACCAAAGCCAACGACACGGTTAAGCCCGACAACAAATCATTTTTGATGCTGTCAGTACGGTTTAATTGCATTTCAAACATTTAGCTTCCTCATGCCTTAAAAAACGGGGAAAACAATCAAATAATTCAGCAAGATTCAGCGGCAATACGGTATCTAAAGAGCTATAGCGAACAAACTATAGATAGACGTCGAAGTGAACACGATCAAGTTGGGAATAATTCGTATAAATCAATCTAACCCCCAGATAGAGGGTCGCGCACTTTAGCAGATTTACCTCAAGCATACAATTTGAGCCGCACCTACCAAGCCCTTAATACTCGCCGCTAATCCCCAGGAACTACTTCCAGAATCACCCCCAGAATAGCGCCCCCACGACAGATATTTTGGCGTAAAAACTAAAATAAAACMGAWCYAAAACACAGCCCCTTAATGGCGCGCGCTGGGCGCTCTGCCTCCCCCCAAATCACTCCCATTCACGTGCATAGGGGCGGAAATTTCAGGCACTTTCAATTGCTCTTGTACAAAATCACAAAACTTATCCGCGGTGATCGGTCGACTGAAGAAATAGCCTTGAAAATCATCACACCCAACACCGACTAAAAACTCTAATTGCAAAACAGTCTCTACGCCCTCAGCGATCACCTTCAAGCCGAAGGCTTTTGCCACGGCTAGCATTGCAGAGATAATTTCTTCATCCTGGGAATCAATGCCGATATCACTAACAAAGCTTCGGTCGATCTTAATCACATCGATCGGCAGCCGGCGCAGCTGATCAAACGACGAATAACCCGTACCAAAATCGTCAATTGAAATAGTCACGCCTAATGCATGCACTTTATCCAATACATTTTTAGTCTGAACAGGGTCGTGCATTACGCCAGTTTCAGTCAACTCCAGCTCAAGCCTCGCTGGATTAACCTGATTTTCAGTGAGAATATCCTTCAGCATCAAGGCAAAATCGCCGCTCACCAGTTGAGACACAGACACATTCACCGACACCATTAAAYCCGACAAACATTCAATGCTGCTCCAAGCGGAAATTTGCTGGCAGGCCGTTCTCAATACCCACTCACCGATATCGATAATCTGCCCCCCCGCTTCAGCAACAGGAATAAACTCAGCAGGGCTAACCAATTTTCCGTGTTCTGGTTGCCAACGAATTAACGCTTCACAACCCACCACGCACTTCTTGGAAAAAGAAATTTTAGGCTGGTAAAGCAGGTGGAATTCATTTTTCTCCACTGCTTTTTGCAACGCCACTTGTATTCGACGGGTTTCTTCAGCTTGAGCCTGCATCTCCTTGGCGAAATATCGAAACTTATTACGGCCTTGTTTTTTTGCCGCGTACATCGCCGTATCAGCCGAACGCACGATCTCGGAAGCGTTCATGCAGGCTCCCTCACCAATGGCAATTCCAATACTAACGCTCGGATCAACACTGGTGCCTCGAATGTCGACCGGTTGAGAAATAATACGCAAAAGCGAATCCGCGACACTGCCAGCTTCATCAGAGTCGTGTAAATCATGAAGAATAATAGCGAACTCATCTCCGCCCATGCGTGCCGCTAAGTCCCCCTCTCGCGTGAAATCACTAATGCGCGCGCTGATTTCCCGCAACAAGGTGTCGCCGCCCTCATGCCCTAACTTATCATTAACATACTTGAAATGATCAACATCCAAATAAAGCAAACCTACAATGCCAGTAGTCCGCCGACAACGTGCAAAGGCTTTATCCAACGAGTCCTGAAAATAGGCTCGATTAGCCAGCTTGGTTAAGGGATCGAAACGCGCCAATAGCCGCATCTGTTCATCCAGCTTTCTTTTCTCCGAAATATCTTGAAAGGTAATAACCGCCCCACTGCATCTATTGTTTTCGTCATACGTCATCTCGCAGGAGAATTGCGCGTAAAACGTACCGCCCAACGCATCAAACCACTTATCCTGATAGGGCTCTCGAGCCGATTGCTTAATGAAATCAATGATGGGATCTATCTCTTCCCGACGAGAGTTCCAGGCTTTATTCAACGCCTCAGCATCCTGGCTCTGGATCACTTTAGTGATATTCACATACTCAAGAATATGCGCACCAAATATCAACTCTTTCTTTTGCTTAAGAAACTCGCACACTTTGCAATTAACAAAGGTGATGTACCCCGAGACATCAATTCCGATAATGCCCTCGCCTGCGGTTTCAAGAAGGGCTTCCAGCTGCGTGCTGAAGCGGTAGGTTTCTTGCTGCGCCTGAATCGCCAATCGACGCTGGGTATCAAGCTCTACAAATTGATTCACCTTACTGAGTAACACTAAAGGCTCAACAGGTTTGGCAATAAAATCAACCGCCCCCGCCTCATAGGCATGCAAATGATTCTCGCTAGAGTCCTCATTCGCGGTCACCATGACAATGGGAATCTTATTAAATTGGCTACTGCTATGGATTAGTGATGCCGCCTCATAACCGTCCATTACAGGCATATTGACATCCATGAGTATGATGGCAAATTGATTCTGTAATACTGAGGCTAAGGCGTCTTGCCCCGAAGCAGCTTGAAAAATTTGTACATTAAGGTCCTCCAATACACGTATCAGAGAGATTCGATTGGCTTCCAGATCATCGACGATCAGGACTTTCGAGGGGCTGAGGCTTTTCCCTAATTCTTGCATAATTTCGCAAAGGGCCAAGTAAAGTAACAACACGAGATCAGGGTTTGAACGGTTCGTGAATAGGAATCCAGCGCCTAAACCGCTGATACCCAACACCCACGACTTTATAAACCACCGTACTCATAACGAATCGGAACTAACAGAGATCGCAACAATAAAGGCAATTCCCGCTACTACCACTACTTACTAGTAACTATAGCTGTCTACACCCTAGAAGAAAGAGAGATCAATAAATAAGTCCGTACAACCACCTATTGCCCCGACAAAAACAAGCCAAAAGCTACTGGCCGCTGCACTTCATTAGGCGGGCTGGCCGCCCCTCCCCCCCCTATACCCCATTGAACTACATAACATTTATCGGACAAGCTAGATTTAATGGCGTATCAATGCCTTAAAGTACCTATGGTACTCACTCCCCCGCCTTCCTACCCACGCCTACGTGTCCCTATGATCTGCTTGCAATCAGCCTTATAATCCAACCCCTAACCAATTCCAGATTATCAGCCACCTTCTGTCATCACTTATACGATCGACCGAACCATCTTTCCCGGAGGTATCCATGGGTTTTACTCATGTCGACGAAAACAACAAACCCACCATGGTAGACGTCAGCCATAAACTAGAAACCGCCAGAGAAGCACACGCCCGAGGACAAGTCTGGTTGCCACAGATAGTACGAGACCAATTTGTAGACGGTGACCTCAGCACCAAAAAGGGCCCTGTTTTCTCATGCGCCATTATTGCCGGCACCATGGCGGTCAAAAAGACCTCAGAGCTTATTCCGTTCTGTCATCAGATTAATATCGAGTCGACTAAAATAAACATTCAACTCGTCGGGGAAAATGCCGTCATTGATTGTAAAGTCAAAACCTTTGGCAAAACCGGGGTAGAGATGGAAGCCATCGTTGGGGTTAATATTGCGGCGGCTACGATATACGACATGTGCAAGGCCTTTGGTCATGAAATGATCATTAACGACATACAACTCATTTCTAAAACCGGTGGTAAAAGCGACTTTTCAAAAGGGGAATAATGAATTCCCAGCAGTCCCGGTGCTGAAGCACGTCCACCTAACACCCTTTTCAAGACTTCAAGGCAGACCATGAAAGTAACCATCAAATACTTTGCAGCAATGAGAGAGTGCTGTGAAAAATCCGAAGAAATAYTAGAGACCGACGCCGAGACCCCGCAACAATTATTCGAACAAATCTGCACGCTGTACCCAATCACCTTAGCGATGGATACCCTGAAAGTCGCAGTCAATGAATTCTATGTCGACTTTGACACCCCCTTATCAGACAACGATACCGTAGTCTTTATCCCCCCCGTTGCAGGAGGTTAATCATGTTTAGCATTAGTGACACCGAAATTAACAAAGCAAGTCTTGAAGACGCAGTCTCTGATCAACAAGCAGGCGCAGTGGTAACGTTCGATGGACGAGTAAGAAATCATAACGAAGGCCACCCGGTTAAATCTTTGGAATACCAAAGTTACGAATCCATGGCTGAAAAAGTCGGCCTAGAGATCATTCAAGAAGCACAGCAGAAATTTGATATCCACCAAGTCGCCGCCATTCACAGAGTCGGCCACCTTGGTATTGGCGAAGCCGCCGTAGTAGTCTCCGTTAGCTCCAGTCATCGTGCAGACGGGTTTAAAGCCTGCCAGTATGTGATCGATGAAATAAAACTCAGAGTGCCGGTCTGGAAGAAAGAACACTACGTCAACAAAGATCCCGAATGGGTAGCGTGCCACCAGTGTGCCCACCCCCATGAACAAGACCTTGAACAAGAACAAGAACAAGACCATAAACAGGACCTCGCGCATAAACACGACCACTAAAACGCGACAACAACCTTAACAACGTCAACAACCTGCTTTGTCAGAGCCTTCACGAGAGCTATCCGCGCCATGAATCCAGCCTCCTTTTATCAGCGTCAGACTATTCTGAAAGAAATCGGGGATGCAGGCCAAAAGAAATTAACTCAAGCCCGAGTACTGATCATAGGTGCCGGTGGCTTAGGCCACCCTGTAGCCACGTACTTAGCAGGTGCAGGGGTTGGCCACCTAACGATATGCGATCACGATCACGTTGAAGAAAGTAACCTGCATCGGCAAATACTATTCACCCCCAAAGACATAGGCAAACCCAAAGCCGAAGTCCTTAGTGATCGCATCCGAGCGCAAAATCCATTAATCCAAGTGCATACGATCAATCACAAACTTACAGCAAGCAATGCACAACAGCACCTCGCGTGCATCGATGTGATTGTCGACTGTTGCGATAATTTCGCCACTAAATTCCTGCTTCATGACAGTGCCTTCTTATGGAGCAAGGATCTAGTCCAAGCCTCAATCTACCAAATGGAAGGCCAACTACAGATTTTCCCCTTTCAGACACAAGGACGCGACCAAGGCTGTCTACGATGCCTCTGGCCAACAGTGCCCAGCGCCAACGCCGTTGGCAGTTGCGCGCAAGCAGGTGTAATCGGTGCGGTGCCCGGCGTGCTGGGAACGCTTCAAGCCATGGAAGTGATTAAGTTGATATGCGGATTTGGGCGCTCCACTTGCGCCGCTACAACGACGATCAATTTGCTCGATCTACAAACAGATACGCTTAAATGGCGTAAACAAGCCCAGTGTTCACTGTGCGGTGACAGCCCCACAATCACAACGATTAATGAACAGGCTTACCAAAATGAAACAACCTGTGAGGTAAACAGCGAAGTGGATATAGAATTAAGTGATTTGAACCCAGAAGAATTCATTCTAATTGATTTGCGCAGCAGCGATGAGCGCCTAAAGTCTCCCACACGAGCATCATCCGAGGCTTTGCTTTTCAGCGATTACGAGCACTGGAAAAACCAAATCAGCAAAACCCAAAAAACCCTATTCATCTGCCAACGCGGCTTTCGTAGTGCCGACATCGCCCAGCGGTTTCGATCCCAAGGTTACCAAGCCTGTTACAGCTTAAAAGGCGGTATTGAAAACGCAGCAATTTAATTCGTCACGCTTACCCTTTAAAATACTAAACACCCTAAACACCCTAAACACCCTAAACACCGAGCAAGCCATACACAGGAATCCGTCACATGAACATGAGCGACATCATTCAACAAAAAATAACAGCCGCCCTAGCCCCCACTGAATTCGACGTAGTCAATGAAAGCCATCTTCATGCCAGTCACATGGACACGTCGCGCAACAACACTCACTTTCGACTGACGATTGTTGCTGAAAAATTTGAAGGCCTACGCCCTGTGCAACGACATAAATTGGTCTATGGGATTCTATCGGAAGAAATGCCTTCGACCATCCATGCCTTAGCCCTGCATCTCAAGTCCCCTTCCGAAGCGTCAAGCTAAACCTGGAAACGATGACGCCAAGGAAATCAGAACACGTCGCCTTAGGAGGCCAACACCTCTTCGCCGACTTCTCGCACACGAACCGCTATCTTGCCCACCGCTCGGCCTGTCTTACTCCGAGCGTAGGCCTGATGAATCTCTTCAATGGCGTACTCTCCGTCCAAAACCGGCTTTAACTGGCCATTTTCTGAATATTCTCGTAAGGCGTCTAAATCCTTCGTGTTGGAATTTACCAAAATGAATTTAGCTTTTTGTTTCGCCGAAAAGAAATTATCTTTAAACAGCTTTAAATACGCTTTGCCATAACCCACCGTAGTGACGTAAATGCCTTGCTCGCCTAATAAAGACGAACAAGTCGATAAGCTGTAATACGAAGTCGTATCAAAAACCAAATCAAAATCATTCTCTTCGGCCAAGTAATCCCGAGAAGTGTAATCAATCACCTCATCAGCTCCCAAGCCCTTCACCAATGCCACATTTCGATCACTGCAAACACCGGTGACTTCAGCACCGAGGGCTTTGGCGATCTGTACCGCGAATGTTCCCACTCCGCCCGAAGCACCAATAATCAACACCTTGCTCTCGGGCTTAATCTTACCCACCCTAAGGCCCTGCAACGCCGTTAACCCTGCCAGAGGCACCGAGCCTGCTTCGATATAACTTAAGGACTTTGGCATACGCGCAATGTGGTCTTGGGATATGACTGCATACTCAGCGCAAGCAGCGGTTCTTAGGCCCATATTCATGCCATACACTTTATCGCCGACTTCAAAGTCGGTCACTTGTACGCCTATCTCCACCACCACGCCCGCCAAATCATCGCCCATTAGAAACGGCTTAATCAAACCACCCAACCGAGGCGTGAAGGCTGATAGGTTCTGGTTTAGCTTCCAATCTTTTGGGTTCACCGAACTACCATACACTTCGACCACCACCTCCTTAGCGCCCACCTTAGGGGGATCAACATCCTCAACCACCAACACCGAATTAAACCCAAACCCTTGAGTAGTTGCAGCCTTCATACTTGCCTCCTTTTGATGAAATCAATACGTCCCTAAACCAATTTTTATAGCACTTCCGCAAGCGCTCATCCTACCATAGCCACGGGACTCAGAATAAACCACCCCGAAAGCAGTGAGCATCAATGAATGCAGGAGAAAATAGAAGTGATTAGCCCAAAGATCTTAACGATAGAATTTCGCTATAGGCCTTAGCGAGAAACCGTATAAATAGGGCTTAGAGATCACCCCTATAGACTGGCCACAAAAGGGCTTTAGGGATATGAAATGAAGGACATTTGCATGCAGTAAATAAGCCCTTGGGTAATTTTAGCTGCCAATGCCCTTTGCGCAATCCATACGCCCCGAAGTTCCGGCTTTAAACTTGTATAAAACGATGCTTGCACTTAAACCGACCACATTAAAAAGCTACTCCAGAGTCACGCTAACTCGCAACATCCCCAGCATCTCATGTAACTTAAACAGTTTACGCGCTGCTACCCCATCCATTTGCCTGCGCTCTATTATCTCAGGTCGTTGCTCCCAAGCGTTATGACAAGCAACACACGACTCACCCGCAGCAGTATCCGCCGCCACGTATTCCAGAACACTTTCTTCACCGGACTGGCGAACAGTGACAAACGGTTTCCACTGAATGCTCTTAAACGAGTCGACGCCTTTCTGCTGGGCATCCAAAAACGCCCACGATACTCTATCAACTTCATCCTCTAAGAAAGCGGTATCGTTAATATTCCACTGGCTTTTCAAGACGTAGGAAAATGATTGCTTGGTATCCCGCTGCAACTGAATACCGACATACTTTACAAACTGCGCAGGCAATGGGATAAATCCGGGCTTGCCAATACTTTCCATATCAGCGCCATAGCCATCCGCTTTTAATTTTTTAACTAAGCGCTTGGTATAATTCGAGCGCACAGAGCGCACGATTGAATTAACCGCCTCAGCCACTTTAAACGCCTCACGGTGAGACGGATTGCTAGGATCATACTTAATAGCCGCATGGTCATCGGCTTGAACATGCATCGCGCTTAAAAGCACAGACAAGGCTACCCCCATTTGCAGCCGACACCTTACCAATACCGATTTAAAACGACCGCAATGACCAAGTGAACAAATTGACCCAGTACGTTTCAATTGCATAACAATCTCCAACCGTTCATTTAAAACGGAATTAAACCCTAAACTTATTAATCAATTTTTCCAGCGCTTCTGCTTGATGTGCAATAAGTTTGCCTGTGGCGGCCGTGTTAACCGAGATGTCAGTGGTTACTTTTGCGATACCGCTGACCGCGTCCGTGTTTTCGCTAATTTTTTGAGCCACAATACCCTGTGCTTGAGTATTCTCAGAAATCTCCATATTTTTCTCAGTGATCGCTTCCAAATGGTGCGACATAGTATCCAAGGTCACTTGTAATTTTTCCACCTCTTCAACGGCAACATTCGCTTCATTCACGCCCCCTTGAGCAATCCCCACTGCCTGAGCAACCCCTTCCTGTAAGGTCGAAATCATGGCGTTGATCTCTTCCGTGGAGGCATGGGTTCTTTGCGCTAACGTACGCACTTCGTCAGCCACCACAGCAAAACCTCGGCCCTGCTCTCCCGCCCGCGCAGCTTCAATCGCAGCATTTAAGGCCAGGAGATTGGTTTGGTTGGCAATACCCTGAATTACACCTAAAACAGAACCAATCTCCTCACTATGCTTTGCAACCGTCTCCAGACCAGAAGATATTTTAAGCACCCCACTTGCGAGATCACGGGTCAATGCAATACTGGTTTTAACCAATGCTTCCCCAGACTCTCCGACGTCCTGCGCGCTTTTACTGGCAATCACAGATTGTTCCGAGCTTTCGGCCACCTGCTTTATACTGGCAACTAACTGGCTCGCAGCGCCCCCCACCTTATTAGTTTCTTTCTGCTGGTCAGAAGCAGAATGCTGCATAGCTTCAGTGGATTTGCTCAGATCAGTGGCCGCCTGCTTAAGCAAACCGATCGTGCCACAAAGACTAGAAATGGTACTTTGAAACTGACTGAGAAGGAGGTTGATCGCAACAGCTCCCTGACTTAGCTCATCCTTACTACCCGCCACTTTCAGCCGCTGACTCAGATTACCCTCAGACTGAATCTCCGTAACCGTATCCACCAACGCCAAAATAGGCGCGGTAAACGCCTTCGCACACACCACCGCCACCACAGTAGAGATTCCTGCGGCGATCACCACACACAACAAGCTCAACGCAAAAGTTTGCTTGCCCAGAATAATGCTCGACTCGAATGCTTCCTCTACGTATATCTCACTGAGAATAACGAATTCTTGGCCACTAATGTCTAATGATGCATACGCCGATAGCACGTCTACGCCATGGTAACCCCGAAAAATACCACTGCCACTATCGCCAGCGAGTGCGCGTTCAACGCCCTCAGTGTGCACGGGCATTAAACCAATACTGGTTTGCTTGCTTAAAATGCTTTGTTTTTCTGCCTTATTAAGTTCCGACAAGCCGCTTATCGCGGATTCATAAAGCGCCCAATCCTCCAGTAACAAGCGGCTTTCACTGCGCATTTTTTTATCATTACCCACCAAGTACACTTCACCGGACTTCCCTAAGCCCGACTTTTCCCAGTGCGCGTCATAGGTCATCACCGAATTAATTCGGTCGATAGGCGCTTGAAAAATCAGCACTCCCACCTTTTTATTTCGATTAAAAATTGGCGAGGCAATAAACACTGCGGAGTCTTCATAGGAAGGTAGGTAAGGCGCAAAGTCTGTCATGCTTATTTGCCCGGGCTCAGTCATCGCGTTAGCGAGTTTAAAAGCCTGACCAATACCCGCCTCCGCATAAGGGCCGTCAATCAAGGAGGTCGCGTAATCGGATTCTTTATACACACTGTAAACGATGTCACCGGTTTTACTGTCTACCAAGAATATATCGTAGTAACCAAACTTATCTTTATAGTCTCTAATCACCGGATGATAATATTTATGGAGCGCGGCATATTGACTGCCATCATTAGGCGTCTCTAAAAGGTCTTTTGAACCCAGGGGATTAGGATTTTCAGCRATATATTGAAACTGCATCGACAACGCTTCATCGTCTAGYCCGCGTAAAAGCAACTCRACATCCACCGTTTCGCCACCGTTTCGTCGCTGATACTCCTCGCCAAACTGCTCTTTATAGAAAGTCGCTAACTCTCTCTTAAAACGCTCGCCTTCGCCTTGAAAGCCCATCTCAGTATTATAATTTTTAAACGCACGACTAAACTTAACCATCGCCTCGACCATCATTCGGTCTCTGGCAAAAGTTAACATCTGTTTTTGCATGGTTTCGAAATATTGTTCGATTTGCTGTTTCTTAGTATCCCTAAGCGCCAACAACTGCTGCGTCGCCTGCGCCTCCATAATGGAGCGCGCACTTTGGTACGACGACCAGCTTATTAATAAGCTGCTCGCAATCAATGGCACCAAGGACAACAAGATGCAAATGATCATCAACTTGATACGCAAGCTCATATGATCATGCCTCACACACCCCTTATTAGCTTATCAATCAAACGTATTCCTACTAATCGAAGCTTAGGCCCGAACAGCTAAGAATGCAGAGATTTAATAGGCTAAAAGGAAATACAGTCGAGGTAACCAAAGCCCCATCGACTATGGACACTCATTGCTATTTTGACGCTACGTTAACGCTAAAAAAAATGCAGGCAGGCACGCTATAAGCCCCAACGTCTAGCAATAAACGCAACCACAAGAAAGGCTTAAGAGTTAAGAGTTAAGAGTTAAGAGTTAAGAGTTAACTACAGAATGCGATAGGAAGAGTGATACAGAAAAACGATATAGAGAGTTTTTAAAATAAGGGGAGAATACAGCTGAACGAATAGAAAGATTAGCAAATCAGCTAGAATAAATGGCGGTGAGGGAGGGATTCGAACCCTCGAACAGTTTAACCCGTTACACACTTTCCAGGCGTGCGCCTTCAGCCGCTCGGCCACCTCACCATTTATTCGATACTCAATCCTGACCCTGGAACAACTTGCTTTCAATCAGGAAAGGCGCCGCAGGTTATACCAGTTCACCTGCCATTTCAAGGGCTTTGTGGCCAAAGCCCGAGGAAACATAGCAAATGACGCTATCACACGCTCAAGAAGAGTCTTACTTAAAGCGTAGACGGGGTTTTGCGATCGACTAAGTCAGCACAGAATCCCAAAAGGCTTTTTTATCGCTACTCGATGAATCCATTAAGCCGCATCGCGCGCCTAGCTCCATCACCTGAGGCTGATTCGCTGTAAAGCCACCCCACTGCTCAAAACCCGCACTAGGCGTACCACTACGAGCAAATCCAGCCCAGGCCGACATCATATTTTTAGACAGCGCTTGAGCCTCTGGCGTATTGCCCACAAATAGATTGCCGATCATGCCATCCAACAACCCGAACATTAGCGGCACTTCCACTACATGGCAGGCCCCCAATAGACCATCAAAGCCTGGCGCTTGCCACGTTAGCTCATAGCCGTAGGTATGCTTCTGATGCTGACTTTGAGCCTCAAGCAGCTGAATGGTGGACGCGCCAAACATGCGGTCCGTCTCCATCGCTGACACCGCGTTAATACGGCTCATATCGTCGTCTGGATTGGCTTTATAGTATAAAGCCAGCGCGCGTTCCGCATCCTGGGGCAGCGAGTCTTTAAACTTCGCAAGCAAATCAGCGTCGGTCATCGTACGGTATTTATCAGCATTGCCTTCATTACCAAACAACGGCGTGTGTAGGAATAGATTAAACTCATCCCGATTGCTGCCGGCCATCAAAGGAATTTCTTTAACACACCCTTCTCGAATAGCATCAATGGGGCGCAGCGGAATAATCGTGCCATCCACTACAGGCACCATGGTCATTCCCGTCATGGGCATTCTATTATCACGAATACCTCGATCAATGGAGAGCTGAAGACAGGCCTTCTGCCCGACCAGTAGCTCGGGTATAGAGCATTCAAATAATTTATAGAAATCCTTAGGGCCACTGACTTCCATATTATCTAGGAACTTTTGAGCAATGGGTTGAGCGCTCGCAGGCGATGTCACATGGTCCGCCGAACCGCTCTGCACGATGGCTTTATGGAACAAACCCTTGGCTTTAGGTGTGCCTAATAATGCCCCCACACTCATGCCACCAGCAGACTCACCAAAAATAGTCACGTTATCAGGATCGCCACCATAATCGGCGATATTATCTTGCACCCATTGCAAGGCAGTCACTTGGTCAAGCAAACCATTGTTCACGGAGAAAGTCTCTTCGTGACCCAAAACAGAAGAAAGAAACCCGTAGCCCACCACGCCCAGCCGATAGTTAATATTAACCACCACCACATCGCCGTGCACGGCCAAATGTTGACCTTTATAAAGTTCTTGGGAACCCGAACCAATGAAATAGCCACCGCCGTGAATCCACACCATCACAGGTCGCTTCTCTGCGCTCGCGCTAGCATTACCGGTAGGCGACCAAATATTTAAGTACAAACAATCATCACTGATCTCTTTAAGCCCCATCAACATCCCTTTGTCCTGGGGTGCTGCGGGTCCAAATTCCGTCGCATCCAATACGCCTTGCCAGGGTTCTGCA
The DNA here is from genome assembly GCA_002402085.1 of Gammaproteobacteria bacterium. Lineage (GTDB taxonomy): Bacteria > Pseudomonadota > Gammaproteobacteria > Pseudomonadales > UBA3067. The sequence continues at coordinate 49,527 of NVVB01000016.1, forward strand.
GGCTCCGGTGCGGCAAAACGAAGGTTATTCACGGGTGGCCTGGCATAAGGTATGCCTTTAAATATTTGTACGCCCTCTTCAGCTTGGCCCAAAACAGTCCCTAACCGAGTCTTCAACTTAATATCCATGATCTCCCCCTGCTTTTATTCAACCTTACGGCTAAACTGATGCTTTCATTTATTATTTTAGCGCTTTTTCTAGCTCGCTTCGTAACCATCGACTACCACTATTAAACCCATTGATAGGGTTCAATTAGCGCTAGGATTCAGATAAAAGTCTACCCTAAGCATGGAAACAGCACCAGTACTCCCAAGCCTACATACACGGCTTTAAACGACACTTTCATCGGCTTCTGAATAAGCCCCCGAATCAACAGCACTCGAAACCCACGCCGATACCAAAACCACATCACAACGAATTATCCAATACCGCATACGCGCAGTAATTGTTAATACTTGTTCGTTAATTTTTACAGCGCTACAACAAAACTCATCACCTCTTTTGATAAGGCAAGAAATCAGCCATTCTCCTCATTAAATCCTCTTTCTTGACTGGCTTGCACAGAAAGGCGTTACAGGTTTGAAGCATTTCGTCTTCTTGATCCTTCATTGCTGAAGCTGAAATCATGATAACCGGGATATCAAATTCTTTTTTGATTTTTTTTGTGGCTTCTATGCCGCTAATACCAGGCATTTTCTGATCCATCAGGATAAGATCAGGCGGTGATTTTTTAACGGCCTCCAATGCCTCTTCTCCACTAGCGAAAAGTGATATGTCGATAGCTTGATCTCCAATATAATTTTTAAGAAGCTCATTATTCAGTTCAACATCGTCAACAATAAAAACCCGGCAGGGCTCGAAATCGTAATTTAGCATCTCCGTTAATCCAGCCTGCACCGAGGCTTTAAAGACTTCAACATGCTTGAGCTGAAGTTCAAATACACTGCCCTCACCGACTATACTTTTCAAACTAATTTCACCACGCATAAGCTCGGCTAATTTTTTACAAATCGCCAAGCCCAACCCTGAGCCACCAAATTTTTTAAAGTTTTGACCGCTTAACTGCTCAAAGGTGCCAAATACCTTTTCAAATTGATCGCGGGGAATTCCCWTGCCCGTGTCCTTGACCGAAATAGTGATATCAACAAATTTCAAGTCTTTATCCTTCCCCCTAAGCGACACCTCAAGCGTGACACCCCCCTCTTGCGTAAATTTAATAGCGTTACCAATCAAATTAATAAGTATTTGCCTCAATCGTACGTCTGCAAGCCACATTACTTGTGGAACATCATCCCCAATAATCACCTCCAATAATAAATTTTTATCTGTCACAGCCTGCCCAAATATATCTTTAAAACTCCGCAGTAATTTTCTAATATCCACCTCACAATAACAAATTTCCATTTTTCCCGCCTCCACTTGGGAGAGGTCAAGAATGTCATTGATCAGTGTCAGTAACGTATCACCACTGGATTGGATATATTCAATATATTTTCGTTCCATCACCCCCAATTCAGTGCCCAACAAAATATCAGAGAAGCCGATAATGCCATTCATAGGAGTGCGGATATCATGACTCATATTAGCAAGGAAACGGCTCTTTGCCTGATTAGCCTCATCTGCGTCATCTTTGGCGACTTGCATTTTTCTGTTTGACTCTAAAAGATCTTGCGTGCGCTCCTCAATCTTTTCTTCCAACTTTTCATTAAATCGGCGTACTTTTATTTCCGCATCTTTACGCTCAATTATTTCTCGCGATAATTCTCTTGTACGATCTGATACCATTTTTTTTAGCTTTAAATTGATTACAAATAATAATACCAATACCGATAATAAAAACACACTGAAGGCCATAATTCTTTTTTCATTGCGTTGATACCAATTAGGTCGGCCGGGGTCATAGATCAAGCCCTTAAGAGAATAATTCGGTTCTAACATCCCCATGTTCACGTAGATGTCGGCAATAGCTTTCCAACGGCTTTCACTCATATGACCAATTTCAATTAAAGACGGAAGAATAAGATTCTCGTTGTAAACTTTTGCCTGATACAGAAGGTTTTCTCTCGAGTTTTCGCTGCCATAATATTTTAAAATAATATCAACACTTTCCTCAGGGTGATCCATAGCATAGCGCCACCCGCGTAAACTGGCCTGACGAAACTTTTTCACTTCTTGAGGATGGGACTTAACTCTTTGCTCAGTGGTGAAAATACAGTCCCCATAAAATTCAATACCATAGGTAAAAGGGTTTATGTAAACATGCTCAACCCCCTTTCCGTTCATCAAAAAACCTTGATTGCCCATATAACCACTAAAGGCGTCTACTTTTTTATTGATAAGATCATCAATATTCCAACTATGATCGACGATGCTTAAATGACTTTCAGAAATACCTTTACTCTGAAACATCGCCATAATCTCAGTAGATGACTCGGGACGTAACATGACTTTTCGGCCGATCATATCTGGAGGGGAGGTAATACCTGAATCTTTGCGAGAGAAAAGTACTAAAGGAGAACGCTGGAATATAGACGCTAAAACAACAAAGGGTTTACCTCTGGCACGCTCTATCAATAATTTTGGCATTTCAATGCCGTACTGGGCACGCCCCGAATCTACTTCATCAAAGAAATTCATGCCGACTTTGCCTTCACGAATCTCAACATTTAAACCCAGTTCTTTGTAATAGCCCTTTTGCTGAGCCACGTAATAACCAGCAAATTGAAATTGATGCAGCCATTTCAGCTGAAGAACGATTTTCTCTGGGCTTTCAGTTTGTTGGGCTCGTAGCTCAGAGTGACTAAGGAGAAATAGAGTGGAAGAAAGAAAAAGAAGTATAAACCGGTTTTTTGTTAGCCACTGCGTGTAATTCATCATGTACTTTTGTCGGCAAAAGGTGGGTTTAACTTATTAAAGATAATCCGGTTTTCATAAAAAATCCAATGACCAGGGGGTTAATTGTGCCGATTCAAGACCTGTAAGGCTACTGAGCTCCGCGGTGACAAGGAGGCTATTTGGTTGGGACGTCGTATAAACGCGCAGGAGCTACGCTGGAAGTACTAAAGAAAGCAATGCGTGTATTTTGTAGCCAGCCCTGCCCTTCCCTATAGAAGTGTCGGACTTAACGGCTAACTAACCATTTTGAGGATTGAAGTAGGTGTCGATATTTTCGATAAATTCAGTACTAGACTTTCGAGAAAAGTAATCGGTATACACTTTTTCATTTATTTTATTAGCATCTCTAAATCGGTCCGCAGCAGTTTCAGACTCATCTTCCGCCGAATCAGTCGCATCAGAATCTTTAGAGGACTCTTTCTCATCAGCGCTTGGCGCAGCGTTAAAGTTCAAGTTAAATTGAGCCAAGCTGACAGCGGAAGCTGAATCAGCACTGCCATTACTCACAGTACTTTTTGAATCCGTTTCAGCTTGGGGGGAATCACCGGTCGCACTTAAAGAAAAAATTGCGCTGCCCTTGGCCCCATCTTTAGCCTCTCCTGCAACGCTTTCCGTAACACTGCCGCCCGCTGAGCTGGTTCCACGTTCGAATTCCGCCACTTGGCTTTCTTGCTGCTTTACTTCTTGCTGGAGACTGCGCTCGAGTTTTTGCGCCTGACGAATTTGATATTGAATCTGCCTTACTTCAGCTTCGCTAAACTCATCGGATTCTGATTCATCCAGGTCTTGGTTAATACTTCGACTAGAGGACTCTGCTTCGCGCAGCTCAACTTGCTTACGCGCGAGTTCTTGCTTGGCTTGTGACGCGTCCAAAGCAAGGTTAGGGCTATTAGCGCTGGTAGTGGTCGTTTTAGCGGTACTTTCTTCATTAGAGGATGAATTGGCGTTAGTGATAGTGGCTTTCTTCTCACCCTGAGTCGCGTTGCGGAAGGTTTCAATTTGCGCTCGGTTCAACGTTACCGTGGACGCAGGTTCATCCTTACTCACAACTGGGTTCACAACAGGATCAGCTTTAACTGCCGTACTTGCAGCTTCACTGGGTTTGCTAAACGCAGGCAATACCGACGTGCTGTCGGTACTGGCGGTTACGCCAGTGTATCCGGCTACACTGCTTGTATTACTACTGCTTAGCTCGACGGTCATAGAAACAACCCTCCCAATAACAACTTTTCTTACTATTTCTATTTAAACGCTAACGCCGCTTTGGATCAACCGACTTTCGTTCAAAACCCTGCAAACTTTAAGACCGTTTTTCGCTTAACAAGCCCGCCACATAACTAGGGGGTATTTAGCCGTTTTCAAGCACCGCTCAGACTTATAAATGAACACTCCATCCGCCCGCCGTTTATAGTTATATGCTCTGCGCCTCTTATACCCCTTCACCAGTCACACGAGCGYAACGAACCATCATTAAGTGACTATTKCATTCACTTCAGGTCAAAAAACACGRYRCTTTAATAAAACACCCCTTCTACTATTGACCCGTTTAGAATTCTATTGAAACCATCGCTTTCCTTTAGTAGTGTCCTTACCGCTAGAGTCGTAAAGACTCCATCGCCCGGAGTTCACAGTCGACTGCAAAGCAATCACTGTGCGGATTTATGGAAGATCAAATAATAAAGAATCGACACCCCCTGCGATTCAATAACGGAGTGGTCAGCATGAAAAATTTACAAGCAAAAATCGCCGTAGTTACTGGCGCTGGATCGGGCATAGGTCGAGCCCTGGCATTGAATTTAGCCGACGAAGGCTGTGATCTCGCCATCGCCGACATCAATACTAAAAACCTTCAAGACACGGCGGAATTATTGGATCAGAAAAACTGCCGCTATTCACTTCATACCGTGGACGTAGCAGACCGTAAAAACTACCCAAAATTCGTCTCCGCTGTACTCGAACAACACCAGCACGTCGATCTAGTCATCAACAACGCAGGAGTCTCCCATACCGATACAGTCGAAGACACATTGTACGAAGACTTCGATTGGATTATGGGCATCAACTTCTGGGGCATGGTGTACGGCTCGAAAGAGTTTTTACCGCACTTAAAAACCCGTCCCGAAGCGCACATAGTCAACCTATCCAGCGTCTTTGGCRTTATCGGCGTGCCCACGCAAGCCACCTACAACGCCACTAAGTTCGGCATACGAGGATTTACTGAAGCGTTACGCCAAGAACTAAGACCCACCTCAGTCAACGTCACCTGCGTACATCCTGGCGGAATCCGCACCAACATAGTACGCAACTCACGCACTTACAAAGGTCCCGACGGATTAGARATTGATCAAGAATTGATGGTTAAGCTATTTGACCGCATCACCCCAACCTCACCCGATAAAGCCGCCAAAACCATTATCAACGGCATTAAGAAAAACAAACGTAAAGTACTGATCGGGGCGGACGCCAAAGTAATCTCCATCATGCAATGGCTAATGCCTACTCGCTATGAAGATATTATGGGCATCGGGGTAAGCCTATCCCGGTTTGCCAACCGTTTTATCGACAGAAAACCCAAAAAAGAAAACAAAGAGAAAAAAGCAGCCTAACGTTAATATGCGCTGTATAGGCACCTATCCTGTCCAGCGCTATCGACTCATTGCTCGCTAGCCCAAGCCTCCTGACTCACATCCATACTGCTTACCCTGCCAAGGACCGCAGTGTGGCATGAGTACTAATAATATTCAGGAAGCAATGGACGGCAGCACACGGAAATTGGGCTTTTAGCCTCGACCAAGGTAGACTTCGCGGTTCGATTTAACCAAGGGTTTGATATGTTGAAAGTAAATTCATATTTTGATGGCAAAGTACAATCCATCGGGTTTCAGTCCAAGACCTTACCAGCCACCGTGGGCGTAATGATCCCTGGCGAATACGAGTTTGGCACCAGCGAACATGAAACAATGACCGTCGTCAGCGGCGCGCTCACCGTTAAATTACCCGAAGCAGATTGGCAAACTTTTAATGCCGGAGAAAGCTTTAAAGTGGCAGCCAATGAAAAGTTTCAACTCAAGGTTGCTGTAGACACCGCCTATTTATGTACTTACGGCGAATAAGTACGTCACCTATAGTGAGGGAGGCATTGAAGCAGCCCTCAACTGCATTTTAGTTGCAGCGTCTATACCTTCACTTTACTTTAACTTTATACCCGCACTAAAAGTGAATTCCAGCCCGCTCCACCAACACGTTAATCACTACAACCAACCCTGACAGTAGCAACACCACCACGAGACACGCTAATAAAATAGGCTTGAATACCGAGCCCAAAGAGCGCGCCTCTTCGTCATTGGCAATACGGCTTGAATCTATTTTATCGAAAAATATCGACAACCCTAATGTGAAGGTATAAAGCACAAAACCGCTTGCGAAGATCTGGGTGCTTAAGTACTCCGCCTCAAAGTACTCACGGAAAATCACTGTCGCAGCAGATGCAGCCATTGCAAGATGACAGAGCCAAAATAGTGCCTTTTCAATCCTAAGCATATTTTTTGATCTGTTTTCACCCTTACAACTTTCTTCCACAGTCGACATCATGCCACCTCTATATAAAACGAAAATGCAGCGCTGCATTATAAACTAATCATGACCAGCAAGGTCACAATACCATGGAATTATACAACAGAATTACTATCACTTATTCTAGCTAACTAACCTAACCCACTACTACAGTTGATTTTTTAGCCCTCTAAGCCTCGACACACTCGGACCCACTATCTACCAATGAAACAATTCACTTGCATAAAGGAGCGCATTGCATGCGTTCGAAATACCCTCCAAAGGTTAGTTAACACCCTATTTCTTCTCCTTATTTCAAGTCGCATTAATCCGCTCCACACTACGATCTAACTGGTTATAACCGTTCCTATCGGGTATAATCTGGCCGGATTTTTCGACCAAAAGTCTTACTTCAACAAACGTTTGATTAAAGGCTACAGTTAATAGAGCACGCAATAGTAAGCTAATGCGTGCGCTATATTAAGTGACGGCTTTAATCAAACGTCTCTCTAAGCACCTGGTTTGCTTAAAGTAATTCAAAATGTGCATCCGACCGCCAAAGGTAACGCCTTTTGGTAATGGATAAGCAAGGGTCAAACTATAAACACAAGAACCGGGGCAACCACAACGATCCAAGCAAAAACATCAGAAAAGTTTATTCATTAATAGTAATTGCAAAACTGTAACTGTAAGGAGTCATAGATATTATGTACTTGAGTACCAATCAGCTTAAGAAACGAAGGTTTCCTGCTGCGGCCCTAGCACTGAGCACGCTCAGTACCGGAGCAATAGCAGACCCTAGTTCTCGCTGGCAAACCAACCTTTCCCCTGGCGTCACTGAATTGGGGCAAGAGGTATTTGACCTTCACATGCTTGTGGTGTGGATCTGTGTAGCAATCTCAGTCGCCGTATTTGGCGTACTGCTTTATGTACTAATCAACCACACAAAGGCCTCTGGTAGAACCCCTGCCACTTTCCACGAAAGCACAGTAGTTGAACTAATGTGGACCATCGTGCCAGCACTTATCTTGATTGCTATTGCTGTCCCAGCGACTAATACGCTGATCAAACTCTATGACAGCAGCGATTCGGACGTCGACATCCTTGTTACCGGTTACCAATGGAAATGGAAGTACGAGTATTTAAGCAAAGACGGTGGCGAGACATTCTCTTTCCTATCGATTCTTAGCACTCCTGCTGATCAATTCGAAATTGGAGCCACTGCAGAGAAAGGCGAAAACTACTTACTTGAAGTAGATGAACCCTTAGTGATTCCAGTGAACAAGAAAGTAAGATTTCTTGTTACCTCCGCCGACGTATTACACGCTTGGTGGGTACCTGCGCTCTCAGTAAAACGAGATGCGGTCCCAGGTTATATCAATGACGCTTGGACTATCCCTCAGAAAGAAGGTATTTACCGCGGCCAATGTGCCGAGCTATGCGGTAAAGACCACGGCTTTATGCCCATTGTTGTGAAAGTGGTTAGCGAAAAAGAATACGAAGAATGGGTTGCCTCCAAGCTTTCCTCTTCTAAAGCTGACCTAACCGAAAAATCTCTTGATGAATTGGTTGCCAGCGGTGAAGCACTCTACAACAAGAACTGTAGCGGCTGTCACGCAGTCAACGGTACGGGTATCCCTGGCGTATTCCCGGCTCTTAAAGGCAGCAGCATTGCTTTAGGCGACGTGAATGCACATATTGATGTTGTTGTTAACGGTGCACCCGGTACTGCGATGTCTGCTTATGGCGCACAGATCAAACCAGACGAGCTAGCGGCAATCATCACCTACGAGCGGAATGCTTGGGGCAACAATACTGGCGATGCGGTACAAGCATCCGATATCGTTAATTTCAATCAATAGGGGCTAAGTATTATGAGCGAACATCACGGTCCCGCTACGGGAATCCAGCGTTGGTTGTACGCAACCAACCACAAAGACATCGGCACGATGTATCTATGGTTTAGTTTTGCCATGTTCTTTCTTGGCGGATCATTTGCAATGGTCATCCGAGCAGAGCTTTTTCAACCTGGCCTTCAATTAGTTGAACCAGCGTTCTTTAACCAAATGACTACTATGCATGGTTTGATAATGGTTTTTGGTGCGGTAATGCCCGCCTTCGTTGGCCTTGCCAACTGGATGGTTCCACTAATGATCGGCGCGCCAGATATGGCGCTGCCTAGAATGAACAACCTTAGCTTCTGGATTCTTCCTTTTGCTTTCGCAATGCTTGTGTCAACCTTCTTTATGGAAGGCGGCGCACCTGCGTTTGGTTGGACTTTCTACGCACCACTATCCACCACCTATGCGCCACCAAGCGTAACCTTCTTTATCTTTGCGGTGCATTTGTTGGGTGCCTCTTCGATTATGGGATCGATCAACATTATCGTGACCGTAATGAACCTTCGTGCGCCTGGCATGACTTACATGAAACTACCGCTGTTCGTATGGACTTGGGTAATCACTGCCTTCCTATTGATTGCTGCCATGCCTGTATTGGCCGGTGCAGTAACCATGATGTTGACAGACATTCATTTTGGCACCTCGTTCTTCAGCGCCGCTGGCGGTGGTGATCCGGTCATGTTCCAGCACATTTTCTGGTTCTTTGGTCATCCAGAGGTATACATCATTATCCTGCCTGCGTTCGGTGTGGTTTCTGAAATCATCCCCACCTTCTCTCGCAAACGTTTGTTTGGTTATTCCTCAATGGTCTACGCCACTGCATCCATTGCGTTCCTAAGCTTCATCGTATGGGCTCATCACATGTACACCACAGGGATGCCTTTAGCAGGCGAACTGTTCTTCATGTATGCCACCATGCTGATTGCTGTGCCTACGGGCGTGAAAGTCTTTAACTGGATCGCTACCATGTTTGGCGGCGCATTGACGTTCGAGACTCCTATGCTGTTCTGTATTGCATTCGTGTTCTTGTTCACCCTCGGTGGATTGACTGGCGTAATGCTTTCACTGGCACCGGTTGACTTTGCTTACCACGATAGCTATTTCGTAGTAGCGCATTTCCATTACACCATGGTTGCTGGTGCGATCTTCAGCATGTCTGCTGCGGTCTACTACTGGCTACCCAAGTGGTCTGGAAAAATGTACAACGAAACCATGGGTAAAGTGCACTTCTGGGTTGCGTTTATTGGCTTCAACCTAACCTTCTTCCCACAACATTTTGTTGGGTTGGCGGGTATGCCACGCCGTATTCCTGACTATGCATTGCAATTTGCTGACTTCAACATGATGTCCAGCATTGGCGCATTCATTTATGGGTTTGCTCAGTTGCTATTCCTCTACAACGTGGTTCAAACCATACGTAAAGGCAAAGTCAACACAGACGAAAAAACCTGGGAAGGTGCAGAAGGATTGGAATGGACAGTGCCTAGCCCTGCCCCATTCCACACATTCTCCACACCTCCTACTGTTAAGTAGTCGAGCGAGAGAGATAAAATGACAAACATTGTCGACACCAAAAAGAAGCGCACCACAGTAATATTACTGGTGATGGTGGCGGCGATGTTTGGATTTGGATTTGCCTTAGTGCCTCTCTACGATCTGTTGTGCGAACTCACGGGAATAAACGGCAAAGTGGTCTTAGTACCCTACGATGCCAAAAACGTCGAAGTCGACGAGCAACGCATTGTCAGCGTTCAATTCCTGGCATTGAATAACAGCGGCATGCCCTGGAAATTCAAGCCGAATCACAACAGCATCAAAGTGAATCCCGGTGCTTCGACATCAACAAGTTTTTTCGCCCACAACCCTACTCAAAATTTGATGGTCGGCCAGGCAGTGCCTAGCATTTCGCCCAGCGGCGCCGCCAAATACTTCCATAAAATTGAGTGCTTCTGCTTTAACCAGCAGGAATTAAAAGGCGGAGCCCAGGCAGATTTGGGCCTACAGTTTTTTGTTGATAAAGATCTACCGAAAAATATCCACACGATTACATTAACCTATACCTTATTTGATGTTACCCAAAAGGTGGCCTCAAGCAATTAGTGTTTTTTAGCGTCACAACTAAAAAACACCATTGATTTATTGCGGAGAAATATCAATGAGCACAAACAACAGTGACCAGTATTACGTGCCAGAGAGCAGTGGTCTGGCACTTACCACTGCAGCAGCCGTCGCCACCATGGTGGGCGGCCTTAGCATATCCTTTAATGGACTTACCTTCGGTGACGGCACCGGCGGCATGGGCTGGATTGTCGCGTTAGCCGGCTTCACCCTTTTCATTGCCACTCTTTTCGTATGGTTTAGAACCACCATCATTGAGAATCATCAAGGACTCGCCAATCAACAGTTAAAGAAATCCTATGCCCTAGGCATGCAGTGGTTTATCTTTTCTGAAGTTTGCTTTTTCTTCATCTTTTTTGGCACCTTGTTCTACCTCAGAAACTTGGCAGGCCCTTGGCTTGGCGGAGAAGGCACCAAAGTAGGTGATACCAACGGCGTTCTTTGGCAAGGCTTTCAGTACGCATGGCCTATGATGACCACCCCACAAGAAGCCATTGGCATTAGCAATCAAGTGCAAGCCAACAACGGCACCTTCACAAGCCCCACAGGTTTGATGCATTGGGACGGTATTCCACTCATCAATACTATTTTACTGTTGAGCTCCAGTGTTACTTGTCACTTTGCTCACACAGCACTATTGGCCAATAACCGCAGCCGATTTAACATCATGCTTGGCATAACCCTAATACTTGGTTTCGTATTTGTAGGCTTCCAGGTGGAAGAGTACAGAGAAGCCTACGTCGAGCTTGGGCTAACCCTTAAATCTGGCGTTTACGGATCCACCTTCTTCCTGCTCACTGGATTCCACGGATTCCACGTCTGCATGGGAGCAACAATCTTGCTCGTGCAATGGTTACGCTCGACTACTAAAGGTGACTTTACTGCAGAGGACCACTTCGGATTCGAAGCGGCCGCTTGGTACTGGCATTTTGTTGATGTGGTTTGGGTTTGCTTGTTCTTATTCGTCTACATTATCTGAGTAGAGTTTACTTAGATTGCTGTATCTCTGGAGTGACTGCAGATCCTGCGGCGCTCCAGGGTGCTTTAGAAACCAACCTTCCCGATAGAACACCATAGCCAACCAAGCCCATCAAGATTGCCGCCAAAGTCACTCGAACCCCCAATGAGTGCATAGTTCGTTTAGATTTCCCCTTATCTTTCATCAAAAAAACGAATCCACTGCCTAAACTAATGACTAATAATATAAACGTAATCACTATGGCTGGCTTTAACCACATAGTACTTCCTCTGTTATTGAAAAGAATTGAGTTATGCCTGAGCCAGTATCGCCCGAAAAAAGCCTAAGCTTTCAATTTAATTGGAAACTAACTGTCTTCGTTGCACTAATGCTACCTTGCTTAATAAAGCTTGGTTTTTGGCAACTGGATCGTGCAGATGAAAAGCGGGTTGTGCAGACTGTCTTTAAGTTACGTCAAGCAGAGCAACCCGCTCCAATTGAGTCACTGAACAACCTAGAATCGGCTGCCCTTAAGTCCGTGAGGGTATCTTTAAAAGGTCGCTTTAGCAATTCGAAGCACATCCTGCTCGACAACAAAATTCACCACGCTAGGTTTGGCTATGAAGTAGTAAGCCCTTTTACACTCAGCGCCAACGGTCAGACCGTGTTAGTGAATCGAGGCTGGATCCAAGGCAATACAGACCGCCGAATATTTCCAAGCATCACGCCCGTCGAAGGCGAGCAATCCATCAATGGGGTGATTTACATTCCCTCTAAAACCCCTTTTTCCGTGGGCACCACTGAGCTGACAGACTCATGGCCCAAGCGCGTTCCGTTTATCATTCAAGAAGACTTCCAAACATATTTTGGCACGTCACTTTATCCCTACCAAATACACATTGACGAGAACCAGGCGGGCACCCTACAACGCAACTGGTTAACCATCTCCGTCAAACCTGAAAAACACACAGGCTATGCCGTGCAATGGTTTGCTATGGCATTCACGCTGGCACTTTTGTACCTTATTTTCAGCACCAATATTTTCGACCGATTTCGAAGTAAACAAGTTAAATAAACCCTACAGCAAGGCCATCTGCGCTATCCATTGCGGATTGTAAAAGGCTTCAACGTTCATAACACAGGCTCTATTCATGACTGAGATCACCATTGACCCAAAGCAACGCCGCAATAATCGCATTAAATTAATATGCCTTATCGCACTGCCAGTGATTACCGTAGTGCTATCTACCGCTATGTTTAAAACCGGCATTGGCCTGCCCAGCGGCACTAAAAACAAAGGCACGCTAATACAACCGCCTCAGCAAATCGAAGACTTGTCCTTTACCACGCAAGGCGGAAACCCCTTCGATTACAAGCCAGGTTCCAAATGGAGCCTTATTCTGCCTAGCTACGGTGACTGCAACGAGGCTTGCGAACAACGTCTTTTCCTGACCCGCCAAGTGCATGTATTACTCGGCAAAAACGCCGGTGCGGTACGCCGTTTCTACGTCAACATCGGGGCTGAGCTAAGCACTCAAGCGCTGGAACAACTCGCAACCGAGCACCCTAAATTAAAAGTGATTAATTCGACTCAAGAAAACTTTAAGACGTTTTCTGACACCCTAGCGATAGAAGACAAGATGCTGTCGGAAACTTTCTTTTTAGTCGATCCGAGGGGGTTTATCATGATGTATTACACAGACCAAAATACAGACAAAGAATTAATTAAGGACCTAAAGTTCTTAATTACTAAATCTGGCGGGCACTAAAACCTCGCGGCGCGATGTACTAAGCCCCTATCACTAAGCCCCTATCACTACGCCCCTATCATTACGGCCGTAGAACCTTGCCCTTAGGCCTTACTTCTCTATCTAAGGGCAAACTCCTTCAGCCTCCAAAGTAGATCGACCCCAAGCACAAAAGACTCAGTTCAACTAACGGTTTTTCAAAACTCAAATTTTAGCAGCACTTTATCAATACACTGAATACCGTTTTCAACAATAGGTTCTGGATAACCCGCAAAAAACCCAGGGATTATCTTAAAAAATCTAAAGCCACATTTTTGATACAGCGCCATCTGAGACAAGCTTGAATTCCCAGTGCCTACAACTAAAGAATCTGCACCAGATTCTTTCGCCATGACTTTGACCTCAGCGATAAGCGCTTTCGCGATGCCTTGGCCTTGCCAGTCAGATTCAACGGCAATATTTCTAAGCTCTTGCTGTTGATTGCACCCAGTAATAACAGCCACTCCAACCACCCGCGCTAAATCCATCGCCACCAGAACACGGGCTGTTTTTATATAGCCCAGCAATTCGGCCTCATTGGGGTCGGCAGTGAGTAGCAAAGTCAAAATATCAGGCGTAATGTGTCCACTGTATTGCTGAATATTCATAATGTATAAAAAAGTCGTATATTTACTTAACAAAATTCAGGCGCTTTCAACGGGGGTTCCTAGCAAACGCACAAGTACGCAGTGCTCGGTAATTGTCATCATACATACAGCCCCCATAAACGCCATTAAACCCCAGACTTTTATAGCCCTCCAATTGAAAAAGATTGAGAAAAACCTTAAATACCCAGCACAAACTATTTAACAATCTAAAATAATAACGATTCAAAGGCAGACGAATAAGGACAGCGCTATCCGTAGCGACAGAGTATAAGTGGCCACTTGTGAACAGAAATAAGCACCCTACGCCAAAACCCATATTTACCGCTTGTTTGCGGGCAAGATAGGCTTATATACTGAATCTCGGTGATTAAGAATCTGGGGCAGAATAATGCGTACATTTAAAAA
>NVVB01000117.1 GCA_002402085.1 Gammaproteobacteria bacterium
TAAAGTGCGCGTTTTGTTTGAGGCGTTAAGTGTTAGTGTTACCCTCAACCAGTAGACACCCTGTAAAGTTAGATTTACTTATATGGTGGTGTTTAAAATGGCACGTAAAAGGAACCAATCCTAGACAGAAGAGTTTCGATGCGACGCTGTAAAACGAAGCAATAAAAATAGAGTAGGTGTCCCATAAGAATTAAAAGCAGTATAATATTTTAAAAAAAGGGGTTTTTCTACAGCCTCGTTATGCGTAAAATTGATATGAGCGAAGTAGTAGAATACATAGAGAAATTGAAGGCATTTATTCCAGAGTTCCCAGAGTATTGGGATTCCGAGGAAGCAGCGTTCAATTTTGAAGGTGAATCGACAGTTTATGGTGTGTTTAGTGATTTCAGCACTTTGGTCATAGAAAGACTGGAGAAAGGCACACTAAACAATGCAGAACAGTTGTTTTCATTTGTTGAGTCTGTTGTTGCGTCTGGTGGCAATCCCGCTAATGCGGCTTGTACCTGTTTCTTGGAAAATATTCTAAATAGAATTCCAGGCTCAATTGACCCAAAGAGTTTTGTACCATATCTAGGAGCGGAATCAATTGAGTTTTGTCGCAGTTGGGATGAATTTACGGGGGTTAAAACGCTTGGGCTTTAACTCGCGAGCAAAACAATAGGACACCAAAACAACAGGACACCCACTTAATTTCAATCCCTTCTATGAATTTAAGTAGTTGTCCATAGGTGCTTGCTTAAGTGGCTGTCAGCTGACTTATTAAGGTAGGAAGCATTCCAAGAAAGTTATCGCTTTCTACCAACGGGCTCCGCGAAAAAGTTGTTGGCATTGTAGCTTCAGAGAAAACCTTAAGGACAGGACTTTTGTCCTTAGGTAGACTTTTGACTATAGTAGCCTAGTGCTAAGCGCCTGGCGGTGACTGCTTGGGTCTAATTCGTTTGGTTCAGGCTTTCGTAGCCTTGCTTGAGTGCATGGGGGCCATTTACCTATCTTTGCACTTACATTAGCGTCGTTCGGGCCGCAGCAGTCGGTGTTGAATCGCTCGCGACAAGGTTAACCCGTTATTTCTTGCTCTATATCGGGTTCATTGTGCGATTAAGTTCGCTTAAATCATTGAGTGTGTTTCTTTGTGGAGACGCACGAAATGAGACATCCATCCTTATTGGTTTTTTTGGGCAAGGTTAGTTGTACCCGTGCGGGCGAAGAATGGACTTAAATTAATCAAAAGGCCGCGTAGAATCGAGACAAATGTTGGTTTATAGCCCGTCAGATACGTGCTTTCATCTTTGTGACCGTTTCTATGGGAGGTAGATCGGGCATTTTCAAAATTGCAAATTGTTCTAATCCAGCAAAGAGCGCGACTGCTCTCTTTCCTGAATTGAATGATCTGTAAAATGAGAAGTAAGTACATGAAATTTAAGCGCTTTAACGTAGTCTTGGGCTAACTAGGCAAAGTGTTCTATGAGCGGAGAAAGAGAGCAGTTGCGCTCTTTCTGGGTAAGGCGGCGTTTAGATGTTCAATGTAGGTGATTGAGAGTATGAACTTATAAAAAATATTTTTAAAATGACGAAAGTGAAACAGCGCGCTCCGGACAAAAGGAGCGCGGGCATTAGAACAAACTGTTAAATTCCTTAGAGAGCTATGAATCACGAACTAGAGATCGAAATAATTGACCCAATTGATAGGCATGAAAAAATGGCTATCGAAGTTGCTGTGGTTGTAGATAGTGAAATACGTTACTGCTATTTTGCTACGCCTGAAGGGCTTAAGAATTTTGGTGATTGGGTCCCAGGAACCGAGGTAAGAATGCACTATGATGACAACGATTTCATAGTAGTGTCTGAAATCTCAAAAGAAATAATAGAATCAGCAATAATTGCAATACATAAAGAAGGCCGGCTTTATGCATGTACTAGCGCATCTAGCTAGTCAGAATTTAACAAGACGGTGTTGCGGACTGCCAAAAGCTCCGGCTGAAAAAGACCAGCCTCCACTTTTGTCAGCAGCAAACCTAGGCGTTAGATCCTAAATGTGATCTCGGAGCACTATTGAAAAAAGTTATTTTCCCTGTTGCCGTCATTATTATTGCAGTTGCTTTGGCGGTCGTTCTGTATGTGAAGCAATACGGACTTTCGTATTACAATGAGAGTCTGGCAGCAGATTTGTTTTTGAATGAGCACGGAGTTTTCGACTATATGCTCTTAGAGGAACGGCTAAATGATAAGTTTGGGGAATCAAGTAGGCGCGGGGATTTGATAGGGTTTATCGTTAAACATGGTGGTTCCTGTGAGAAAAGTAATTGTAAGCTGAGTGTATTCACTACATTGTGTGTTTCTTCAAGCGCGCTTATAAGTATTGATGGAGAATCTCGTATTATTGTCAAGGGGCATACTGATGGCTGCTAGATATAACAAGGTTTGGTTGAGGGAGGCTCGTGCCTCGCTCTTCAACAAAAAGCGTTAGGTGAAACAATGTTAGTGTTACCCTCAACCAGTAGACACCCTGTATAGTTAGATTTACTTATATGGAGGTGCTTAAAATGGCACGTAAAAGTAACCAAGCTTACACAGAAGAGTTTCGACGCGACGCTGTAAAACGAAGCAATAAAAATAAAGTCGGTGTCCCCAGGCGAGTTCACTAAGGTTCAGCAATATTGAAGTGAATCAAGCTTCACCAGCCAGCCGTTCATCATCCCTAATCTTTAACGAGCGCATCCACGATGCGTTATATACGGCCCCAGCCATCTTTAAGGACGAGCGTATATTGTTTCCTTATCGGATGAGTCTTCGCTGGCCAAGTTAGTGAGGTGCCCAGCAGCGTTTGTATTGCCAGTATTACTTTTCCTATTTAGTGACTGTGACTGTGAATGTGATGGTCAGTGTCAGTGATTGCCTAAGATGTTGTTATTTCTAATCAGGGTGGGTACCGTGTATTGGAAAGCTTTCGGGGCTTAGCGTTTGGGTGAGGTGTTTAGTATTCGGGTTTTGGCTTTAGGATTTCAGGTTCAGGTTTAGGTTTGGGTTTGGGTTTGGGATTGTTGCTTGGCCTTAGGCCCCTCACGAAGGATTGATCACTATCGAGCGTTGTATTGTATTATTTGAAACCGCCAACGATGACAAGGAGAGTACAATGGATTTAAAAATAAAAGGTAAGAAAGCAGCCGTTGCCGCCGCGACTAAGGGGTTAGGATTTGCGACCGCCAAGTCGCTTATTGAAGAAGGTGTGCAGGTGGCGATTTGTGGTCGTGATTCGGGGCGTGTCGCTGAGGCGGTTGAKAAATTGGGCGGYGATACGATAGGCATCACGTCGGATGTTTCTTCTGGTGAGGGCGCTGCGGGGTTTGTGACTCAGGCCATCGAAGCCTYGGGGCAGGTGGATATTCTGGTTACGRATGCCGGTGGTCCACCTCCGGGTATTCCCAGCGGGACTACTTTGGAGGCCTTTCAGTCGGCTATTGATTTAAACCTGATGTCCACTATAGCGATGTGCAACGCGGCGTTGCCCGGTATGAAGRCGCGTGGGTGGGGGCGGRTTCTTGCGGTGACTTCGCACGCGGTGCGTGAGCCGGCGTTTTTTATTGCTGCGTCGTCTACGGCTAGGGCGGGAGCGAGTGCGTATATTAAAGTGCTGAGTACTGAAGTGGCTGCTCAGGGCATTACCGCAAATTGCATACAGCCGGGCGCGCATAAAACTGATCGCTTGATTGATTTGGGGGTTAACTTGGAGAAAATGGCCAAGTCCATTCCCGTGAAGTCGTTGGGTGATGCGGCTGACTTTGGGCAGATTGCGGCGTTTTTATGTTCCGATATTTCTAAGTTCGTAACTGGCACTAGTGTGCTGGTGGATGGCGGGGCATTCTCTGGCATGTAGGTATGTAGGTATGTAGGTAAGTAGGTGTGTTGGATGTGTCCGGGTATTGATTTATTGAGCACGCGACCCATAATGAAAATCGCTATGGGTCGCGTGCTCAATGGTTTTGGCTGAACGATTGAATGGAGTTTAAACGTCAGCTTTTATGCGGCCTGGGCGTTATCGTTTATGCCCCCACACGCTGCCGGATTTATAATGTTTCACGGTCCAATCTTCGCCTACCGTGCGTGCGCCAAAACCGAATTCAATATCAAAGCCGCTGGGGGATCGTACATAGAAGCTCAGCATTTGATCATTGGTATGGCGTCCTAAGCTGCTGGTGATTTTGCATTCGGCTGCGGTGGCTCTTTCCAGACTTAACCCCACATCATCAATGCTTTCTGCTTGCAGCATAAAGTGAAGCAAGCGCATGGGCGCGGGTACGGCGGCTAATGCAAGTGTGTGGTGCCGTGGGTTGCAATGTAAAAAGGTCAGGTCGATGGTCATGGGCCCCATGGGTAAGTCGATAAAGTCTGAGACTTGAAAACCCAATCCTTGTTCGTAAAATTTTCGCGCGGTGGTCATGGATTTAACGCACAACACTATATGACCAAAGCCTTGGTCGCCGGTGACGAAGCCACTGACCCCAGCGGGGGATACAAAGGGTTTGTCAGGCAGTAAGTTGGCGCCGTAGATGATGTGGATTTCAAGGCCGTCTGGATCATGGGTTTTTAATAATCCGAGGGCACCAAATTCTTTGGCCTGAGCGGGCTCCATTAATTCGGTGGCGTASCCTARTTCATCCAGGCGGGCTTTGACGGCGAGTAAGCTCGCTTCATCGGCAACGTCRAAGCCGGCGTATTGGATGTCGTTGGTGTCKCCTTCGATTACACGCAGRCGGGTTTCTTGTTCGTCGAAGCGCGCTTGAATGCCTGTGTCGTCTTTCTGGGCGCTGACGCCGAGTACACCCGTCAGGAAGGATTGCCATGCATCCAAATCTTTTCCGTGGACGCCGATATAACTTAAGCTGGTCACAGTAATTGGGTCTACTGATTGGGTCATTATCTCACCTCGTGTTTTTATTGTCATTGGGTGGGGCGTTCAGTTTGGCTCTTAGTTTACGCTTAGCAACGGAAAAGTATTAGTTAATATTTATTTTTAAAGGTCTCTGTGACGGAATTGTATTCTTGGTTGGTCGAATTAAGCGTGTCTTTATTATTAATGGCTTGGGTCAATGTGGCATAAGGCCAAGTGGATGCGTGTTAATTGGTAGGGGTTGATTGGCAGGAATTAATCGTCCGGGATTAATTGAGGCTTGCGAATAAGTCGGTCGGCGAGATTGTGTTTGGTATTTAAGGTATGCCATTATTGGTCCGCGCCTTTGTTCCGTTAACACGGTGTGCCCGTGTGCAATGCGAATTTATTGATGTCATGGATTTCCTGGGATTGGAGAATAAGATGACCGACGCTCGTACCGATATACTTGATCAGGGAAGTTGGGTAGACCGCGAAAGCGGGGCCGTGGATCGACGAATCTTTTCGGATGAAGGGGTGTACCAAGCCGAGTTAGAAAAGATATTTGCTCGGGGTTGGAATTTTATGTGCCATGAATCCCAGATCGTTGAGCCGGGAAGTTTCTTTGCCAATTATATTGGAGAGGACCAAGTCATCGTGGTGCGGGATAAAAAAGAACAAGTGCAGGTGCTTATTAATTCCTGTCCCCATCGGGGTAATACGGTATGTCGCGCGGAGCAGGGCCAGGTGCGATCCTTTTATTGCTCTTATCACGGTTGGAATTTTGGTCTTGATGGTAAGTTGATCGGTGTGCCGGATGAGAAGACCTTTTATCGCGGCGGTTTGGATCGCGATAAGTGGGGGTTGTCGAAGGCCGCGCAAGTGCAGAGTTATAAGGGTTTTGTGTTTGCCACGCTCGACCCCGATGCGATTCCTCTCGAAGACTTTTTGGGCTGGGTGGGGCGCTTGAGCTTGGATCATATCGCGGAGCAAGGGGATGTGGAGGTGGTGGATGGCATTCAGAAGAATGTTGTTCGGTGTAATTGGAAGTTGGCCGTTGATAACTTATTCGATTGGTATCACCCCATGGTCAGCCATGGCTCGGCGATTAAGTTGGGCATGCTAAGCAAAGAGTTTCTCTCGGTGGATCAGCAGATGGTGATTTTAGGCGAGTATGGTCATGCCATTGGTGGGGTTGGCGTTAGCCGGGAAGATCARNAGMSSCWRSMTRAWRRMTRKNAMTARSNCYAGSMMYMGATGCTAAAAAGCGGCGCAGGAGTCCTAATTCCTGGCGGGCGGAGCAAAAGGCCAAAGAGGCATTGGGGCCTGTGGGCATTCGCTCAAAAGGGCATCCGAATGTTTTTCCGAATCTATGGGTGTCAACCGGGGCGACGCAGCTGTGTTTACGTATTCCCAAAGGCCCAATGGAGACGGAGTTGTGGTGGTTCACTTTCGTTGAAAAATCSATGCCGCCWGAGATGAAGAAAATGGTCATTCAAGGYGCGATACAYTTCTTTGGGCCGGCGGGTTTGTTGGAGCAGGATGACGGGGAGAATTGGAGYCATTCCACCCGGGGTTCTAAAGGCCTGACAACCGGTGCGCGCGCGCTTAATTTTGAAATGGGTTTAGGCAAGGACGAAGTGTATGTCGATGAGTCGGGGCAGTCTTGCATTGAGAGTCCTGTCAGTGAGCATGCGCAACGTTGGTTGTATCAATCGTGGCAGGAGTGGATGCAGGCGGAGAGTTGGGATGATTTGATTAAACACCATTCYCCAGAACCCCGAGGAAAAATATRATGTCYTCTGTGACTGTAGAGCAGATGTTGCTTCAGCATGAAGTGGAACAGTTTCTCTATCACGAAGCGAGTCTGTTGGATGATCGGCGCTTTGATGATTGGCTTCAATTATTGACGGGGGACATTCATTATTGGATGCCTATACGTCGCACCACCACCGCGAAAGACGTAGCGCATGAGTTCACTGCGCCGGGTGCCATGGCTTTTTTTGATGAAGATATCATGATGCTCAATCTGCGGGTGCAAAAGATGACTGGGCCAGCGGCGTGGTCGGAAGACCCGCCTTCGCGAACGCGGCATTTTGTCAGTAATATCCGCATCGTTGAAAATACCGGGGACAGTACCAGTAGCCGTACGGGGGATGAAATAACGGTGGCGTTAAATTTTCATTTGTATCGAACTCGATTAGAAAGTGAAGAAGACAGTTGGATAGGACGGCGTCAGGATGTGTTGCGGCGAGTCGATGGTGAATTAAAATTAGCGAAGCGACATATCTTCATAGAGCAAACGGTGATCTTGTCGCAAAATTTAAGTAATTTGTTTTGATTCGATTTGTTTTGATATGTTTTAGATTGATATGTTTTAGATTGATATGTCGGGCGTTGACTGGGGCCTTGACGGATGTACAGGAAAATATAGCAAAGCCGAATTGTTTTAAAGAACGCAAAACGAAAAATAATAGCAGCAGAAAATAAATACAACGCGTTAATAGAAAGGAGTCGTTAATGGGTCGTCTTGAAAACGAAGTGGTATTGATCACCGGAGGTGCCTCTGGCCTAGGTTTGGCCGTTGTCGAGCGGTTTCTTAAGGAAGGCGCTAACATTGCCGTGATGGATAAGTCTCAGCAGGCGATTGATCGTTTCGGTGAACAAATGCAAGCCCAAGGGKTCGCCGATCGGGTGGCCATTATTAAGGGCGATGTGCGKGTTTATCAAGAYAATCAAAATGCCGTRTCGGGCTGYGTTGAAAAGTTCGGCAAGCTRGATTGYRTKATWGGCAATGCCGGTATTTGGGATTTCTCTAAGTCATTAGTTCGGTTGCCAGAAGACAGTCTTGATCAATCGTTTGATGATATTTTCCATACCAACGTCAAAGGGTATTTGTATCTTGCCAAAGCAGCGTTGAAACCACTTACAGAAAGTGGCGGCTCGATGATCTTTACGGTGTCCAACGCCGGGTTCTTCCCTGATGGCGGTGGCCCACTGTATACCGCATCGAAGCATGCCGTGGTGGGGTTGATCCGCCAGTTAGCTTTTGAGCTGGCACCGTCCATTCGCGTCAATGGCGTGGCCCCTGGCGCAATCGATACCAACCTGCGCGGCTCGGATGCCTTGGGGCAGGCTGAGCGAGTGATCCCCGGTAAAGCCCTGGCTGAGGCGATACCGCATATGGTGCCCTTGGAAGTGATGCCGAGCCCGAAAGAGTACGCCGGAGCTTATGTGTTTTTTGCCTCGCGTGAAGATAATATTCCGTCAACCGGGGTCATCCTAAATCATGACGGTGGCTTTGGTGTGCGGGGGTTGTCCAAGAACCGGGGTGGCGAAAACCTGGCGGA
The DNA here is from genome assembly GCA_002402085.1 of Gammaproteobacteria bacterium. Lineage (GTDB taxonomy): Bacteria > Pseudomonadota > Gammaproteobacteria > Pseudomonadales > UBA3067. The sequence goes on from NVVB01000117.1 coordinate 8,215, forward strand.
GGAGTTGGGCATCGAACGTTAGATTTCGGCATCGCGTGCGGTACGGTTTGGTCATTAAAGGGGACGGATTAAAGCAATCTTCCGAGCAGCGATAGAGGGACATTATGAGACAATTTACCGGTTATAGTGATCTGGTCCGTCCTGACGGGGTGCATGGGTCTGTCTATACAGACCCCGATATATTTCGGGATGAGCTTCAGCGTATCTTCGCCACGGGCTGGGTTTATATTGGCCATACTAGCGAGGTGCCGAATGCGGGTGATTTTAAACGCACCACCCTCGGTACTGCGCCGGTGATTCTATGCCGTGATACCGAGGGCAGTGTGCAAGTGCTGTTTAATCGTTGCCGACATCGAGCCGCTACGGTGTGTCAGGAACCCTGCGGTAATGCGCAAAAGTTTCGGTGTGAATATCACGGCTGGACTTATGCGTTGAATGGTAAGTTGTTGGGCATTCCCTATGATGACGCTTATGATAATTTGGATAAATCCCAATACGGGTTAACCAAGCCCCGAGCGGTGGATACTTATCGCGGGTTTATTTTTGCGTCCATGAGTGAACCAAAGACTTCCTTGTTTGAAAACCTGGGTGCGCCCACGCGAGAGCAAATTGATTTGTTTTGCGATTTATCACCCGAGGGGGAGATTCTGGTTCAGGCCGGGACGGTTAAGTTGATCTATAAGGGCAGCTGGAAGTTGCAAATGGAAAACTCCATTGACGGCTATCACCCCAACTTCACCCATCAATCTTATTTTAAAACCATTAGCCGAATGACTGGAGTGAAGCCAGATATATTCTCGGGCGGCTCCATTGCGACCACACGTGCATTAGGCAATGGCAATGCCCACATCGATATGGGCGCGTATAACCTGGTGCCGGAACGACGCCAGGCTCGGTTGAAGGCGTTGACGAAAACACCTTGGGGCCAACAGTACTACGACGATATGGTGGAAGCCTACGGCCGTGAGCGCGCCGAAAAAGTCATCGTGGTTGGCGGCACCCACATGAATGTATTTCCAAACCTTGTGGTGTTAGGGCAGCAAGTACGCACCATTCGGCCCATCGAATTTAATCGCACCGAAGTTGAGTTAGCCCCGACGTTACTTAAAGGCGTGCCGATAATTGAAGAGAGCGTGTAAACATCCATAGCTATTAAATACTAGAAAGCCTTTCCGCTGTCTAGCCCGGA
>NVVB01000118.1 GCA_002402085.1 Gammaproteobacteria bacterium
CTCACCTGCACCAATGGTTCCCTGCCATCGCAGTTGCGCCCAGGGGATGTGAGCAAGCCCACCAGCAGTACTTCAGAGCTGGTGGAATTTAGCAATCTACAGTTTAAAGTGCTCAATGCCGATAGCCGAAGCATCCGCTTACTACAGGTCACTCCAACCCTTGAATCCCGCGCAATCTGAGCGACTTGATCAATGGACATCCCTCCTTCGAAAGCGTCTTCCTAGGCGCTTTCAGCTAAATCGAAGGCTCAATGAAATTTCTCAGTCCAATACGCCAAAATAAAAAGCGCCTCATAGCCGCAACGCTATACGGCGCATTAATCCCCTTAAGCCTGGCCCCATTTAATCTATATCCCCTAAGCATCATCAGCTTATTAGGCCTGCTTCACTTGTGGAAAAATGCCAGCGCTGCCAGCGCTGCATTATCGGGATGGTTTTTCGGCTTAGGAATGTATGGCGCCGGAGTCTCTTGGATCTACGTCAGCATCCACGACTTTGCATATACCCCGGTACTAATCTCCATCATCACCACGCTCGGTTTTGTGGGGGGCTTGGCACTACTGACTGCAGCACAGGGATTCCTTTACGGTCGTTTTAATCTTCACCGAGCTAGCCTTCTGACCTTCCCCGCATTGTGGGTGTTGTTCGAATGGCTACGCAGCTGGTTACTCACCGGCTTCCCCTGGCTGTACCTTGGCTACGGCATGATAGACACCCCACTCTCAAGCTTTGCACCGGTTTTAGGGGTATTTGGTTTAAGCTGGATCATTGCCCTGAGCGCTTGCCTACTCTATGGAATTATCTTCGCCAATCAAAAAAAGCGCATTCAATCAGTGTTACTGTTAGTAGTCACGGCCATTGCATGCATCGCACTGAACACCGTCCAGTGGGTCACGCTAAGCGACGCGCCACCGCTCAAAGTGAGCTTAATTCAGGGAAACATTCCTCAAGAAACCAAATGGGATGCAGACCAAAAACCTATCATCATGGGGCTTTACCGCGAAAAAACCCTCGAAAGCTGGGACTCAGACCTTATTATCTGGCCCGAAGGTGCAATTCCCGCGTACCTAAACGAAGTCACCGATTTTTTAAGTACATTAGATCAACAAGCTCAGCAGCACGACACCACGCTAATAACAGGAATACTCAGTTACCAACGGCCGCCTGAAAGCGAGATTATTTACTACAACAGCATCATCGCGCTAGGCAAAGGCACGGGGGTCTATCACAAACAAAAACTGGTTCCTTTCGGCGAATTTGTACCGCTTCAAGATCAGATTAGAGGCCTATTACCCTTTTTGGACATCCCCATGTCCAGTTTTACCCGAGGCGACCCCAATCAATCCAACCTGACCGCAGGGCAGCTCAATATTGCCCCTTTTATCTGTTATGAAATTCTCTACCCTAATTTCGTAACCTCTCGCAGTCAAAATGCGGACCTACTGATCACAGTCAGTAATGACGCCTGGTTTGGCCGATCCACCGGCCCTGACCAACATTTCCAAATGGCGCGTATGCGTGCCTTAGAATTAGGCACGCCATTATTACGCGCCACTAACAATGGCATCACCGCCCACATCGATCATCGAGGCCAGGTAGTCGCTCAAGCGCCTTCCTATGAGGTGTTTATTCTCAACTCCGAGGTTCATCTCACTTCAGGTAAAACCCCTTTTTCTCTATGGGGATCGAGTTTAATTATTATTATTTGTTTTTTATCTCTGATCGCAGGAGTCGTGCTCGTGCGTACTAGGCATAAACATCCACCTACAGAAGCCTAATTCAACTGCGCTAACCCACTAATGCGACACACTTACTCTAGCGACACGGGCCAAAATGGTTTAGAACGATTGCTTTAAATACCAATAATAAAGTAGGCCAAGGCATTCATGTAAACCAAGCCGAGCCCCTGATAGGCTCCCCATGCTCGGCAACCATCGTGCTCCAAAGGAGGCCTGCATGGGGTGTAAAAACCCGGTCGGAGCAGGCAAAACTTCCAGCCCAAAATATTCAAAAGCAGCCACCGCTCGGCGCATATGCCAGGCGCTGGTCACTAAGACCACCCGTTTGATTCCTTGCGCCTCCAAAAGCTTGGCTGAAAACTGAGCGTTCTCCCAGGTATTTTGACTCTCCGTCTCTAACCACTCCGCATCCATTTCAAAACTGTCTTTTAAATCTTGTGCCATCACCTGCGCCTCAGCGCGACCTTCACCGGTCACTGAGCCGCCCGAAAGAAGGATAGGCAAACCATACAATCGATTAAGATTTGCCCCGTAGCGCAAACGCACCACCGTCTGACTCCCTGACACCGTTCGCCCCCACTCGGGCGCAAAATCCACGATGCCCCCCGACAAGATGACAATGGCCTGCCCCTGATAGTCATTCACATGTTGCTCAGTGACCGGAGGATAAATCTCTAGCTCTTTCAATAAAGGCCCCACAACCACCGGCAAGCTCATCAACAACAAAGATAAGAAACCGCTTGAAAGCAGTAGATAACCGACCCATTTGGTTCTCGAGGACGCAGAAACTCTAGCAGTCAATGCCAGCCCCAAAGCCAAGAACACAAGCTGCAAGCCTGGAGGCAAAATTAAGACTTTGATCAACATTCGCATAACATCAACTTCCAACATTTAAAAAACTGATTGAACCGCGCCGAAAACCGCCCACACAGCCAATACCTCGAAGGTTCTCGATAGGGCCCACTTTGACACAGTAAGTTTCTCACCCCGATGACTTGAATTCAATTGCAMGGCCTCAAGGGACGCTTTAATCAAGCACCCGAACATTATCGATTTGATTCCTATTCAAGTCATCGCTCAAGTAACAGTGCCGGTAACCGTTGCGACCACAGCTTCAACGACAGCTCAAACCCCAGCTCTCACAACCGCGCAAACCGCCCTAGCAGCCCCTAAGAAAACTTGGGAATCCCCGCTAGACTAAGGTATCCTAGCCACTTTTATTTTACCCATAGGGCAGATATTTAGAACGCAATGGAAGAACTATACAATCCCCACAAAATCGAAACTGCAGCTCAACAACACTGGCAAGAAAACAAGACGTTTGAAGCCAAGAAAGATGAGCAAAAAGAAAAATTCTACTGCCTCTCTATGTTTCCCTATCCCAGTGGGCGACTGCACATGGGACACGTACGAAACTATACCATTGGTGATGTAATCTCCCGTTACCAACGCATGCAGGGTAAGAACGTACTGCAGCCTATGGGTTGGGATGCCTTTGGTTTACCTGCTGAAAACGCGGCCATCAAAAACAAGGTGCCGCCTGCACAATGGACCTACGAAAACATTAACTACATGCGTACCCAGCTGAACCAATTAGGCTTCGGTTACGACTGGTCTAGAGAAGTTGCGACGTGTCACCCAGAATACTATCGCTGGGAACAATGGTTCTTCACCCAACTGTTAGAGAAAGGCCTAGTTTACAAAAAAACTGCGACTGTTAACTGGGACCCCGTTGATCAAACCGTACTTGCCAATGAGCAAGTCATCGACGGTAAAGGCTGGCGCTCAGGTGCCCCGGTAGAGCGTAAAGAAATCCCGCAGTGGTTTATTAAAATAACCGATTATGCGGAAGAGTTGTTAACCGACCTTGATCAACTCACCGAGTGGCCTGATCAAGTCCGTACCATGCAGCGTAATTGGATTGGTAAATCCACAGGGGTCGAATTAGATTTCGTAGTTAAAGAGTGCCCCGAAGCATCCCTAGAAACCTTAAGCGTCTACACCACTCGCCCAGATACCTTGTTGGGGGTCAGCTATGTTGCGGTTGCATTAGAGCAYCCGTTGGCAAAATTAGCCGCCAAAACCAACGCTGAATTACAATCATTCCTCACTAACAACAGCAATATAAAAGTTGCTGAAGCAGACATGGCAACCTTGGAAAAAATGGGCATGGATACTGGCTTCAAAGCCATCCACCCCATTAGTGGCGCCGAAGTCCCCGTATGGACTGCTAACTTTGTATTGATGAGTTACGGCTCAGGGGCTGTGATGTCGGTACCGGCTCATGATCAAAGGGATTGGGAATTTGCCAAGAAGTACGACTTACCGATTCAACAAGTGATCCAGCCCGCCAATGGTGAAGCCATTGATCTTGGGGCAGGCGCATTTCTCGATAAAGGCGTCTTAGTTAACTCTGGAGAATTCGACGGCCAAAGCTCTAAACAAGCATTTGATGCCATCGCTGAACACCTAGAGAAACAAAGCAAAGGCAAAAAAGCCGTTAACTATCGACTTAGAGATTGGGGCGTATCAAGACAACGCTACTGGGGCACCCCCATCCCAATCATTAACTGCGATAAATGCGGGGCCGTACCGGTTCCAGAAAAAGACTTGCCCGTTGTGTTACCCACCGATATCGAATTCGATGGCGTAGGCTCACCCATTAAGAAGATGCCTTCGTTTTATAACGTTGACTGCCCTAAATGCGGCGCTGCGGCGTGTCGAGAAACTGACACCTTTGACACATTCATGGAGTCCTCCTGGTACTACGCACGTTATGCCAGCCGTCATAATGATTCCGCGATGCTCGACTCCGAAGCCGATTACTGGGGTCCAGTGGATCACTATATTGGTGGCGTAGAGCACGCGATCTTGCACCTTCTTTACGCACGTTTTTTCCATAAGCTAATGCGCGACTCAGGCTTAGTGAACTCAGACGAGCCCTTTACCCGCCTTCTCACCCAAGGCATGGTATTGAAAGACGGCGTTAAAATGTCCAAATCCAAGGGCAACACAGTCGACCCTCAAGAACTCATCAAGCAATATGGCGCCGACACAGTACGCTTATTTGTAATGTTCGCAGCACCTCCCGAGCAGTCCTTAGAATGGTCTGATTCCGGAGTCGAGGGCGCACACCGGTTTTTAAAGCGCTTATGGAAAGCAGTTAATATCCACCTTAGCAAAGGCCCGGTAGGCACTCTTGTCCTAGACAAATTAACCGCCGAACAGAAAAAGCTAAGACAAAAAATACACGCCACCATTAAAAAAGTAAGCGACGACATGGACCGTCGACTGACCTTTAATACGGTGATTGCAGCCGTCATGGAACTATCAAATGACGTGCTGAAATTTGATGCGCAAAGCCCCGAAGACAATGCGGTGATGCAAGAGGCGGTTGAAACAATGATCTTGCTACTGTCTCCGATTGTGCCTCACATTACTCACGAGCTTTGGCAGCAAGTGAAGCCTAACGGGACTGATATTGTTGATGCGCCATGGCCAGACTTTGACGAAAGCGCACTGGTTCAAGATCACCTTGAGCTAGCCGTTCAAGTCAACGGTAAGTTACGCGGGCAAATAGAAGTATCCACGGACGCTGACAAGGACGCCATTGAAAAAATCGCCCTCGCCGAGCCCAATGTACAACGTTTTATCAACGGCAAAGAAATCAAAAAAATCATTGTTGTGCCCAAACGTTTAGTCAACATTGTGATTGGAAAATAAAAGCCTACGACGCAGCTGTCCATGCGAAAAACAACCTGGCTGAAAACTAATCCAGCCAGGTATTCCAGGTCATTAGGGTCAGACCCTAATTAAGTTAATCACGATTTATACATCGGGTTAACCCAATTTATCTTACTCAACAATAACCAGCAATCATTAAACCATGACAACCAAACCACCCCGTACGATATCGCTTAAATCAAGCCTAATCATGCTCTGCCTTACAGTGATGCTCTCCTTAACGGCGGGCTGTGGATTTCATCTTAAAGGGGTTGTGGCGTTACCTGGGCCCCTACAAACTCTGTCTATAAGTGCTATGGATAACAGACCTGAGCTAGCCAAGGTGCTCAGGCAGGCCTTGCTCAATGCAGGCGTTACAATATCTCCCAATGCGCCGTTCGATATAACGATTGATGACGAAATATTCAGTCGTCGCGTCACGATCGTCGACGCCAATGCAAAAGCCTCCGAATACGAACTGCGTGTAATATTAATATTTTCCCTACACAACCAAGACGGTACAACGGTCATCGACAAGCAACGTGTCGAAGTCATTAAAAATTACACCTACGCACTCGAGCAAGTATCAGGCAAGCAAAGAGAAGAAGCGATATTAAGATCAGAAATGCGTGAAGAAGCGGTGTCTCGAATGCTGCGACAATTTCAGTTTCTAAGCTTATAAGGGCAAGGTATGAAAATAAAACCGGAGCAACTCCAAAGCCACCTTGCCCAACAAGCACTGCTGCCCATTTACTTAGTCAGTGGCGACGAGCAATTATTGGTTCAAGAGATTTACGACCAAATCCGATCCACTTCACGTCAGAATGGGTTTACCGAAAGAGAAGTATTTATTCCAGACTCCACGTTTGAATGGGATCAGTTATTGGCGTCCAATGCCAACCTTTCTTTATTCGGTGACAAAAAAATTATCGAGTTAAAACTCTCTAACTATAAAATGACTGAAACGGCCCGAAAAACCTTAATCGCCTACGCCGAAACAGCCTCCCCCGACAACATACTTATCATTGTCTGCTCAAAATTAGACGCCAGTGCACAAAAAGCTAAATGGGTGAAAAAAATTGATAGCATCGGCGCTCTGATCCNAGTGTGGCCTATTAATGTTAAACAGCTTCCTCACTGGATCAAAAACCGCATGGCCCGACTTGGATTAAAGCCTACGCCAAAAGCAATTCAATGGCTCACCGACCGAGTCGAAGGCAATTTGCTTGCAGCCGCTCAAGARATCGAAAAGTTAAAGCTATTTAGTAATGACGGTGTCATTGACGAACAATCCATTCAAAACTGCGTTAGCAATAGCGCACGTTATGACGTGTTTAAATTAATAGACACCAGCTTACAAGGCAATACCGGCAAATCCCTAAAAATCCTCAACAGTCTAAGATCCGATGGTAACGAACCATCAATTATTTTATGGGCCTTTTGTAAAGAAATCCGACAACTTATTAATATTCGCCAATTGGTAGAGAAAGGCACCCCCCCCCAGCAGGCATTCCAACAGTTTAGAATCTGGGACAATCGCAAACCACTTTTACAAAGCTGCCTAAAGCGACACTCCATTCACAGTTTAAATAGCCTGTTAAATACGGCAACCACAATCGATCATTCCATCAAAGGGCTTCATGCCGGCTCGCCCTGGGTAGGCTTGTCTCGCTTAACGCTGCAACTCGCTTCGCCCTCAAATCAGCAACCACTTCACAGTGAACGATTCTAAACACAGGCCTTAGCACCGCCTTGCTCGCGCCTCGACCAATAAGCCACACCCTGCGGATAAATAACAACCCACTCACTCATTCTGCCCGCAATGTCTCAATTCCCGCATTTCATCGCGCTCAATTATTCGTATTGAGGGATGCTGCCAACCACCAGCGATTCTCGCTCGTTATAATGACTTGACTCCTAACCTTAGAACATTTAAGCCTGAGACCAGTCATTGTGAGCATTATTCCTTTTGAGCAAATCAGCAATCCATTTTCAAATATAAACTTTTGGAAGGCCATTGCGGACAAAGATTTTGAATTTACGCTTCAGCAGTCCGAATTAGAATTCATTCAAGATTTACTCAGCTCTGAAACACTCGTTGAAGAAGAGGAAGTGCTTGCGTATGCCGAGTTTCATCGCGAGCTTCTAATTTCTACACTTGAAAATGAATCCCAGACGTACAAGAAATTTCGCCAGTCCTTTTTTCTTTTTGATGAAACTGACCGGAGCGAATTACTTGAGTTATTCGAAAGCTTTCATTGCACAGACAGCCTTCAACAACTGCCTTATGATCACCGCACACAATCGAAGTTATTTTTCATAAAGCAAGAACACGCCGATGTACAGAACGAGGTCTTTACTGGGAAATCGTATAAATTAGTTTACGAAGAAGGTTACGAATTAAAGGAGTTTCTTGCGGAATGTTATCAGCTCGGTCTTATTAACCGAAGCCAGCTTCCCCTGGCCTGGAGCATTGTACAAGGAGAAACCCATAAACTGGCACAGCTGCCTAATAGCATCTGGAAAATATTCCACCCGCGCGGCATATTAATTGATCTATTCACTGTTTTTGGATCGGACTCGTCACCTGATCTATCAGAAATCCCCGAAGGCAATCATGCTCAAAAGACGCCTTTGCTCAACAATAGTTCGCTTTACCGATTAGACATTCCAGTCTATATGCGACTCAGCGAGAACATACTCACCAAACATTAATTGATCCCCAGTAACCCCCGCCCCTCACATAAAAATTTAGTCTTTCAAGCAGACCATCGACTCAGGTGACTCGTCGACAATCTCCTTAATCGCTTTAGAAATCATACTAATTTCTTCATACCGAGAATCAGACTCTTTCAGCTCAAACTTTAGCAACATAAGAATATAAAACTGCACTTTATCCACCAAGCGTATTAGCTCTGTCTGTAGTATATCGGCCTCCTGAATATCAACAATTGCACTCTCCAACTCTGCTTCAGTCAAGGCATCAATACTTTCCATGAATTCATTACTAATCATGCCAGACTTGTCTCTTACGCTTTGCACAAGCGCACAAATATTTTCCACCCGCTGACCGTATTTTGGAAACTCACCATTCAAGAGAAAATTCTTAAGCGTAAATAAGTGTACAAACAATTGATTTAAAATCAGAGTCCGCTCAATAACCGCCTCTACCGCCTTCGATACCTCTTCTGAACGCAACAATAAAGTAGGCTCAATATCACAGCCTTTGGCCATTTTTTTTAGTATTGGATATACACCCCCACTAAATCGCAAACTATTTGCTTTAATAAAAGGCAGCAAGTCAATCATGCTCTTTAAAGGCGCTTTTTGATTATTGAACCTCAATTCATACACGTAATCACTCACCGCGACCAGCCGACTTGAAAGCGGGATCTTTTCCTCGGTATACGCAAAAGGAAACCCAAAACCATCCCCCCGCTCATGATGCAGCAAAATCGCTCGCAGCAAGTCGYTTTCTTCCGGCCAWACATTTTGAATCACGACTTTACTGTATACCGCGTGCCGCTGATACCATTGCCATTCCGTACGGGTAAAACCGTTCAGCTTCTTCTGCGCGCTCTCCGGCAAAAACAGCACGCCTAAATCATGTAACAAGCCCACCAAAAAGGTTTCTTTTAACTGATCTTTACCTTGTTCCATCTGCTTCGCCAGCAATGTAGCAAACCAGGCACAGAACAATGATTTCCGATACAGCTCAGGAAAATCACGCGACATAATCGTCAAGTAATATTTAATTTCAGGGGGAAGGTTGACCGAATAGCCCAAATCATTAATCACAGCA
>NVVB01000119.1 GCA_002402085.1 Gammaproteobacteria bacterium
CAACAACCTGCCCTACAAAGCRGARATTSAARTCGGYCCSYTGKCSTTYGCAYTMAACGTMTCSGCCATGMTSGAYGCCWCMGGCGGSTATATCGGCAATACCTTGGAATGGTCYGAYATYACCGAAGTGAGAAAACARGCCGACGCCTCWGCGCGSGTTCAATCGGCCGTGGATGGCTCCGCCACCGCCATGATGATGGTCGACAGAGACTTAGTCATCACCTACGCCAACCAAGCCACGGTTGACATGGTCGAAGCCAATATCAAACATTTCGAAGCGACCTTTAAAGGCTTTGATTTAGAAAACATCCTCGGCACCTGCATTGATATTTTCCATAAAAACCCAGCTCATCAGCGCAAGCTACTCGGCGACCCTAACAACCTGCCCTACAAAGCGGAGATTCAAATCGGTCCCTTGTCGTTTGCATTAAACGTCTCGGCCATGCTCGACGCCACCGGCGGCTATATCGGCAACACCTTGGAATGGGCCGATGTTACCGAAGCGAAAAAGCAAGCCGATGCCACAGCGCGCGTACAATCCGCAGTCGATGGCTCCGCCACAGCGATGATGATGGTGGATCGAGACTTGATCATCACCTACGCCAACGAAAGCACTGTCACTATGGTTGAAGCCAACCTCGAGCATTTCGAAACCGCTTTCAAAGGCTTTGATGTAGGSAGTCTTATAGGCACTTGCATTGATACCTTTCATACCAACCCARCCCATCAGCGTAAATTACTCAGCGACCCTAAAAACTTRCCTTACCAAGCAGAAATARGCGTAGGTCCGCTGTTTTTTKCCCTCAATGTCTCCGCCATGACTGACACCGCCGGGCACTATATTGGCAACACATTAGAGTGGAGCAACATCACCGAGCAAAAAGCCGCTGATGCCGATCTCGCCAATACCATCGAGCGTGTTGAATCGGGCACGGGTGAATTAAACCTCGCCTCGAAAGAGCTTACTAGTTTAGCCGATTCCATGGTTCAACAAGTCACCCAGGTCACGGAAGAAACCGCCGTGGTTGCCTCCGGCGCCGAACAAATGAGCAAAACCATGACCACGGTTGCCGCCACCTCGGAACAAGCCGCTAACAATATTAACTCCGTCGCCGTGGCCACCGAAGAAATGACCGCCACGGTTGGCGATATCGCCACCAATGCAGAAAAAGCCCGCGCGGTCACGCGCAGTGCGGTCGAAAATGTCCAGCAAGCCTCGGAGCGAGTCGATGAACTGGGACGAGCCGCGAAAGAAATCTCGATGGTCATCGAGGCCATCGTCGAAATCGCCGAACAGACTAAATTACTCGCACTCAATGCCACCATAGAGGCCGCACGCGCCGGTGAAGCAGGCAAGGGCTTCGCAGTGGTCGCCAACGAAGTTAAAGAGTTAGCCAAACAAACCCGAGACGCCACCGCCGACATCCGCACCAAGATCGAAAACATTCAAGGTTCAACGGATGCCACGGTTGAGGAGATTGGCAAAATTAACAACGTCATCGGCGATGTCAATGAAATCGTTACCGCCATTGCTGCGGCCGTCGAAGAGCAAAATGTCAGTACCAAAGACATCGCCGGCAATATCGGCGAAGCCTCAAGCGGCGTCAAAGGCGTCACCGCCGACATTGTTCAAACCACCGAAGTCAGCATCGATATGTCCAATAAACTGATCAATATCAATTCGGGAGTCGCCGACATCAAGACAGCCACGTCCAGTGTCGAGAATCAAGTTCAAGACGTCAGTAGAACCGCGCAAATGTTGCAGCAGTTGGTCGACGAACTAAAGACTAAACAAGCCTAGGGTCATGGCTTAGGGCTTTATTCCAAGAATCAGTAGCAAAAAGAGAGTTGATATGGACCCCGATAATATTAACGAATTTTCACAAAGCTTTGACAAAGCTGAACTGGAAAACAACTTTCTCGCTATGGAAGAAGCCCTAAATCGCGATACTGGCGATAAGAAGGAGATTATTCAACGGTTATTTCGGGACGTGCATTCACTAAAAGGCACCGCTGGAATTTTAGAAATAAAACAAATCACAGAGTTCTTACACATCTACGAGGATGTCCTAGGGATCATCTCCAAGAATAGCGAACAAATAGGCGGTGTAAAAAAACCAGAAGTCTTTGACTTCTTTTTACAAGGCCTGGATTTACTTGAAAAGCTAGTAGGCGCTATTCGCGAGAAAGTGGATATTATTTTAAAGGACCAAAAAGAACTGTTTAATTTCTATATACGATTAATGATCGAAGCAAAAACCATCCTCACCCATCAAGAGGATTATTTTCTATTTCGTGCGTTAGATGAAGATCTATTTTAATCAGGAGTAAGGGTACACCATGCATGTATTTTGCGTAGATGATGATGATTTTCATCGTGGAAAAATCCAAGAAGTCGTAAGTCAATCCTGCGAATTAAAGGGCATCTCCGACTGCACCATCATTGGCTGTTGTGACGGCGATGACTTCCTTAAGAAGGTAGACGGGATTACGCCCAAATTTATCACCTTGGACATTAACATGCCTAACAAAGATGGTTTATCCACCTTAGTGCGGTATAAAAAACTAAACCCGTCAGTGCCCATATACATGGCCAGCTCTGAAAATGAGTCCGTTGTTAAAAGGCTACACACTAAAAAACGCGATGACATCGACCCTGCGAAAAAAGAACAACTGCTTTCTAAAGTGGTCGACCGCGTAAAAAATGGTGTCCATGAACCCGACAAGCTTAATTCAGTCTTAGAAGCCGTGGCTAACTTAGGCATGGACCCCATCGCCGTCGCCAAATCTTACGGCGCTAACGGCTTTATCATTAAACCTTTTGACAGGGACCAAACCGCCGAAATTTTAGCACGCTTGCTTTAGTGTTTTTCTACAAAAGAAATTATTATGCAAAGTCCCGACTTAAGAGTCATGGTGGTGGACGATTCAGTTTTCTTTCGACAACTATTAAGCGTCCTACTGGAAGAGATCGACGGCATTGAGGTCGTCGGCACTGCGCCTAACGGGGATATTGCACTTAAAAAAGCCAAAACACTACACCCTGACCTGATCACCGTCGATGTAGAAATGCCTGGCATGGACGGCCTGGAGTTATTGCAACACTTACAAACCGAGCTGCCCGAGACCTTTGTGGTCATGATTAGTTCGGTGACTAAAAAAGGCGCGAAGTGTACTATTCAAGCCCTTGAAAAAGGCGCCTTAGATTTTATCGAAAAACCCTGCCAGGATGACCCCGAGGAAAATGAAAGGGACTTAAGCCGGCAGTTAAAACGTATAATGGCCATCGTCGTCAATAAAAAATTAATGACCAGTACAGCAGCAAGTCGCGCTAAAATAAAACCGGCGATCACCACGCTGCATCAACCTGATCAATTCCAATGCAATAAGATTAARCTCATTGTGGTCGGSATTTCTACGGGAGGGCCTGCGGCGTTACCTGTTTTATTTGAAAGCTTGTCCACCGACATCAACGTGCCCATATTGATTGTGCAACATCTCCCGCCCTTGTTTGTCGATGAACTGGTGGAGTCTCTCAACCGTAAGGTTAAGTTCGACGTCGTTGTGGGAAAATCGTATCAAGAGTTATTACCCAACACTATTTACATTGCCCCTGGCAATACACAAATGAAACTGGCTAAGCCACCCAATGCCAACGCGCCTATTGTCATGTTGACCGATGACGAACCCGAAAATTTTTGTAAACCATCAGTGGATTACATGTTCCGTTCAGTGGGTGAGTTTTTCGGCAACAATATACTCGCACTCATTATGACYGGCATGGGCCGGGACGGTGTGTTAGGGCTTGAGGAATTAAAGAAACATCACGCGACAATCTACGCCCAGGATGAAGAGTCCTCTGTGGTCTACGGCATGGCCATGGAAGCAGTTAAAGCGGATGTGGTCGATGAAATAATCCCGCTGTCATTAATGGCCAAAGCCATCGAAGAAAGGGTTCACTCAGACAACCCTGTGGGCGGACGATAAACCCATGGCGAATGTTGCTATACAGAAAAAAGAATTCGACCTATTAGTCTCTTACATCTATGACAGCTGTGGCATTCACCTGGACGATACAAAAGTCCAGCTAGTCGAAAGCCGACTATCGGATCTGCTCCACAAGTACGAACTCGTCAATTACATGGAGCTTTACGAACAAATAAAAGTCAATGATCAAATTGCTACGGATCTCGTGGATGAAATCAGCACCAATGAAACCTCGTTCTTTAGAGACAGCAAAATATTTGAATCCTTAATCAAGCATCTTTTCGAAACCCAACTCGACCGAACCGGCGAGTTGCAAATATGGAGTGCCGCGTGCTCTTTTGGCCAAGAACCCTATACCTTAGCCATGATACTGAAAGAACTTATTTTTGACCTTTCAAAATACAAGATACAAATCACCGCCACCGACATTTCAACCCAAGCCTTGCACTATGCCAGCCTGGGCATCTACAGTACATTTGAGGTCAACCGGGGACTCACCGAAAGACGAATTCTCCGACATTTTGAAAAAGAACCCAGTGGGCAATATAAGATCAAGGATGAACTACGGTCGTTGGTCTATTTTAAAAATCACAACCTGTTAAAACCAGCGATTTTAGCCCACCGATTTGAGATTGTACTGTGTCGAAATGTCGCCATTTACTTCGACAAAAAAACCAAGCAACAGATCTTTAAACATATCGCCGATCTGATGGTGCCTGGCGGCGTGTTAATCGTTGGCTCTTCAGAGATTTTAATCGGTATTAACGATCGCTTTGAACGCAAAGAGTGGAATGATCTCAACTATTACCAACTCAAAGATTACTAGTTTACCAACAGCCCTGCATCACGTTTACTAAGCCCCAGTCCCAGCCCCAGCCCCGTCTCCTTGCGCCGACTTAACACTGAATTTATTCGGCTGAATGAAAAACAACAATACGCTTGCCGCCACACAAATCACTAGAAACACATCAAACGCCAAGTCATAACTGCCAAACACATCATACATTCGCCCAGCAAATATGGTTCCACCAGCAGCCAATGGCAATGAACACGCGCGAATGCTGCCAAAGGTGGAGCCAAAATATTTTGCGCCATTAAGCGCYACCGCAGCYAAGGCCATAAGCGGTGTGACCCCGCCGGCACCAAACCCCCAGACAGTGACACTTAAAATAAGCCAGCCATAATGGTCACCCGAATAATTAACCCCGGCAAAGCCTACGCATTGAATACTGAAACAAATAATCAACAAGGTCTTAAGACTGAGTTTATCGTCAAGCCAGCCATGGAACACTTTGCCCACCATGGCCGCACCGGCAATGATTGAAATCAGGCCAGCGGCTTGCACCCCTTCAAGCCCTCGCCCTTCGGCAAAGGATACAACATGAGTAAACAACGCCGTCAGCATGGCCAGGCCAACCCCAAAGGGAATCGACACCAGCCAGAAATTAGGGTTCTTAAGAATAACCTTAAAAGGGAGCTTATTATTGTCAGTGTCTAGGTCATCTCCCGATTGATTGGAGGACTCTTGAGATGAATTAGAAACATGAGACACCGCGTCACTTGAATCAAGCGTGTCATTGTTCTTGTCATTGTTCTTGTCATTGTTCTTGTTCTGTTCGTGCTCATCACCGTAAGCGCGTAGGCCTAATAATGACGGCTTCACATGCACAAAGAATGTAATTAATACAATAGGCACCAGCGCCGCCACCACGCCCATATAAATTAGCGTGGTTCGCCAGCCCAGYAGGTCAATGCCCTTGGCAGAAACAATAGGGATAATCACCCCGGCCGTAGACAGCCCCACTCCAACGATGCCCAGCGCCAAGCCTTTTTTCTGCTTAAACCAAGCAGTCACTAATTTATAGATCGGCATCGTGCCCGCAAACGCCGCGCCCACCGACATCAACAACGCCTTGGCAGCTAATAATTGCCAGGTCTGTTGRGCAACGGACATCAGAAAAAAGCCCGCAGCGGTTGCGATCACACCAATGTATAACAGCACTTTTAAAGGATAGACATCCACCAAGCGCCCTATCAGCGGCGCCAATACCCCTAATACAAAAAACGACGCGGCACTAATCGACGACATCACCGCAATGGAGACGTTCAGTTCAATGGAGATCGGTTTTAAAAAAACACCGTAAGAATAAATCTGCGATCCATAGATAAATAAGATCACATAACCGACAAAAACAAGTCGCCAGTGATGAAAGTGATTGGGCAATTGTACAGCCTCGGATTGATTAGTAATAACCACTTCATTTACGCTCATAAATAAAGACCCTAACAATATAAYGCAACGAAGCACTCAATCTTAGCGTCACCCTGCCCAAGATCCTGGCCATTATTGCCTGACTGAAACACAGTTTATTCACTACTGAAGATTAACAGCGCGCCCAATTAATTAAAAGGCTAGGATTTCAATGACTGATTCAAATGACCCGTTCAAAAAACAAAGCCAAATAACAGACACTGTGGAGATCAGGCGCTGTAAAAATAAATCGCCGTGAAGAAAAAGCGCCGTGAATAAGAAATGAAATAACAGAAGGAATTGTATGAAGCCCAGAATTGAGCCGTTATTGGTCAAAGTGTCGACAGCAAAGCACTGTCTTACTAGTTGAATCCAAATTCAAGTCATAAGATTATGCTCTCAATCAAGCGTCCACCAACCACCCCGCTTCGGTCGCCCTATTGACCTCTGCACGCATCCACTGATGAAGCACGGGGAAGTCATTCAAAATAAAATCATGGGCGTTAACAACTTGTGATCGTTTAATACCGTGCTCACGCCAAGCTTTGCCCTGACTTGAAATATTATGTAAAAAAGGCAAMAWMYKNATSANACCRYCWKNAACWANCWTRKMYTCGANACWRYTGYYSKWWWNMYTKCTCWKMMSANAACTYGSWWAASWMAKSRRSKMYAWWKCMNGSATSMGCWWYAMKWNGCWWYRNGMAWWRYMRKKMNGCAMRMNGTRNCCGRCTMWYKNTSAMWRKMATWWARAAMKKTWWSYYSRRMMKMAAKSWCRYCYWNGGTYAWKCNACKAWYRMSNANTTWAAWAKCTWRYCYKCAGATAATTCCAGATTAAAACTTCGCGCAATCGACCAACACGCCATGGCCAAGTGCCAGGAATGCTCCGCCGAGTTCTCAACTCGCTGCCCGCCTTTGATATAAGTACGGCGATTGACGCACTTGAGTTCATCCAGTTCAAGAAAATAATCGGTGATGTCCGCCATTTGATTCGACACGTTTAACGCCTACTCCTTAATTTCTTATGTGTAACTCGTAATGGGTAATGGGTAACGGTTCAACCCCGGAACGTTCAACCTCAACGCATTCATTCCCCGATAGAAAACCCGACCTTGACCTAAAATCAGTATCTCCCTCAAGGAGGTGTAATTCAACTATTTCGGGTGGGTACTCGTGATCGGGGAAGGCCCGTTTAGGGAGCAAGCCTTGAATCAAGGACGCATGACTGCGAGGAAGTAATTCTCGTTTTATTCAGATACACGTTGCAAATCCGGGTTTCAAATACAGCTGTCAGATACCGACTAGCACCGCCCCGTCACTGCGGTGATGCATGTTTAAGGGTATAACAAATGGTATCCCGCTGATAATCCATCGGTAACGTTTCTAGGCCATGAAATGAATTGTTAGTTTTTAAAAACACCATGCACGCGTTAGGCACATACGGGGCTTTATGGTGCAGTGAAAACTCACTCGAACCATACTTATAATGATGTAGGCCTTCAGAGGTCAAGCTCGCGTCCGTTGGTCGATAAATGCAGGTACCAAGATCACTGCGCTCAGAGTTTTCTGGCAGATAAATCATCATGGTAATAAAACGCTCTGGCCTATCCGAATGCGGGCCCATTCGAAAGCCATTATTATCGCGCATAAATAACGCGTCCGAGTATAAGTTTATGCCCTTGCCGCCTTTCCCCAGAACCCCACGCGCCAGCAGTTGCTTCATAAATACATGGGTCAGCGCTCCTGCGAATTCATTCGACATTAGTGCCTCATCAAGCACCCGCCAAAAATCCATCTGCGCTTGGCTTAACTTAACGTACTCCTCGTTGTTCAGGTTCATCATGAAACGATTATCAAACGACCCCCCATAGGCACGGGGCGTCGACGACATCGGTTCCAATTGCGAATTAGTCGGTTTATGTTCAAGCAGTTGCTGATAGAACTGATCAGGAAAAAGGTTATCCATACAAAAATACGGATACGGGTCGTCCTCAGGGCGAACCTGTTTGCATCGACTTACCATATGCTGAATAACCAACGCACTGTCCATCAAAGGCACCTTAGCCAGTTCTGCCGCCGCTTCAATCGCCACGCGAGAGGCGACCTTAAGTTCAGGGAATGTAAACCCGGTTTCTGGGCGGAAGAATATTAAATGGCCTCGCCCTCCATACGATTGCCCTTGACCGACGGCCCTGCTGAGCTGGCCCTGACAGCTATCAAAGCCGAGCAGCTTCATGCGATCCACTAGAACCGCGTGCTCCTTCGTCGTGACATTCATTTCAACCAGGATAGATTTTAAGGCAGGATTAGACAGTGATTTTTGCGCGCCCCTGAGGGTCAGTTGTTCAAGACCATTCAAATCCACTTTAATATGATTCGGCACAGGGATGACCTTTTCATCCACTAAGCGATCAAGGCTCCAAGTAATCACCCCTTGGCAAACGCGCGGCACATCATTACTGGCTGAGTTTTCGAGCGTATCACTCAAGGCATGAGTATATTCGCCAGCCTCATTTTCACTGCGAAACAATGTCTCAGCCTTCACTCCGTCAGCCACCACCAAACAATAAGCCGTCACGGCTTGCTGGAGATTATTGTAAATAATGTTTCGATTGAGTAAGGCGTAATTCTGGGCTTCAGGCTCAAACGCAATCACCTTGGCTTGCCGCGCAACGGCGGCATAAATACTGTGCATGCCCCCACGGGCACCAATATCGACGAAGGTATCCCCCACGCCAAATTGATCAATCCAGTTCATGGTATCGGCTTGATCTTCAAAGATTGCGCCGCTAATGCTGCCCGCACTGGCGTTAGGCTCCTCGAAAAAAACCTCGTGCTCACGCACACTGACCTTAATTACACTGAGGTGCCCACTGCCATCGTGGGTGACTTTAGATGCAGAGATTTGGTTCATAATACCGGGACTCTTAAGATCAAGAAGGCTAGACAACAGAGCAAGCAAA
>NVVB01000120.1 GCA_002402085.1 Gammaproteobacteria bacterium
TCTTTTCGCTTCGTTTTTAACACTCCTTTTTGTTATTCTATCAACTCGATCTTGGATGCCGACTTGGTCAACTCTTGGCGATAATCTATAATCTTTGTCTGCCATTCTTTACACTCGATTTAAAGACCAAACTTACGAATTTCATTTTAGAATCGTGCTAGTTGACCCATTAATAGGTCAAATTCATTAAAAAAAAGTAATCGCTTTTTCGCTTATTATGTTTGATTTGGATCATTTTAAGCGGGTCAACGATACCTACGGGCATCTTGCCGGCGATATGATTTTAAAGTCTGTTTCTGGCAGTACTAAGGCGATGATTCGAGAGAGTGATATTGCTGGTCGATATGGGGGTGAGGAGTTCGGAATTATTTTACCTGCCACGGATATCGACGGCGCGTTACATGTAGGACAGAAATTGTGTAACTATATCGAGGCGTCGTCAGTCAGTGTTAAGGGCGTCGATATTGAGTTTACTGCGAGTGTCGGTGTTGCGGAGATCAATAGTAAAATGTCCAGTCACGAAGACTTGATTTCACAAGCCGATGCGGCGCTCTATTTTTCTAAAAGCAAAGGCCGTAATTGTGTGAATAGTTTCCCTGTTAATGGCACGGTACACGGTAATACTTCGGAGCAAGGGCATCGACCGACCTAAAGCAGGTTTTGTTCGGTTGCATCCATCCGCATTCTTAAATATCTTATTCTATTAATTTAAAAGTACCGAATATTGAGTGGTCGGTGAATATCCGTATTCGCCTGGATTTCTCATGTCTAGGGTACTTCTTTCGCTTATTTAAAGAAGCACCCTGGAGAATACGCTGCGTTACTCAAAATGAGTTTGTTGTAGTGTCTAGGGCTTGTCTTATTGGTTAAGGATGTCAGGTTTGAGTGTTACTACTAAGGCGGCGGCTTCAGCGATGAGGTTTTCGGGGACATCCAGTTCTTGGAGGGTGGCCCCTAGGCTTTCAAGTACTGCATCAAAATGAGTCTCGTTTAGGCCTTTTTCTGTGACCAGCTTTTCATGGGCTTTGCGCATATTTTTGCCTTTGTAATTGTTGGGGCCGCCTAAAGCAAAGGTAAGAAATGATTTTTGCATATTTCTTTGGCGATCCATGTCCATTTCGTCAAAGAAATGTTTGACGCGGTCATCTGCAAGGACTTTTTTATAAAAAATATCTACTGCAGCGTTGACTGCGGGTTCTCCGCCAAGTGATTCATAGATGCTAGACATATTACTTCCTACTTATATGATTTAAGTTAACTTATGAATCATTCCTGCTCTTTAATGATTAACCGCGAATGTAGGGGTAGATAGCAGCACGCAATACGTTTCGTTGGCTAAAGGGGGTATTAATGAAAAGAAGGCAAGACTCATACTTAAGTGATAGGTAGCAGGGCGAATCGCGTCAATTGTAATAGGCGTCGTTTCGATGCAAGGCGCTGAAAGCGGTATATGCGGTGTTAAAGGGAGAGGTTAGGCAGTGACTGTTAAAAGTTTTATTTTTCGTGAAAAACAATTTAACCGCTGAAAACAACTATAGGAAATAACTATGGGGAGTAGGTGTCGGAAATAGCAATCCAATAATATCGATTAGCATTAGTGACTGGAAGTAATCATAGACGCTAGAAGGGAGTTAGTTTACAAACCAGTGTTTTTCCCAGGCGAGGAGTACTTTTTCTGGGTACCAGGTTTGATTGTAGCTACCGTTATAACGGGCGAGTGCTTGCGTTAGGCCGCCTTTTTCTTTCTTTAGGTAGTGACTTAGGATTGAGCATCCGTACTTAAGGTTGGTTTCAATGTGGGTTAGATTATCTTGTTGAGTGCCAATTTCATTCTTCCAGAATGGCATGATTTGCATTAACCCTTGAGCGCCAACGCTGGATATTGCGAATCGATTGAAATGACTTTCAACCTCGATCACGGCAAGTACTAGCTGAGGGGATAGGTTTGCCTGCGTGGCATAGTGGTGCACCAGTCGGAGAATGGCGAGTCTTTCTTGGGGATCTTTTACGTAGCGTTCTAGCCGGCTGCTCATATCAACAAGCCATACTTCGGCATCAAATCGATCACCGAAGCTGGGGGCGGCGTTGATTGCTTCGCGCAATTGTTGCCGTACTTCGGTGCTTGGAAGCTCGATGGAGGCTGCGTAACTGCTGCTAATTGGGCTTAATGCGCTCAATAGTAACGCTATTACGCAATGACTGAGCATTGCGTAATAGCGAGCCGATCCAGCGTGAGAGGGGGACGGCATGGCCACTCCCTCCCTCGTTGACCGAGTTAGTTTATTGTAATTTACTTTGAACAAGATCAATGATTTCTGATTCTGCAATGAGTTGGTTTTCGGATTCAGCGCGGGCTCTGAATTCAACGTTGCCCTCGGCGAGGCTTTTTTCTCCAACCACGATTCGGTAGGGAATCCCAATAAGCTCCATGTCGGCAAATTTGACGCCTGGGCGCTCTTTACGGTCATCTAATAGCACGTCGATGTTAAGTGCTTTTAATTGTTCGTAGAGTTTCTCAGCGCATGCTCGAGCAAGGTCAGATTTGTGAAGGTTGATGCCTACGATGGCTACCTGGAAGGGGGCAATGCTGGCGGGCCACAAGATGCCTTTGTCGTCATAGTTTTGTTCGATAACAGCCGCTACAACGCGCGTCACGCCGATCCCGTAGCAGCCCATGGGCATCGTTACTGATTTGCCTTTGTCATTCAGCACGGTGGCGCTCATGGCGTTACTGTACTTATTTCCTAATTGGAATATATGACCGACTTCAATGCCTCTTTTTATTTGCAATGTGCCTTTGCCATCAGGGCTAGGGTCGCCGTTTTCGACATTTCTTAGGTCGGCAATTTCGCTGTATTGCGCGTCCCGATCCCAGTTGGCGTTGACTAGGTGTTTGCCATCTTGATTGGCCCCGCACACGAAATTACTGCAGTGCGCGGCACTTCGGTCGGCAACCACCTTAAAGCTTAGTTTGAGTGGGCCGATGGAGCCGGGCTTGCAGTCAATGGCTTGTTGAATTTGTGCGTCTGAGGCAAATGTCAGTGGGGATTTAACGCCGATGATCTTTTCGGCTTTAATCTCATTAAGTGTGTGGTCGCCTCTTAATACTAAGGCAATAAGGGTAGCGTCTGGCGACTGTTCTGGATCGGCTTCAACAATTAATGTTTTTAAAATCTGATTTTCTGGTTGCTGAAGAAATTTCGCGACCTCCTCAATGCTGTGCTGATCAGGTGTGTCAACAAGTTGCAGTTCAGAAGGGGCAACGCTGTCAGTCGGTTCTAGGCTGATGGCTTCCGCCATTTCGACGTTGGCGGCGTAATCACTTTGATCGCTAAAAGCGATGGCGTCTTCGCCTGAGCTTGCTAGTACATGGAATTCGTGGGAGGTGCTGCCACCGATACTGCCAGTGTCGGCATCTACCGGGCGATAGTTAACGCCGATTCGGTCAAATATTTTGCAGTAGGCATCAAACATTGTTTGATAGGTTTGCTGTAATGAATCTTCGTCAATATGGAAGGAATAGGCGTCCTTCATGGTGAACTCGCGGGATCGCATCACGCCGAATCGGGGGCGAATTTCGTCGCGGAATTTCGTTTGGACTTGGTAGAAGCTAGCGGGYAGTTGTTTGTAGCTGTGAACCTGTTGACGAATTAGATCGGTGATGACCTCTTCGTGAGTAGGGCCGAGGCAGAATTCTCGTTGATGACGGTCTTTGATTCTAAGTAGCTCTGGGCCGTATTGCTGCCAGCGCTCGGATTCTTGCCAAAGCTCGGCAGGCTGAACCACAGGCATTAAGACTTCCATGGCGCCCGTACGATTCATTTCGTCGCGAATAATTTGTTCCACTTTACGCAAAACGCGGAGACCTGTGGGCAGCCAGGTATAGAGTCCAGATGCGAGCTTGCTAATCATGCCGGCACGTAGCATCAGTTGGTGGCTAATGACCTCTGCGTCGGCAGGGGTTTCTCGCAGGGTTCCTAAAAGGTATTGGCTAGTCCGCATAAGGAGGCTCGTTGTCGATTAAAGGGCTTGATTGACGGATTTTACGCGCTTTGATTATTCCTACAAGTTATTCCTGTGGGGAGTCAATGGCGTCATTTTAAAAAGGTAGGTGTCTAGGGTTCTGTTTAGCGTGGTGCTAAGCGGCTTCTAAGCTGAATCACTTAAGTTTTATTCTAGCGCTATTCTGGCTTTGCTTTGGATTTGCTGGGCTATGGCGCGAAATCTTATCACCTGATAGGCAGCGAGGGCTGTTGTGAGGACGGCATAGAACAGTTTAAGTAGATAAGGAGGGCTAAAAAGGGGCGCTTGTTGATGCTTTGGCCCCTTTTTAAGCTTGAAAAATAAGAGACGCTGACTTTAAACAACCATGTCTTTTAGTTTTTTCAGAGGTCTAATCTTCACAACATTTCTGGCAGGCTTGGCTTTGAATACAGTTTCTTCGCCATTAAAAGGATTGATTCCTTTGCGTGCTTTGGTCGCAGGTTTGCGAACCACTTGGACTTTCAATAAGCCAGGTAATGTGAATTGGCCGATGGCACGCTTTTTAATGTGGCGTTCCATTACATGGGCTAATTCATCAAGCACTGATTGTACTTCTTTCTTGCTAAGCTCGGTATTCTCGGCAATCTCAGTAAGAATTTGAGTTTTAGTCATTGGCTCTTTCACGGCGGTGGCTTTGCGCGCTGGAGCTGCCTTAGCTGCTGCTTTAGTTGCTGCTTTTGGTGCTGCTTTAGGTTTTGCTTTTGCTTTAGTGGTGGTTTTTTTTGCTGCCATTCTATTTTCCTTTCTTATAGGTAATAAACATGAAAACTAGGACGAATTTTAAGGGGTTCATTGCTGGTGATTAACGAAACCTTTTATAACACCGGACAGTATATAGAGCTTTTATTGTTTACAAGCAAGCCCTAAAAGCTTGTTTTTGCCTATTTTTATAGTGTGGATCGCATTTTATGTCGTTTTTACACTGTTTTTAGCGGGAAAAACGTAATCTGAAAGGGGGGGGGTGGATTGCTTGATTGGTTTTTTAGATGCTATAAAACAGCGTGTTTTATTTCTGCTGTTGATTTAATGTGGTTTGAAACGCATCAATCCAGTAGTCCGAAAATTGACCGCCTGCATGACGATTTAATTCAAACACCGAGCTGATTAGAGCATGCCTGGAGGAGTCTAAATGGGCGCGATCGTGGGTGCGGGCATCGAAGGTGTCGATGATCGATAGTATCTTGGCGCCGTCACAAATTTCATTGCCTTTTAAGCCTCTTGGATAGCCGTTGCCGTCGAGACGTTCGTGATGTTGTATTGCAATGGTGGCAGCCATGTCCCACTGGCCCATTCGGCGTAAAAAGTCATAGGCCATTTTGGGGTGACGTCTAATTTTAATGTTGTCGCCAAAGTTCAGTTGATCTTTTTTGTGTAGCAGTTGGATGGGTAAGAAGGCCATTCCAAAATCGTGCATATAGACTGCGGCTGTGAGCTGTACTGGGTCTGTTCTTTCCCCTTTGAGGGTGTTCATGGCTAATGCTAGCTCTAGGATTCGCTCAGTTCTACCTTCCCAATAGCAGGAACGAGTTTCAATGTGTTTCGACAACGCCGCAAAGAAGTTCATGTCTGCATTCAATTCGTCACCGGGCTTTATCTCGGTGTTAGGGATTGTCGGAGGAGAGGGGGGTTGTTCCATGCTCGGTTGGGAGGCAATCTTCGTGACCAGCATGCCTGCTTGTTGGCTGGCTATAAACGGGTTGCTTGAATTTAGTTGTGCTGGCGCCGCCTGTGTTGTGGCTGAGATTTCGCTGAGTGTAGCAACACTATTGGTGGCGATGGTTGGGGGGCTTTCCTGCTCGGTGTCGGATGGGGGGTTGAGTAGCGACAGGGCGTACTCAATGCTGGTTTCAAAATTATTGTCAGGTGTATGACATATGGAATGAATCGCGCCACAAATATCATTGAATTGCGTTTCTTGAATGCTGTGCTCGATGTCTTCGACGCGTTCCATAACAAGTATTTTAGTGGTGTCTAAACCTAATAAGATGACATCGCTAAGGTTGGGGTTGTAGGGGATTATTTGTTTCCGGACATCGTCTAGTACGTCTTCAATGCTTTGCAGTAGCGGTGTTATATGCTTTAAATTAACGTAAACCAGGTTGCCTTTGACGTTGTGTACCGCTCTAAAAATTTTATTGAGTAGTGCTTTGTCATCGGGTTGTACTTCGAGCTTAAGGATGGTTTCTTCACAAAGCTCGTGGGCTTCGTTGTAATCGTCGAAAAACTCTTGGATTAAGCTGTGGTCCACGTTACCTGAGACTGGTAGTGTCGATGACATTCGGCGAGCCCTGATTAGATGGTGTTTTCCCTCGGGTAGACGTGATTGATTGCGCCTATTGATCAGTATAGAGGTTCTTTTCCGAACAGTAAGAAGAGTACTTGGCGCGTCAGTTCATCCTTTGTTTTCACCTGTAATTGGTTAATATTGCAGGTGATTTCTGTGCAAATTAGCTGTTATTGCGGGGGATGCGGTTGGTCAGCCCAGGTTTATGGCCAAGACCTTAAAAGAATTGCTGATTTTTACTGATCAGGTGATGGCTGAATGCCTATACAGTGGGTATAATTCAGCACTTTTGGAAAGCTCTGCTTGTTGGGCGGCGTCTCTAGGGGCGCTGGGTGGTATCGCTTGATGTTGTTTCAGCTGTAATATTAGCGGATTAGCAATCATCTCGAAGGTGCTGAGGGTCATCCTTGTGGATCATTTTTGGATGAGTCTGTTTAGTTTTAAGTTTTAATTAAGTGTTAATCGAGGTGAGTGTGCCTATTTACGAATACGAGTGTAAGTCTTGCGGACACCAGTTAGAGGCGTTGCAGAAAATGAGCGACGCCCCATTGCTGAATTGCCCTGCGTGTGAAAAAGACGAGTTAAAGAAGTTGATTTCTGCTGCGGCCTTTCGACTGAAAGGTGACGGTTGGTATGAAACAGATTTTAAGAGTGGCAAGAAGAAGAATCTCGCCGGGGGCGATTCCAGCAGCACCTCAGCTGACTCAGGCTCTTCCAAAAAGGAATCCAGTTCAAGCAGTGGTTCTTAGCACAACTTAGGTGGCTCCAAAGAAATTAAAAGAATTAGATAAATAGAATTATCTAATTCTTCCCGTCGGTGACTTCACTCTGTTATGGGGTGTGGGTAGCGTACTCCGGGAACTATTCAATTGGGTCTAATCTTGTTATGAGGCATAGCGATCCCGTTTAAGTGGTTTCGGTATGCCGAGTCAACGTTCACCAATAATCGAATCAGTTCTATTCATTCGAGTTTTATTGAAGCAATAAGTAGAGTCTTTATGTCAGGAAATATAACAATGCGCAGTCATTACTGTGGACACATTAGCGAAAGTGTAATTGAAGAGACCGTTACGCTGTGTGGCTGGGTGCATCGCCGAAGGGATCATGGAGGGGTTATCTTTCTTGATCTGAGGGATCGTGAAGGGATTGCTCAAGTGGTGATAGATCCTGATACCGAAGAAGCCTTTGCTTTAGGCGAAAAGATTCGCAACGAATTTGTAGTGCAGGTAAAAGGACGGGTTCGATACCGCCCTGAAGGCACCGCTAATTTAGATATGCTCACGGGTAAAGTGGAGCTGCTTTGTAAGGAGCTGGTAATACTCAACCAGTCCGATACCCCGCCATTTCAGTTGGATGATTACTCAGAAGCGGGAGAGGAAGTTAGACTTCGGTACCGTTATGTAGATTTACGTCGCCCTGAAATGTTAGCAGGCTTACGATTCCGTTCAAAAGTGACCAACTCAATCCGTAATTTCTTGGACGCTGAAGAGTTTATTGATGTTGAAACACCGATCCTGACGCGAGCGACGCCTGAAGGCGCGCGGGACTATTTGGTTCCTAGCCGTACGCACAGCGGTAGTTTCTTTGCGCTACCACAATCGCCTCAGCTGTTTAAACAGTTGTTAATGGTGGCAGGGGTTGATAAGTATTATCAAATTGCAAAATGTTTCCGTGATGAAGATCTGCGTGCAGATCGACAGCCTGAATTTACCCAGGTGGATATTGAGACTTCGTTTCAGACTGAAGCGGAGATCATGGACTTGTCTGAACGAATGGTCAGCCAGCTCTTTAGTCAATTGATGGACGTCGAGTTACCGAAGTTTCCGCACATGACTTACGCTGAAGCCATGCACCGATATGGCAGTGATAAGCCTGATTTACGTATTCCATTAGAGCTCATTGATATCGGTGATCTAATGGGCAGTGTTGAATTTAAAGTGTTTGCAGGACCTGCGAAAGATCCTAAAGGCCGTGTGGCAGCCCTCAAGGTACCCGGTGGTTGCAGCTTAAGCCGTAAGGATATCGATGGTTATACCAAATACGTCAGCATTTATGGCGCTAGAGGTTTAGCGTACATTAAGGTCAATGATCTGAGCCTTGGCCGTGAAGGTCTACAGTCTCCGATTCTTAAATTCTTGCCTGATGATGTAGTGACTCAAATACTAGAGCGTACGCAAGCCAGTACCGGCGATTTAATCTTCTTTGGTGCGGATAAAACCAAGGTAGTAAATGAAGCGTTRGGTGCATTGCGAGTGAAGCTGGGGCTTGAYCTAGATCTRTTGACYCATAAGTGGGCRCCGCTTTGGGTAGTAGATTTCCCCATGTTTGAAGAAATTGAATCCGGTTGGACGCCTTTGCATCATCCCTTTACGGCGCCTTCGTGCGATCCAGACGTGTTGCTGAAAGATCCTGGTGCAGCTCTTTCTCGTGCGTATGACATGGTGCTTAACGGCACTGAATTGGGCGGTGGGTCAATCCGTATTCATGACTTAGAAATGCAAAAAGTGGTTTTTCAAGCCTTGGGTATTGATGATCAAGAAGCGGAAGATAAATTCGGCTTCCTACTCGATGCATTACGTTTTGGCGCCCCTCCTCATGGCGGTGTGGCCTTCGGATTGGATCGCTTGGTCATGTTAATGACTGGCGCTAGCTCGATCCGTGAAGTGATTGCCTTCCCTAAAACGCAGACTGCTGCGTGTGTGATGACCGCTGCGCCTTCGACTGTTGATAATAAACAGCTTCGTGAAGTGGGAATTCAATTGCGTAAAACCAATGAAGAAAAAGAA
>NVVB01000121.1 GCA_002402085.1 Gammaproteobacteria bacterium
GCTCTACCCCGATTCATTACGTGGTAATAAGCGTTTTCGTATTCGATTCTGAGAGGTCTAGGCATGGGAAAAGGTTATAAGGGATCCGCGGGAGTGTCAATATGATACTTGACCCCTATTTTCGTGCGAACCTGCAGGCGGCATGGAAACACGTTCGAGCCAATAAGGGGGCTGCTGGCATCGATGGGCTAACCAYCGATGCATTCCCCGCTTGGGCAAGAGAAGGTCATTGGCAATTAATCGAAGAGCAACTAGCAACGGGCCAGTATCGTCCGTCGCCAGTTCGACGTGTTGAAATTGCCAAGCCCGATGGTGGAAAGCGTTTGCTGGGTATCCCGACCATTGCGGATCGAGTTATTCAACAAGCGATTGCCCAAGTGCTTACGCCTATTTTCGACCCTACGTTTTCAGACAACAGTTTTGGATTCCGTCCGGGTCGAAACGGGCAGCAAGCGGTAAAACAAGTGCAAGGCATCATCAAGGAAGGCAGACGCTTTGCAGTGGATGTAGATCTCTCCAAATTCTTTGACCGAGTTGATCATGATTTATTGATGACGCACCTAAACCGAAAGGTAATGGATAAGCGTTTACTCAAATTGATCAGTCGATACTTACGTGCTGGCATTATGGATAAGCAGTGTTTTATCGAAAGCCGCGAAGGTGTTCCTCAAGGTGGCCCTTTGTCACCTTTGTTAGCGAACGTCCTGCTCGATTCACTGGACAAAGAGTTAGAGTGTCGTGGACACAAATTTGCCCGCTACGCCGATGACTTTACCATTCTGGTAAAAAGTCGRCGYGCAGGTGAACGMGTACTTCACAGCATYAGCAAYTWYTTRCRAAMCCGMTTGAAGCTAATCGTTAATACCACCAAGAGCCGTGTTGTGAAAACGTCTCAAAGTAAGTTTCTTGGATTTACTTTCAAGGCAGGACGCATTCAATTGCATCCCAAAACACTTGAGACATTTAAGCAACGAGTACGTGAGTTAACAAACCGTAACTGGGGTGTATCGATGCACTACCAGCTCTTCAAAGTCAGTCAATATTTACGTGGCTGGATTAATTACTTCGGTATCGCTAATTGCTATCAGCTTTGCGTCGATCTAGATCATTGGATACGGCGTAGAGTTCGCATGGCTTATTGGCGACAGTGGCGAAAGCCTCGCACCAAAGTTAGAAATTTGTTGAGGCGAGGCGTTAAAATACAGACTGCGGTTGGGTGCGGTATTACCAGCAAAGGGCCGTGGCGTAGCTCTAAAACTCCGGGGATTAATCAGGCCTTGTCTAATGTCTATTTAAAATCTGAAGGGTTGTACGAATTACGTGATGGTTGGATCAAGCTTCACTATCCTAAGTGAAACGCCCTGTGCGGATACGCCGGGCCGCGCAGGATGCAGGGTGTTGTGGGGGCTGAGGGTTAGATACCCTCGGCTACCAGATTACAACTTGCTACAATTGTGGCGTTTTGCTACAATTGTTAATATATACATATCTATTAGAGGTGGTTGGTATGAGTACAAGTAGTATTAGATTAGACCAAGAATTAGTGGAAAAGGCTACAATCATGGCTAAAGCCCTTAACAGGACTGCGCCAAAGCAAATTGAGCATTGGGCTAAAATCGGTAAAATGATGGAAGATAACCCAGATTTACCCTATGAATTTGTAAGGCAAGCAATTATTTCGAAGGCTGAAAAAGAAGCTGGCAAGCTTGAGAATTACAATTTTGGTTGAAATTACTGAGGTTTTACAGACAACATCATTTAAGAAAAAAGTTAAGAAATTAAATGCAAATCAGAAAAGTGATCTTGATATTGCTGTCCGTGAAGTTATTTCTGACCCGGAAATAGGAGAACAGAAGAAGGGTGACCTTTCATTCCTTAGGGTTCATAAATTCAAAATGGTTAAGCAGCTAACTCTTCTTGGTTATAGCTATAAAGATGGTTCTGTGATTTTAGAACTCATTACCCTTGGCTCACATGAAAACTTCTACCGAGACGTGAAACGAAAGTAGCAATTGAATCGATCGGGTTGTAACGCCGCGCTCACCGGCAATTTTTGAGCGCAGCTTAAAAATTGTCCGAGTGCAGCGCCTTGTTAGATTTATTTCAGAACTTCGCGGACTTCTTCATTTATACGATCAGCACTCTCTAAAGTACTTAGGTATTTACTTTCTAATTGCCTAATCTTCTTAGAAAGGGATTTTTGTTCTTTTAAACTACCTCTTAGATTTATCACAATTGAGTCAACCTGATCCGGAGTTAGTTCGATCATACCTGTAGATCCAGTATATAAGCGATCAACTTGAACTGATCCAAACCCAACTCGTAAATAGTCACAAAGATAGTAAGGGTCTATTACTTTTTTATCGACACGAATGATAGTTACGTGACCATCAGCAATTGCAGGAATAACAGAATCGAATACAGCCGCTTTACCTAAGGTTCCATCCCCAGTCGATGAAAGTAAGACATCCCCTTTTTTTATAATATTTATATTTTTACCCGTATTAGACGCTTGCTCAATAAATTCATCAAAGACAGACTTCTCAATCCAATCAGCACCTTCAAATTTTATGGTGCCTTGCTTACTTATGTTGCTACCCGACTTAATAACAACAGCAAACCCCTCATCTTGATCAACATAGTTGTCTACTGAAGGGCTTTTCCCCCTAGAGGTAATTACCGTATTGATTTCAGATATATTAGTCTTATGTTTTTTATAAATATCGTTAATCCTATTTCTAGTACCTGTGTTCCAATATTTAAAATCGAACCGACAGGTTGGGTCATCAACTATATCACTAGACTTGACATCAAATGCTTCCCAGAAATAACCCTTTCGATGTTTTGAATTATCTTGATTAAGAACATCGTGTGCTATTTGTTTTATGAATTCATCAAATTTAAATCCTCTTATCTTTTCACCTGAGCCCTGATATCCTAAGGAATCTATTTTACAAACAGTCACAGTGTAGTTATCCTCGTAATCCATGTCAGGCTCATCTCGCCGTTCAAAATATAGCAAGCTCGATTTGACATTTATTTTATTTGGCTTGAATGTTTCGTTAGGTAGATTAAAGACACCTTTGAGTCGACACTGTTGCATCAACCATTTACGCAGTGGAGCTGCATTTTCATTATTTAATACCCCCTCGTCAATCACGGTACAGAACTCTCCAGACCCAGGTTTTAAAGACAACACCATTTTTTGTAAGAATAAATGCTGCCCTTTCCCGCTTCTAATATCAAACTGGCCCCAATCTTCTGAAGAAAGCGAGTCTGTTTCTGACGTTCCGAATGGGGGGTTTGTTAGAATCAAATCACAGTCTGGTTGGGCTACATTCCAGTTTTTTGCTGCTTTACTTAAGCTATCCTCATGCTGGATATTAGTATGGCCATCTCCAGCTATAATCATATTCATTTTTGCAGATGCGGCCACGCCATCATTTGCATCAGAACCAAAAAATATTTCTTCTTTAATGGCTTTCTTTGCGCGCTCAAAGGTTTTTTTATTAATATCTCTACTCTTGTGCATTTCGGTAATTTTTTTCAACGTGTCTTGCATTAAAAAAACTAGAAATCCGCCCGTTCCACAAGCCGGGTCTAGTATTTTGATACCCGCTCCTGAGATTACCGAGTTTACAATTTTCTTCTGCCCAACTATTGCAAGCATCGTTTGAACCAATTCTCTTGGCGTAAAGTACTGGCCTAACTTCTTACCTTTAAGAGTCGCTCTAACAAAGTATTCAAACGAAGCACCTTTTGAATCGAGACTACAATCACAAAATGAAACTGAGGATAATTCTTTGACAATGTATTGGAACGTCTTTGGGTTTTTTAGCTTGATCTTATCTTCTAGAACTTCACCATATGACCGACTATCTACAATTGATTTAATCATACTCAACACTGAGTCTTTTACTTGATCAGCTTCAGAAGAAGGCTTTGAAGCTAGCTCATGAAATCTATATGAGTAAGGCAAATCAAAGCCAGCCTCCAAATCTTCTTTTTCTTCTAGTAATTTCAAGAATAGAAGCTTAGAAAAGTCAGAARATGCGTTTTCCTCATTCTTTTCTATTTTACGAATTGCACTATGGCATTTATAGAACAAAGAATTTAATTGGCGTAGCGCTAATCCCGGCCTAAAAGGAAGGCTTTCATCATTTGATATCTTTATTATCGTTTCATGAGGGTTACTTTTTAAGGCGGTTATGACTTTCTTAAGCTGTTCCTTGGTAGGTATCTTGTCTTGTTGTTTCCCATCCCATAAAATTCTATTTTTATTTTCGGTATTGAAGCACTGTATATCAATACCATTTGTGACAACGACAAAGGGGACATTAACTTCCTTGGATTTAGCATAGGCAATGGCTTGGTCTCTATCTTTTACAGTCAATTTCTTTGATATTTTTTTTGCCTCAATCAAGAACAGCGGTTTTTTCTTACCACATGTTACTAATATATCAATATAACCCTTGGTGTAGCGATCAGTAATGGATACGCCTGTTTCAAAATCAAGATCAGTTACAAGGTCATAACCTCTGCGCTGAAGATACGGGAGTATCTTTTTAACAACTGTTTCAGTTTCTGTATTAATTGTGGTCATTTTATATTCATTTCTATATTTTTGAGAGGGATTTTACCATTACTTGGCGACTATGGATAATTGAAATCTAACATTTTATTCTAATGCCCGCGCTCCTTTTGCCCGGAGCGCGCTGTTTCACTTTCGTCATTGTAAACATACTTTTTAAAGCTTCATACTATCAGTCGCTTAGCTTGCACTTCCTAAACCACGCCTTACCCAGAAAGAGAGCAACTGCTCTCTTTCTCCGCTCACAAAACACTTTCCCTATCAAGCCCAAGGCTACATTAAAGCCCTCTAAATTCAATTGCTTAATTCTCAATTTCGAGATCATTCAATTCAGAGTACTTAGGGGAAGAGAGTACTTAGGGGACACCCACTTCATTTTACAGCTTGGTAGGTACTTAGGGGACACCCACTTCATTTTACAGCTTGGCGTCGAAGCTTTCCTGTGTAAACACGCATATTTTCTCGCACAATCTTAAGCACTTCCATATAAGTAAATCAAACAATACAGGGTGTCTTCTGATTGTGGGTAACACGAACCTTTTGACCTTTCCATCTTAAGCGCATGAAGCGTAGCTCTAAAATGTCATTGTTCTGCGTTTCCCCATATACTTGTACAAACTTATTTGGTGCTCGTCATGCAAACTATTAATATCAGCGATTTCAGAGCTAACCTACTGAGCTATTTAGAAAAAGCCAATGCTGGAAAGCCAATATCTGTTACGTCTAACGGCAAATTACTGACAACTATCGCTCCTCCTGTAAATCAAAGAGCAGCCGCCAAGTAACTTTTGGGAGTAACTTTTGGGGACATCCACTTAGCCCCACATTAAAAGCTAATTCCAGAAAAAAGCCACACCCTAACCATACAACTTCAACGACGCCCCCTTCCCCTTAATCCAGCCCAATGGCGATTCCGGCTTTTCCTGCGTTGAGCGACGCTTGTTCACTCTAGCCTGATACTTTTCTAATGAAGACACACTTCCCGCCGCATCAAAAAAATATTTCTGAAAATGGCAAACTGAATCGATCCAACTTTCCTCTTCAATCCCTAATCGATTTAAAATCGAAGGCAACCCCTCTTCAATTTTACCGCGCTTATCCTTGCGCACTATTCTTCCCGTCCAATCCACCAGCTTAAAATAGTCTTGCTGGGTAAAAGGCAACCCTTTTGATAAAGGGGCATGACAACTTCCATTAAGCGCTTTAAGCCTGGCCCTCTTATGCTTACAAGCCCCTTTTTCTATTTCGTTCTTCTGATACGTCTTAAGTAATTTCTTTTGTGCTTTATTTGGTTTTGAAACCCGCCTTGCATGTTCAAATAATCGTTCTTGAATAGAAGTAAAGTCAGACTCCTCCGGCGTTGCCGCCATGGTTGCACGTACAGGGTTTAGATCCACATACGCCATACAAGAAAGCACCGCCTTCTCGTCCAGCAGGGCTTGGCTCTTAAATCGCCCCTCCCAAAAGCGCCCTGAGCACCGCTCTTCCTTGTTTGCCATTCTAGCAACGTATTCATTCAGACAGCGCATAAACCAGGAAATACTGGCGAGATTTTCGCGCCACTGTTCTACTTTTTCTCTATGGACGGCCAAATCAACTTTACTTTTAGTAAGCCTCATTAAATTCTGAAGATTCCTAGCCGCCACCGGGAACAGTCTTCCCCAGCGATCAATCACCTCCTTCTCAGACCAAGAGTTAACTTCCTCCTGATTGATAAAAAGTACTAAATGGTAGTGATTACTCATAATTGCATAGGCGCATAAATCGATGGAAAACACCGACGCCAGGAATTTACTTCGATCGACCAACCAACCTTTTCGATGATCAAAGTTTTGCTTAGTTTGGAAGTCGTCACCACAGAGATAGGCACGGCGAACACAGCGGGAAATACAGTGAT
Source organism: Gammaproteobacteria bacterium (assembly GCA_002402085.1). Classification (GTDB taxonomy): domain Bacteria; phylum Pseudomonadota; class Gammaproteobacteria; order Pseudomonadales; family UBA3067. The sequence continues at coordinate 6,489 of NVVB01000121.1, forward strand.
AGAAAGGCGTATCTTCCACTGCTATCAGTTCTTTACGGGCACGGGTCATTATAAAATCATCCTTAACTTTAATTCTTGATTACTTTTTGTTCGATTTATTCTTTGTATAGTCGACCTAGATTAGGCGCTTGGCGAAAACATGTCAAATTAATGTGGCTGTCCTTAAGTGCCGACAATAGCAGATAGGGAAGCTGACATTTATGATATGTTCTTACTGGCTGACGAATTGGATACCCATTATTTAATTCGGGCTTCGCATAACCGGAAGGTAAACAAGTCATCTATTCACTCCAATGGCTCCGGAGAAAACTTGTGGGATTTCATGAGTCGCAAGCAAAGTTTAGGTGAGATAAAGATTAACGTTCCAGCTAAAGACGGTCAGCCTAAACGAATTGCAGTATGTCAATTAAAATTTGGGAAAATCAGCCTACTACCACCCCGCAGCTTTAAAGGAAACAAATCAGTCACTTCAGCGTTAACGCTTTATTCCGTTCAGGTTTCTGAAGATAGGCCGCCTAGAGGAGCATGTAAAATTGACTGGGTACTGCATACGAACATTCCTATTCATAACTATGAGGATGCCATAGAAAAAGTGAATTGGTACTGCTTGAGATGGAGGATCGAGATCTATTTCAAAGTAATAAAGTCTGGATTTAATGTGGAGCACTGTAGATTGGAAGCGGCTGACCGTCTGATTCGATATTTGTCTGTAGTTAGCATCGTGGCATGGAGGATATTCTGGTTAACTCTGGTATCGAGGGTGTTGCCACACGGGCTAGCTTCTGACTTCTTGAGCAAGGATGAGTGGCAAGTATTATTTGCGAAATTTAATCCTGCTGATAAAATCCCGAAGAAGCCGCCTTCATTGAAAAAGGCTACAATCTGGATTGCGCAACTGGGAGGATTTTTAGCTAGGAAGGGGGATGGCAGCCCTGGCATTATACATATATTGCGAGGGCTAAAGAGATTGTCCGACATGATGGTCGGAATGCGATTATATAGTAGTATTTATGGGTAATAGAAAGGTGTTGTGGGGGCTGAGGGTTAGATACCCTCGGCTACCCGATTAGCTTTTTTATCCCAACTATTGCAATGATAGTAAACATTATTTTTTACCATACAACAGATAGATTTGTTTAAAAGGTGATCTATTTCATTCCGGCTTTGTTATTTTATAAGGAATGAAATATCACTTTTCGTCATCTGGTTTCTTAGGGATGCTTTTACCGCAAGCTGCATCCTTATCTCGATAAGCTAACCACCAATTTTTAGCTCCAGCTAAATGTTGACATGCAGTTTCAAAACGAGAAGCTACTTTATCGCTTTCATCAAATTCAGCGTATCTCTTACCTGTAAGATCCGCATAAGAAAAATCTGCACCTTCTAAATCTGCATCTATTAAGACAGCCTCTCTTAGGTTTGCTTGGCTGAGATCAGCATTACGAAAATCAACACCAAAAAAAGATGCTCCAACTAAGTTAGCTCTAAACAAAACCACCCCCTTTAAATTGGCACCATCTAGAGAAGCACCTTGTAAATGTGCATGTGAAAGACTGGCACCTTCCATGCTTGCTCCTGACAGAATCGCGCCCCTAAGGTCTGCGCCAAATAAATTAACGTTGGGTAAATGAATATTTGTAAGGTCCATACCTGATAAATTAATATTTGATAAATCCCATCCATATGCTTCTGCAGTACTTATTTCTAGCTTAGGTAAATCATTAGGTTTCACCCCGAGAATTTTAGCTAATTGTTCAGAGCTTATAGTTTTAAGTTCTTTTTCAGACATGCTATTTATAACATTAGTTTTCCTTGGGTCGTCAAATGATAAAAGTAATTGAACACGTGTTCTATATGGGCTTTGTAACGTTTTAATTGTACTAGCTGCTACTTCCTGAATTAAATCTAAAAGATTTTCATCAACCTCATTATCTCCTGCAATAGTAATAAATGGGGACGAGAAAACCCAAAAATCAGGTATTTTAGGTATTTCTTCTGATTGTAATTGAGAAGTCCTTTCTAAGGCTATTTTTTTAGAAGTTGTTCCTAGTTGTGTAATCCATATGTTAGTTTTATTTTCTAATCTGTCTCGGTTAAGCTCGTATTTTTGAGATGCCAACCCAAACGCTGTAACATATATAGTTATGAGCCAAATAAGAAAAGTTGGTTTCTTTGGACTAGTTACTGAATCTTTATTGCATTTTTCTTCTAGCCTATTATTCCAACCATTAGGGAATATTTTAAGTAATATAACGGGGATACATGATTGATTGTAAATGAATACGCCTATTCTTTTAATTGAAGGTTTTATTTTTTCAACATGATATTTTTTTATAAATATACGCAACTCCATAAATATAACCTTTGATTTTTAATTATTATTTACGTCAAATTATTTGACGTAAATTTCTATTCATTGTCTTCATGTGATTCAACATCAATCAACTTACCCAGTCAAAAAATATTGGCTTCCATCAGCCTTTTCTAGAGCTAACAGATAATTAGACTCCCCACCTTATCCGAGAGCTGTGTTTAAATGACCATTCTCTCACACTTGGAGTCATAAAAAGATGAACAATTCTATCGTTGG
>NVVB01000017.1 GCA_002402085.1 Gammaproteobacteria bacterium
TAGTTATTTACACAAAAACCTGCAGAGAACATGAATGACATTCTACTGCAGGCTGTTTTAAATTATTGAAGTGCCCAATCTTAATCAATTAAAAGCATATTTACATACGCGATAGATTTTGATTAGTACGCTTACTCAATAATTAATTTGAAATGAGAGCGAGCGACAGCAATGACTTTATCTCGATTGCTTTGCCACGCCTCAATTTGCACATTGGCAATTCGTTTGCCTAATTTTACAATATTGCAACTTGCATAGGTGTCTTCAGGGCGTCCTGATAATGTGTAATCAATATTAAAATCGATTATCTTAGGCATACTCACCGACTCCATTGCCCACATCAGATGGATCACCGCAGCGTTTTCCATAAATCCGGCGATCACACCGCCGTGAATGGCGGGCAACATGGTATTACCAATGTTTTTTTGATCAAACGGTAAATGAAATAACAGCCCTTCTTTTTCGCTCTCGCTAAAACTAATACCCAATAACTTGGCGTAAGGCACCAGCTCAATGGCTTTCTGATAATTCTTTTCTTCACGTACCGCCGCAAAATAATCTCGACTTGCTTCCATTATTTAGACTCCGCAGTAATAGCAACCGCATGGCTAGAGCCGCGCATAAAGGTAGCTGCACAAGTAGCGACAGGATCATTTTCATCGTTTTGATAAGCAACCCCCCGCACAAACGCAATGGTATTGGTTAATTTATAACATTCTGCCGACGCGTAAACCGCTTTGCCTATTGCTGCGGGCTTCATATAATCCACTCGCAAATCCAAGGTCGCAATCGCTTCAATAGCGGGCAACGCGGCGAAAACAGCCATCCCTCCGACACTGTCCATAATGGAAAGGATTACGCCACCATGAATCGTACCCGATTCTGGGTTGCCTACTAACTCCTTTTTATAAGGTATTTTAAGGCAGGATTTACTCCGCTCAATGGAAACAAACTCAATCCCCAACGTACTCGCATGAGGAATATTTCCAAAAAAACCATCGACCATCATCTCCATCATTTGTGGATCATCGATCAAGTATTTTCTAGAACCTATATCAGTAATTTTCTCTGTCATATTACTTCACTTCTTATTTCTTAAACCGGCAAAAACATTGCACTCTGTGAAACTGCTAGATTCCACAAAATCTCAACGAGCCTTATTTGTAACGGAACAAATCTGCAGGATAGGTGGCATCRCTACAGAATAAGCTAAAACTCACCTGAGGGCCTTTCTTAGGACTGCCCCCAAGACTTAACTAAAGAATAGCTATTAAAGCCAAAAACTCACCCCTGGTATAAGTTGTTAACGTCATAATTGAATGGATGGAAGCAATCCATCACGCCAACTATACAACCCAAGGTACTTATTAATGTGCAGGACCTTCAGGTATACAGCGCCCTTATCCTGACTTATTAATCGAGCGCATGGTAGGCAACTACCTGGGAACGGTCAACACTAATCTCTTTCTCTTTGGCAACATTAATGTGGTACCTCTTTTTATCGCCAAGTCCTTCTCAGCACCACCCCTTACTTATGGCACAGTTTTTGCTTGGCTTACCGTGCTTTTCAAGTAATTCTAAACAAAACAAAGAGTCTCAGGGGCATTTTTGATGCACTAACAAAAAGGTACATTAAGAAGGCAGTATCCTAAATAAAAATAGGGTATTATCCGCGCCCCAACACCCCTGCACTAATCGACTTTTTCGCAAACCGAACACATACTTATACTTTAGGCCCGGTTCATCCGTTAGGAGATTTCATGAGTCATTTTCTCGAACGATTAAAATTTTTCGAGCGTACTGAAAGCACGTTTTCAGAAGGACACGGTGTGGTTACCCAAGAAGACCGCACCTGGGAAGAGTCCTAYCGCAAYCGCTGGCGCCAYGACAAAGTGGTSCGATCCACTCAYGGTGTTAACTGYACRGGCGGCTGCTCCTGGGACATTCACGTTAAAAGCGGCTTAGTGGCCTTCGAGATGCAAGCCACYGATTAYCCCCGCACMCGTCCYGACATGCCCAATCATGARCCACGMGGGTGCCAACGTGGTGCAAGYTTCTCCTGGTAYCTYTACAGYCCTCAACGTGTWAAGTACCCSYTRATYCGTGSCCGRCTGCTMGAACTGTACCGTTCTGAGCGCGCCGAAGGCAAAGATCCAGTAGAAGCCTGGGCTGCCATTCAAGAAGATTCCGCAAAACGTAAAAAGTACACTGCGGTACGTGGCCTAGGTGGCTTTGTACGGGGTGATTGGGACGAGATGGTCGAGATCATCGCCGCGGCCAACATCTATACCATTGGTAAATGGGGCCCTGATCGTATTGCAGGATTCTCACCGATTCCTGCCATGTCAATGATCTCTTATGCCGCCGGTAGCCGATACCTCAGTTTGATTGGTGGTGTGCCACTTTCATTCTATGACTGGTATTGTGACTTACCTCCCTCCTCCCCCCAAACTTGGGGCGAGCAAACTGATGTTCCTGAATCAGCGGATTGGTATAACTCCAGCTACATTATTATCTGTGGCGCCAACCTGCCTATGACTCGAACACCTGACGCGCATTTCGCGACAGAAGCGCGTTATAACGGCACCAAAGTCGTGTCCATGGCGCCCGATTACGCTGAATTTGTAAAATTCGCCGATCTTTGGATGCCAGTAAAACAAGGCACCGACGCCGCCGTATTTATGGCCATGGGCCACGTGGTATTGAAAGAGTACTTTGTTGATGGTCACGATGACTATTTCCAAACCTACGCCCGTAAATACACCGATTTACCCATGCAAGTATTGCTAAGAAAGCATGGCGATAATTACGCCAGTGATCGCTTTCTTCGTGCATCGGATTTCGATAAGTCATTAGGCGAGGAAAACCACCCCGAGTGGAAAACCATCGTTTATGACGAGATCGACCAAACTTATGTAGCCCCTAACGGCTCCATTGGGTTCCGCTGGGGTGAAGCTGGGCGCTGGAACTTGCTGGAGAAAAATTCCAGTGATCAATCCGAGATTCGCGCGCAACTGACCACGCTTGGCCAGGAAGACGAAGTCGTCACTGTATCATTCCCATTCTTTGGGCACGGTAAAGCCGAAGTCATCGACCACAAAATCCCCGTTCGAAAAATCACCTTAGGCAATGGTGAAGAAGCCTTAGTCACTACGGTATTTGATCTGCAAGTTGCACAATACGCAATCGATCGAGGCCTCGGTGACGAAAACTGCGCTACGTCTTACCTAGACGCAGACACGCCTTACACCCCTGCATGGCAAGAAAAGATCACGGGTGTAAAAGCGGCAGATGTTGAGCGTACCGGACGAGAGTTCGCAGACAACGCTTCCAAGACCAAAGGCAAGTCCATGGTTATTCTTGGCGCGGCACCGAATCACTGGTACCACAACGACATGAACTACCGGTCCATCATGAACCTTCTGCACATGTGCGGTTGTGTTGGACAATCGGGCGGCGGCTGGGCTCATTACGTAGGCCAGGAAAAACTCCGCCCTCAAGCAGGTTGGGCGCCTATTGCCTTTGCGTTGGATTGGCAGCGTCCTCCACGTCAAATGAACGGCACCACCTATTTCTACTTCCATACTGACCAATGGCGTTATGAGAAGTTAGAAGCAGAAAGCATGCTCTCCCCGACTGCAGATAAAACCAAATACAAAGGCTATCAGCTAGCGGATTACAACGTTAAATCTCAGCGTTTAGGTTGGTTGCCTTCCGCACCTCACTTTAATAAAAACCCCATTCAATTGGCCGCAGAAGCACGCGCTGCTGGTGCAGAAAATGATGATCAAGTTTCACAATTTGTAGCGGATCAACTGACTTCTGGCAAGCTAGAGTTTGCTTGCGAAGACATCGACGCAGAAGAAAACTTCCCGCGTAACCTGTTTGTATGGCGTGCCAACTTAATTGGCACCAGTGCAAAAGGTCATGAGTACTTCTTGAAGCATTTACTGGGCGCTCAAAACGGCGTACTCAGTGAAGGCACTGAAGGCGAAGATTGCAAAGAAGTGAAATGGCGTGAAGACGCTCCCATCGGTAAGTTAGACCTGATGGTAGACATTAACTTCCGTCTTAACAGCACCGGCGCATACTCAGACATCGTTTTACCTACCGCTACTTGGTATGAGAAAAACGACCTGAACACCACTGACATGCATCCGTTTATTCACCCACTTAGTGAAGCAGTTGATCCAGGCTGGGAAAGTAAATCGGATTGGCAAATCTTTAGAGAAGTCTCTAAGAAATTCTCTGAACTTTCCGTAAAACATCTCGGCGTACAAACCGACTTAGTCGCCAACCCCATGATGCACGATACGCCTCAAGAATTGGCGCAGCCTCTTGGCGTTGAAGACTGGAAAGATGAAGGCGTTAAAGCAGAACCCGGTAAAAACATGCCGATCATTAAAACGGTCAAGCGTGATTACCCCAATGTTAATAAAATGTACGAAGCCCTTGGCCCCTTGCTGAAAGAAAAAGGCAATAACGTTAAAGGCATCGATTGGGATACCGAAAAAGAATACGAACACCTTAAACACTATAACGGTGTGATTAAAGAAGAAGGCATCAGCAAAGGCATGCCTTCTTTGCAAATCGACAAACAAGTGTGTGATTCGATTCTAGCGCTCGCGCCTGAAACCAATGGCGAAGTGGCTCATAAGTCATGGAAGGCCCTTGGCAAAAAAACCGGCATCGACCACAATCACTTATGTGATTCGCGTCGTGACGAAAAAATTACTTTCCATGATATTCAAGCGCAGCCGCGTAAGATCATTACCGCACCGACTTGGAGTGGTATTGAATCAGAAGAAGTAAGCTACACCGCAGGCTACACCAACATTCATGAGCACATTCCGTTCAGAACCCTTACGGGCCGTGCGCAATTCTATCAAGATCATGAATGGATGCTGGATTTCGGTGAAGGCTTTGCCTCCTACCGACCCCCAGTTGATATGAGAGCCCACGAGAAGATTCCTGACGCCGTGCGTAAAAAGCCTCATTTGGTCTTGTCTTGGATTACACCGCACAGTAAATGGGGCATTCACTCCACTTACCAAGACACGCTCAGAATGCTGCAATTATTCCGTGGCGGACCTGTGGTGTGGATTTCAGAAGTGGAYGCYAARTCTATWGGCATYGAAGAYAACGATTGGGTCGAAGCCATYAACGCCAAYGGCGCMACCATGGCACGAGTCGTRGTSAGYCAAAAAGTGCCTAACGGCATGGCYATGATGTAYCACGCYCAAGAAAAAATCATYAACGTYCCSGGCTCCCCYTCCACMGGGAAACGAGGCGGYATWYTSAACTCMGTRACYCGRATTACAGTGAAACCYACCCATATGATTGGSGGTTACGCGCARCTKAGTTAYGGCTTTAATTATTACGGCACAGTSGGTTCTCAACGWGAYGAAATGGTCATACTCCACAAGGTCGAAGAYAAAGACATTGATTGGTTAGAAMGACCRCTAACMCYYGAAAGAGAAAATCAATTGAAYCCCGATGGCATTAANTAATTARTCACTGTTTTTYCWGGAGTACAGCATGARAGTACGTGCRCAAATAGCAATGGTGATGAATCTCGATAAATGCATCGGGTGTCACACTTGCTCTGTAGTGTGTAAAAACGTCTGGACCAACCGTAAAGGCATGGAATACGCGTGGTTYAAYAACGTCGAAAGTAARCCMGGTATTGGYTATCCCAAAAACTGGGAAGAYCAAGAAAAYTGGAACGGCGGYTGGGTRCGCACCAAGCGWGGYAAATTAAAATTRAAATCSGGCGGYAAAGTAAAACGCTTATTAAGCCTTTTTGCTAACCCAGACATGCCTGAGATCGATGATTATTACGACCCGTTTACTTTCGACTACGGTAAATTACAATCGAAGCAATTAAGTGAAGCTGCACCCACGGCTCGGCCTCACTCCCAGATTACCGGTAAACGCATGGAGAAAATCCATTGGGGACCGAACTGGGAAGATGACATGGCAGGCGAGTTTGAAAAACGCTCTGCTGATGTCAACTTTAAAGGTATGGAAAAGCAGATGTATAGCGAATTCCAAAATACCTTTCATTTGTACTTGCCTCGTCTTTGTAATCACTGCATCAACCCATCGTGCGTTGCTGCGTGCCCTTCTGGCTCTCTTTATAAAAGAGAAGAAGACGGCATCGTTTTGGTTGACCAAGCGAAATGTCGTGGCTGGCGCATGTGTGTTTCTGCATGCCCTTACAAAAAGATTTACTTTAACTGGGAATCTGGCAAAGCTGAAAAATGCACCTATWGCTACCCACGGATTGAGTCAGGCTTACCTACCTTATGCTCGCATACCTGTGTAGGCCGTATTCGTTCACAAGGCGTAATCTTTTACGATGCTGACCGTATCGAAGAAGCAGCCTCGGCGAAAGACGACAAAGACTTGTATCAAGCGCAGTTGGATATATTCCTAGACCCTAACGATCCTGAAGTGATCGCTGCGGCCAAAGAAAACAATATCCCATTRAGCTGGATCACAGCGGCACAACGCTCGCCAGTCTATAAAATGGCTGTGGAATGGAAAGTGGCTTTCCCACTTCATCCTGAATTCCGCACCCTGCCTATGGTTTGGTACGTGCCACCGCTATCACCGGTTCAATCACAAATTGAGCAAGGCACTTTGCCTACGGAAGAAGACGGTGTACTGCCTAAGTCAGAATCCATGCGACTGCCTTTGCGCTACCTTGCCAACATGTTTACCGCTGGCAACGAAGAAGTGATTAAGCTTGGGCTAGATCGAATGCTGGCCATGCGAGTCTATAAGCGTATGCAACACGTTGAAGGGCATGTGAATAGCAAAGTATTTGAAAAGGTCGGCTTAACCACTGACCAACTTGAAGAAATGCATTTCCTAATGGCCATTGCTAACTGGGAAGACCGCTTTGTGATTCCAACGTCTCACAAAGAAATGCACATGGACAATGTCCATGAGTATCAAGGATCGGCTGGTTTTACGCCTGGCAATAACGTGCCCAACAGTAAGTCCGGTGTTTCCTTGTTCCCAGACCCGCGTGGTATGGACAATGGCGAAACGCAGCTCTACACGCCAACGCCTAACATGGCTAGAATCCCCATGAAAGAATCAAGCGAAAGCGGTGGCAGCTTATTCCCTTCACTGGGCAGTTTGCAGCAAGAGAAGTCTCATCGTATTGAAGAGACTATTCTTGAAGCACACAAGAAAACCCATATTTCGAATAAACCGACGGATCAACAATGAGCAGCTACGTTTTAATGGCCAAGCTCCTTGATTACCCAAGCGATGAGCTGCTGGAAAATCTGCCAATAATTGAGCAAAGCCTGCAAGAGGCCAGTGATTTAAGTGCTGGCCAAAAACAGACTTTGCTTAAGGTTGCCGCAGAAATTAAAGCCACTCCTCTAATGGAGCTTCAAGGGACCTATGTCGACACGTTTGACATGAATGGCAAGCACAGCCTTCATATCACTCATCACCTATACGGTGAGGAAGCTGAACGCGGTTTGGCAATGGCTGATTTAATCACCCATTATCAAAAATACGATTTAGATATTAGTAACGGTGAGTTGCCCGATTTCTTGCCGTTAATTCTAGAGTTTTTGTCCATACTGGAACCGGCTGAGGCCGATGGTTTTTTAAGTCAGGCAGCCAATGCCATTGATCTGCTTTATAAAAACCTTAAGGAATCTGAATGCTTTTATGCACCGATTATCGGTGTGTTATTAGCTAAGACAGATCGAATTCCAGTACAGCAGGCAAAATAGCAGCAAACGATACACTAGAAACTAAAGCGTAATAAATAGAACTTTAAATCACAGGAGCATAGGATGGATTTCATTCATCAAATACTTTTTGGAGTATATCCTTACATTGCCTTCACCACGTTTGTAATAGGCAACTTGATTCGGTTTGACCGCGACCAGTACACCTGGAAAGCGGACTCAAGCCAATTATTTGATCGGCGCACCGTACTCATTGCCAGCCCAATGTTTCATGTCGGCATTATTGCTGTATTGGGTGGACATTTTGTAGGCCTACTAACGCCCCATAGCTGGTTCCTAGCCATTGGCGTGTCCGATACCGCTCACCAAATCGTCGCTATTACCGCCGGCATGGTGTTTGGTACCTTATGCTTAATCGGAGGCTGCATGTTATTGCTGCGCCGCTTGAAGCATCCGCAAGTAAGGGCCCAAAGCAGAAAACGCGATGTGTTTGTACTAGCCTGGTTGATGCTAACGCTTTGCCTTGGCCTGCTGACCATCCCCATTTCTACGTATCATGCCTTCCACAGTGACGCCAGCACCATGATTATGCTGACTGACTGGGTACAAAGCTTAGTGATCCTACAGCCTAACTGGGAAATCTTAAAAGAAGTCAATTTCGTCTTTAAGCTTCACCTTTTCTGTGGCCTAACGGTATTCTTGGTTTTCCCGTTCACACGTCTAGTACACGTTTGGAGCTTCCCTGTAGGCTATTTATTTAGACCTCATCAAGTGGTTAGAAGTCGCTTTACAAAATCTCGTTAACCCGATGATTTGCATGAAGTAGTAAGTGATTAAAAGAGGCCCTAGGCCTCTTTTTTTCCTTATGGCAGTGGTTTAATTAGCAAAGAGAATCGGCATGAAAGAAGAACGTACAACAACCTGCAGTGAACATAATCATCCAGAATTCGCGTTAAGCTTTGACGAGGAGTTAGTACTAGAAGAAGACGTTGCTTGGTTACTTTCAAGCTTGCAGGACCTAGTGGCTGGAGGTCAGACCTTTACGCCGGGTGACTCGTTCCAAATAGGCTGGTTGCCCACGCTTATTCAAGAACGTGATGACGGCCTATTGACCATCCACGAACCCGACATGAAATCCATCCCCGTGGCCCACCTGCCTACAGTGACGTTTGCGCTGTTGCATATTCGCTGGCAGAAAGAAGTAGCAGACAGCTTTGACCTTGATCCCGATTTACAATACCCAAGCGCACGCCAAAGCGTTTTAATCTGTGATCGTCTGGGACAACAGCCAGGCTTCGCCATGCATCGCAGAGCCGCCCTACCGCCTAACTCGGGCTGGATTATCTGCTGCAGCGACGACACCCACGATCATAAAACTGAGCCTCTGAAAGCCGTCAGCTTGTATGAGCTAGTCATTGGTATCAATGCCAAATCATTGCCCTTTTTAGCGCTGCCTGAAGAAAGCCAGGTGCTTATAGAAGACCAATCGATCTGTCTCAACGTCGAAGGGCTGTCTCAATCGCTACAGAAGGACTCCTTCCTTAAATCTGTAGGCTATCTCGACAGCATGTAGAGAATAGCCTGTAGAAACCCGCTGGGCTCGCTCCTGAAGCCTAGCGGTTGCTATGCACCCATACGCCGGGCAATATATTCAGCAATAGCCAACGCACTGGTCAACCCAGGCGACTCAATTCCGTAGAGGTTACACAACCCCGGAATCCCATGATGATCCGGCATGTGAATCTGAAAATCCCCTGCGGTCACTCCGGGTCCAACCAGTTTAGGCCGAATGGAGGCGAAATCCGGTGTTAATGCATCCGCAGTAACGCCCGGCCAGTACGCCTGAATACACTCAAAGAAATGCTCACGACGCGTGCCATTAACGCAAAAATCAACTTTATCAACCCACTCCACATCAGGCCCAAACCTTAATCGTCCGCCCAAATCCATGGTCGCGTGAATTCCTAAGCCCGCGGAGTTCGGCATAGGATAAATCAGTCGCTTGAACGGGTTCTTCCCGGAATAAGCGTAATAATTCCCTTTGGCGAAATAAAGCCTTGGAATCATATCCTCAGCCAACGCCGAGCACGTCGCTGCCACTCGTTGGGCAGACAGCCCTGCGCAATTGATCACCGTATTAGCGCGTAAGCTAAGCTCGCCCTGACTAGCAATATCGAGCGTCAATTGAGACTGCTCGAAACTGATTTTTCGAATCTCGCTGCGTAACGATAACGTCAGCCCGGCCCGCTCGCCATCCGCTAGCAGAGCAAGCATTAAGCCAGACACATCCACTAGCCCTGTCGTAGGGCATTCAAGCGCTGCAATACATTGCAGCTCAGGCTCAAGTTGCAACGCTTCTTCACCGTCGATCCAGCGAAGCCCTGTAACACCATTACCAAGGCCTTGGGCTTTAAGCCGACGCAACGATTCAAGCTGTTTTTTTTGCGTGGCAACAATCAATTTCCCACAGCGCGCATAGTCCACCCGTCGTTGGTCACAGTAGTCATACAGCATGGAATTCCCTTGCAGGCACAAAGACGCCTTTAAGGAATTTTTAGGATAATAAATACCCCCGTGAATCACGCCGCTGTTTCGACTGCTTAACCCCGTGCCTATTTTGTCTTCACGCTCAACAAGAAGCACATCCCGTCCTGCAATAGCCAATCGTCTCGCCACCGACAAGCCAACAACCCCTGCCCCGATTACAACGCAATCTACCTGCTCAGACATAACGCCAAGCCCCTAACGACAAAATTATTAAACTCATTAAAAATAGGCCAGAAACGTCCATCCCCTAGTACAAAGCCTCCCAAACTATAAAAAACACCTGCAGGCCCCATTCGCTTGACTACACTAACAACCAGCATTGCGCTCAATAACCTGAAGCGAATCACAAACGCAAAAGCCAATGCGCGTCAATCAAGCCATTCCAGTGAAAAGCAATTATTGCGTCACAGACGACCTATCAGTTTCTGCTTAAAGTACTAACCAAGGTGATGGACTAAATATTCAGACTGCTGCATGACCACTCAATAGCACAATTAGATGAGAGCATAATTATGATTAACACTCACATGAGCGCAAGCAATGTCATCCAACATTCACTTAATATTACGCCTAATCAAAACCTAGCAGTACTGCCGGCTTTTATTACCCTTGTGCTTACAATCCCTCTAATACTTGCACTAGTATGGAGCAATTCGACAAGTTTTTCGGAAGCACGGTTTATTTTATCCGACTCAAATTCTGCCGACGCTTTAGTAATCGATAAAGACGTAAAAAAACGCATGAACGTCTGGGGCACTGAAGAGTCAGTGTATCGAGTTTATCTCGCATTCAATACCAAGGGCCGCTCAACTTTTGCTAGCTATTACGACACCACTGAAGAGCAGTACCATAAAATACCCTACGGCGAGCTAGAAAAAGTGACCTATTCAAAATTGTCCGCTGACATCAATGGCCGACACACCGATCTGGTCGCCGCAGCCTCGTTACTATCAGTGCTACAAAAAACGGCCTTGCCCGCAATCATCATTATTCTTGGAATGATTTTATTGTTCTATTACCCAAGCAAATACCTAATACGAAAATACCTCCTGGTAAAACCTTAAAGCCAACCCTGCGCTGAAGCTCAAACATTCGAAACGAACATTTGAGCTTTCGCCCTATTAAATGCACACCTCAGGCCTCCCTTCTACTTCAAAATACCAATCAATCGCTCTAAACCCAATCCAACGATGGGTTTAGAGTCTTAGCGCCCAAAATCCAACTATTTGCCCTACACTTGATACCCAGGAGTAGGCGACAGAGAATAAAACCCACGCCCCCCGTCGCTCTCTGATAAAATGCAGCCAAATTTTTCAGTGGAAGCGCTATTTTGTACTCAGACATCGACGACAGCCTCATCCAAGCCATCAGTGAAGCCGGCTTTGACACCCTTACTCCGGTTCAAAAAGAGACCATAGAGCCCGCTTTAGACGGCCAAGAYCTATTCGTAAGCGCAGAAACTGGYAGCGGCAAAACAGTTGCCTACCTACTGCCGACATTAGAGCGCATACTGGCCTGTGAAAGCCAAGCTACCTTGGCCTTAATATTAGTACCCACTCGGGAGCTGGCTCAACAAGTACTACGCCAAGCCAAAGTATTTGCCCGACATACCCGTATTACGCTCGGTTTGATCGGCGGTGGCACCGACATAAAGAAACAAACCGAATACATTAATTCCCCCCCCCAATTACTAGTCGCTACTCCGGGTCGATTATCCGAATTGCTAGCGCGAGACCTGTTAGATTTTAGCGAAGTGAATATGCTCATCCTCGACGAAGCAGACCGCTTACTCGACATGGGCTTCAGCGATGAGATTATGGCCATCGCTAGCCATTGCGCGCACCGAACTCAAACGCAACTCTATTCAGCCACTTTGGCCAATAAGAAGTTACGTGGCTTAGCAGACCAACTACTCACCAACCCCACCGTCATCGCGTTGAATAAAGTCTCCGATACGCATGAAGCGATTCAACAACAAATAGTTTATGCAGACGACAAAGGCCACAAATATCAGCTCTTGGTTTGGTTACTAAAAAATGAAGAGTTTCGTCATTGTTTGATTTTTACCAATTCGAAAGAACAAGCTGACCAACTCTATTCGTTAATGCAGCAGCAAGATATTAGCGCCGGTGTTTTACACGGAGACAAAGAACAAAAGCATCGCAACTTAGTCATGAGCAAACTGCGTCGCGATGAAATCAAAATCATCATCGCCACCGACATTGCTTCTCGCGGGCTGGATATCGAAGGCATGGACCTTGTGATCAACTTCGAGATGCCTAGACGCGGAGAGTTGTACGTGCATCGAATTGGCCGTACCGGTCGTGCCGGACAAACAGGTAAAGCCATTACCTTAATCTCGTCCAGCGAATTCAACCTCATGGCAGGGATAGAACGCTACCTAAAACAGAAATTTGAACGCCGAAAAATCAAAGAGCTTGCGGGCAATTACAAAGGACCTAAAAAGCTAAAATCATCAGGGAAAGCGGCCAAAGCCAAGAAGAAGATTAAGAAGAAAAAGAAAAAAGAAAAGACAAAATAAACCCCTAAAAGTAAAAAGGCCCCTTAAAAAAGGGGCCTGTGGATAGGAGTACTATGTTACTGTTGCCGAGTTCCACCAGTCGGCAAGTGCTCATTCTAATAGAGCTGTGACGGAACTTGATCCGCGATAGTTATTAAATTATCAGCACCGATATTCGAAAGCAATACAAATCCACTCAAATAACAACTCCATCTAAACACCCTCTAACTTAGCATTCAGGCCTATAAAAAAGCCCTTTACAATCGAGTTATGGAGTAAAAACTATTCGTGCTATAACGTTAGAAGTCCGCCTTACTAGATAAGCACATCACAAAAAAGGTCCTGCCAAGCATTATTACGCCAAAAAACTGATCATCCATTGTGCCACCCGCTTTTCCTGCGTCGATTGAGCCAGAGATGCGACACCCTTGCTATAGGTAGACTCCCCTAAACTCTCTCGACGGTGCCCCATTAACGCTTGAGCATATGCCCCACTAAATTCCGGGTGCCCCTGTAATCCCAAAACATGCTCGTCAATRGAAAACATTGAATATTGGCAAAAGTCACTGCCTGCAATGTGCACCGCTCCTGGAGGAAGTTGAACGACTTGGTCTTGATGACTTACTAGTAAACTGAAATCTTGTGCTTGACGGCCCATCCAAGACTGAGCCTGAATAAGCCTTGATTTGTGAACACCCACGCCCCAGCCTTTATCCGACTTCTGCGTGCTCCCCCCTAATACATTCGCCAGTAATTGATGGCCAAAACAAATCCCCACTAATTTCTTCTGATCGGCATGAAGCTCCTGAACATATTTGCCCAGCTGCGTAATCCAAGAGTCTGAATCATAAACACTGGCTTTACTGCCCATGATAAAATAACCATCAAAATGATCAGCAGCGAACGGATACTGTCCTTCGACTACATCAAACGTTTCAAACTGTATTTCCGAATGCACCGCACTCAACAAGCCCTCAAGCATTTGAGGATATTCACCGTATTGATTTTTAAACTTTGCCAAGACTGAATCTGTTTTTAATATCGCAATTTTCACGGGGCCCTCTATCACTTAGGTATTTAACTCAATCGTAGCGACGCTTAAAAAGACGCTTCGTAGACCTCTAAAAAGCCTTGCCGGCTCACAGAAATCATATTCGTTTCTGCGCAGGGGTCCTTTAATGCAGCCTCGGCCAACGAATCCAGCGAAACGCGTGTTACACCACGGGCCTGTAATCCCGGCACAACGCCCATGGCCTTAACAAATCCTCCCACCGATTGGGATAAAAATTTGCCATGGCTATCCTGCCCTTCAAAAATCTCATTCACCGTTTGTAGCTTTTTTTGTTGTTCGGCATTTAGATTCTGCCGCTCCATGAAACAGATGCATTGTTCAATCACCAATGCATTGGCTAAACCATGATGCACGTTAAAGTAAGCCGAGAGAGGATGAGCCATGGCATGTACCATGCCCAAACCTTTTTGAAATGCGATGGCTCCCATACTCGCGGCCAGCAGCATCTGTTCACGCGCCTCCAAGTCATCGCCTTGATGGTATGCGCGGGGTAAATTATCCACGACTAACTGCATCCCCTGCAACGCGATACCGTCACAAATTGGGTGTTTGTCAGGCGCCAAATACGCTTCAAGGCAATGCGTCAACGCATCAAGGCCCGTAGCTRCCGTGATCGATTGAGGCAGCGCCTGCGTTAATTTTGGTTCTAATACCGCGATATCAGGAATAATTTGCGGATGAAAAAGAACTGATTTGTGTTGCTCACCGTCCATAATAATGACCGCTGAACGCCCTACTTCGCTGCCCGTTCCTGCCGTAGTGGGAAATGCGTAACAATCGATTACACGCTCAAGCGGCCGCTCCCAGGGCTGATCATCTAACTGAAATTGATGTAAGCCACCCGGGTAACAAAGCGCTAACTTAATCGCTTTAGCCACATCCATGGCCGCACCGCCACCAAAAGCAATGATAGATTGAGCTCCGGAGTCCTTAAAGACTTGAACCCCTTTTCGCACATCTTGCTCCTCTGGATTGGCGTGTAGTTCTGTAAACACACTGTACGGACACTGGTGATCATCCAGCATTTGGGTCAAAAACCCACAAAGTCCGAGTTCAAATATGGTTTGATCCGTCACAATCAAAAAATGCTTTGAGGCTGTGTGACCTTGACCAGAACCAGAACCAGAACCAGAACCAGAACCAGAACCAGGCTTCACGATCGGCTTTACTTTATCCAGCCAAACCTGTCCTGCACCCTGTCCTAATAAAATCGTAGTAGGAAAAGAATATTCAGCAACCATTTAAAGATCCCATTAAAAGAAGTAAACATTCTAGGAATACGTTGGCGAATTTTATTATGGAGAACTAGGGAAGCGGCGTTTATATTATTTCGAAATAGCGCTCAAGCTGCCAATCATTCACATGACGTTCGTATTCTCGGCACTCCCACTCACGGGTAGCGCTGTAATGATTAACAAACGCCTCCCCGAAAAGTGATTTCGCCGCACTGGATTGACTAAACAAACGTCCTGCATCGCGTAAGTTCGCTGGCAATTGAAATGCCTCACTTAATTCATCTTGAATGTCGTAAGCATTGCCTTGTACAGGCTCGCCTAGCGCTAGCCCTTCCTCAATGCCCAGCAGACCAGCACCTACCGATGCAGCAGCAACTAAATAAGGGTTGGCGTCAGCCGAGCCAATACGAAATTCCATTCGCTGGGAAGCCTCTGATCCAGAAATTACTCGCAACGCCGAAGTTCGGTTTTCTACGCCCCAAGTTGCCGCTGTAGGGGCCCAAGCGCCTTTAACAAGACGAGTATAGCTGTTAATAGTGGGGGCATACATGGCCAAAAAAGGACGCATATATTTTTGCACGCCCGCTACATAGTGGCGCATGACTTGAGACATTCCGTGGGCTTCAGTCCCTTCAAAAAAAGCGCTTTCACCGCCCTCTATATTCACTAAGGATTGATGTAAATGACCACTCTGGCCTGGATAATCCATAGACCACTTGGCCATAAACGTTGCCACGCAATCATTCTTTTGAAAAAAGGATTTACTAAATGTTTTAAATAAAGACGCTTTATCCGTAGCCCGCAAGGCTTCATCCACTTGCAACGCTGCCTCCCACACACCCGGCCCAGTTTCACAATGTAGCCCCTCAATGGGGCAATCCATAGCAATACAGAAATCCATCAACTGATGAAACAGGTCGGACTCAGTGGAGGCGCGTAATACCGAATAGCCAAAATTACCGGGCGTTAAAGGCGTTAAGTTACTGTAATTTTTTTCGCGTATCGATGCCGCTGTTTCTCGAAATACAAAAAACTCATATTCGAAGGCGAGATTCACGCCATAGCCCATGGACTCAGCTTTCGTTAATACCTTTTTCAATAAGCTTCGAGGGCACAACGGATGACCACTAAGGCCATCCGATTGAACAAATTCAGCTATAAAATACGGGGTGTTATTTTCAAAACTGAGTCGACGTTCGGTGGTTAAATCTAATCGATATTGCGCATCAGGAAACGCAGTATGCCATCCTGTAAACGAAACATTGTCGTACAGCTGATCATTGACATCCCAGCCCAACACGCAATCGCAAAATCCTGCGCCGCTTTTAGCGACCGAACTGAATTTATCTAGATTAATGTACTTGCCACGGATCACACCATCAATATCAGTCACGCCCAGCTTAATTCGTTTGATATTTTCTTTTTGATAAAGGCTTAGTAATTGCGCAATAGAACTCGAGGGCGACGCCATGCAAAGATCCTTTTTATTATTTTAGCGACAAGGTATATCACCGTGCCCGAACGTTTTTTAAATTGGACTACACGTCGGGCACGTAAAAATCTACGTTAAGTATTTACCTTAAGCATTTACCTTAAGCATTTAAAAAGCAAGCAAGTAAAGCGTTAGAGTAGCTTAATTACAGCAAAGGAGTAGCGACATCAGCAACATTATGAGTCACACCCACTTCATGCTTCAACCCATCTAGCTCGGCGGGATCGATTAAAAACCGCCCTTTTCGAATGTGTTGACCCTGGGAAATATTACGATCGCTTTGACGGTAAGCAAAAAATTCAAAGCGTCCTTCCAACACACCGTCTTCAGTTTGAGTGACCCGAATCACCCCAGGAAAGTCATCGGAGGTCTGATAGTACTCACTGCCCACACTGCCTGTTTCTGCATTTTTATTTAAAAGCTGATAGACCCCTGCGCCACGAAAATTAGGCACATATAATCGCAACCAATAACCATCGGCGTTGGCTATTACTTCCAATTTATTTCTTTTCTTATCGTAATTAAGAGAGATGCCTTCTTGAGTAAAAAAATCATTATTCGAGGAAAAATCGTGTTGGTAGGAAACGAACGTACTGTAACTCACCTGCTCTAATCGTGTGTTTCTTGGCAGCGCGCCTACTGTCTGCTCAAAAGATGGCGTTCGCGCTCGGCCCAAGTCTGACTCACCTTGATCGTCAATGGGGTTAATCACTAAAACCGCAGCGGCCGGCCTGGCCTTTCGTTGGCCCTGATAATATTCACACCGTTTTAATACGGAACCATCACCACATTCACCTACACCATGGGGAAGTCCTGCTTCAAAATGACCTACAAACGTTGCACCGTCTTTAAATGTCGCGATACCACTGCCTGCGAGTCGCCCGGCTACCCAGCGGCCTTCAAAAGAAGCGCCTTCAGCATCGATCAACACCCCGTTACCGTGGCGTTTGCCCTTTATAAACTGCCCGACGTAATGCTCGCCGGTAATTAAGCGTTCCTCGCCTGGACCTTGCTTCTTATTATCATCCCACATGCCTTCATAAGAGTTGCCCCGTTGATCGCTTAGCACGCCTCGGCCAAAACGTACTCCCCAAACAAACCGTCCTTTATAGATATCACCGTTGCGATAATGATAAACACCCCTGCCGTGGACCTTTCCCTTCGCAAAACTGCCTCGATACTTCTCCCCATTAGAAAATGAGATTTCGCCAATGCCATGAAAAAGCCAGTTTTTAAAACTGCCCCAATATTTGTCACCATTGGCTAATTTTGCTGACCCAACGCCAGCTAAAACACCGTCAATCCAATTCCCTGTGTACACGTCATCACTGACTCGAACCAATTTACCATTGCCATTGAAAAGGCCGTTGGCGAATTGCCCTTCGTAAACGTCTCCATTGGCGAAGGAATAAACCGCGTAGCCACTCATTTTGCCAACAAACCATTGGCCTTCATAACGATCGCCGTTTGCGAACTCTTTTACCCCATTGCCATGAGGCTTATTGTTCCGCCAGGCGCCGATGTAACGCTCACCGTTAGATAATATTTGAGTGCCTGCGCCTTCCCTGCGACCGTCCTGCCAATGACCTCGATAAACCTTGCCATTGCTTTGGGTTAACGTGCCCACGCCTTGATAGCGGCCAAACGGGTTTCTGCCCCCTTCATATTGACTCGCAGCGTAGACGGTATCGGTAAGCACACTGCCAAACGCAATCGCGAGCAGAAGCGACGCCATAATAGAACGAGCTTTACTTACTCGAACACCGTGAACAAACCAGCGTGTGAAATGAACTGGAATAGCCATAGTCTTAGCCTAAAATTAAGAACTGAATAACAAATTGAATATTCTTTAACGAATCTTATAAGTCGCAATTTACAGAATTCCACCAACGGGATCAAATATTCCGCAGTTGTTCCCGGATCTAATCGGACCAAAGGTTAATTTGTAACCAATCTTAGCAATATGTATCCCAGAAAAGACACTATAACGAGGTATACAGTTGATTTTATGAGGGATTATCAATTCCAACGATTTCACTAAAGATTACAAAACTGGCCATGATTATTTTCTCATTTTAGGCTAAGATGGCGCGCCTTTTTTACTGGGGGTTGTTTTGTACAGAAGATCTTCTCGATCCGTCCAAAACAGCCTTTCTTAAGACTGGGCCTATTCACTAAGCTTTCAATCAACTACAGGGTCTTTCAATAATGGGGTCAGAATTTTCACTTGGGCAGCGTTGGATTAGCGACACAGAACCGGAATTAGGGTTAGGCATTGTCGAAAACCTAGACCATCGAACAGTGGAAATTCATTTTCTAAGCAATGACGTCGCTCGCCGTTATATGATTCAAAATGCGCCATTAACCCGAGCAATTCTCAAAACCGGCGACACTGTGCACGATATTGATCAAAATCAATACCTTATCGTAAGCAAGAGCCATGAAGGGGATTTGCTGGCTTACCACGTAACCCCCATTGCCGATGAAAACGACCAAGCTTCGGACCAGCGTTCACCTGAACCGGCCACTAGCACATCCAATGAGGCTCTCAGTACACTACTTTTAGAGACTCGATTAAGCCCACACCTTAGTTTCAAGAGCGCCCGCGACCGCTTATTCTGCGGCCAAATTGATAAGCTCGCGCTTTATAATCTGCGTCACGACCTATGCAAGTACTCCGCAGGCATCCAACAATCTGACGTATTTGGGTTATTAGGTGCCAAGACATCATTGATCCAGCATCAATACCACATCGCCAGCGAAGTCGCTAAACGCCATGCCCCTCGGGTTTTATTAGCCGACGAAGTCGGGCTGGGTAAAACCATTGAAGCAGGCCTGATAATTCATCAGCAGCTAATTAAGGGCCTAATTAAGCGCGTTTTAATTCTCGTCCCCGAAAACCTTCAACACCAATGGCTGGTGGAACTGCTCAGAAAATTTAATCTGCAATTTAGCCTGTTTAATGAAGACCGATGTGAAAGCACCCCCGATAACCCCTTTGAAAGCGCACAATTAATCCTTTGCAGTATTGACTGGTTAGCTCAGTCGTCACAACGTAGCAATCAATTATTGGAATCCGAATGGGACCTATTGGTCGTCGATGAAGCACATCATTTGACGCCGGCTACAGACGCACACGACCCACAAACAATGCCCATCGAATGCAACAAATATGCCTTGGTGGAAAACCTAGCGCGCCAAACTCCAGGGATTCTGCTACTCACAGCAACCCCTCAGCAACTTGGCGTAGATAGTCATTTTGAGCGCTTAAAGTTACTCGACCCAATGCGCTACCATGACGTCACCTCGTTTCAACATGAAAACGATAACTTTACCGAAATCGCACAACTAATCGAAACACTGCAAAGTTGCCAGGGTCCTGAGGCCGTTGTCCAGCAGATTACCGAACACGCTCAAGCTCACCTGCCGGCGGACCAACGCACGGCGTTCATCGAGCCAGCAACGGCGTTATTTTCCAACGCATGCCCCGACCAGGTGGACCAGTTCGAGGCCAACAAACAACAGCTGATTGCTAATTTCACCGATTTACACGGCACGGGCCGGGTCTTGTTTCGAAACACCCGCGCATCAATCAAGGGGTTTCCTGGCAGAAAGGTACACGGGATTCCACTTAAGCTGCCCGAAGCCTACCGCAATTTCGACGCACCAGTCGCATCCGCGTTGTGCCCCGAACGTACATACCAAGACAACAAAGCCGACGCGGCCCCAAATTGGTGGCAGTTCGATTCGCGATTTGAATGGCTTGCTGGTTTCATTACAGATAAGAAAGACCAAAAAATACTAATTATTTGTCATCATGCCCGCACCGTACTCAATATCGAAAAAGCACTGCGCACTCAATTCGGCTATGCCATTGCCATGTTCCATGAAGGCATGAATATCATTGAACGCGATAGAGCAGCGGCCTATTTTAGTGACTTTGACGACGGCGCACGAATTTTAGTCTGCTCCGAAATAGGTAGCGAAGGACGTAACTTTCAATTCTGTCACCACCTTGTGCTACTCGACTTACCTCAATGCCCGGATTTACTTGAGCAAAGAATCGGGCGCCTAGACCGTATAGGCCAGCAAGAGACCATTAAAATTTACGTGCCTTATTTTGAGCACCACCCTCAGGCGCACCTTTTCCGCTGGTATCACCACAGTCTCAATTGCTGTGAACGTTTATCCCCCGCCGCCCAACGGGTCAACAATGAAAACCAAGATGAAATTCTAGCGTTGTTTTTCTCAAGCGATGCCTACACCGAAGCGGATTCTGAAACGGCACCAATCGATGCCCTATTAGAGAAAGGACGTATACACACCGAACAACTCAACTTAGACATTGAGTCCGGGCGAGATCGAATCCTTGAGATTAATTCTTCCGGGCACTTCAGCACCGAACAAGTGATTGATCAAATCGAAGAAATAGACAGTCAAGGCATGGTTTCGACGCTTTTCACGCGTCTACTCGATCAATACGGCCTACGTACCGACCGCATCAATGACCTTACCTACGTGGTCAAAGCGACCGATGAAATGTTGGTGGCGCATTTCCCCGGCATCAACCAGGATGGCATCAGCATCACCTTTGATCGAGAACAAGCCTTAAAGCGTGAAGAATGGCAATTCGGCTCTTGGGATCACCCCATTATTCGAGATTCTTTCGAAATGTTTTTGCAAGACCATAATGGCACCGCATGCGTCTCACTCTATCCTAATAAAAAGCTGCCTGATGGCACTCTACTGGTAGAATTTTTATACATTGTTGATACTCCCAGCAACTCCAGTAGCGGCTTAAACCGGTTTCTACCCACCCAACATATTCGCATCCTTTGCGGTCCCAAAGGACAAGACCTGTCTGAAAGAATTGATTTTGAAACCTTGTCCAACTCGCTTGTTGATGTTGATAAAGCCCAGGCAAAATCCCTCGTCGAACTGAAGGCGGATGAAATAAGAGCACTCATGGGCCACAGTGAAAAACATGCGGAACAGAAACTACAGCTCATAAAAGAACACACCCAGGCTCAAGCCAACAGTTATTACGACAATGAAACAAGTCGACTCGATCGCCTTAAACAAAACAATGCCCCGGTACGGGACAGTGAAATCGAGTTTTTTACCGAGCAAAAGGCAAAAGTATTGACCTCCGTAGAACTCGCAGGTATTCGACTGGACGCAATACGCGTTATATTTGTCGCTTAGATAAAGTCGCGGGGTACATGGCGCTGAATACCGGCTCCATTAACCACGCGATAAACCACGCTATGTCGCATGTACGATAAAGGGTTAAAAACAACTCATTGGCTGGCCGCCCTTCTCGACCCACCCGCGCAACAAGCACGGTGTGGTAAATTGACTCGCACAGGCTCCTGTGCGATCAATCATAATAAACCCACCACGGCCTTTAACCTTCCGCGTCAAATAATCAATCCCGTACTGGGCCGCAGTGCTGGCATCCAAACCCTTCATCTCGATGAAGTCCGCAATGGTTTTTGCTAATACCGTGCGAATAAAATCTTCACCATAACCCGTAGTGGAAACCCCGCAAGACTCATTGTCCGCATAACACCCTGCACCGATAAGTGGCGAATCACCGACCCGGCCTTGGCGCTTATTCACCATACCCCCTGTTGACGTCGCTGCCGCGAGGTCACCCTGGCAATCCCAAGCAACAGCCCCTACCGTGCCCAACTTATCATCCCCTTGATCAACGCCATCGTGGTCCAGAGTCATCTTGCCCGCCTCAATCGCTCTTTCTAGCTGGGCTAACAAGGCTTCACTGAGGAAATACTCATCAGGCATTTGAGCCACGCCATACCGTTCAGCAAGACGCATCGCACCCTCGCCAACAAACATGACATGCTCACTCTTTTGACTGACCATTAATGCCAATGAAACTGGATTTTTTATCCCTTGCACTCCTGCCACAGCACCGGCTTCCAGGGTCGCACCATTCATTATCGCGGCATCCATTTCCACTTGTTTGTTTTCATTAAGCACTGACCCTCGACCGGCGTTAAACAGCACATCGTCCTCGAGCGCCCCAACACAAAGCGCGACCGCCTCAATCGCGCTGGCACCTCCAGCCAAGCAATCACGCCCATCGCCTAGAATCCGGTCAATGGCGCTTAGAAATTTATTTTTTTCTTCTGGAGAGAACTTTCGAAAAGAGCCTGCACCACCATGAATCATTAGCGAATAAGTATTTGTCATATTTAGAACCAGAATAAAAAGGCCACGCCTTGTTCGTTTGACGTTTAATTCTAATGATTAAGCTACCAACAACCCTGACTGATAGGCCACAAAAAACCCTCTATAAGAAGAGGGTTATTGGTCGTTCACTACATTGAAAACGCGTGTCTAGTGACATCGCTACACTTTAGTGAGTGGCAGCGCTGCCTAGAAATTAAATCGTCCGCCGACAGAAAAATAACTTACATTTTTATCCACAAAGGTAAAAGCAACCCGCACATCAGCTTTAGGTACGATTGAAAACAACATCCCAACACTTGATGTCAAACCGAGATCGGCTTGATCATCCCCTTCAACAGTCGTTGTGGTAACAAAAGTTCCGGATGTCTGCACCACGGTAAAATCAGAGCCGTTGCCTACGTTAGAATCGTAATCAAGCCTTCGATACATTAAGCCTAATTTAGCAAACACTGAAAACTGTTTATCAATTTCTTTGAAGGCTGTGCCAAAAAAAGCCAGAGAAGAAACCCCTAATTCAGTTTCAATTAAATTTGGATCGCTGGCGGGGCCAAAATCATCATCAGGTTTCGCAATGGGAAGCGTTAACTCAACTTCGGCTCCAAATGTTTCAGTAAGATCTGCACCGAAAGTCATCTCCAGCCCTAGACCGTTACCGTAACCATCAATATCAACTTTCTGAACGGCAAGTCCTGCACCTGCGTAATATTTTGGGTTAAATTCCATCGCCGCCTGTGCACCAAAAGATGCGAGAAGCAACGCCAATAGAGCGACATTTAATCGAAGATACATGTTAACGTCCTTTCCTCAGCCAAGGCATAAGTTTTAGCGGTTATCGTGCTTCTACCCAGGAGCCTAGGTCACTGAAGCCCGTTCACCTATAAACTATAGCTGAATAATTGGCATGGCTTATTAAAAAACCAAAGGATATTTTTTCTGTCTCCGGATATAAAAATCGCAACAATTGGCACACAGAAAAACCATGGGCCAACCGATTGGGCCGTTCGAATAAATCTAGAATTTCAATTTGCAATTCCTGCTGGGGAAAGCTAAATTTAAACGGTTTTCACTCTATTTAAAATAAGATAATAAGCAATTAATTGGACAATAGATCCATCGAGTTAATAGGCTATTCAAGGGAATTGAAAAGGCTCCATTAATTAACAACATAACACCAATACTTAAAGGCACTTCTAAAACACCGCCCCTAAATCAATATAAACAGAAAAGATTACTGACCTATGCTTCCTAAAAACGGACTCTTTCGAAGTGCACCCCCTTTGCCGGAATGGCTGGACTCCATTTACCCCTTTAACCGCCACCTATTTACCGGTTGCGAGCACACATTGCATTTTATAGATGAAGGTAGCGGACCACCGATCCTTCTCTTACACGGAAACCCAACTTGGTCATTTCTGTGGCGTAAGATAATTCCACAACTGGTTAATTCTGGCTACCGCGTCATCGCGCCCGATCTATTTGGATTAGGCTTAAGTGAGAAGCCCAACTATAAATCAGCCCACACCCTAATCCGTCACGCCAACCATATTGGCGCACTGATTCGCCACTTAGACCTGCAAAACCTAACCATCGTCGGTCAGGACTGGGGCGGCCCTATTGTTGGCTTAGCTGCGGCCATGAATCCTCAGAGAATTCACGGCGCGGTATTCTCTAACACCGCAATACGGGCCATACGTAAAAAACCGCGTATAACCCCCTTTCATCGACTTTCCCATTGGCCTGTTTTAGGCACCTTGGCATTCCGCCACCTTAACCTAAGTGTTTTAGGCATGGGCTTTGCGCAAGGGAAAACGTCACCCATGGACGCGGTGACCCGAAAGGCCTACCGATTTCCTCTCAAGGCCTATCAAGACAGAACCGCCCCTCAAGCCTTAGCGCAGATGGTGCCCATTGACCTGGAACACCCATCGATCCCTCACCTCGAAACAGTTCAAGCCTGGGCTGAATCATTCAAAGGACCCGTCAAATTAGTCTGGGGAACCCAAGACCCAATTTTAGGCGCATCAATGCACAGCACCCAGAAGCTATTCCCAAACGCCCAAGCCATAGAAACCGATGCCGGTCACTTTTTACAAGAACAAGTCCCTAATGTTCTCGCGGACAATATTTTAAAGGTCAGTTCAACAATCAAGAAAAAAGCGTATGCGTATTAAAAACCATGGCCATAAAAAAAGGAGCCCGAAGGCTCCTAAACAGCATGACGCCTAAATAATCTGATTTTAAAAATTAAGTCCAAAACAGCCTGTCATTTAAATAGGCTATTACTTAAACAACTAAACTCGACCGCATTACGCTGCATTTGAATTCACTGCATACGGTTGTTCAGTGCCGATAGGGATTCGTGTTGGCTTTAACGCCTCAGGGGTCTCACGTTCCAAATCAATATGAAGTAAACCATTGGCCATGGACGCGGACTTCACCTTAATGAATTCAGAAAGATTGAACTTTCGTTGAAAGCCTCTCCCAGCAATCCCTTTGTGAATAAAAACTTGCTCTTCGCCCTGTTTCGACTCTTTCTTTCCGGTAACACTGAGCACACCATCTTGCAATAATATTTCAACTTGTTGTTCGCTGAAACCCGCCACTGCAATACTTATCCGATACTCGTCCTCTGCCACTTTTTCAATATTATAAGGCGGATAACCTGATTGTTTTTTCTCAACTCGACGGCTGTTTTCAAGCAATCCAGACAGATGGTCAAAACCTACTGAAGAACGGTACAGGGGTGAAAAATCCAGGGTTCTCATAATTTAATCCTTATCAAAGCAATATGAAATTCTTACGCATCCTGTGCGGCCTACGTAAGTTAATTTAGGTGTTCTGCAGAACCCTTACAGTTAAATAGATGGGGCACGCAATGAGACTTTCAAGGCTCGCTTTAAATTTACTGGCACTTTATTGTTTTTCTGGCTAGGCCAACAGGCTTCACAGTAATAGCAATCACCATGAACTACCCTTGAATGTAGYGATTAAACAAGGTCTATTACAATGCTAAACAACGCCTTAAAGCCTATAAAAAGAAAGCGGGCACCAACCCCCTTACGACTAGTTCATTTTGCCTTATGGGCTACACTGACTTGCCAGAACACCTATGCAATCAACAAGTGCACAGACGCCACAGGGAAAATAGCATTCCAAGACAAACCCTGCGCAAGTAGCCAACAAGCTCAGGCCGTTAACCTGCACGGAAGCACGGCCATCGGAAAGACCACGCTATTTATACCGAATGAACGTTGGGGGCTATCATTTAAAGCGCCTAAATTAAAGAAAACAAGGGAAGCCAGCCAAAACGGGTTTTATCAATACGAAGCCTTTTCAAAATCGGGCTTTGTTCTTTCGCTCTTCGTCGAGCCTAGTGAAGGAAAACGAAACACCAAATTGGCATGCAGCGACTACTACTGGAAACAAACAGCAAGAAACCCATTGATATTAAAAAAAACAACCTCAGCATTTGAAACCGAAGACTTTACGATTGTCAGCTACTTGGTAAGGTTTGAATCACAAGGTCAGCCAATGTATCAAACCAATTACAATATATACGGGCATCAACAAAACAAATGCCTAGACGTGCATATTTCAAAGGCCTTTGATGACAAGGAAAAAATAGAATTAAGTCAACTGACAGAATTTTCTAAGTCACTTCGTTATGAACAAAAAAAATAAATCACCAATAGAGGCAGCAAAAGTCCAAAGGGTCCCCCCCCAATTAATTTAACGATCACTTTTTCCCGCATCTCACAATGAAAGGACTGGACAAGTACCCTTTAAAAGGGCTACCCCCTGCATTCAACTCTCAGAACAACCTAGCTCTCCGCCGATAGCTCAACTTTCCAGAGATTTCAAGCAAATCAAGCATATAACAACCAACCCACTAAACCCCAGGGACAACAAAACCTGCAGTGTAAGCGCAGATCCATGAGGTTTACTACAGATTAATTATGGGTTACCCAGCACGAGTCAAGTAACGACGAGACCGTCGCTTGGCGAACTTCTCGCGATAAACAGCTTCAAATTGGGTGCTGTTTTTCAGCCAGGTACTTGCATCTATATCTATACGATGCAATATCGTAGGAAGCGCCATGAAGATCGCGCCACGTTTAGCGGGACGAATGATACGACCGGTATAATCTACTAGCGCAAGATAGCCTTCTAACGAAAACAAAACGCCCCGCTGCTCAATCTGACTTTCATTGCCCTCAAATTTGGCCAGAGGTTTCTAACCCTACACCAAAACGAATTAGGTTTTTCTCTTCAATTTTCTCATCAACTTCGGAGGCCGGGTCAAACGAAGGCTGAATACCCTCTCGAATACTGGTGTACTCCGATCACTTCGGCTTAACTTCCGTTTTCGCGCGCACTGGATTTAGATCGACGTATTCCATACAAGACAGAGTCACTTCTTCAGTAAGTAATGCTTTCGATTACAATTTTCTAACCCTTTTCTAGCGACCTAAAAGTAAAAACAGTCCCAATAATAGTTCCCAATATTACCGGTATAGGTAAAACAAAATTAACATTTAAACCGGGAGCACAATTTCGCTGTACAACGTAATATTTCGAGGTCATTAGCCAACAATCATAGAGCGCAAAAACAACCGCACTTACTAAAAAACTAAGCCCAAACACGGATATCGCTGAATACACTACCCAGGTTATTACAGCTTCGTCCGAAAAGTATTTCCTTTTTTTATTCGTCATAGTTTCAATTTATCTTTTAAGTTTATTCTCATCACTATATTTCAAAGAAAAAGCGAGGCACTTACTCTGCGCTTCTTAACCGGAGAAGCAACTCTTCAGTAATATCAACCACTTTCACGTCTTTGGGAGCACGGTAGAAAAAATGATTCACCGGCAACTTTTCATTTACTTGTAAGTTTTTAAAGTCAACACGGAAAATTGCGCGCTCCCCGACAGCCCCTAACTCATATCCTTTAATGCCTAGGCTTAGCTGATCAAACTCCATGACTAGTTGCGAAAACCTTTCGGAATACTGCCTAACTCTGGATTCAACTGATGCCTGAGATCTTTTTGTTAACGCATATTTAGCAAATTCTTCTTCATCTAACGTCCCGGAAAGCGTAACGATCCCCCTCTCACAAACTGCTTTAAACTCATAGGTAGCCAAAAGCGTGAATAGGCTGGCAGGAAAATCCTCCCCATTTAACAATCCACTTCCCATTAAGTAATAGGACGTATCAAATGGACGCTGTGAATTTACAAGCTCTGACAAACTAATTTTTAAAACTTCTACTCTAGAAGAACCCCGCGTTTCGACCCACTGATGAGAACCATCAAATACCGCCTTGATCTCGATTGAATCGCCACCTTGAGCAATGTTCATATCTATTCTTAATCGCTCGGAAGGCCTTCCGCTTATCTGAGAGACTACAACAGACCCGCCAAGCGAAACATTAGCACTTAACTGGTAACTGGACATTACTTCAAGGTTTTTCCTTATATCAGATACTAAAGCGTCGGCACTGCAATCATCCGTAGCTAAAGTTTCAATCGACCAGCACGAAAATAGAACACATGCAGCAATTCTATAAAACGAGACAATATTTATACGCACCATTATCAAAAAATCCCCGTTCCCGTGTTAAACACACTAATTTTACCGGTTTTGAACCCTGCCCATGCGTGAATGCCAGCACCAGCAAGAGGGATAGGAAGCGTAATAATTCCTTTCGATTCAGGCACTCCATTCATAGTCGTTTTAATTGTCTGCTCCGCAACATATCGAATTTTTTTAAATTTATCGAGAGTGTCTAACGCTGTACCAATACCCTTCAACCCTTTAAGTAAATCACCCAATTTCACACCAACAGCCAAGTCAAAATCAAAACCGTTCGTTTCTCCAACCATGTCTCGAGCCTGCGGATACCCATAGGCAATAACTAACGTCGCACCAATGCTTCCTCCCAAACCAGGCCCAAATTTATATCCATTAATATTTAACACTGCATTTCTTACGTTAGGGGCATTATCTCCAAGATTATAAACAATCCCTGTGACATCGAACGCCCCAGCGACAAACAAATCAGCAGAGTGACCCTTTGCAATTCCAGCCCAAACATTATTAAGAGCGGACTGAGTGGGTGAATTTATCGTCAAAATAGGAGAATGGGGAGTGGGGACTGGGACATATATAATGCCGGGCTTATCTTTAGAAGAAAAAGCCAGATTAACCTTATCATTTGTTTCTTTCGTACAACCCACATAGTTTTTTAAATACCAATTCGCCTCTCTTGGGTCCAATGTCTTAAAATTCTCATATATAAGCTCCCATACTTCCATTCCATGAGCTTTAGCAATTGAAGCCAGTGTGTCGCCATCCTTAACTTTGTACGAGGTAAACAATGCGGGAGCGAAATTCCTTGGAACTGGTTTAGCGGGTAATTTCAAAAGAGGCATGTTAGAGGTTCTCTATGGTAGATATATTAGTAATGCACAACACATGCAAATTAGATAAGCAGCAAAACCTCCGACCTTAAGGGGATTTTTCGAAAAAATCAAAGCTTAAGGTTGATTAACTTCAAAAGGCAGCGCAAAAGTCACGCTGAAAACAGTCAACGTACAGAAAAAACCAGTGTAACTGAGGCTGCCAGTAAGGCAGCCCCCTTAAAAGAAGAACTCCAGCCCTCTGTATTCAACTCTCAAAACAACCTAACTCCCCACTGTTAGCTCAAGCTCCTAGAGATCCCGAGCAAATCGAACAAAAAACAACCAAGCCACCTAACCCCTGGCACAACAATACCTGCCGTGTAAGCGCAAGTTTCCAAATAGACTACGAACTATTTAACGGCTATCCACATGAGCCAAGTAACGACGAGATCGTCGATTGGCAATCTTCTCTCGATAAACAGRCTCAAACTGAGTACTGTTTTTAAGCCAGGTACTGAAATCTATATCTGTACGCTGCAATATCTAAGAAAGAGCCATGGAGATCACGCCACGCTTATCGGGACGAATGATGCGACAAGTATAATCAACCAGCTCCAATAATCCGCCAACGAAAACAAAACACCCCGCTACTCAGCCTGAGTTTCATTCCCTTCGAATATTGATGTGTCAGCACTTTTCCGAACACCCAATTATGCATCATTTCGTAATTCACTGTTGCGTATTTCCAGCGCCCTTTAGCGATAATCTGGCATCGTTTTTCATAGGTCAACTGTTTGTAGTGTCTCATCTCTTGCCGGAGAAAAAGATTAACTTATAGACAATTGATCGCTTTTTCTACCTGTTCAAATTATGCGCTAATAGGTTGGATCCAAGTACCGAATTAACGTTGGGGGCTATCATTTAAAGCGCCTAAATTAAAGAAAACAAGGGAAGCCAGCCAAAACGGGTTTTATCAATACGAAGCCTTTTCAAAATCGGGCTTTGTTCTTTCGCTCTTCGTCGAGCCTAGTGAAGGAAAACGAAACACCAAATTGGCATGCAGCGACTACTACTGGAAACAAACAGCAAGAAACCCATTGATATTAAAAAAAACAACCTCAGCATTTGAAACCGAAGACTTTACGATTGTCAGCTACTTGGTAAGGTTTGAATCACAAGGTCAGCCAATGTATCAAACCAATTACAATATATACGGGCATCAACAAAACAAATGCCTAGACGTGCATATTTCAAAGACCTTTGATGACAAGGAAAAAATAGAATTAAGTCAACTGACAGAATTTTCTAAGTCACTTCGYTATGAACNAAAAAAATAAATCACCAATAGAAGCAGCAAAAGTCCAAAGGGGTCGCCCCCAATTAATTTAGCCCACTTTAACCATCCTCATTGGCCTTAACCAAACTAAGACCGCCAGGCAAAGAATCTCCGTAAAAGCGTTTTGCATCCGCCTCATCCAATGCCACTTTAGTTTCGACGATAGTGATCCAATTTCGAGGACATTTGGATTCCTTTAATTTAGCGATGACTTTTTCCCGCATCTCACCAGAAATATCCAAGCTGCGATCATCGGTTTTTTTAGCCATTACTGATGCAGCGAAGGCCGCCTGATTCAGCTCACTCCAATTCTCTTGTAAGACACGATCCAACCACGCTTCCACAACGTCAACAGGCACTAAATTATGGCTGCTGCAATACAAGGGCTCACGAGCTGCAATCCGACCAATCGCCCACCAGGTCTGGGAGGACTCATTCTTTTTCTGTAGGCGAGTCAGCAGGCCCTCACCGAGAGCTACTTTATCCTGCCAACTAATATTTTCTAAGCCTGCCGCAAGGCGCACCATATCTTCGTAGGCTAAATAACCCTTTCGTTTTAAACCTTCTAAATGCGCTTTCGATTTCTCAGGCACGGGTTGCAAATAAGGCGCGATATCTTGATATATTTTAGTCTGCTGCGCTCGATCCATACCCCCAGACAAGCGCCGCCAAAAGTTCCACCAGTCAGCCCAGACCTTGGATTCTTTGCGGTACTGCAAGCCTTGATCATACAACGGTAAGACTTGCTCAACTCGCCATTCATCGACCGGGTAGCCAAACCCTGGTCTTAAACAAAAACCGGCCAAACCAAACCAAATTCGTTCATGAGCCTCGGATCGTTTACGTCGTTTAGCGCCACTTAAAAAGTCGTTGGCTAATTCACGCAATAATGGCGTATCCCATTGCTCCCGCTTGCCTAGAAGTTTTTCTAGATCAGCACGTAATTTCTTAGACTCATTGCCTTTGAGGCCCTTACTTCGCCCCCCATACACCAAGGTAATCTTTTCTTTCGCTAATTGGGTTCTTGGGTGCAAATCAACATCCAATTGATTACTCGAAACACCTCGTAAATTAAAATCCAAGAGCCAACGACGGTTACAGTCCTCCGTAGAAACACATTCCACGGCTAAAGTGCCGATGTCCGTTAGCTCTGACGCCAGCTCAACTTCCACTTGCGACGCTTTCATTTTACCTCGCTTTTTCATCACGGCCGCAAGCGGCGGCAATGGCGGAAATTGCTCGCGATCAGTAAACTGAACCACTTGCCCCGGCTCAAAACGTTGGTCAATGGTGGACGATGCTAAATTAAACTGCACCGGCGCACCGACCTTAAGTAAAAACTGATGATCTAATTTAATAGAACTGTTTTCTTTCGAACCACTGGGTAATAAACAGATTCCTTGATCCTGGTCCTCTAACACCAAAAAGTAACTGCGAGCCGAACCGGCACCAATTTTTATATGTTCACCGCGCCGCGCTAGTCCTGAAGCCACCGCACCTCGCGCTACAGCCAAATCAGGATGACCGTTCTCGAAGATTTCCACAGTGTCCTCAGACCAGCTCTCCAACTGAGAGCGCAATCGATCTTGCAATAATTTACTTCGRAATACYCCGCCATTAAGCAATAGCGCATCGGGCACTGCTGCGATTGTATCGTCCCCGCCCAATACCTCCCGACAAGCATCATGGTAATGATTAAGAAAGGCAGCCACATGACGCGTCACCGCAGGATCAGCTTCATAAGGCAGGCCAAACTCCTGCAACCCGCTGCGACTTTTCTTCGGGCAAGAGTCCAACGGCACGATTGGAAAGAACCCTTCCAATGCAATCTCCATGACTTCTTTACGAGTAATACTCACAGAGCGAGAAGCCGCAATCAATTTAGACCCGGAGCCCAACAAGGTCACCGACACCGACTCAGGCGGGTTATCCCCCAACAAGGTTTCTTTGGCTATTCGGCATTGCTGTATAAGCTGTGAGAGCACCCGTGTTGAAAGTTTTTTCTGTTCATCAAAACGGCGTTCAGCGATATGGGCAATGGCTAAATCGAGGTTATCGCCCCCCAACATTAAATGATCGCCAACGCCTATACGAGATAACTCAGGTTCGCCCTGTTCGGGGTACTCAATTTTAATCAGGGTTAAATCTGCAGTACCGCCGCCCACATCACACACCAAAAGCAGCTTTGAGCCCTGTAGCGCATTGGACAAATCACTCTGGTTTCGTGATAACCAGTCATAACAAACTGCTTGAGGCTCTTCCAGTAAGCGCACTTTTTTTAAGCCACAGCTCTTCGCTGCGTCTAAGGTCAAGGCGCGCGCCATCTCATCAAAGGACGCAGGAACGGTTAAAACGATATCTTGCGCCTCTAAAGGCGCCTCAGGATGGTGATAATCCCAACTTTGCTTTACATAATTTAGATAACTTGCACTGGCCTCGGCGGGTGAGACTTTAGCAACGCCTTCTGCTCCGCCCCAAGGTAAAATATCGGCACTACGATCAACACTGCCATGGCATAACCAACTCTTGGCACTGACCACCGAACGACCCGACACACGACTACTCAGCTGCTTGGCGTACTCACCGATTAAAAACCCTGGGGCTTGCGCGGCATTTTGAGGTGAAGATTCAGAGGATTGAGTCCCTTCAGTGTTGGCTTGATCGTGCCACGGCAGGCGGATTTGCTCTTCGGATAATTCACCTTCAGCGGGATGGTAGCGTAAAGACGGCAACAAGGGCTTGGTTTGAACCTCACCCGGCGCAGTCAACTGCTCCATCTCAAACAACTGGATCCCTGAGGTTTTGTCTTGCCCCGAGTCTAGCGACTCGGTATCACAATACGCCACCACAGTATTCGTGGTCCCCAAATCAATGCCAACAATAAACTTCGCTACATCACCTGCCATAACTACCTCAGATTTAGGGAATGCCCGCCCTAGCCCGTAATCATTTAATGGTCTCGTACATCAAATTCGATTTTCCAACGCCTTTGCCCTTGAACTTCCACGGCTTCAAGCTTCAACGTACCTACTTCAGTTACTCCTGCTTGCAAGGTCACGGTGACCCCTTGCCCTGAAGCACCCGTAAGGTCATCTAGCTTCGCTGAAATCGGCGGTAATTCCATTAATTCATCATCCGACCATGATTCCAGTACCGTACCCACTTGATCGTCACGCCGAGTCTTAGAAGCAAAAAATCGAAACTCCACCGATTGCCCGGTTAGTAATGCAAATTCTTCCGGTGAATTGGCAGCACTTGAGCCCTCTTCGAGACCAAAAGGCGCAATACAAAACGCTTGCAGCGGTGGCTCCATACCAGGCACTGCAGGCATAGCAGATTCGATACCCACATAATAGGCGCAGGCCGTACCGCCCTTAATTCGCACGCCATTGCCTTCACGCACCGTGCCGTAATAGGCCGCGCCGCGCGCAACCGCATAATCAAGATCAGCACTGCTTAAGTGCTTAATCGCAGGCCTAGCAGACTCCTCAAGCCAACGATTTAAATTTTCACCCACGCGTTGGGCTAATATTGGCGCTTTAAAAACACCGCCATTAAAGAGCACCGCCGTAGGCTTCAAAAAGGCCGGTGGATTATTGCCATTAACACCCAGCGGGTCATTACTGAAAGCGGTGGCATTTTCAGGCGCCTGACTGCTTAAGAACTTTGCCAAATGGCGGGTAATTCCTGCATCTTGAGCAAAAGGCAGGCTCTTCTTAGACAACGCAGAACGTGGTCGGCTACGCGGCACTTCATCCACAGCGGCCTTTGGAAAGAAGCCTTCAACAAGCGCAGTAATCACCTCATCGCGTGTCAATTCAGCCCGGAGTCCGCCGCCCATCATTCGTGAGCCTCGACTCGGCACCACAATAGGCACCGTTTGTAAGTCCGTGTCCGTCAGTAATGCTTCTTTCGCCGCACGACAACCATGGGTCAGGGCATTAATTTGCCACATTTCCAGCGTCTTACCTTGCGCTTCAACTTTCGCTTTAACCTGGTAGGCCAAAGCTAAATCCATATTATCTCCGCCTAGCAATATGTGCTCACCGACGGCCAAACGCTCAAGACTTAACTCCCCGGAGTCTTCCTTCACTTCGATAAGGGATAAATCCGTGGTCCCGCCTCCGACATCCACAACCAGGATCACGTCGCCCAGCTGTACTTGATCTCGCCACGTATCCGCATTATCAAATACCCAGCTATAAAATGCGGCTTGGGGTTCCTCCAACAGAATGGCCTGATTAAGCCCAGCTTCTTGGGCCGCCTCAGCCGTCAACTCCCGTGCTTTGGGATCAAATGAAGCGGGCACGGTAATGGTTAGCTTCTGTTGGGCTAACGGGGCATCCGGGAACCGGTGTTGCCAAGCATTTTTTAAATGGCATAAATAAGCCACCGTGGCCTCATACGGAGACACCTTGTCGATTTCGTCCACTGAATCCAATGGTAAAAAAGCTTCTTTGCAATCCACCCCAGTATGTCCCAACCAACTCTTAGCACTGGAAACCAAACGAATAGGTGTTTTAGCGCCTAGATTCTGGGCAATACTTCCAAGCGGTTGGTTCAGCGAACCCGTTACGTTGGAGTTGGAGTTGGAGTTCCAGGGCAGACTAAGCGCCTGCTCGGATAGCTCATTGGGATGCGTTAAATACATTAACGAAGCAAGTTGTTGAGACTCAACCACCGAGCCAGGACTCCCCAGCTGAGTTATGGGCAGTACTTCAATGGCCGTTTCAGGGGCCTCTTGATCCAGCGCGCGCCAAGCCAGCACGCAGTGAGTGGTGCCTAAATCAATGCCCACCGCATAACGCGCGGCGTTATTATTTTCTACAGGATTCACAGTTCAACCTCTGCAGGGGCGATGATAGTTAAATCATGGCCATCAATTACTTTCGGTAATTTCACTTCAGAGACCTTCCAACCCCGATGAATAAGCAGCCCGGTGAAGGGCGGTTTACCCACCACATTACCTGATAAACGCACTTCGGCAGTGTTAAAACCTTCATCCAAAGTCACGTGGGACTCTTCGTCTTCACTTCTTATCGGCTCGATAAGAAAATTGTCAGTCAGTACCTTTTTTGCCCCTTCGTGCACAACGCGCGCGGCAGCACCCACTTCTGCGTCGGAAAAATGCTGGACCTCTTCTTGCAAAAAGTCGATTAAACGCGCTTCTTGTTGTAGCAAACCTAACACCTGTAACGCGGCATCCGTGCTGTATTCGGTGATCTTCACGGTGCTAGCCACTTGCGCAGATTGCGGTTCAGACTCCACCGAATCCGCTGGCGCTGCTGGCTTAACGCTATCAGGCGTAGTCACGGCATCAGCGTTATTCGACCCTGTAGATCGGCTGATAACAAGGATTATAATCAGTAAGAAGCTAAAGCCTAGCAATCCGTAATGTAGAGGATCTAATTGGGTTAAAAGTTGTTCTAGTTGTGGATTCATATCGATTAACAATGTTCCTTGCTGAGCAATGAGCTATTTAGACCCTAAGGCCATTATTTTGACTGCTAATTATCGCAGCAATGGCTATACATTCAAAGACAACAGGCAAATTAGCCCTTATTCCGCCTTCTCCCCAAACACCCAGTCACCCGGCCCACCCTCACGAAGGAATTTCCTGTATTTGTCCAGTTGTATTAGTGAGCACAGGAACTAGGCTTAAACAAAGGCAGTTTTCAAGACATAACCCCAGCCCATCTGCATAAGTAGTTAGTGAAGCCAGTGGTAGAATTAATGCGCCCTTGCGCAGAAAAAACAACAGAAATGGCTGTAATCTCCTTGCTAGTAGTCCTAGCAGCGATTTCTAGCGCCCCCGCATGGGCCATTGATTACTCAGCCTCCGGTTTTTTGTCGTTAAGCGCAGGAAAAATAAACCATGACGACGTTGAGTTTTTAGACCTCAATTCAACACTCTCTTTCGACAACGACACCATCATTGGCGGTCAACTTAGCGTTCAGTTTAGCGATCGCTTCAGCGTCACGGGCCAAGTGATTGCAAGAGGCTTTGCGCTCGATCGCAGCAATAATTATCAGCCGACACTGGATTGGCTGTATCTAACCTACGACATGAGTCCCGAGCTGCGCTTGCGTATTGGACGACTGGCAACTCCCTATTATTCAGTGTCTGAATACTTCGAAATTGGTGCGGCTTATCCGTGGGTGCGACCGCCGCTKGATGTTTATGAACCCGCTATGTCGCCTATAAAGAACTTTAATGGCTTAGACCTAGTATTTCGGTCCAACTGGAAGGACTGGTTTTTCTTATCACAATTTTTTGCAGGCCTAGAAAAAAATGAAACCGACATCTACGACATCAACATTCATCACATTACAGGGGTGTCCTTTAACGCCACCAAAAATTATTTTTCAATACGTCTAGCCACCTTAATCGCCTCTGTCAGCCTTGATATTTTTGATGCTCGATCTACATTATCACTTTTGAGAGGCCTTAACTCCCCCTCAGAAAGTCAAACCCAAGCCGTTAGTAAGGTCATTGAAATACTCGAATCAAATCGAATCAAGCACCAATACTCCTCCATCGGGATTAACTGGGACAACGAGACCTGGTTTGTTTTTAGTGAATACAACCGACTTTCATCCGGCGAAGGTTTCACCCCTGATGGCGAAGGCATTTACGTCACCCTAGGCTATCGGCTCAAAAAATGGACTTATTATTTTACTCGTGGGGATATTAAATCATTACTGGGGCAGGAATTAAAAGATTTCGCTGTAGGGGAACTAATTCCTTCTGATGAAGCAGTTGTATCCATAATTGGCGGCCAAGCGCTATCCATTGCCAGCAACAACCGTAGATACCAACGTACTTACGCCCTAGGGCTTCGCTATGACATCTCTAATTCTATG
This sequence comes from Gammaproteobacteria bacterium, assembly GCA_002402085.1. Classification (GTDB taxonomy): domain Bacteria; phylum Pseudomonadota; class Gammaproteobacteria; order Pseudomonadales; family UBA3067. The sequence goes on from NVVB01000017.1 coordinate 37,407, forward strand.
GCGTTAAAGTTTGAAGCCCAAGCAGTCACTCCAGAACGCCAATCGGTAGGGCTTATCACCCTTAAAGACGAAGCCGTCTACCAAGCACCAAAAATCAAAGTGTATAGCCTTGTTTTGGATTGGGTGTTTTGAGATGAATAAATTCGTGCTAGATACAAAAACACCCGACTCAAGTCCATGGCAGACATTTCTTTATTCAGCAATGTTAATTCTATTATTAGCGCTGCCTAAATTGGCTTATTGCGATATCGCCATCATAGTGAACGCGAACAGTCCCGTAAGCGCACTAACGAAAGATCAAGTTAAGAATATATTCCTCGGAAGACTTACTCGCTTCCCAAACACCAACATGGCTGTCTCCGCCATGGAAATAAAACAAAACAACGCCCAGAAGGAAGCGTTTTACATGGCCATTGCCAATAAGACCGTCAATAAAATAAACCGTTATTGGGCTCGCTATTTATTTACCGGCAAGATGTCGCCCCCCAAAAAGCTATCGAGTAATCAAGAAATTATCGACAGTATCACCAACACACCATCAGGAATTAGTTACATCGAAAGTAGCGATGTGCCCACGACCGTAAAAGTAGTACTCACTCTACCGACCGAACAGCAGCAATAATTATGTTACCTCGAATTATTATTTTAATGCTGGCCGTTTCCTTTAGCCCATTCGCCAGATCCTTTGATTATTCACTCTCTGGCTTCTTGTCGCTTAGTGCAGGCATTCTCGACGAAGAAGGGTATTTGTACGCGGACATCGATGACAGTTTATCCTTTAATAATGACACAATTTTAGGCGGACAGATTAGCGGGCAATTCACTGACAATTTCAGCGCCACAATTCAAGTCATTGCAAGAGGATACTCGGCCGACGATAGCGACAATTATAAACCTGCCATTGACTGGCTTTACCTGACCTATGACATCACCCCAGAACTCCGTGTTCGCGCTGGGCGAATGGCAACGCCTTATTACCTGGTCTCCGAATACATTGAAATCGGTGCGGCCTACCCCTGGATACGCCCGCCATTTGAGGTCTATGATCCCTCTGCAGCGCCGCTTAAAAGTTTTAATGGGATCGACGCGGTACTGAGATCCAACTGGAAAGATTGGTTTATTATCTCGCAGTTTATATTCGGGCAAGAAGAAAACAGCACCTTTCTTTACGAAATCAACATCCACCGAATCGCAGGACTTAATCTAAGCTTTTCAAAAAATGATTTCTCAATTCGCCTCGCCCATTTTGTCTCTGATGTAAGCTTATCAGTCTTTCTAACCGAAACATTTTTGAATCTATTTCGTACAGACAATCCTACGCCCGTCGAGGCCAAATTATTTGACCTCGTAGATTCAAAACATGTAAAACATTTCTACTCATCCATTGGGGTAAATTGGGACAACGACACCTGGTTTGTCTATTCAGAATACAATCAAGCCACCTCTGAGGCTGGTTTCACGCCTACCGGCGAAGGCATGTATCTCACTGTAGGGTATCGCATTGGAAAATTTAGCCCCTACCTTACTCGAGCAGACTTTCGATTACTCTTAGGAAGTGACCTAAAAAAACACATCCTTAACAACAGTAGCGAACTTCCCTTTTTAGGGCCTCTTTTTCTTAATCCCATAGAGGATAATAAGCGTTACCAACGCAGCATTGCATTGGGTGTTCGATACGATATTACAAACGCGATGTCCTTAAAGTTTGAAGCGCTCAACGCGACCTCTCAAAGAGGCTCCGTAGGGCTTTTTACGTCAAAAGACAGCAGCATTACTTTCGCACCCCCGATAAGAGTGTACAGCCTCGCTTTGGACATCGTATTTTGATATGAAAAATAAAATACGACATCCCCCGCTCCTAGTAGTCTTTCTTATGGCGTTATTAAGTCACGCAGCACCCAGCTACTGCGACATATTAATAATCATTAATCCAAACAACCCCACCACTGAGCTCACTAAAGAGGCCGTGAAAAATATATTTTTAGGCCGATTGACTCGATTTCCTGACTCAGACCTCCGCGTATCGCCTATAGAAATAAAACAAGATAATCCACAAAAACACCGATTCTATAAAATAATTGCTAATAAGAGCGTCAACAAAATTAACCGCTACTGGGCCCGATATTTATTTACCGGAAAAATGTCCCCGCCAAAAAAACTATTAAGCAACCAAGAAATCATTGACGAAATAATGAATAACCCCTCCGGAGTAAGCTATATCGACAGCAAAGATGTTACCTCGTCAGTCAAGGTAGTATTAACCTTACAAGAGGAGTGACCGGCCCCAAACCCCATTAACTAATTAAGCGCCCTAAGCGCCTACGCCACAGTTGAATGCAACCCCATCACCTCATCCATCTCAGCTTTGGTAATGCCTATTTGCATCGCAACAGCCATGCCTTGAACAATTTCACCCGCCTCAGCACCCACCATATGAATCCCAATTACTTTGTCACTGGCCTGGTCTACCACTAGCTTCATAAACGTCCTATCGTCACCACCGCTTAAGCAATGTTTCGACGCCAGAAACCTAGACTCATAAACTCGGATATTTTTATGCAACTTTCTAGCTTTCGATTCCGTAAGTCCAACGCAAGCAACACCGGGTTGTGATAATACTGACGTCGCCACATAACGATAATTCAATTGGATTTTCTTGTTCTGATAAAGGTGAGCAATTAGATTGCTTGCTTCAGCGACCGCCACAGGTGCCAATTGAACGCGATCAATGACGTCACCAATGGCATAAATGGAATCCTCATCGGTTTGGCAATCACGAGTCACTTTAATAGCCCCCAACCGATTCAGGCCTGCCGCAGTATTTTCTAAGCCCAACCCCCGGGTATTGGCAACTCGTCCAGTAGCGCACAAGACCCGGTCCGTTAACACAAGCTCTCCAGAACTCAGAGTCACCTGAAGCCTATGATCTGCACATTGAATAACAGAATCCACGGTCACAGGACTCTTAATTTCAACGCCTCGCGCGGATAATCCAGACTCAATTTCCGCTTGGATCCCTTGATCAAAACGCCTTAATAAAGTTTTCCGTCGGTGTACTATTTTGGTAGACACGCCAAAGCCCGCCAATGTACTGGCGAGTTCAACGGCAATGTAGCCGCCGCCAATCACCACAACAGAGCCAGGCAATTTCGGCAACAGAAACACATCGTTCGAAGTAGACAAATGTTCTCTACCCGGTATTTCGGGCACAAACGGCCTGGCACCTGTAGCGATAATAATTCGTTCAGCCGAGTATGTTTTATTTTTCACTGTCAGGGTGTGCCCATCGAAGAAGCTGCCATGACCCTGAATCACATCGACCCCGAGCCTCGCTAAACGTACGCGATTCAAGTCATCGATGCGTTTAATTTGAGCGTTTTTATTGGCCAACAAGCGTTGCCAGTTAAACTGCAGTTCGCCGAACGTCCAACCTAGGCCTTTGGCCTGATCAAATTCAACCTTGTAGCGGGACGCGTAATGAAAAAGCTTGTTAGCGACACTGCCGGCATTGACCGACGCCCCCCCTAAAGTGGAGGATTCCACCACAGCAACCTTTTTACCCAGCGCTGCCGCGCAGTGGCTGGCATGAATGCCCCCCGCCCCGGCACCAATCACTATTAAATCATAATCAAATGATGGCACTGCTTGCCTCCCTACTGATGAATTGACCATGACATCAGAACTATCGATTCACTGAACGCCTAAATGTAGCTTAATTGTCTCTCCAGTTAGGCAAAAAGCTAAGAATTGCTTAATATTTAACTAAGCCTATGCATTAGGCTTTTGAATCGCTCGCTGGCCCAGCAACAACCGGGATGTTTTGTAACAGAGGAGATCGCAACGTAGCCATGCGCCCCAATCTGACTCATATTGCTCGCCACGTATGTCACTTTGACGATTGCCTTGTTTTCTATAAACGCTATTGTCAGCTTGAGATCATTCACCAACGAAAAAACCACAAACACCGTGTCGCATGGTTAGCCGAACATGGCCGAGAATCCGAGCTAGTGTTTGTATTAATTTCAGGCGGGCCAAATCACGACCATGACTCACGGGATTTCAGTCATTTTGGGTTTGCCCTAGACTCGGTTGAAGCCGTTGACCGGATTGCTCACCTAGCCAGGAAACACGAAACACTGCTTTGGGAGCCCCAACAAAAAGCCTTTCCCGTGGGATATTTTTGCGGGATTGAGGACCCAGATGGCGTGTGTGTTGAGTTTAGCTTTGGGCAACCGTTGGGGCCAGGTGCTGAACAAATCACTTATGATTTGGAAATAGCACCGCTTTAGCGCTTCGGTGAATACTGTCGTCTCTCAAAGCAATATCCAATCGAAACAAATCGCATTAATCTCAGCGTGCCGCGCATGCTGCTTATTCATCATGCTTCAATTACCCGTCCCTCCACTCATCGCTAATGCCTTCGCAGACAGCAATAAAAACTTCAGCAAGGAAAATTTCTTAACCTACCGTGGGCCTCATGGAGAGACGGTTTTCACTGACCAACATATCCATCGTCGAGGTTATTCACCTCAAAACCATCACCACATCGAATACCAGACGTACCGGAAATTCAAAAAAAAACACCGCTCGTCAGAATGGGATCTTTTTATTTTACACGCAGCTAAAAAATACAAGCTTAAGGCCAACCTCATAAAAGCGGTGATCGCAGCTGAGTCCAACTTTGATCCCTACGCAAAATCATCTGCTGGCGCCATGGGTTTGATGCAGCTAATGCCGCTAACCTGCAAAGAATACAATGTCAGCCACCCCTACCATCCGCAGCAAAATATTGCCGCAGGCACCAAGCACCTAAAGTATTTACTAAACAAATACAAAAACATCAAACTCGCTTTAGCGGCCTACAATGCAGGGGAACAAAACGTAAAAAAATACCACGGARTCCCGCCATTCCCGGAAACCAAACGCTACATTAAAAAGGTATTAAAGTTCACCGAAACCTATAACGACATTAATTAGTAGGCCCGTACGACCGCGCCGAATAACACTTAAAAACTTACGCCGACATAATCATTGTCATATTCAAGATTAAAAACCTCTAGCTTTTCACAAGGCGAAGAGTTCTGAATAGGACTGCCTGTAGTAAGATCAAAACGCATGCCATGTCCCGAACAACGTATAACGCCTTCTTTAACACGGCCATTCATTAGCGGCACACCTAAATGAGGACAGGCATTGTTTAGCGCATAAGTAGCGCCGTCTTCTCGCATTAATAAAACTGACTTGCCCGGTAAATCAAAAACCCGCCGATAGCCATCAGTCACTTTAATTAATTGCTCTAATCGATAAAACGCCATTTCCACCCCTATTTAGTTATTCAAGAAAACTATTTAAATTATTTTTCTGCCAGATAAAACCAGGTATCCAAGACCGAGTCAGGACTGAGGCTGATGCTATCAATGCCAACCTCCACTAACCACTTCGCAAAATCGGGATGATCCGATGGCCCCTGCCCACAAATACCAATGTATTTATCCGCTTTATTACACGCATCAATGGCTAATTTCAGTAATGCTTTTACCGCAGGATCACGTTCATCGAACAGGTGATCCACGATCCCCGAGTCTCGATCTAAGCCTAAGGTCAGTTGTGTTAAATCATTGGAGCCAATGGAAAAGCCGTCAAAAAACTTTAAGAACTGATCGGCCAATAAAGCGTTGGTGGGCAATTCGCACATCATAATGACTTTCAGGCCATTCTTACCCCGCACCAAACCATTATCCGCTAGCAACTCCACCACGCGCTGCGCTTCAGTAAGGGTACGCACAAAGGGCACCATGATTTGCACATTATCAAAGCCCATCTCATCGCGGACTTTTTTCAGCGCACGACATTCCAATTCAAAACAATCCCTAAAGCGATCCGAGATATAACGCGATGCGCCTCGAAACCCTAGCATTGGATTTTCTTCGTTGGGCTCGTATATTTTGCCGCCAATTAAATTAGCGTATTCATTGGATTTAAAATCAGACAAGCGAACAATCACCGGCTCAGGCGAAAAAGCGGCGGCTAAAGTCGAAATGCCYTCGACTAGTTTTTCGACGTAGAAATCAATTGGCCCAGGATAGCCACTGATACGATTATTAACCGTTTTACGCGTATCCGCAGGCAAGGTGTCATAATTCAATAAGGCCTTAGGATGAATGCCTATCATGCGGTTAATTATGAATTCTAAACGCGCCAGGCCCACACCGGCGTGCGGCAAAGCCTGAAAATCAAAGGCACGATCAGGATTGGCGACGTTCATCATTATTTTAAACGGTATCTCAGGCATCGAGGCCATGGTGTTTTTCTGGATATCAAATTCCAACTGACCTTGGTATATATACCCTGTGTCCCCTACTGCGCAGCAAACGGTCACAGCTTGGCCATCAGTCAACACATCCGTTGCATCAGCGCAGCCTACCACAGCCGGAATACCCAGCTCACGCGCGATAATAGCCGCATGACATGTTCGCCCGCCTCGATTAGTCACCACCGCCGAGGCTATTTTCATGATCGGCTCCCAATCGGGGTCGGTCATGTCGGTGACCAGCACATCACCGGGCGAGATCTTATGCATTTCATCAATGTGATTAATAATGCGCACTGCACCACTGCCGATCTTTTGCCCTACGCTGCGCCCTTCAGCCAGCACTTTGCCATTTTCTTTGAGTAGATAGCGCACCACACTGGAATTACCATCCTGGCTTTTAACTGTTTCAGGTCGTGCCTGAACGATAAATAAATCGCCACTCTCACTGTCCTTAGCCCATTCAATGTCCATGGCTTGACCGTAGTGTTTTTCAATCACTAATGCCGCCCGGGACAACTGATGAATCTCTTCATCACTGATTGAGAACTTAAAGCGCTGGGATTGTTCAACCTTCACTGTACGRATGGTCTTGCCCACGCGTTGATCATCACTATTGATCATCTTAATGGTCTTCGAACCCATATTGCGTCGAAGAATCGCCGGACGCCCGGCTTCCAATGTAGCTTTGTGGACATAAAACTCGTCGGGGTTTACTGCGCCTTGAACAACAGCCTCTCCGAGCCCATAAGAGGCAGTCAAAAACACCACGTCTCGAAATCCAGTTTCCGTATCCAAGGTAAACATCACGCCACTGCTGGCCTCATCGCTGCGTACCATGCGCTGAATGCCCACCGACAGCGCGACATCATGATGTTGATAGCCTTGATGCTCACGGTAAGAAATAGCACGGTCATTAAACAAAGAAGCAAATACTTCTTTAACCGCCACTAGCACATTGTCTAAACCGCAAATATTAAGAAAGGTTTCCTGCTGACCCGCAAAGGAGGCATCGGGCAAATCTTCCGCCGTGGCCGAAGAGCGAACCGCTACAGCAATGTTCGGATCCCCTTGCGTGAGCGTCTCATAACTCTGACGAATGTCGTCGACTAAATCCTGCGACAAGGCCTGCGCGCTAATCCATTCTCGAATGATTCGACCGCTAGCAGCCAAGCGCGTCACGTCATTCACATCGCATTGCTGTAATTCAGCGTTTATTTTTTGATCTAACTCATCATCCCCAAGGAACGCTTGATATGCAGTCACTGTGGTGGCAAAGCCATTAGGAACCATCACCTCGGTACCCGACAATTGGTTCAGCATCTCACCCAAGGAAGCATTTTTACCCCCCACGCGGCTAACATCGCTAATACCCAAATCCTCGAACCAGACAACATTACTCAAAGCACCCTCTCCTTTATACTTAGTATTTCTGCTTACCCAACACTTTTGAACGCCTTGAGTGAGTATGGCCCTCAAGTGAAACGCCTGGCTAAAGGAGTAGGCGCCCCTATATCACTCTAGCAAGCGGTGCGTATTCTACAGAATTAAAGCCTGGATTTCTGAATCAATTTGCCCCACATAATCCACCCATAATCATAAACTTCTGCTAATACTGCCTTAGTAAGGAGAAAACTATAAGCCACTCACAAGACACTTCTGGGATAATCGCGTAATTCTGATAGTAAGCCCCACCAACCGGGTTCACAGCGCCTAAAATTAGCAGATAGGTGTTACACGGATTGCTGAATTTTTTACTTAGGATTTGCCTACTCAGACTGCTTAATCTGCGCCCTAAAACCACCTACAATAGCGCTTACCCTTATTAAATTACTGCACGCGTAAGCCGAACAAGGAACTGCCCATGAAAAGAACCGCTTTTTTTATCTCCGACGGGACCGGCATCACCGCTGAAACTCTGGGCCATAGCTTATTAAGTCAATTTGAAAACATTGACTTCGACCAAGTCACTTTGCCTTATATCAATAGTGAAGAGAAAGCCCATGATACAGTCCAGCGTATCAATCAAGTGGCCGCCAAAGACGGCACTAAGCCAATCATTTTCGATACCATTATCAACGATAACATTCGCGGAATAGTCGCCACCTGTGAAGGGTTTATGGTGGATATATTCACCACTTTTCTAAGCCCGCTGGAGAAAGAACTACAAGTCAGCTCCTCCTACACGGTCGGTAAATCCCATTCAATTGCCAATGAAGCCGGCTACAAAGGCAGGATCGATGCCATTAACTTTTCCATGGCAAATGATGACGGCGGCCGAGTACGTCACTACGATCAAGCCGACATTATTCTCACAGGCGTATCTCGCAGTGGTAAAACCCCCACGTGTTTGTACTTAGCGCTACAGTTCGGACTGAACGCCGCGAACTACCCGTTGACCGAAGACGATTTAGACGAAGAGTCTTTGCCTGCACCGCTCAAAGCCCACAAAGACAAGCTATTTGGACTCACAATTGATCCTGAGCGGCTGTCGGTGATCCGGCATGAACGCAAAGCGCACAGCCGATATTCCTCGCCCCGCCAGTGCCAACAAGAAACTCGCGGTGCAGAAGCCATTTTCAACCGCGAAAACATTCCTTATATCGATGTCAGTGAATTATCGGTCGAAGAGATATCCACCCGCATCTTGGCTCAAACAGGGTTTGAACGACGCTTGCGGTCCTAAACTTAACTCAGCGACTAATCCAAATGCCCCCACAGATCGTAGCTGTCCGACGCTTCAATAGTCGCTTTTACGATCTGGCCTGGTTTTAATTCGGTTTCACCRTTCAAGTACACCGCACCGTCGATTTCAGGCGCATCCCCTTTGGTTCGTCCTATAGCGCCTTCGTCGTCGACTTCATCGATCAGCACATCGAGCTTTTGCCCTACTTTAGCGGCTAATTTCTGCTCACTAATGTCTTTCTGTAAGCTCATGAAGCGCTCGAAACGTTCGCGCTTTAATTCATCTGGCACAGGGTCAGCCAGCTCATTGGCAGCCGCACCATCAACGGGCGAGTATTCAAAGCATCCGACGCGGTCGAGTTGAGCCTCTTTCATCCAAGACAGCAAATAATCAAAATCTTGGTCAGTTTCACCGGGAAATCCCACTACAAATGTGCTTCTCAATGTGATTTCAGGACAAACCTCACGCCAAGACTCAATTCGTTTCAGCACGTTTTCGGAGTGTGCTGGACGTTTCATGGCTTTCAACACACTAGGGCTGGCGTGTTGAAATGGGATATCCAAATACGGCAACAACTTCCCTTCAGCCATCAGAGGAATAAGATCATCCACATTAGGGTAAGGGTAAACATAATGAAGCCTGACCCAAACGCCTAACTCGCTTAATGCTTCACACAGCTCGGTTAGGCGGGTTTTGATCGGCCGGCCGCTRGAAAGRCTTAGCTTATACTTTAAGTCTACACCGTAAGCGCTTGTATCTTGTGATATTACTAATAGTTCCTTAACACCTGAGGCCGCTAATCGTTCTGCTTCTTGGTACACATCGCCCGCTTCCCGACTGACTAATTTACCGCGCATCGACGGGATAATGCAGAAACTACAGCTATGGTTACAGCCCTCGGAGATCTTTAAATAAGCAAAATGGCGAGGGGTTAGCTTAATGCCTTGAGGCGGCATTAAGTCCAAATGAGGATTGTGGGCCGGAGGRGGAATCACCGCATGTACCGCAGACACTACTTCTTCATAAGCCTGAGGRCCGGTCACRCTCAATACACTGGGGTGRACTGACTTAATATTATCCGAATCAACGCCCATACAGCCGGTCACAATAACCTTGCCATTCTCCCGAAGCGCCTCTCCAATAGTGTCCAATGACTCCGCCTTGGCGCTATCGATGAAGCCACAGGTGTTGACCACGACTACATCAGCCCCTTCATAACTCGAGCTAATCTCGTAACCCTCTGTTTTAAGCTGAGTAAGAATGCGCTCAGAGTCAACGAGTGCTTTAGGGCAGCCTAAGCTTACGAAGCCCACTTTGTGTGTATTAGGAGAATCAGACATTGAATACCGACTATATTTTGGTGTTTAGGGGGGCTGCATTGTACAGAAGTCCTCATACAGCGGCTAATTAACTTCATTCTAGCGGGTCAACGGGTTGGGATAGTGCTTTCAGCGCATTATTTAAACCCATGCGAGCCCTTCAACGAAGCAGAACAGTCACTCACGTCACCCTTTTAAAACCCGATCAGTCGCATCCATCGTTCACACCGTTAAGATAAGTTCGCAAACTTGGACTAATATTGATGTTATGGACAATTCCCCTACAAGGCCTTCTGATTGAAAGCCAAAGCCCTCGTCATCGAGCCATCCAAGCTCTACGGTCAACTCTTAACTGAAATTTTGACCAAGTTAGGCATGCAGGTATACATTGCCGCCGACGGTAAAGCTGNSGMTYWRMTTGNANTMAMTSMWYMAWACTKKGNYKWSGYMKRCANTCYCASWKWRYYTKYCSRAYRANYMRCRGYRWKAWMMTGTGCGAAAAAATCCGCCAAATCAGCTCGATGAAACACATCCCCATCGTCATGCTGACCTCTGAGCAGGATAAAGAAACGCTCACTCAGGGGATGGGCGCAGGCATCACCGAAATCTTGCAAAAATCCAATGCCCATTTGCTGTTCGAGGGCATTAGCCGCTTCGTTAAGCATATATTCAACCAAGAAACCCTGACCGGTCACGTGCTCTACATCGACGATAGTGAATCCGACATCACCTTAATTAAAGACTCCCTCACTGAATTAGGCTTAGACGTTACCCATCAACGCTCTGCAGAAGATGCCTTCTTGACGCTCAAAGATAACAGCCTTCGCTTTGACCTAGTGCTTACAGACTTAGTGCTTCAAGGCTGCATGACCGGCATTGCATTRCTCAGCCAAATACGAGAGATGCARGACGAACGCAAAAGAATCCCTATCTTGATCATGACTGACAACCAAGACCCGGCCCGAAAAATTGAATTACTAAAGCTAGGCGCTAACGATTACGTGTCCAAACCCATTACCCCGGAAGAGTTACGCGCTCGGGTGAAAACATTAATCACCAACAAGCAACTGTTTGATCAAGTTAAAGAACAAGAACAAGCACTACGCACCATGGCCGAAACCGATCAGCTTACACAGCTATTTAATCGTCACCGCCTAGCTGAAATGGCTCCCATATTCATGAGCCAAGCTAAACGTCAGAACTATTCACTGAGCACCGTAGTCATCGACATCGATTTCTTTAAAGCCATTAACGATAATCATGGCCACAGTATGGGGGATTTGGTGTTGGCTGACGTAGCCAAGGTAATCAAAGACAATTGCCGTGATGAAGATTTCGCAGCACGCTTTGGCGGCGAAGAGTTCGTATTAATTTTACCTTATTGCGACCAAGCCAGTGCCATCACAAAAGCAGAGGCACTGCGACATAAAATTGAGCAACTCGAGCCTGAAGGCCTTAAAGTAACGGCCAGCTTTGGCGTCTCCTCGTTGCAAGAAGGCGCTGATATAAAYTTCGACCAATTATTCTCTGTCGCCGATAAAGCGGTCTATGTCTCCAAAGAAAACGGCCGCAACCARGTTAACCTGGGGCATTTCCCAGGRCTCTAGYCCCTCACGGCCTTCAGCGCATTCAAGCGCCACACTCCCTAAATCACTCAAAGATCTTTTTTCGCGCAGGTAAATCTTGGTAATCAGCAGTCTTTTTCTGTGCTCGCGCTGCAATAGACTGCATAAGGTCTGGCGCCTGAAACATGCCTGACTGCCAAGCGGCCATGTAATTCAAACTATCGGCGACACTGTGGTCTCGCGCGTAATTAATCATTTCCTTGCTGCCTTGCACCGCCAACGGGGAGTTTTCAGCAATGCTACGGGCAATGCTCATCACACCATCAAGCATGGCCTCCTGATCACTAAACACCTCATTCACCAGGCCGCATCGTAAAGCCTCTGGCGCATTAATTTTTCGTCCTGTGTACGCCAGTTCACGCACCAAACCTGACGGAATTAGTTTCGGTAAGCGCTGCAATGTGCCCAGGTCTGCGGTCATCCCTAACTGCGTTTCCGCAATAGTAAAGTAGGCGTCTTCGGTGCAATACCGACAATCCATCGCGCTCACCATGTCGACACCGCCGCCTACGCAACCGCCATGAATAGCCCCCAAGACGGGCATGCGTATTTTCTCAAAGACGTTAAAACAAGCCTGTAAATCCAGCACTAGCTGTCGCAACTGCTCCCGTTTACGACCAATCTCCATGTCCGCATCATTATTGTTCGCGCCAAACATCGCTAAATCCATGCCTGCGGTAAACATTTTACCCTTAGCAGACACGACTAATACGCGCGCGTCTCCCCCGCGATCCAGGTCAATCAGCATCGCCGGTAATTGCTGCCAGAATTCTTTATTCATGGCATTACGCTTATCGGGACGATCTAAAACCAAATGCGCGATATTATTTTCAAGCGTTAACGTCAACGGTTTCTGATCAGACATAATGACTCCTTAATAAAATTTAACCGGGCCAAACTCCCTGAAATACACTCAGGCAAACAATCAATCGATTCAACTTAACATTCAAAAAACAGCTTAAAAAGAAACCCCTTTTTGACAGTCCAACAATAATACCAGCGTACAATAATGCTAAACTGTATCCGCACTGCAAATTGCGGCAGACGAGGCCGTATAAATAACACCACGCCTCATCAAGCAGTCAGCCGCACCGATCACTGATTCCCAACAACTCGAATCAAGTGAAAGCCTATAGTAACTGAAGCTAAATAGAAGCAACCGGCATTAACAATCAAGCTACATTCCCCCACAACCTATACAGCGCCAAAGACCATTGAACTGCCATATTTCTGAACTACCCTACGCGTCATGTAACGTCGACTTATTCAGTCATTTTGCAGACCAGAATTGGGCTCTATTCTTGGACAGTTGTGTTGACCTCGGCGCATCCGGTCAATACGACATAATTGCTTTTGAACCCTTCATTCAAGTGCAAGCGCGTGGACAGCAGACCTTAGTGACCTATCCACGATCTGACCGTGGTTCTAAGACCACCTGCCATACCAGAAACTTCTATGACGTATTAAAAGAACAGCTACAGCCTTTTGAAGAGATAGTCACCACGCTATTAGAGTCTGCGCAACTGCCCTCGGACCTTCCTTTTTATGGCGGAGCAATCGGACATTTCAACTACGATCTCAACAACGATCTCAACAACGACCTAAACACCCGCATAAACAGCGAACTCAATATCGACCCAAGCCAGCCCGAGCTAGCCACCACGTTCGACGCCAATATAGGGGTTTATGACTGTTTTATCGTAGTGGACCATGCCAAGAAAAAAACTTTTTTTATTGATTTGGGTTTCGCTGACTCGCCTCGCAACGAAAACCCAATGCAGTCCCTTCTCAATCAACCCCAGGACAATACTGCACCCGAGCTGCCATTATTTAAGCTTACTCAAGATTTTCGTTTGGACTCCAGTGCGACACACTACCAACGCCAATATCAGCGCATTATTGATTACATTTACGCAGGCGATTGCTACCAAGTTAATTTTGCTCAGCGACTCAGCAGTGTATTCACGGGCCACTTATGGAACGCCTATAAAGCCTTAAGATCGGCCAGCCCAGCGCCTTACTCAGCATTCATGGTGCTTCCAGATACCACGCTACTAAGCCACTCCCCCGAGAGCTTCTTGTCCGTAGAGGATCAACAGGTCATTACCTGTCCAATTAAAGGCACGCGACGACGCTCGAACGATCCAGCCGAAGACCAACTACTTCAAACAGAATTACGTGAAAGCGCTAAGGACCAAGCTGAGAATTTGATGATTGTCGACTTAATGCGCAATGACCTAGGCAGGCACTGCAGAACGGGTTCGGTTGCCGTGAATCAGCTTTTTGAACTCAAATCTTTCTCCAATGTGCATCACCTTGTCTCCAGCATTCAAGGCCAACTTAAACCCAATAGCCACCCGCTCGATTTACTTAAAGATTCCTTTCCGGGTGGGTCGATTACCGGTGCGCCTAAGCGTCGTGCCATGGAGATCATTGATGAACTTGAACCGTATCAACGCGGCCCTTACTGCGGGTCTTTAGGCTATATCAGTTTCGACGGACGGATGAATACCAGCATTGCTATACGCACGCTCTATAGCGAAGAGGGAAACTTGTACTGCTGGGGAGGGGGTGGGATTGTTGCAGACTCGAATTGCAGTGATGAATACTGTGAGTCTCAGGATAAGATCAACAATTTAATTCAAACGCTAAATAATCTACAACAGCTTTCAGAGCCAAAGAAATAGACTAAAACAATAACAACATATTAAACAACAACTTAAACAACAAAGCTAATCTAGACAGTGAAGTAGATTAGCTTTGCCTTAGACGCCCTAGTTACGCGATAAAGTAATGTCTCGATTGCTAACGCGCTCAATTTCTTGCTTTAGCTCTTCATAGGTAGTCTTAGAGGGGTATTGAGGGAATTCATCAATCACATTTTGAGGTGCCTTGAACAAAATTCCTGCATCCGCTTCGGACAACATGGTGGTGTCATTATAAGAATCACCTGCTGCAATAACGCGATAATTTAACTGATGGAAAGCAATTACCGACTGTCTTTTCGGATCCTTTTGACGAAGCTTATAATCCACTATTTTACCCGCGGCATTCACTTCTAGCTTGTGGCAAAAGAGTGTTGGCCAGCCTAATTGGCGCATTAGCGGCTGAGCAAATTCATAGAAAGTATCCGACAAAATCACTACTTGGAATTGCTCGCGCAAGCTATCAACAAATTCACGCGCCCCTTCCATTGGCCCCATGTCTCCGATCACGTCTTGAATATCGGCAATGCCTAAGTTGTGCTCATCCAAAATAGAGAGACGCTGCTTCATAAGCACGTCGTAATCTGGGATGTCTCGAGTGGTCGCTTTCAACGCCTCGATGCCCGTTTTTTCAGCAAAATTGATCCATATCTCAGGAACCAACACCCCTTCCAAATCCAAACATACAATTTCCACAGACAACTCCTCTATTTCAAAACGACCCACTGCCGTAGCGCCGCACACTATACCCTATATCATTGAAAAGGCGCAGCCTGCTCCAAGGGCAGGCGGTAACACCAATCCACCCCAATCTACCCCAATCAATATAGATTCTAATTGAAACAATTTTACAGTCAGCATCAATCGGCGCAATTCAGGCGATCACCTAGCACGGCCTTGATAAGCTTATAAATGAGGTCGCTACCTCACGCCCCACCTTAACGCTTACGCGAAACTGTAAATTTACCCCGAACAACAGCACCTTGCAACGCCGCTTGAAAACCCGATAGCACTGAACACCTCCTTATCACTACCAATCTCAAAGCCAAGGTCCTAGCGCGTTATGTCCAGCTCTTTAGTCAAATTCAAAACTTATAACCAGTCGATATAGGATTAGATCAAGCCAGTGTTTTTCTGTATATCCACA
The DNA here is from genome assembly GCA_002402085.1 of Gammaproteobacteria bacterium. Taxonomy (GTDB): domain Bacteria; phylum Pseudomonadota; class Gammaproteobacteria; order Pseudomonadales; family UBA3067. The sequence goes on from NVVB01000017.1 coordinate 53,199, forward strand.
ATCTGATAGACTAGGCCCGCTGAGAGTTCCCACATGGCCAATGTGCCTAATTGAGGCCTCGAAGTATTGACCGGAATCACTACTAGTTGAGACCAGTCACCCCAAACCGAATTATAAAACAGCTATTTATATCAAATAGTTAAGTAATATTAATTGACCTTTTAACGTTGAGAGGGTACGTGATGAGCTTTACCGACCAAGAAATACAGCAGTGGGCCGATGATTACCAAGATAAGTCGCCACAAGAAGTCTTAGAACTGGCTTTCGAAATTATTAATGAAGACATCGCCATCTCCTTTAGTGGTGCGGAAGATGTCGTTCTTGTCGATATGGCCAGCAAGTTAGGCAAAGACGTGGGGGTGTTCACCCTTGACACAGGCCGCCTTCACCCAGAAACCTACCGTTTACTGGATCAAGTGCGTGAAAAATACGACGTCGAAATTGAGGCTATGTACCCCAACGCAGACCAAGTAGAGAAACTAATTAAAGAAAAAGGCTACTTTAGCTTCTACCAAGACGACCATAAAGAGTGCTGTTCAATTCGTAAAATTGGCCCCTTGCGTCGTAAGCTTGGCAACCTAAATTCATGGGTTACCGGACAACGCAAAGATCAAAGCCCTGGCACGCGTACTGAAGTACCGGTCATTCAAATTGACAAAGCCTTTTCTGGCGAAGGTCGTCAATTAATTAAATTCAACCCGTTGGCCAACTGGTCCTCTCAGCAAGTATGGAGCTACATTCGTAGCAATGACGTGCCTTTTAACGCACTGCATGAGAAAGGCTTTACAAGCATCGGTTGTGAGCCTTGCACACGCCCAGTGCTTCCTGGCCAGCATGAAAGAGAAGGCCGCTGGTGGTGGGAAGAAGCCACTGCAAAAGAGTGCGGATTACACTCCGTTGCCAACGCCAAGTAATTTCACCCATTCACTTAAGAGCCGTTTAGTCACGCAATGAAAATCACTTTTGTAAAAAAGATAAAGGCAGACGGTTCTGCCTGTAAAAAATGCGCTGAAATATCGCAACGACTGGAAGACTCAGGCCAAATCAATCAAATTGATGAAGTACTGATTGCCGACGAGAGCAACCCGCTTAGTCCTGGCATGGTACTGGCAGACAGACTGAAAGTTGAACGTGCGCCTTTTTTCGTGGTGAACCATGACGACGGCAAAGAAGACGTTTATACCGTCTACTTTAAGTTTGTCAAAGAAGTACTCAACCAAAAAACTGAAGCTGTTGACGAAAACAAGGAAATCCTAGATCAGAACTCTGATCTAGATTTTTTATAATCCTCAAGATATTACAGCTTTTGCTGTTGGAAGCGTCCCGATATGGCGCGTTTCCAACAACTTAAAATACCTAACACCTCCACACCAACCTATTGGCTTTCCCCTCCAACAGATAGATATGTACTTTAGCGAGCGCTATACTCCACACGCCCATATTCGGCCTATCTATTGTTAACCCAACACGCGTTCACAACTAGCCGTTATCACACCCCAGAATTCATGATTCACACTCCTTAATCGAAGGCACTTACGTAATGCAGTTGTTAAAAGACCTACAGGAAATTTACTCCAACGACCGTTGGGGCGCACGACTTGGCATAGAAATCAGTGACATCAGCCCAGAAAGCATCCGCCTGCACCTACCGTTTCAACAACAAAACATGAACCTAGGTGGACGCATGCACGGCGGCGTATTGGCCTCGGTATTGGTCGACGCAGCAAAATTACTCGCTCAATCTCAGTGTTTAAACAACGCCCCGCTCAACTGGCGCGTAATCGATTATCAAATCAATTACCTTCGCGCCGGCGGCCCAGAAGCATTAGAAGCGACCGCTACAGTGACACGCAGAACAAGGGAATTTTTATTTTGCCGCTGTGAAATTCATACGCTACAAGACAGCAGCCCACTAGCGGTCGCCGACGTATTGATTCGGATTTACGACCCAGCATCAATCCCCCCAACAACTCGCCATCAACAACAGCCTTATCAAGGGGAGCTTCTCACTGATCAATCGATTGCGGAAAACGCACCCAACAAGAATATGGTTGATATGTTCAATCAAATGATGAGCCAGCTATACCCCGGATCAACCGTGTATTACATGGAAGATGGCCATGCCGAAATGATCCAAGATGACTTCCCGGATCAATACGACTTTCAGGACAATATCTCTGCGGGACAACTACTGTTGTTCTTTGACAACGTATCCGGTTGCTCTGGCGGCTCACTTGCCGATGGAATGGGCATTGCCGTTACGCTCACAATACAAGCCACATTTTGTGAATCCGCGCGCAATGAAAAACTTATTGGCATTAGTAAAGTCTATCAACGCGAAGACGGGCTAACCCATAACGATGTAAAAATCATTGGCGCAGAGTCAAAGCAATTGAAAATGTTTGGCACCATGACTCACCTTGCAAGACCGTTTAAAAAATCAAGCTAGCGCTTGGAATTACATAGCGCAAACACAAAAGCGCACGTAGCTGCCCCTATAGCTACGTGCGCTTCCAAAAACCATCGTTAACGTATTGGCTAATCTTAATGAGTGCCTCTCTTTATTACGATCCTTTGCATCCTCCACACACATTCGCTGCCCTGCGACCTCCTTCTTAACAACCCTCCTAATAAGCCCACTTAACCCCTGCTTGATACACCACCCCACCCAACTTCATTTCAATGGCAACTTTCGGAATAGTAGTAACGGGTAGACCGTCACCTGAAACCTTCAAGTTAGTAAAACTAACCACTGTATCCATTTGCACGGCTTTAGCGTCAAATACAAAAGACCAATGCTCAGTCAGATGGTAATCAAACCCTACCAGAAAAAAATACCCAAGATCTGAATCGATGGTTAACTTTGAATCGCTAAAATCAACCATACTGAGTGATTTCAAGTCCACGTCCATGACTTTAAAAAACAAAATCCCTGCCCCGATATAAGGATGCAGCCTTGGTGTTACTTGAAACTTATAGTTTGCATTAATAATCGCGCCCATTGCTTTAATCCTACCAATTTCACCTCGCACTGCAGGGACCGCCATCGTCTCTGGCAAAAAAGGTAGTAGTTCAGCAGGAATTAAGTCACCAAACTCTTTCAAGGCCACGTCACCACCAGGATAAGACACATCGATTTTTAATGGGTCAGGCGGTGCAAGAACCGTTTCGAAGGACAGTCTTTTTGTTACTTGATAACCGATCAATAATGCCGGGGTAACGAACTTTGATTCGGACAAATCCGTAGTGCCCGATACTGCGCCTTCCGTACTCAAAGACATGTGTTCTAAAGAAAATAAATTATTAATAAACGCATAGCTGCCGGATACATTCCCTCCCGTAGCAGAAGATGGGTCGGCCAACAGCGCGGTGGGAGCAATATAAAAGTGGTTGGCGCGCTGCAATGCATAAACAGCAGAACTAGAAATTGCGCTTGAAATAACTGTTAGTACTAAAACCCATTTAAACAAACCTAGTTTACCTGTCATTCCAAGAACACCCTCTTTTAATTCGGTACCAAGCGATTCCAAAAAACCGTTTGGTTAGTAATACGGATAGCCATTTAAATCAGTGAACAAATGTTAATCTATTGACAAAAATGCGCACTAGTTAGCAGATAAACTGCCACTATTTTAGACCGAGAGGTGGGTCACATTTTTTTATACTTTTAAGGAGAAAAGAACGGTTTTTTAATGCTAAAGAGGACTCGTATTTAACGATGATGTCGTGACGTCAACAAAGTAACCACTGTTGATATACTAGGAAAGACAGATAATTGACCGGATATTATTGGATGACTTTTACGTCTTATGTCCTTATCCCATAAGAGACTTACCGATATCAATAGTATGAGTCTAAACCATCCTTAGAATGGACATCTTACTCGCGTCACTGCAGCCAAATCCTACGTAAGATCGAATAATTTAAATTTAGACACAACGAAAGACGCACACACTAAAACCATCGCTTCTATCAATGTTAGTTTTTAGATTCAAAATGAAAATTAAGGTCGCGCTTTAACGCTTTAGAGAGTACCGGCAACTTTGAACGGGGTAAAAGAAAGGTACTTAGATTAAACAGGTCCTCAAAAAACCGGCTCTCCTCAGCCGTCTTCTTAAGGTATTCATGGCCCGAAGAACCGCCCGTACCCACTTTACGCCCCAGCATTCGATGAGCCATCAATGCGTGTCGATATCGCCAGGCGGTAAAGTTCTCATCAATATCCATTAAATTCGTTAAAAAATTAAACGGCAGCTGCAATATCGGCTCTTCTCTGTATAGAAGAATAAATAAAGCACTTAACATCGCCTTTCTCGACAGTCGACGCTGGCCGTCACGTACAAGGTTATCGTGAAGCCCCTGATCAAATAAGCTTGCGAAATTCCGGCGAGAGGCCTCGACATTCGATAGGCCAGGACTTAATGCTGACTTTGGGTCACGGCTATGCAAGCTGACAATGCGCGCCTCGCCATCAAGCATTGCATCCACGGCTTCCTGATAGAGCGCCCAGAAATCAAACCCTTCACCAGCAATAAATGGGATTCTTTCCAGCCACGCCTCCACCAGACCAAATAAAGACGGTTCACGTTCAGCACCATCAATTCGTTGCTGATCTTGAGAATCCAGCGCGCTTAATAAATAATTTCTATCCACGCAACTTCGGTTAGCGGTCCCTAACCCCAATTTGATTTCGATGAGCCTAAACTGAACACTCTGAAAACCAGACGCAGGAATCAACAAATCACGAAACTCAAGGAAATCCATTGCGGTCATGGTTTCCATGATAGTCAGTTGCGCAATCAAAATCTTTTGTATTTCAATTACCCGTAATTGCCAAGCCACAGCCCTAAATAAATCATGCTCGTCCACAGCCGACTTATTAAAAACGCGTATGATAGCGTCCAGCTCATGCAGAATCTGTTTAAACCAAAGCTCATAGACCTGATGAGTAATAATGAACAATGTTTCATCGTGGCATTCAGCAGGGCCGCTGGCACTTTCTGGATTTTGAATATTAATCAGCGTATCTAGCTGCAGGTATTTCCTGTAATCAATGGCTTTATCCATGACTAATCGCTCCAATGACATTTAGCAATTACATTGACTACCTTATAAATCAGCGCATTAACTTATGCGGGGAAAACTCCCTGACCATTTTCTTAAATTTCTTTTCTGCTTGGCTGCGTTGTTGTTTTTCACCCTCAGCTTCAGGACTCTGGTCCCGATAAACCAATTGGCTAAACGCTTGGGTAATTTTAGTCACTGAGTCGCCAAGTTGCATATAATCCGTCTCAATCCTGCTCGCAAATGCATCAGGACCTTCCCCTTTCATTCTTGTAATGCCAGCTTTCGACATCTTTTCGCAAAACTTCAGGTAAATAAGTGTTATTGGATCTGTTTTTTTTCGACTGCGTTGAGAAAAAAGCAACAATGAGACAAGCAGCATCACTAGCAATCCACTCAAAAATAAGGCCATCGCAATCCGTCTAGGACTCACCTCGCCTAATAGACGCACTAAAAATTCATTCTGTAAATCTGAGTCGTAGCCCAACACGCGCTCATGCCAAACCATATTAATGTAATCAACACTTAAACGAAGGTTGTTAATAAAGGCGATATCGCGGTATTTTAATGCCGAAAACATAACCCCATCTAAGAACGAATTCTCAGCCGCTAATGCTTGCTCTATGCCCGACTCAATCCTCTCAGGCGCTACCGCACCGGTTGGATCAATTCGAACCCAACCCTCCCCTTCAAGCCAGACTTCAACCCAAGCATGGGCATCAAACTGATGCACAAGCAGATAATCCCCAAGGGTATTTAATTCCCCCCCTAAGTACCCCACCACCACGCGTGCAGGAATCCCAGCAGCACGCATTAAGAAGCTAAATGAACCGGCGTAGTGAATACAAAAGCCGCGCTGTGTATCAAACAAAAAGTCATCGACGATATTATCGCCCAGTTTATCCGTGCGCAACGTGTAGACAAAAGGCTGCGTATTAAAATGGCTCAAAACCTTCGCGATCATGCCTCGATCAGACCCTGCCCGCAAACGCCAACGTTTCGCCAACGCGAGGGCTCGATAATTAGTGCCTTCAGGCAACTGCAACGCCCTGGCTTTAATCCAGGGAGGCAAGTCCAAATCAACGTTAATCCCTACAATCGACTCTGCTTGATAACGGAAAACACTATCAATCGGCGCCTTGGCTAATAAGCGAAAGTCACGGCTTAATCCAATGCCCTTTTGCCTGGACAATGGCATATCCAAACCAAACAACCAGGTTTGGTCCGATGGTTCAAGTGTCACCTCATAACGGAATACCTTAAGCGACTCTGGATCACCCGTTGCTAAAATTTGTTTCGAGAAATCTTGATTGTATTCACTAAACCAAGCACTGCGTTTATCCCCAGGCCAATACACTAGCTCGCTATTACGTTGATGTTCACCTAGTTTTGCACTGCCTTTCGACCACGTCTTGCCATCGAAATCATACAAAATAAGGCCTCGCCAATACAACTGATTAGGCTCAGGCGTGTTGCCTTCAAACTTCGCTCTAAATGCCAATGAGGTTGAACGGGTTAAATTATTAAAGTCCCCAGGAGACATCGTATCACTCAAGCCAATGGAGTCGCCCCCGGCATCAAAATCTAGACTCCACAGCGGCCCAATTCTGGGCACCAATATAAATAAGACCAGCATAAGCGGAACGCATTGCGCCAGAATGAGGCCCGACAAACGAGCAGTTCGCCATGGTTTTCTATGGCTTTGAGATTGATTGAGACCAATGAGGGACGCGGTAATCGCCAGCAAGGAAAATACAGAATAAACAGCCATCGGAATACTTTGATTAAAGAGAAACTCCGTAGCCACTACAAAGTAGGCTAATACAGTCACCACATAAGCATCACGCTTAGTGTAAATCTCTAATAGTTTATAAGCGAACGCCATGATCAATAAAGCCACGCCGGCAGGCGGCCCGACAAACGTGCCGTAATGCAGGTAGATTCCCACAGTGCCCATAAAAAC
>NVVB01000122.1 GCA_002402085.1 Gammaproteobacteria bacterium
ACGTCTTGGCCTTGCTTTGAAAATCGACTGGCGAAGTTGTCATTAATAAGACCATCTTCATTGTAAAGCGCATGAATTAGATCTTGCGCAATGTCTCCCTCGGCGCCTAGGTAACGTGCGGATTGCCCGTTGGCCCTTACGACGTCTTTCATAATCAGACAAAAATTATCTTGGGCGTAGGCGTAACCGTAGCCGAAGCCCAGACCTAACCAGGTTGAAGAAGTGATATGGGGAATGCCTTGTTCGGTGCGTACAATCTTTGCGCTTTGATCGCCAAAGCAGGCCGATAAAAAAAACGCAGCAAAAGAAATAGCTAACACGCTTCGCATAATTTAAGTCCTGTATTTTATTTTTAGAATAAGCCAAGTATTGATTCTACAATCGAGCTACCCCCATAAATACACGTGGAGTATTTTTCGTGACTAGACATTATGGTTCATATTAATGGAATTGGTAGGCGGTTGTGAAGCTGTAGTGGAAAGGTTGGTTTATTGTGACTAGGTGATATTGTAGTGATTTCAAAGCGGTTATAAATCCCGTGTTATATGGCGTAATAGAAACAGTTGCGAATACGGGGTTGAGTTTTTTGCTTGGGGTGATGCCAGGTATTCTGGGTGATTTTCTAGTCGCAATGATTACCAAACGGGGTGAGTCGATTGTACGGTTGATATGAAATATTCATCTTGAAGGCGAATGTTTTTTCTAGAAAAGCATCGGCTATATACTGCACTCTCGCCCAATCACAGGTTATTGCCGTAGGTCGCTCCAATTGAGAGCATTCATAGGTGCGTTGATGGGTGCGTTCAAGGGGGCACTCAGGGCTAGTGCACAGCAGCCAGATTTGTTAATTTGTTTTGTCGCTTAGTAATTGTTAACCCAGTCAGTCTGATCAGGAGTGTTAATGTCGTTAGTTCGCTTTGTACACGCAGCCGATATCCATCTCGATAGTCCGCTCAAAGGCTTAGAGAAATATGAATCGGCTCCGGTAGAGAAAATCCGAGAAGCCACCCGTGAAGCATTCAAAAACCTGATTGCCTTCTGTTTAGACGAGCAGGTGGATCTCTTATTGATCTCTGGGGATCTATTTGACGGCGACTTAAAGGACTTCAAGGCGGGGCTTTTCCTTACCAGTCAGCTTAAGCGCTTATCAAATGCCAATATCCTCACGGTGATCATTCGTGGTAATCACGATGCCGAAGCGAAGATGACTAAGAAGCTGCATTGGCCGGATCTTGTGCACGAGCTGAATGTTAAAAAGCCTGAAACGATCACGTTTAAAGCCCTCAATATTGCCGTGCATGGACAGGGCTACGCTGAGCGCGATATTTATGAGGATCTATCACAGCATTACCCCGCAGCCATTGCAGGAATGTTTAATATCGGCCTGTTGCACACCGCGCTACAGGGGCGTGACGGCCATGCAGCCTATGCGCCAACGAGTGTTGAAAAGCTCAGAGCCAAAGGCTATGACTACTGGGCATTAGGCCATGTGCATCAACGCGAAGTGGTGGACACTAATCCGTACATTGTTTTCCCTGGCAATATTCAAGGCCGTCATGCCAAAGAACTCGGGCCTAAGGGCGTGACCCTGGTGGCGCTAGAAGATAGCCACGTTGAGTCCGTGACTGAGCACTTCCTAGATGTGGTGCGATGGGACCACTGCCAGATTGATTTGGCTGAGGCATGCAATGAAGGCGATGTGTATCATGCGATCCGTAAAGCGGTCAGCGCAGCCGAAGATCGCGCAGAAGGGCGATTGCTGGCGTGTCGTTTAACCCTGTGTGGCGCCACGGAACTACATGCCGATTTAGTGTCTCGTCAAGACGACTGGAGCTATGGCATCCGGGCCAAAATGACCGACAGTGACGGCGACCTGTGGATCGAGAAAATTCGTTTTAAGACCCAAGCCAAAGTCGATATTGGGCAATTACGCACGCAAGACAATCCGTTGGGGGGCGTTTTACGAACGCTTGAGCAACTCCAAGCGGACGATGCGGGGCGAGGTGAGTTGTTGGACACCCTCAACACGGTGAATAACAAATTACCGCGACGATACAAACAGTGGGCCGACGCGCTCAATCTCGATGACAAGGCGCAATTCGATGAACTCTTGGAGGGCATCGAGCAATTGATTATCCCGAAATTATTACAAGAAGGAGGGGAGTCCTAATGCGGCTATTGGATTTACGCCTCGATAAGTTTGGCCCCTTTACCGATCACACCTTGGACTTAGCGGAGCAAGGTGTACAGATTATATTTGGGCCCAATGAAGCAGGAAAGAGCAGCACCTTAAGGGCCATTACCAACTTTCTCTACGGCTTCCCGACCCGAACCCCCGATGATCATGTTCATGTTCAACGCTCTTTAAGGGTTGGGGCGAAGGTTCAGCAGAGCGATGTGGGCGCTTCAACAGACAGTTCAACAGACGGTGGCCTTATTCTGTACCGAAAAAAAGGCACAAAAGGCACACTGCGGGATGAGTCCGATGAAATTGTCGATGAGGCAACGCTGGCTAATCTATTACGCAATCTGCCTAAAGAGCAATTCGTGACGTTTTTCGGCTTAGATAGCAAAACCTTAGTCGAGGGGGGCGAGGACCTTATTCGAGGGCAGGGCAATCTCGGGGAGGCATTGTTTAGCGCGAGCATGGGCGGCCAACAGTTTCAGGCGTTACTCAAGCAACTTGATGCCAGACAAAACGAACTGTTTAAAAACACCGGCAGTAAACCGAAACTCAACGCCGCCTTTAAAGTATTGAGTGATGCAGAGAAACAGTATAAAGAGCATTGTTTAAAGTCGACCGATTGGGAAAAATCGCACCGTGCAGTCAACGAGGCGACTGAGGCATTGGCGTTAGCCGAATCATTGCATAAAGACGCCTACTTAGAAAAAGAGCGGCTCGCAAGGATAAAGCGAACCCTGCCCACTCTTTCATTAAGAACCGATATTGTTTCAAAGTTAAAATTAATTGCAGCGGTTCGCACCTTGCCAGGGGATAGTGCTGCGACGCGATTAAGAGCCACCAACGATATCAATCGATGCCAACCGGCCATTGAACAGTTAAACCAAGACATTCAACGGTGCCAGTCTCAGCGAGAAACAATAGCCGTTAATGAATTGGTCTTGGCTCAAGAAGTCGCCATTGATGCCTTGCAACATCAAAAGGCGCTTTATCAAAACAACAGCAATGAATTTCAATTACTTCAGCGAGAGGTCACCGAGCAACACAGTGGGCTCGAGGCATTAGTTGCTAATCTATTGCCGGGCAGCGAATTAAAAAAGCCAAATGAATTGATACTCAGCCCGGTGGTTCGGCAAGCGCTAGGGGAATTGGTGGAGGAGGGCGATGCGATTGAATCAAGCCTCTCGGAGATTAAAGCCAAAATACAAGACAATGACTACCAGCTAACGGAAGCCGCAGAGATGCTTGCAGGGCTGCCTGAAAGTGTGGTGATTGATGAGCTGCAATTGGCGATCAAAGATGCCGAGCGTGTACTGACCCTTGAGCAAGAGGTCCAGCAATTTCGCCAGCAGCTTAGGGAGCAAGAACAAGCGACTACCCACTTAACCTGCCAATTGGGGTTGACCGCATTACGTGAAGAGCAAATGCTGGCGCTATCAATCCCCTCGAATCAAAAAATAACAACGTTAAAAGCAGCCAGTGACAAGTGTATCGACGAGAGAGATCGCCAGGCGAAAAAATTGGCAGATCTTGAGGGCGAAATAGCAACGTTGGACACCCAACAGAAACAAGCCAATGTCAGTGGCCAGCTTGTGACCGAAAACGATTTAACCACTGCGAGGCAAACACGGGAAAACCTGTGGCGTGAGATTAAGAGCGACTGGATTGGAGCGGCCGCAGCAGTCACTGATAAAGGCGATAAAGGTGATAAAGGTGATAAAGCGAATGCCTATGAAACCAGTAATGATACGGCGGATCAGTACGCAGATCGCTTAAGACGCGAGGCCGATCAGCTCGCTGAGTACGGGTTAAGGGAAATTCAACTTCAACAGTGCCGGCACGATCGCGCCGAACTGCAAGCAGCACTGACGGATCTCGAAAGTCAGAGTGAGTCCTGCACTCATGCTTGGCGCGCGTTGTGGCCCGCCGAAGTTGAATCACTTGGTTCGCATTCCGAGATGAGTGACTGGGAGCAACGCTTTAGACAACTCCAAACCTTAATTACCGAAAAAGCCAAACTCAAGTCAACCCTTGACGACAATTCCCCCCGTATAGAAGGCTGCATTAATTTCTTAGCGGGGGTGGTAGCGCAAACGTTTGATGCGACCGGTAATGAAATAGATAACGCAAACGATAAAGCGGCAGGCAATAAGAAATCCTTGGCGTTTCTGGTCGATCAAGCAAACAGTGTGTGCGCGCAATTGTTACGCAGCAAAGAATCCCGGCTGAGCCATGAAACGCGGCAGAACGATGCCCTTAAACAAAAAACCAAACTGTCCTATGCCTTACAGGAGGCGAGTCAACGTAAAGACCAATGGCTACAGCGTTGGGGTGAGCAAATTGTCGTATTGGAAGTGCCGAAAGAAAGCAGCCTTTCCGCCGTGAAAGTACAGTTGAGCCAGTTTGATCAGCTCGCAGAAGGTCTAACAGAGCAGCGTAAGATACAAGCTAAGCGTGATAGTTTACAAGATCAGATTACACACTTCGAAGCCGCAGTAAGCAAACTCAATGCAGCGTGCGGTTTAGTGGATAAGAACAATATCGAACCGTTAAATAGGCTCCATCACCTGGTGGAAGCGCTTACCACGGCATTAGACGATAAGCGTAGGGTGCAGACGATTAGCGCCACTATCGAAAGAGATCAAGCCACTTTACAGTCAGAAAGCCTGCGTTTAAAAACCGCCCAAGAACAACTCGATGGCTTGTATCAATTAGCCGGCTGCGAAACAACCGAACAATTGCAACTGATTGAATCGCAGAATAGCGACCGAGTGGATTTGAAAAAAACCCTGCTCAATCTTGAAAATACCCTAGAAGCGGAATCATTCACGGTCGATGAATTATACGCAGAGATCGAAGGCATTAATGTCGATGAACTGCCGCTCATGATTGACAAGACCCTCGTGGAATTAGACACCCTGGACGCAAAGAAAAAACAAGCCATCGAAGACCGAACCACCGCGATAAGTGAATTCGACGGCATTGAAAACCAAGAAGGCGCTGCCAACGCCGCCGAAGACGCAGAAAGCGCGCTCGCGCAGATCGATGTTCATTATCGAGAATACTGCATGTTGGCCATTACACGGCAATTATTGAGCGAGCAGATTGAATGCTATCGCGAGAGTAATCAAGGCCCTGTTCTTAAAATGGCGGAAGCGTATTTTAATCGTATTAGCCTTGGACGTTACAGTCGCTTAGTGACCCAATACAATGATAAAGACGAGCCCGAACTTTACTGCCTACGCGGTGATAACGAAGTGCCCATCGATGGCCTTAGTGAAGGCACACGTGACCAATTGTTTTTTAGTTTACGACTCGCCTCCATTGTCCACTATCTGGATAACAATGCCCCGATTCCGCTGATCATCGATGACATAATGATGACCTTTGATAATGAGCGTAGCGTAGTGGCCTTTGAGATTTTAGGTGAACTCGCTCAGAAAACGCAGGTGCTTTACTTTACCCATCACGCCCATCATAAAACCCTGGCGAAGGAGGCATTAAGCGACGGGTGTGTTTTTCATGATTTGGCGTTGTTGGCGGTGGGGTGATTGTGGGGCGTTTTGTTGGGTGGGGCTGGTGGGGTTTAGAAGTGAAATATAGGCCACTGGTTGTATGAAGATTTAAAAAATATGTTTAGAATGCTGAAGATGAAATGGCGCGCTACTGGCAAAAGGGGCGTGGGGATTTGAAGAAACTGTTATACGCTAGGAGAGTCATGAGCACGGAAAGAAGTGAGCCGCTATATCACGCCAAACGTGAATTGAAATTAGCAGAAAAGGCTATTGAGAGAATGACTAATGCTCAAAGCATCGAAGATTTAGAAGACGAGTGGAAAATTTATCTTAATGCAATTGAAAAAGTATGGGTAAAAGCGGAGCGCAGTTGCCAGAATGTTAGAAATAAATTCCAACCTTGGCAGGGAGCGTTTGCTCGTGAACGGAAAAAAGATGCACTTTTAAAGTATATCAAACATGCTCGGAATTCAGATCAGCATACTATTGAAGAGGTTATGCAAAAAAAAGATGCATCTAGTTCAATGTATATTGAAGGTGGCGAAGGCGTAACACACATTGATCGGCTTGTAATAACAAATGGCAACCTTGTTGAATATCGAGGTAACACGCCACTGGTCATAGAAAATTTGCCAAATCGTGTTGAATTACTTCGAGTTAAGGACAGTAATAAATGGTACAACCCACCAAAATCACACAAGCAAGTCAGGCTACATTGGCCAGCTCCAGTTGATGTTGCTGTACTTGGTCTAGAGTATTACCGTGATTTTTTAAATCAGGCCGAGTTAAAATTTTTCGCAAGCAAGGTATAACAAGTTGCTCAAGCATCGTTCCGGCGCAAAAATCCGCACCTCCACTGGACAGCCAAAGCGCTGGTATTTTTGTGCACTTGCTTCGCAAATTATTGCACAAAAACCCCATCACTTTGTCTGCCGCTTAGCAAAACGTTATGCATTAGGGAAAGCATGGTAGAAATTTACGATACTTACGCATATTTTTGGATCCAAGGGTTTGAATGTGATCCCGCCGAAATTTCTGAAGGTATTGGGCTAGAGCCCAATCGCGTGGTTCTTAAAGGCGAGCAACTTAAGGGCGGCCGTGTTAGCATAAAACACTCTTAAGGACATCCACTTTAATTTGACATACTTTCGCCAAGCACCTAATCTAAGTTCAATATACAAAGAATAAATCGAACAAAAAGTAATCAAGCATTAAAATTAAGGATGATTTTATAATGACTCGTGCCCGCAAAGAACTGATTGCAGTCGAAGATACGCCTTTCTATCACTGTATTTCTCGCTGTGTTCGCCGTGCTTATCTCTGTGGTGACGATGCGCTAACTAATCAAAATTTTGATCACCGTAAAGGGTGGCTAGTCGATAGAAGTAAGTTTTTAGCCTCAGTGTTCTCTATCGATATCTGCGCCTATGCGATTATGAGTAATCATTATCATTTAGTTCTTTTTATTAACCAGGAAGAAGTTAATGCTTGGTCTGAGGAYGAAGTTATTGAGCGCTGGGGAAGRTTGTTCCCCGTRGCGGCTAAAAGCCTKAAAAACCTAATGGACCTTTCTAAAAGTAAGGTTGACCTGGCTATTCATAGAGMGAAARTTSAAGGTTGGCGTGCRAACTTAGCGAATATTTCGTGGTTCATGCGYTGYYTAAATGARTACATCGCSCGAATGGCWAACAAAGAAGAGCGTTGTASSGGKMGRTTYTGGGAAGGRCGATTTAAAAGCCAAGCMTTGYTRGAYGAGAARGCTGTKCTGTCTTGCATGGCGTATGTAGATCTAAATCCAATACGCGCAACCATGGCCGCAACCCCGGAAGAATCGAACTTTACGTCTATTCAAGAGCGACTGTATGCGCACGCTAAGCGAGTCTCTAAGCCAAACATCGCGCAAAAGAAATTGCTTAAAGCCTACAAGGACTGCGATCTAGGAAAGGGAGGAAAGAAGCTTAAGCCGTTAAATGGTAGCTGTCATGCGCCGCTATCAAAAGGTTTACCCTTTACTCAGCAGGATTATTTTAAACTGGTAGATTGGACGGGAAGAGTGGTGCGCAAAGATAAGCGTGGCGCTATTGATGCAGGACTACCTTCTATACTWAGTCGMTTRGGGATTGAGGARGARARYTGGATAGACTCTGTTTGCCACTTTCAGAAGTATTTCTTTGATGCGGCGGGCAGTGTTGCTTCTTTAGAGAAGTACCAAGCAAGGGTGAATGAGGATCGGTTAAAGCAGGAGAAGTTAAGAGCGCCATTGGGTTGGATTAAGGGTAAGGGGGCGTCTTTGAAGTTGTACGGTTAGGGTGTTGTTCCTTAATTTTAATCCCTTTTACGAATTAAAGTGGATGTCCTTAGAAATTGCAGTCGTCACTTTGGGCTGCGCATGCTGGCGGCGTTCTGCATCATCTAGGTTGCAGCGAGAGATTCAACAAATTGGAAAGAATGCGTACGAGGAAATTTGAGCAAATCAATAGTAGTTTGATTCAGTATATATTCGGAACTACGTGACGTATAAAAAAGGAGGGATTATGCCGAAAATAAATTTATCAACAGGTTCTGTCTATTATTCCGATAGTGGAAAAGGAATAGTTGAGGACATCCAATTAACCTTGAATCTCTTCCACGAATTAAAGTGGTTGATATTCAGGTTGTCCTTTTTGTTAAAAAAACTATCTCAGTGGTCTGGCGATAGTAATCTAGAGCTAGGCGCCTGCCGGTAACTGCGTGAGTCTAGTTAGTTCGGTTCTGGCTTTCGTTTCCTCATAAGGGCAATTTACCAATCTTTGTACCTGCGTTGGCGTCGTTCGGGCCGC
>NVVB01000018.1 GCA_002402085.1 Gammaproteobacteria bacterium
GAGCAGGACCCAAAATGAGCTCATGGATAAGGAAGGCAGTGGCTTCAGAGCAGCATTTATGATCTTACTCACCATTTGGTGCCGCCCTCAACAGTCTCATCACAAATCCAATTGGGCGCGGCTATCTCGGGTGCATCTGGAAAGGTACAATCGGCTACCATCGCGGCTTTCTTGTCAGGTGTAGAAGCGCATGCCGCTAACGTTGCTATTAGCGCCAAACCAATTGTCTTCTTAACGATATTTGAATGATTCATAGTTTCCTCAGTAAGTAATTTAATTGGTCAATCCGATGTTAGTAGGAGGAATGTCACGAGTAGTCACGCCTCCTTCTCCCCCAACGCGTTAAGGTACAAGATCTGCGTAAGGTATATTCTCAGTCAGTGAGCTCAATAAAGACTTCTTGTAATTAATTTTAATGGTATCCCCAAGCTTAATTTTATTCGCTAACACTTCATCCTTCACATACAACCAGGCATAATTTTCTTCTACAGGAGACACCACCTTCGCAGTACCGAGACGAAGCACTTCATTAAGGTCGCCTCCTAGCTGTGAATGCGATAGTACGGATCGAGTAATGGAAACTGTACTGCCCGCTTGTATTCCTCGCTTAGCGCCCAAAGACACTCTAAATATGCTGCCTTCTTCATTGACTCTGCGGCCAAGAATATATCCCGTTGGTGCGAAAATATTTTTTAACTGGTGCTTTTGTTTCTTAATCGCTTTAGTGGCTGCGGCATTGAGTAGGCCCGCCTGCTGTGCTTTTGATGTGTTGCAATGTCTGTGTCGCGCGTCTTCACTGGATCGTGATTTGGCACCCACCGAAATAGTATTGATCAAGGACATACTAGGAAGCGAATAGACTTTTACATTTCCTTGCACTTCAGCGTCATAGTGACATTTGGCAGGCGTGCGGTGCACCTTGCCCTCATCATCGGTATAACTCGATGCAACGGCATAACGCTTATTCCACTTTGCGGCGCTGATTTCACTTAGCACTGCAAAGTCTGCCAAGCTAGGGCCATTGGATGTGGCGCCACTCAACTCACCCAACTGAATCTCGCCTTTTAACTTACTAGCAAGGCTTCGATCAATAATTTCTGTGGTTGCTGACAACTGCGCTTCAATACTTCCCGTGGTAGCATCCCCTAGCGACATTGTTTTAGAAAGGCTTGATTTCTCATCCGTTCGAAATACTACGGCACGCGCTTTGCGGCCTTGTAATAACTCTTTACTCGGAAGGTTTTCAACAGAGTCAATGTCTACCGGGGAGAATTGGCTTGGGTCAACCTTTGAAACCGCACAACCCGACACAACAAAGGCCGCAAGTAATACAATCGGCAGTCTAATCATGTATATTTTTCCTTTTTATCGTAGCTTATTTTAAATGGATATCCCGCAAACCAAGAAACGAGATCACTCCGGTTTTATCTATTTCACTTACCAGATTTCTCGACGCAGCGATTCTCGCCGATTTATAATCAATAGAAGATGATCCTGATAAACTTACCGGTTGGGCTTTAATTATTTTCTCTTGTTTATCGAGCAAATCGAAATTTAACGTCATATTGACGATATAGGAATCAAAGACAAACGCGTTTCGCTCAGTTCCCGAGACAATTATTTTACTATTGGTACTCGATGTTTTTTGATGACTTGATTTGATGCCATAATGAGACAATGCTGAAACGATGCCCCGTGCAATGTCATTAAATTTTCGATCCGACGTGACATAGATATTCAGACTCTTAAGGACTGATTCTGAACGAGACAAATAGGTATTGTATTTTTGGCTATAAGAGGACACATTAAAATCACCATCTACCGATTTCAAAATAAATGCTTTCGATGTCGCCGCTGGGATTAAACCTTCTATTTCTCGCCATGCTGCGTATTGCTCAAGTAAGGAAAGGCTTTCTATACGAAGCACTTTATCTGACATTTGTTGATCAAGGCTTTGCAGCGCTAACATTACATCATTAAATATAATTTCCTTCGAGACCTTCACCAAAGAATAGTAACCAGCCTGTACTTGTATGTTTTTAACCAGATCAAAATCGGTGATTTTGATCGCATCCACGACCGACTTAGTATTGACGGAGGCCCATTGCCGAAACTTCTCGTTTAAAAGTGTGCTGCTTGTCGAGCTAGAACCACTGACCGTCACACTTATTTTCGAACTCACGTCTTTCAAGGCAGAAATCTTAGATTGCTCGATTGATCTACCCTGACCGATTCCGTAGTAGTACAAACCATTATCCTGAGGGGGACTCAGCACCCAATCAGGAAGGGGTACATTAGCGACACTGGCGTCCGGAGAATTACTCGCACACGATACTAAAAACAGCAGCATTAAACCGAACGATAAAAATCGGGGCAAAGTTAAAGAAAACAATTTTACAGCCGGCTGAAAATAGTTCACGCGAGCCAATCCTCGAATTTAATTATAGAGAGCTAATTAGACCGTATAAAACATCCAATCTGTTTTATCACTGCAGACATCAATCTAGTGTAAAAACGCGGAGCTTAACACAATTTAAATTGGCATTAGCCAATATATTCGCCAATTGCCAAGTATTCACAATTTCAAACGACATTTTCCTTCCAATAAGGCCTGTGCCAATCATAGCGAATTCAGAACAACCGACACAAAAGCCTTCATATCACGGCATTAAAACGCAAATAATTAAGCGAGAGAACTGAAATCATGCATAAAAGCCCCCTGCATACTGGGACTCCATAGACATTTTTAATTATTATCCAACGGCCAGACCATAAATGAATTAATATATGACATTCAATCTAGAGAAATTGAAGAAGAGGCATCTATAAAGAGAGCGCGCACAAGCATCTTGTTTAAAGGGTCAGTGATTTACAGACTATTTGTTAATGAAGAAAACTTACTAAACTCCAAGCGGTCGCCACGCATCCCCGTCTCTTGTAAACAATAGTTTTGACAATGCATGCACTTCGTCAAAATCAAAACTCTCCATTGCCACGTTTAATTCCTCTACCGCTTCATCATCATCTGCCCGCGCATAAAGAACGGTATCTCGATGCGGAACAGACATAACAACGGGACCACCGATCTCGCCTTCAATCTGATTCCACATTTCAGGAAATAATATGCTACATGCCRTCATATTATCGGCACATGCTAACTCCGATACCTTGCCTTGCTGATTTACCCGTATACCACCCAAAGAAGGTAGTGCAGCGACTTCAGCCTTTTGGCGAAGCCCCTCCATGCTTATATTAAATTCCTCGGCGCTTGATTCGCTGAGTGCAACATAATTTTCGCCCATATCGATTGCGTACGCTAAAACTAAATCACCTGCAAGCGGCTCTGTTATTGGAATGCTTTTCTCTACCCCATTCATTTCACGTTGAGCGGCAATCAAATAATGTTTATTTTTTATTCGCGGTACTACTTTATAGTCACACGACGGTGTATCCCCAGAAGCATCCCTTTCTAGGTCTTTTGTTAACGAGCTAGGCACCATGCCTTTCCTAATCAACTCAAAATACAGGTATTCAACCACCAACCCCAGGGCGACCATCGCCAGTATCGACTGCTTAACACTGGCTCCCTGACTGTCTACATAATCCCACAAGCCAAACGCAACAACTGCTACCAGGCCTGCGATCGGTATTGCATATAATTTATTAACTTTAATTACTTCAGCGCACCCCGGACACTTAATCGACACAGGATTAGTCGCGAAAAACACAGATTTAAAATCCATTGAAGCGCGGCACGAAGGGCATTTCACTTCAGTCATAAGCGTACCTATCATTAATATATTGGGTATGAAGCAGGCGCAAAGTACAAGTACCGCAATACAAAGCACACTCACTAAATCCTAGATAAATACCCCATAATTTCCACCCTGCACTGCATACTACTACTGGCTTAATCCGTCCAATCAAGCCAAAAGCAATGGCTCGCCAAATTACTTATTCATCAAAGCCCTCAAAAACCCTGCCGGCCAATTACTCTCAATCACTAAGCCATTGAAAACTACTCACTTCTAACATATCCCTCGAGTAACTTAGACCTTACAAAAAAATCATCAGCATAAAAAGTCAACCCTGTAAGGTCGATAGTAAAGTTAGAGCTATTCGCAACACTGTCCAGTGGTAAGGTTGCGCCATCGTATTTATTCAGCGGAAGTAATGCACCGTTATATTTCCCTACATGGTTCAAAGGCACCCAGTTAGTAATAAAAATATCTTCCGACAAGTCCTCATTGATCTTCCCGTTTGTGTTCGTGATTATTCGAAACCGTGCAACGCTAGCCACCGTGGAAGCCGGCCAGAGCAACGTAGGGTCCGGGTCCCCTACGTTCTCGTCATCAACTTGCACGTAGAGGTCCCAAACATTCGAAATCTTAGCCTTAACAAAATACATTGAAAGAACATGGGGAGTAAATAAGGAATCATAAATAATAAGCGACGTTGCGTGATTAAACGTAGCTTGGGAAAACGCATTAAAGGCACCGGCAATAGAAATTGGCGATACAATAGGCTCTACCAATAGCGTGTTAGCCACCGACTCTGTCGAGGGTTGCGTGGGTGCAATCGATAGTTCATAGTCTTCTTCGGTAACCAACGTAAACTGCCCCCCCACAGTGACGCTCTGAGTACCGCCATTGGCTTTCAGCACAAGCGTCCCCCTTTCGCTACGGTTGGTAGAACGAAACTCTAGAGAATCCGTACCCGATATGCCCCCCGAAATACTAAAACGCAAATCTAACCCAGTATTTGCGCTGATTGTCATCGTCTGACCAGTAATACTCGACCATACACCCGGTAGGCGGCTATTAGTCTGATTATTCACTTCAATGGCAATATCTTGCATTGACGCCCCCATAGGAAACACATAATCATTCAAACTAAGCTGCCAGGTATTATGGTCGTATAGATATCCAAAATCGATTTCCACTTGATTAAATGAACTCGCCTTCACTCCCGCTATCTCATCCAATRCCGATGCTACGTCTATCGCACGCGCATTTTTTGGAAATGCGTTTTCTGACACCACGCCATTCGTATCGGTAATTATAAGCGTTTGCGCCGTATACCCATTGCCTAAAGGTTCATCGTCGCCACTCAGTATGACGGCATGAATATCCGTTCCAGTAGACGTGAATTCTTTAGTACGCCGTTCTAAAACCATCTCCTCGGAATCGAGGTTAGCTGAGACAATAACAGTCCTGGTTTGCTGCCACTTTAGCGCCGAGATAGAGTCTAAATCCATCCGAAAAGGATAACTCAGCTGCTGTAAGCGATTAACGTTAATTTCAAAATTAGAATTTTCCAGAGGGCCACGGTTTGGAAAAACCGCACCGTCGGCGACATTAAGCGGACCCAGCGCGCCATTATCAAAGCCTTGCGTCGTCTTGGGCTGCCAATTGCTAATATAAACCTTATCAGACAATTCACTGTTCAAACCGCCATCGCCATCAAAGACTAAACGAAAATTCGCGCGCGTTGGCAATTCATTTTCCGGCCACGGTAACGAACGATCTGGATCACCCACCTCTGCACCATCGACCTGCACATACATAAGCCACGTATTGGACGCAGTTTGGCGCACAAAATAAAGCGTTAATGAATGATAGTAACCGAGCGAATCGACTAACTCTAGCGAAGTGGAATGATTATAGGTATTGGGGATAGATGGATCAAATAGGCTATGGACTTTGATCTTCGGAACAATTGGATGTAAAAACAATTCATTTTCAATAARGTTAACATCGGAATCATCAGAGGACACCRACAGACTATAATTYTCACTGAGCTCTATAGTAAACTCTCCCCCTACCGTCRACAATTGCGCGTYTGCAGAGGAGCTTAGCGTCTGCTCACCACCTTTCCCGATAAAAGTGATTGTATCGCTGTTGGAACGCCCAAAATACAAATTAAACCATAAATCTACCCCCAAATTCGCAGTAATAGTTAACACGGGCCCGCTCACCGTCGCAGAGATACCCAATAAAATTCCATCGGTTTCTTCATTGATCCTATATGCAATCCCATCAATACTCGAACTAGTCCGGAAAAAAAAACCATTAAGAGACAATTGCAAAGTATTAATATCCGTAACACGTCCAAAATCTATATCGACGCTATTTGACGCACGTGTATAGACGCCTTTTATTTGGTTTAATGCCCGTTGAATTTCGTCCGCAGAACTACCTTCGCTTACGAATACCTGCTCGACAAAACCCTGCGGATCTATAATCGAATAGGTATGGGCCGCATAACCATTATCCCTTGTATCCAACAAGGGCTTGTTAATCGCGCTGCCAGACGAAGCGAAAAGATTGGATATTCTATAAGGGGATAATTCTCCAGAATCCAAATTACCAACAAACTCAATTTCGGGCGATTGCGCCGAGACCAACGTCAATCCATTCGCTTCTAGTGAGTCAATATAATGAAGCGTGGCGGTTAATTCGGATACCAACGCCCCCCCGTTAGTCACCGCCGCCAACAAACGCCTTAAATCCTCACGTTGCTCAAATTGCTTCGTCGGAACATCAAAATCCAAGCGAATATTATGGGTGAAATTAGCGATATCATTTCGTATCTCAATGCCATTGGTAGGGTCTCGGTCTAAATCCAAGGTTTGTAATAATCGAATTAGGTTACGACGATGATTTAACGTGTATTGTCCGTTTTTAGCGATTAAATTATCGGGCGTAATAATATCCCTTCCAACACTCTGACCAATAGGAATATTGCCAACAAAAAATTCAACCATCTCACCKTCAGCATAATTAAATTCACCCGCCTCGTTGGTGATACCGCTGAATGAATCAGTTTGATACCCTAAGCCCTGTACCRCACTGTCAATAAACACACCCGTCAATGAATCCTGCGTAAGCACTGACTCAGTATCGCCCACGCTATCGTTTATCATTATCTCGTCGGTTTGCTCCAGGGTCAGATCCATTTCCAACTGCGGCGGAAGAGACGAGCCGCTATCACACCCCGCTGTGACTAAAGAGACCAYTACTCCGCATACAATAACCCTTAGCTTTCGAATACAAACGCCCATAACATCGCCTCACCGCCAATTTAACTCAGTACTTTATTGCTCACGCTACCTTTCTCTCAAATACACAACCTATTCGCGACCGGCAATGCCAATAAAGGCTCACTCCCGAAGGAACCCCAGCACAGAATTAGACTTTACTAAGAACTCACCGTCAGAAACTGTGGTATTGCCGAGGTCAATGGAGAAATTCGAATTAGAGGGAACATCACCCAGCGGTAAATCAGCCCCACCCGATTTATTAAAGGGTAACAGCGCGCCGTTATAAGCGCCCTCTTCTGTCAACGGCACCCAGTTAGTAATGTATAAATCCTTAGACAACTTTTTATTGAGAGAACCGTCCGCATTAAATACCAATTGGAATCGTGCTACAGAAGGGTCCAAGGATGCAGGCCACTCCAAATCAAGATTCGGGTCACCTACATCGTGATCATCGATTTGCACGTAAGCATCCCAGGTATTGGCAATACTGGTTTTTACAAAGTAGATTGTTAGCACATGCTCATTGAATAACGAATCAATTATCCTCGCTGAAAAAACGTGGCTATAAGTCTCATCCATTAACGGATTAAAATCACGTCCCTCTAAAGGTATCGGTACAATTGGGTTAGCTATTAAAGCACCGTCAGTCGACGCCGTTGACAAGGTATAGTTTTCGTCTAGCRNTARTTNCAAATTSMCCRCCWACWAMARCYTGYTYRGMKWCKYCATNMYWRAYAANGAWAYNCYNAATYCWAMRYMMTCATTRCCNGTSWWRCYMAWAKAYWWMGYYWRRNTRACCANTCGWWWCTTNTCGAANGCWYCAAAWNTTAAATCYRCSCCATRRTYRGCAGYWATWGYWAWWCSMCRKYRRGAMKCRSTWGCTGATATTCCWGRYARSYTSYYRKTWGTTTCKCTATTAATTGSTTKRGCYAWMTCYTKWWYCGARTYAYTCGAGGGTAGCGGGTAGCCGTTCAAGCTGAGTTGCCAAGTACCAGGCGCTGATCGCGTATCAAAGATTAAATCCACTTGATTGGACGATGTTGCACGAACCCCCTCTAGCTTATCGAACGCAGATGCAATCGCAAACGCACTGGCATTATCCGGGATTACGATGTCTGTCTCCACCCCATTGGGATCGGTGATGGTATACGTTGTGCCGGCATAGCCATTGCCCGCCGTCGAGACCCTAGGCCGATTAATCGCTTCACCGTTGGAAACCACACGGAACACTGCGACGTTATGAGCATTCTCTCTCGCATCTAAATTCGCTGCTAGTTTAACAGTCTTGGTTTGCTGCGCTAATTGCGTTCCAAATAGATCCAAAGTATTCAAAAACGGTGCATTAGTTTGACTCAGCTGATCCACACCGATTATAAAATTAGACGTCACCGCTGGATTAGGCGGCGGTAAAACGGCGCCATCGGCGATATTCAAAGGCCCCAGTGCACCACTCGGAAAGCCCTCAATAGTTTTTGGCCACCAATTACTAATCACCATTTCCTCCGACAACTCATCATCCAAACGACCATCCGCTTTAAACACTAATTCAAAGCTAGCCCGCGTAGCCAATTCATTTTCCGGCCAAGGCAATGATTGATCTGGATCACCCACCTCTTCACCATCAATTAGCACATACGCCACCCAGGTATTCGCCCGCGCCTGACGTACAAAATAAACACTCAGCTCATGGGCAATACCCAGAGAATCCAAATGATTTAACGAAACCGAATGGTTGTAGCTACCCGCAATCCGTGGGTCAAATACATTCAATCTCAATTGAGTTGGAATGATCGGGTCAGAGAGTAGTTCTCCATCGTGCGGATCATTCATCAAACGCGTAAGGCTATAGTTTTCGTCCAAATAAATCACAAATCGCCCCCCCACGCTTAACGTTTGATCGGCAATAGTTGACGTCATCGTGGCTGTCCCGCCCGTACCCGTAAAAACCAAGCGATCGCTTCCACTTACGCCGCCATAATTAATCATTTCCAGGTCGACACCTGAGTCAGCCTTTAGTGTCAGCACTGTGCCGTTATCAATCGCTGTAATGCCAGATAATCGAATTACTGCTTGATAATTAACTTCGATAGCAATGTCATTAATGCTTGAAGAATAAGGAAAACTCATTCCATTTACCCAGAAACCCAACGTGTTGATCTCGCTTAACCGACCGAAATCAATATCAATACTATTTGAAGAAGATGCATACACGCCCTGTACAGCATTTAGTTTTTCCGCAATGGACACCGCACTCTCACCMGAATCGATCTGCACTTCAGTCACCRCGCCATCGGGATTCGAGATTAAAAATACTTGTTCTCGATACCCATTATTAACACTCGATATAACCGGTCTATTAATACCCGCCCCCGTTGCAATTATCTGACGGGATTCCGTATAAGGCGCTACTTCTCCAGCATCCAAATTACCAACAAAGTCCAATTTGGTTAATTGAGACGAAGGTAATTCAATCCCGTGACTCGCTAACGAACGCCTATAATGGCGCAGAGCCGAGAATTCTGAGACTAAGGTTCCCGCATTAGTCGCCTCTGCCAGCAAAGTCGCCAACCCCGTTAGCCGTTCGAATTGATCAACAGGAAGGTCAAAGTCCAACACAATATTATGAGTACGCCCCGCTACCTCAGCATTTATTTCTATGCCATTAGAAGGCTCGCTATCACTGTCAAGCGTTTGCAAAAACCGAATTAGATTACGACGATGATTGACCGTATGTTGACGATTTTTACTGACCAAATCATCTGGCGTCACTATTCTATTCGCAATGCTTTCGCCAATGGAAATATCACCAACAAAAAATTCAATGGTTTCACCAGCAAAGTAATTAAACTCTCCTTGCTCGTTCGTAGTGCCACTTAATAATTCAGTTTGATACGCGAGCCCCTTAACCGGACTATCAATAAAGACACCCGTCTCAAACACCTCATGCACCAAATTTGATTCAGCGCTTAAATCAGGGGCTATAGCTGCAACAGAATCACTGGATCGCGAGCGAGCAGAATTAATATCACAACCACTWACAAATATAGAAAGSCAAAGTCCACTCAGAATCAACCCTGCAATTTTGAAATACACGTCCATATGATACCTCTAGAGAAATCCTAGAATAATTAAATTACTTACGTTTGTTTTGCGTCTTTCATCTTTCATCTTTGATTTAGTACAAATACACTGCGCCGGAGTGCATCCCGCCCTTCGGGTCCGCTCTATCTCTCCCTCCGCGACTTTTATTATCTTGACCACTGGCACCCACAACTAGCGTTTGCCCCTCATTGGCAAGCGCAACACTGATTCCAAACAAACTGTTGGCTTGGGAATAAGTGGGCTTTATATAGACATCATTGCCCCACAGCCCACCCTTTCGGCGATATACATACACCGCCCCCGATTGGGCTACTGAATTATCATTTATTCCATATCCGAATCGTCTGCCAGACAGATAGCGCTCAACCCCCGAGGCATTTCCGTCTTCCCCATACGCCCCAACTGCCAAAATATTACCGTCTGACGATAGGCTAAGTTGCGAGCCAAATAAATCACCGGATTGCCCATTAGTCGCCTTGATAAACATTTGTTCAACCCAGTCAGGACCACTACGAACAAAAACATAGGCTGCTCCCAACTCCAACCCAGGATTGGCATTATCATAATGAAAATTATTATTCCTCGCGGGATAAGACACACTGTTGGTTTCAGAGTTTTCTTTATTCGCCCCCACTGCTAGGGTTTTGCCGTCCGCTGACAAACTGACACTAATGCCAAAGTGATGGTATGCGCCAGCTGAACTCGCGGTTACGTACGCCGGGGAACTCCAAGTCACATCATTACGACTGTATACATACACTGCACCAGCGCCCGCGATTAATTGTTCCTGTGCATCGAGTACAGGATTAAACGCCGCACCGACAGCCAGCGTATTACCCGCCGCTGACAAACTAAGGCTGCTACCAAACTCGTTCGCAGCCATGCTCTCAGTGGCTTTAAGATAAGCTTGCTGTCGCCACAATGCGTCAGACCGGCAATACACATACACCGCCCCCGCATGCCGAATTGAATTATCTTGTTCTCCAGACCCATCACTGCTTTCACCTACCGCCGCCACGGCCAACGTATTTCCATCGCCAGATAAGCTGATGCTAAAGCCAAAGCCATCCTCCGCATCGGTATTGCTAGCCTTAACATACGCCTGCTGCGCCCAACCCGTATTACTACGACCGAACACGTACACAGCCCCCGCGAGGGTTGCAGAATCATCCACCTCCCCAGATCCGTCGCTACTGACGCCTTTGGCATTACTAGACTCCCTTATTGCAGCAACGGCTAATGTATTGCCATCATCCGATAAACTGACCCGCGACCCGAATTGATCACCCGCGCTGGCATTACTCGCCTTTATTACTCCCTGCTCCAGCCAACGCTCCCCCATACGCCGGTATACATACACAGCACCACTATCGCGCGCGGAATTATCCCTAGCCCCCCTGTCAACAGCCAAGCGCTCCTCGGCATTACTATCTTGGAAAGGTGCGCCCACCGCCAAGGTATTACCGTCCTCCGACACGGCCACGCTAAAACCAAAACTGTCACCTCGGTCTGGATATTCGGCGCTTAAATACCCGACGCTAGACAACATTAGGTCGTATATACGGACGTAATTGGATGTCTGTAATTTAAAGTCTAATTCGTTGTATTTATTTAAGACCTCATGGTCACTATAAGCTTCCAATAGATAACTCGATTGAATCCAATCCGTTAAATGTACCGGTATTTCTATGCTCGTAGACGTATCGGTAATATATTCATTTCCCGGCACTACGGTATAACCTGWACCAAAATGCGAGAGAGCCAATAATCTATAATAAGTAGCATCCGGAATCTCAGGCCAACTAAATCGAATGATCTTATTACCCGCTGCACTAGCGATTAAATGTAATTCCGTAGAACTACCACTCACCACCAGCTTTGCGCAATCACGCGAGCTACCTCCTTGATCATCGGTCACCCATAGACATATTGTATGTACACCCGCCGGTAATAATGACGCATCAAAATTTATACCCGTACCCAGATAAGAACCACGATTCCTCCACGTCCATAGATAGCTGACAATCACTCCATCTGTATCAACGCTATTACGTGCACTAAAAATTGCTTGATCTCCCGACTTTATCCATATATCCGGTCCCGCATCGGCAATAGGTAAATTATTTTGAATATACACAGTCACCGTATCACTCGACTGTAATCCGAATTCATCCGTTACGGTAAGATCGATATCATGAATGCCTATTTCTAAATATTGTTCGATAAGCGGATTTTCAGTGCCTATCAGCCAATCGTCAATACGCCACTCATAAAAAACAATCACGCCATCCCCGTCATCGCTCGCACTGGCATCTAACACCAAACGCTCGCCAAAATATAACAACCGATCCTTTCCTGCATTAGCCACCGGCGCTTCATAGGATACAAATACCGTAACAGTGTCCACCGATGTCGCGCCCTGATCATCTGTCACCTTAAGATTCAAGACATGACTTCCCACACTCATGTCAACAAGAATAAACTCGCTCAAGGTACTCACTAGCGTATCGTTTTTGGTCCAACGATACGAAACGATACGTCCGTCGGAATCAGTGCTGGCACTGCCGATCACCCTAGCGGCATTGCCAGCCACAATGGTTTGATCTGCCCCGGCATTAGCAAGGGGCGCTTGATTATCATTGGCTACATACACATTGGTAATAGTCTGCGTGCCTCCCTCAACAGCTTTACGGTCAAAAACATCTAGCGACTTAGATTCACCGCCGCACGCGACTAACCAAATGCAAATTGCGAGCAAACAAAAGTATTTTTCGTAGAAACTAATAGACATCGTACTTATTCCTATATAAATCCGTTACGTTCTTAACTGCATCAAATAGTAGTGAACACTATTCACTACTTCCGCGCCTGATTCACGCGAGTTTCAGCGCCGATCGTAATAGACGACCCGAACTGGGTAAGACCGCTTAGATCAATTAGGAAATTTGTACTGCTTGGATTTTCGATTAAAAAAGTTTCGTTATCGACACCAATGAGGATCGGCAAAAAATAATCGTTGTAATAACCCTGTGAATGTTCAGGCACCCAGTCTCTGACAAATACAGTTTGGGAATTTTGAGTGTCAAAGGAGCCATCCGAATTGAATACTACATCGAATTTAGCCTGATTCTGAAGTTCGTCTTGAGGAGGCGGCAACGCAGGGTTAGTCCCACCCACATGCAGATCATCAATAAACACATACACCGACCACCTATTTTCCCCCTTGGTCTTTGTAAAATATAGACTTAGTACGTGTAAGTACCCCAACGAATCAAATACGTCAAAATGTGTCACAAGATTGAAAGTATCATCGACCTCCCGATCAAAACCATTCGTTACTACCGTGGTTGGAACGATCAAATTCGGTAACAAATCACCTTGATAGCCGCCCGCTGAAGAAAATAAACTTTCAACATAGAGGTCATACTCCTCATCGTACTCTATCCAGAAAAAACCACCCACAGTTACAACCTGACCTACTACGCTTGCATTTATTGACCCAAAATCGCCACGCCCAGAGCCTGAACCATATCCGTTATAATTGCCGATAAAAGACATGGAATCCGTACCGACCTCCCCCCCCGCCACGTAAAAGTTAAAATTCACCCCAGAATTTGCGTTTATATATAATTTACTACCACCAATACTTGCGGATATTCCTGGCAACGTAGTATTAGTTTTATCATTAATAGAAATAGCAATTTCCTGCATTGACGCGCCAGCAGGAAAGCTTTGCCCGTTAAAACTAAACTGCCAAGAATTGGAGGACGCCAACGGCCCAAAGTCAATGGTGATACTGTTTGATGAAGTCACATCAACGCCTTGCACGCGCGATAGCGTAACCGCAATCGACTCAGCTGAACTTCCACCTTCGATTATCACCGGGTAACGCTGGCCATTTGAATCCAACAATACGAATTTTTGTCCCTTATAGCCGTTATCCCCAGTCCCTATTTGCGGGATATTGATATCCTCCCCAGAAGAAAATATTTGCTTCACCCTCGTCTCAGGTGCGCGCTCCTCAGCGTCCAAATTCCCCACTAGATTAATCGTAGTAAGCTCGACACCAGGGATCTCTATTCCCAACTCAGTCAGTGAATCCACGTAATGCGAAATTGCTAAGGGCTCAGACACCAGCGCTGCCACATTACTTGTCTCGCCCAGCAATAGCGCTAGATCGTCAAGCTCAGCGAATAAATCAACCGGCAAATCAAAATCCAAAACGAAGCCCTGATTAAAATCGTTAATGTCATTTCGTATCTTAATGCCATTCGTAGGTTCACCGTCGACGTCTAATGTTTGCAAAAGTCGAATCACATTAAATTGATGATTAAAATTATACTCTTCTCCACGAGTCACTAAATTATTGGGTGTTAGCACACTCCCGGCAACGCCAACACCAATGGAAATATCGCC
Organism: Gammaproteobacteria bacterium; assembly: GCA_002402085.1. GTDB lineage: Bacteria > Pseudomonadota > Gammaproteobacteria > Pseudomonadales > UBA3067. The sequence goes on from NVVB01000018.1 coordinate 14,561, forward strand.
AATAAAGAACTCAATGGTCTCACCAACAACATACGTAAATTCCCCGTCTCGACTGGTTACTCCTCTTCTTGAAGCGGTTTGGTACGCCAATCCCTCAACTGAACTATCTATAAATCGACCCACATATATAACCTCCGAATCAAGCGGAGGTGACTGGGCCAGCAACGCTTGCTCATCGAGAGCCGCCGCGCCATCTACCGTTAAAGTATCCGTCGCGCTAATACCAGCAAGATCCGAAGCGCCTTCATTTACAGAGTCGCCGGTCGCATTCTCAACGGGACCGATAGCGGACAGGCCGTCTACCAGCAGCGTATTTTCGTAATCTCTTTCATTATCTTTTTTACAACCGCTTAGCATTACACACAAAGCAACACACCCACACAAGCAAACACTCTTCATACGGCACCCTAAAAAACATTCTAAACAAGCCATGGTTCACTCAACACTGCAATCTTTCCTAGCCTTCGAGCCACCTAGATATTCAAACAGCGTCAAAATAACTTCGACACAATTAAATAAGCAAAGTCTTTGCCATATATGAATGGAATTGATTAAAAAACAACTTTAACGCGGAATTAAAATTTGAAAACAAAGGAAACTACGACTAGGAAGGGGCCAACAAAAATGCAAAAAACACACCGTAAGATCGACTCAAAAGATAGGAAAATTGTATGTCAGGTTATAACGACAACGCAGCTAAATAAGTACTCGCCACACAGAACTCCGAAGCGGAATGAATTAACCGCTTCTACGGAAATAAATCACCGCCATTTCCGGAATATATTTTCCGCTTGAGGAATAATTTGGCCGACTCGTTATGAAGTCTGAGTCAAGAAAGACAAAACCCTGTAAAACCAATTCACGGCATATACACTTACACGGTATAAACAACGGCATATTTATAAATTATTCTTCGTAGTGTTGCTCGCCTAATTCAGTCATCGGCATAATTCGCGTTTTCTTTAATTCACGCGATAAAGAAATCCAAATAGCTTCTAAAGCAGCAGACAATACAAAAAACAACCCGAGAGACAAAACTTCGAGGCAACAAAATAACTACGCACATAAAGAGCTAGGCAGATAAGAAACCATGCACGTAAGTAGCTGAGGAATCACTAAAAAGGTTTATTTAATATCTCATGCGAAGGAAATGAGTAAACGCAACGTCTTCAGTTCGATTTGACCGAAATTATATTTATTTTTCCTGCACAGATTTCAGAAGCTTCTCTGCTGAGCGTAGCGTAATTATTGTTTTGTCCACATCCACCACGCCATCGGTCACTGCTCTGTAGTCTCCGTCCAATACACAAACCGTCATAGACCTGCCATTCCCAAAGCGAACTGGTTTGATTAAATTGAGACCGAAGTCACTTGATGCATTCCTAATGACTTCATACCATTTCGACCTTAGAGACTTACGCTGTGTTTGGGTTTGTACCCGTATTTTAAAACAAAGCGTGTCTTGCTCTAATTGTAAATACTGCTCACACGCCGTATCGCCCTGCAGGCCCCACCAAAACCCAAGGAAGCCGTCAGAGGGATTGGAGACATAATCCCAGCGTGCTCCGGGCAACGTATCTTGTAACGCCAGGTAGAATCCGATCCAAGCGCGTCGATCCCATTCTGACAACGCAATCCGCTGATAGCGTTCAACGCTTGCTGAGATTGACTGAAGGTAACGTCTATAATCAAGCAGTATGGCATGGTTGCCTTGATAGGCATTGAGAACACGCAATATGTCGCCCCGTAGAAACGGCTGATACCCCTCACTCAAGACCTCGTCATAACAGCCTTGATCTTCTGTTTTATAATAAATAGGCAGTATATTATTCGCCGCGAATCCTCTTGCTTGTATTTGTTCAAAGTAACGCGTTAACTGATTCGAATGATTTCGAGTGCCCGTCTTATCTTCAATCAAAATCGAATAACAGTGATTCACAATACACAACACATCAATATTATCATCCTGTTTACTAATCACGACAGAGTCCAACGTTGTAGGGACAGCTATTTCGTGTTTTAGAAAAAATGATTCAATAAGACTGATTGCACATTCGTGTAGTTCCAGGTCAAACGCACTGCACTCAGGCGATGCCCACGACAATAACCAACAAATAAATGCATCCTGGGAAAGCTCACTCGTGGCATATGAAAAAATATTGGGTTGATTCATCTTTTTTTGTGGCTATTCACTTTATTATTTACGCTGGATTCAATGAGCACGACACCCAAACTCCCTACCAGATAGATCGTTACCAGCGGCTATAGATATAAGCCTTCCAATCCTGAGTTCGCTATACTTTTTCCGTCCTTCTCCAGAAGCAACAAACCAGCAAGATCCACTCCCCATGTGAAACATAAAAAATATCCGTCAGCCTGTAATAAATTTAATTCTGAAATTTACGCAGCACGCCAATTATCGCGTCTTTATTGTACGGCTTCAATAAAAACCCCTGCATGCCGGCTTCGAGACAGTTAGCCTGGGAGGGTTCGTCAGCTTCACCACTGAGCGCCACAATAGGCACCGGCGTGAGTTCATGCTCGGCTTCATACCGACGAATCTGTTGAGTGGCGGTGACGCCATTCATTCGCGGCATATTAATATCCATTAGAATTAAATCGAAATCTTCATGRCTAGCSCGCATGGTATCGGCGGCTTGGCGCCCATCCTCCACCAGGCTGAATTGCACCTGGAAGTTTTCCATTAGCYCTTTAATAACCATTTGATTAAATTTATTGTCTTCGGCCACCAAAACCCGCAGGCTGCTGTGAAATTCTTCGGCACTCGCCTTAGCCTCACCGGCCTCCTTTTCGGAAATAGACGTCAGACCACTGGCAAGGTCCAGCGTCGCCAATGCATCGCACAACGCTTTACGCAGCCGCGCCATAGACAATGGTTTACTGTACTGGGCGTGGATATCGGCTCCTGCACAATCTTGCGGACTAAGCACTTCATAGCCCGCACTCAGCAATATAATCGCCGGCGGTTTACTGAGTTGCTTTTTGTGAATCACCGAGGCCATGGCAAGCCCTTCAAGGCCCAAGGAGTGATCTTGCCAAGAGACTTTTCGCTCCACGAGAATAATGTCATAAGGGCGGTTCGCTTGCGCACCGTCGTCAATTAACACCAAGCCTTTTTCACATTGCCGCACGACGTCAACGTGCATGCCCCAAAACTCTGCTTGCTCTCTAATGACTGCACAAGTTCGCTCCGATGGATCGACCACTAATAAACGTTTGTCTCGCAAGATTAAGTTTGCCCGATTATCGGCAAGATAGGTTTCSCGCGCAAGATCAGTTTCAGATTCGCAAAGATCAAAGTTTAGGGTGAAGGAAAACATCGAACCCACGCCTTCTTCGCTGGTGATTCCGATATTGCCATCCATTAGCTCCACTAACTGTTTACAAATCGACAAGCCTAGACCGGTGCCGCCGTATCGTCGTGTGGTACTGGATTCTGCTTGTATAAAAGCTTCAAATAATCGTTTTTGCGCCGCTGGGGGAATGCCAATGCCAGAATCGATGACATCAAATTTGAGCGTCGTCTGATCATGGGTGGTCTCGCCTTTAAAACTACAACCCGAGGTATTTTCCACTTGATGCACCCGAATGGCGACTTCACCCTCGCTAGTAAATTTAAACGCATTACTGATTAGGTTCACTAAGATCTGACGTAGGCGCGTCGGATCACCCATTAACTCTCTAGGGGTATGGGGTTCTACGGAGGTATTAAAAAAAAGTTGCTTCTCCAGCGCCAAGGGCGAAAACATAGTGCCTAGATCACTGATCAATTCTTCGAGATTAAAAGCGACCTTTTCAATGTCGATTTTCCCAGCCTCGATTTTCGACATGTCTAAAATGTCATTTACCAGACTAATTAATGATTGGCCAGAGCTGTGAATCACATTCACGTAGCGTCGTTGGTCTTCGTCCAATTCAGTGTGTTTTAATAACTCCACCATGCCTACCACCCCGCTCATGGGCGTGCGTAGTTCATGACTCATTTCTGAAAAATAAAGTGACTTGGCTTTACTTCGCTCCTCTGACAGTAACACTAAGGTAGCGGCTTCATTACTTTGATTTTGTAACACGTGAATTCGATACGCAAGCGCAAACGACATCAAAATCGTTTCAAGTGAATGGGCCACTATAAGCAGCAGGTCCTCGTTGACCCGATGTTTGGTTAGTCCCAACTCAGTAGACGTCGCAATCAGCACCACCGCCAGAAACCCCGACCAAGCGACAAGATAAAACAGGGAGGTTTTGTCCTGCTTGTTTAAAGACACGATGGCCGATGCAATGCATACAAATGGCATGGAGAAAGCCATGAGTAAGCCCATTTGGAATACCCACGCATTTAAAATTACGCAACTCAATAAAAACATCGCAGCATTAAAAACAATGTAGCCATTATTAAAGCGATACAGCCATTTGGAGGTTTGTTTTATTTTCAGAAAATAATTTGCAAAACCCACGTTGAGCACAATCGATAAAAAAAATAAACCCCAGATGTGGTGATGTACAAGCCACGGATAATCCACTAAGAATAATCCGCCCCACCCATTGACGCTTAATAAGATGCTACAAAGAGCCAACATCGATCCGCAATACAACAAATAACTCCAGTCACCTCGCGTACTCATAAACAGAAAAAAATTGTACAACACCAGTGACACAATAACGCCGACATAAAACATTAACAGGGAAAAATCTTGGTTATGCAGTTGTTGATGGCGCTCCGGGCTTCGAACACTGAAGCCATAGGACAAAGCACTTTTACTTTCGCTACGAATAAAATAACGAACCGTTTCACCAGCCTCTAGTGCTAGTCCATAGGCGAGCATACGCGAATACATCACGCGCGCAGGCGCATTAGCCAAGCCGTTGGGGGGATGGGTTAATCGTTGGGTGCCGCGCTCTTCAAATAACTGAAAGCTCTCCACCATGGAGTCATTGATCACCAACACAAAAGGCACCRCCTTCTCTGACGAGTTGGTAAAGCTGAACGAATGCCAGATGACGCTGTCGGTAAAGCCGGCAACCGTAAGGCCCTGCGCAGCAGTCGTAGCCAGAGGGCTATCAAACAAAGGTTTGATGCGATCGAGTGTTAAGCTAGCAGTGGTGTCTTCAAGCACTTGRGTTTCAAARCGTATCTCGCCTYGCAGYCCCAGTAAGGGGGCGAGATCCKCGGCGCTGGMGTTAACGGCGGCGGTCGTAAGTTTACTATTACTTACTGCCCGGGCTTGTTCTGCAACAGCGCTAACACCCCACCCCCACGCACAGATAAACACAATAGCGCTCAACCAGGCATTGCCCACCCTCACGCCATCGCTCTGTCCCGCCCTAAACCGTAAGCTCGGCCTTTGACTACGCGTCGTACTATTAAAGCCCATTAACTCCCTGAACAACAATCAGTAGTCCACTCACCCAGTCGCGCTTCAACAAGGCGCTTCGCAAGCTAGGCACCAATAAAAGTGTGCCTAATGGAATGCTACTTAATAAGTCTAGACGAGATAATCTATGACCCAGAAGGGCCAATAATCAATGGCTTAGCGGTGCTTTTCGCAGAACTTATGGCGGAATGGATGCTTGCGAGAGAACATCGCGACCCGATACTTACTACCAGTATTTTATTCAGGGCGATAGAAGCCGATCGTAAGGAGCCCTATACATACGTCATCGAAAAGGGCGCATCTCACCGGGATTTCTAATCTACTAAATCCGCAAATCATCAATATAAAGCTGATACAACTTCGGCTCCATGATGGAGTTCACTGGCGTTGAGATCTTGGCGGTGTCTTTGGCAAAGATGAGTGAGGCCATCATGGTTTCATTGGTAAGCGCGCGCGTGGGGATATCGAATTCAAAGCTTTCAGGAAAGTCGGCGCTATTCTTTGCCATATTAAACCCCCAGATACCAAACGAAGGCAAGGAAGTGTGGTAGCTGAGGGTGTGATCGAAAACTTGATCGAGGGTATGTTCAATGCACCAAAATACCCGCCGGGTAAAAAACGGGGAGGAGCTTTGCGTGATCAAGATTCCTTCGGGTGCCAACCGGCGTTGGACCATGGTGTAAAATTCACGCGAGTATAATTTATTAATGGCTTCATTATGAGGGTCGGGCATATCGATGATTACACGATCGTATAAAATGCCCGGTTGATTTATAAAGCTAAAGGCATCTTCGCTAAATGCCGTGAGACGATCGGAGGTCATGCTGTTTTTATTGAGACGCGTTAACATGGGCAGCTCTCTGGCAATACGCAGCATTTCCGGATCAATGTCCACCAGATGCACTAATTCTACGTCGTCGTATTTCAATATTTCCCGCGCCGCAAGACCATCGCCGCCGCCCAAGATCAGTACCTTTTTACGCGGTCCTGGAATGGCCATTATCGGATGCACTAAGTATTCGTGGTAACGGTATTCATCCCTTGATGAGAATTGAATATGACCGTCGATATAAAGACGTTGCTCACGCGTGGTCACCGATCGCGTCACCACTAATTTCTGGTAAGGGGTTTGCTCTGAATAAATGACTTGATCAAAATAGAGGTGCTTTTCGGAGAAGCGGGTAATGTAGGTGCCGAAATAAATACTCGCTCCCAGCAAGACCAAAATAGAAACAGACAGCATTAATATATTTTTGTATTGCACCAGGTAATGTCGAAAAACAAACACGTTCACAATTGCCACACTGATATTAATCAGGCCAATGGCAAAGGACGATTGGATTAATCCTAAGCTGGGCAGCAGTATTAATGGAAAAGCCACCGAGCCTATTAACGCGCCGACATAATCGAGTGACAGTACATTGGCGATGGATTCTTTCATGCTTCTTTTTTGAGACAGTAACGTGGTCAGTATAGGAATTTCCATACCCACCAAGGCACCGATGATCAATATCAAACTGTACATGACTGATTCATACATCACCCGCGCAAACGGAAACGCCATAAACAGTAATACACTGCAAATGCCACCGACTAACGCAATGGCGATTTCTATGATTATAAAATTTCGTACGTACTGGTTATTAAAGTATTTCGATATCTGCGATCCCAGGCCCATGGCAAACATAAACACGCCAATGGTGAGGGAGAATTGAAACACGCTGTTGCCCAGTAGATAACTGGAAACAGTACCAATAATTAATTCATAAACGATGCCACACAAGGCCACGATAAGAATCGAAAACAACAACACCCCTGTTTGAGCATCAGTCAGGGGYTGAATTTCATCCTGATTGGRCGACGGCGACGGAGGGCTAGCGGACATGTGATGACTCTGAGGTGACTGATTCGATGGCGGGCTTCGCTCCCCCGCCCAAGTGTTCATTACACTTGGGGCGTATCACGTTTAAGTGACGGTAAAGGGGGAGGCTCAGCGGTTTGAAGCGAGCTGAAAAGCGGCGCTATTTTCCTTTGGAATGACTTCCTGATCCCGCGCGGGCCTTGGCGGCAGTTTTCGCAGTCGCAGGTTTTTTGTTAGCAAGTCGTGAAGGATTCACACCGGCTAAGCGCTGGCGTGCCARCATGCTACCGATCAAGTAACCGGTCAGTAACGAGGTGCCACTGAAGTGATGATCATTYACAGCACCACTGCGGCTGGACGCRACAATGCGCGAGTTCTCGCCGTCGATTTCGATGATGAATAGTTTGGTTTCATCTTCATCGTAGCTTTGGCTACCATTAGCATCATCAAATGCTAATAAAGACGCGTCACTACGAGGCACCACGCCCAAAGCCGTGGGGTAAAGCGCAGGGTGCGCAGCATTCAAGTTATCTTGTAGCGTTCTTGAAAAGTCCGCCATGATTGCATCGTCTTTGGCACTGGAAGCAGCGTCTGCTGAGGAAGGCTCGGAAGCAGATTCAGAGGCTAGTGTTGTATCGTCTGCGGGTGCTTGCGCAGCGTAGTCATCTTGGTAGCTATCTTGATAATCACTTTGATACTGTTGCTGGCCCTGCAAACCTTCATCAAAGCTGTACAAGGTGTCCACGGTAATGTCTAAAACAGCATTCAGATCAATCTCTTCTTGAGTAGTGGAGTTGTTACTCTCCCCCCCGTAGTACAGCATGCCGCCCACGACTGCCGCGATTAGGCCATACTTGACTACATTTCCTGTTGTGTTGCTCATTGGCTATTTTCCTATTGTAATATTAATAAATGATACTGTTTAAAGCGAGTCTCAGGTGGGCGTGTTTTCGAGGTTATGAAGATCATGACTAAAATGAAATTCGTGCACACCGTGCTCATAATAATTCTGTAATTGGCCGACGTATTTGAAGCCCGCCGACTGCAATGGGCTGTGGATTAAGGGCAAGTTCGACGGGAAAGTTAAAAACACTTTACGCCCGCCTTCGCTTTGCACCGATTGTAATCCGATCTGTAAGTCTTCAACACTGAAGTTGCGCTTACCAAATAACTTGCGGGTTTCTTTGACCACCCACGAGAATGTATAAGCACCTTCGGTTTCAGCGATCTCAAACAAGCCATCAAAGCTAATAATGGGTTTTTCTTCCCCGACCTCCGGGTCTTGTTCAAGTTGGTCTTTGTCATCACGAAGATACAAGCCGAGAATGATTTGATTCTCACCTTCATCATAGAAGTCATCGCTAACTACTTCCTCTACAAACCCCAGCCCTTGGTAGACCTGAAGTGCTTGTTGATAGATTTTACCATCCTCTGGGTCTTCATAATCGGAGACTTTAACAAATATCTTACGGGCTCCTTGGCTGCGTAGTATGTCCAGCAGCTCCAGCAACATGGCTTTACCCAAGCCCTGGCCTTGATGCGACGGCTGTAAATAGGTCCACGACAACCAATAACATTGATCGGCGCTGGGGACCTCTTTGTAGCCTGTCACGCCAACGATCTGGCCCTCTTTCTCAAGCACGTATTGATTTTCAAATCCTGCATCACGGTAGTCAGCTTCGGCCGCTTCACCGTCATCTTCATCATGGGCGTGAATTACCTTTACGACGTTATTTAGATCGCCAAAGCACATCGCTCGTAAATCTGGCATGTTTGGGTCCTTTTCGTTTCAGTAATCTCAATCATCGCAACACCTTCTGCGACCTTCTCTTGAGATCAATAGTAGCCATTGCCATGAAAGCACCAAAGGCTAAACCTCCGAGGTGCGCGTAACTTGCCAATTGTAACTCTAATTCCACAAAGGAGAGAGGTATTAGGCAAAGCATTAAAGAGGCCAGTATATTATCAATTCGGTAGCTTTCTCTAGCRCCGTATCGATTCATCAACCAAAGGTAAGCCATAAGGCCATAGGCGACGCCAGACAGGCCGCCGAAATTGGGCCCTTGCATCCACCATTGGCAGAAGTTACCCCCCGCTGCGGTGAATAATGTCACGCTCAAAAGCTCAATGCGCGACTGGGCCTCTAACTTGGATGCAAATGACCACCACAAATAGACATTGGTCGCCCAGTGGAGCACGGTATAGTGGATAAACATCGGAGTCCAAAGCCGCCAAATAGAAGTAAGCGCGAACCAATCATCCAACGCCTCGGGCATAAACCAAGCCGAAAGAGACTCCAGGCCTTGGGTACTTATCATGAAAAACGTCAGGCTACTGAGGCCAATCACTAGCCATACCAGTGGCGCGCGCGTCATTGAGGTAAGCGTAACGATGAGTGAATGATTGGATTTCATGTTCAGACGAGTTTCTTTATTGCGAAGTAAGCGGGCGCGCTTAAGCACACTGCAAGTTTATAACAGCTGCGGTGCGATTGATGCTTGTTATTCTGATCATGGGCCTAGGTGGCTACTTCGGCTGACGACTAAGGAATTTTTATTATTTTATCGCCATGAGTTTTGAGGCGGCTAATCGAGGCGGTATTTTATGCCTATGCTGGCAGCATTCAGCTCCACCGCACCCCGGTTAACGTAAGACGTATAATCCAAGTTCACGAGCCATTGTTTACTTACAGCCACATCAACCCCAAAGCCCAATGACGTACCACTCTCAGCGGCGGATATTTCTTCATCCAATAGTAGCTCGCTTTTCGCCACGATCACTGCACGAGAGACGCCCAGCGTGGTGTACAAGCCGACTCGGTCTTGTACCACAGGATACTGTAGCCGAACCGATGCGCCGACGATGGATTCCAATGACGCATCTATCTCCTGGCCATTGGTTCGGTTTAACGTATTTTCAACGGTGCTGGCAATAAAGACTTCAATGGCAAAGTAGGGGGTAATTTCTGAGCCGGTCTTAATACGAACACCCTGGGAGTTCAGGTCTGCGTTGATTTGATCGTACGAGGCAATAAAATAATCCACGCCTACGTAGGGCTTTTCCGCAAAAGCAGGCGCTGCGGAAAAAATCATGGGCACTATCATAGGAGCAATCAACGCATATTTTTTCATTTCTAAATCCGTACGAAATTAAAATCCAGGGTACGCTAAAGATCGCCTTAATGCCTTGAAAACCTTGATGTACCAGGTGTCCAAGAGTGTTCAAATAATGATCTTTAGGTAGAACGATCCGATTCTAATTGCAGCTGGAAGGAAATCAAAGAAACAAACTTAGTGTTTGAGCATTGAATCAATTAATTTGATTGGTTTCGAGCACTAGTAGAATAATTTAGTGTGCCTTAAATGCTTGAAGAGTAAGAGAACAAAAGCATTCAACGCACATTCAACGAGTAATACTGCGAAACTGTCGGCGACTCAAGGTCAGTCCGAATCAAGCTTTACCGGAGCCGGTAAGGGAAATAATATTATTGGGGARTTCCCTGGACTGAACTTCTTTCGAGAAGCGCTGCGCGACGTCTAAAATAGTGTCCGTCACTTGGCCATATTGCTTCGAAAACGGAGGCCAATAGTCGCCTAAACCGAGCGCATCATTAATCACCAGCACTTGACCATCACAATCCGGTCCAGCGCCAATGCCAATGGTAGGAATCGACAATGCGCGGGTAATGCCCTGGGCTAAATCATAGGGAATATGTTCCAACACCACCATAAACGCGCCGGCGTCTTGGATTAACTGCGCTTCGTCTTCGATTCTTTTCGCGTCACTTGCAGTACGACCCACTTTCTTAAAGCTAGTGGCAGTCTGAGGGGTTAAGCCAGTGTGACCCACCACAGCGATTTGATGCGCCACTAAATGCGCGATGACGTCTTGTTTTGGCCCTTCCAATTTAATACTGTCGGCGCCCGCAGCAATCAGCCGCTTGGCATTCAGCAAGGCCACCTCAGGATTAATATCGGTCTCGTAGGGCAAGTCACCAATAATGTGAGTGGTCGGCGCGCCGCGGCGTACAGCCGCTACGTGGTACTCCATGTGTTCAATGGTAACGTCACGTGTACTATCAAAACCCATTTCAACCATGCCCACGGTATCACCGACTAAAAGAATCGGGATCTGCGCTTTTTCAAGGCTGCGAGCCACAGGGCAGGTGTACGCCGTTAACATGGTGATGGGCGTAACACCCTTCATTTGGCAAAAATCATCTGGTTTTAATTTCATTCTCTCATCCCTCCGACGCTAGGATTACTGAACTTTTCGGGTACGTTTTTATACGGCACGTATCAAACTATTGAACTCAGCTACGCCTTTACTACAACTCAGTAACAGCTAAAACGACGTAACCCATGTGACAGGATCACTGTATCAACTATTTGACCAAGAAATTCAAGTCTTCGGCACGAAAAACATCAGATTAAGGCTTTTTGGTCGTGAATAGCCGCATTTGTTTAAGTAAAGCAGTTTGAGCAGGCCATCAACGTAGTTTCCAAGCAATCGAAGGGATAAAGAGCCACTAATCGCGTTAAAACGAACTACTGAGGGAATTATTCAGGAATGATTTCAATGGTTAAGGTATCGGAGTAGCTACCAAAGCGTTGAAATAAATCCGCACGGGCACGGATATAAATGGATGCGTTTTCAGTCATACACCCCGCGGAATAGACCCCCGAGCCAGTAAAACCTCCGCTGGGGACACCTTCGGCCAACAACACGCCATTACTGCCAGCAGCCACCACATGATCGTAAAACACCTCATAACTCACTTGCTCGGTGCCCGCACGTAAAATGAAAGCACCTTGCGCGCCGCCATTGCCAGAGCTGACGGCCACTCGATAGCCAGCGCTACCATTGCGATACACGCAAAAATCATCCCCGCCTTGTAAATAAGCCCCAGCAGGCGTGAGGCCTACATCATCCAATCCGGTTAATTGCACCACATCGGCAATATTAATTAGCACATCAATTTCACTGGTGAGCGTCTCACCCCGGCCATTGTTTCTACCCAGAACAAACTCCACCGTGGCCGCGTAATCACCGGCGCTTAAGTGATACAAATCAACAACGTCAAACTCCACCGAGAAATTACCATTATCCGCCGGACCACATTGGCCTGCTTGAGCGTTTTGGAGCGACATTATTGCTTGCCCTGGCAAGATTTCCACGCGTCCGGCCACTCCGGCGCCATCGTTATAGTACAAACGAAATGGAATTTCTTCCGCGCCCTTACTAACCACAAAACTACCGCCCACTCCGACACCCATCGCCACCAGGCTGTAGTTACGGCGCGCACGACAACCGCGACCGCGATCGCAGCCTCGATCAAAACGCACGCAAATATTATCGTCGCCAATCACCAAGGATTGGCCCGTCCAGCTGCCGGCGTTGATGTTATCTATATTGCCCACTTCAATTACGCCATGGCCTAGAGTCGGCCAGAAAAGTATAAAACTGACCAGTAGAATAATGAAGTGATTCAATAAACGGGGCTTCGTTTCAAGAGAATCTTTCACGGCGGCTTACTCAGGCACAACTTCAATGGTTAACACATCGGAGTAACTACCAAAACGCATTAACAGATCCGCTCGGACACGCACAAAAATAGACGCGTTTTGACTTGTGCAGCCCGCTGAATAAGTACCGGAGCCGGTAAACCCACCCGAGGTATTGCCTTCAGAGAGCTGGCGCGCATTGCTATCGGCGCCCATCTGATCATCATAAAAGACTTCATAGTTGACGGCGTCTGCGCCCGAATTCAAAATAAAAACACCGGCYGCGCCGCCGTTACCTGAACGCACATTAACTGAATAATCCACACCGCCATTTCGATACACACAAAAGTCATCACCGCCTTTCAGGTAGGCTCCCTCTCCGGAAGACAAACCCAGGTCATCTAGCCCTATAATTTGTACCAAATCAGCAAGATTGACATCCACCACCCATTGCCCGGTAGTGACTTCACGAATATCATTTTCAAATTCATAATCAATAACACCCCGATAATTTCCGGCGCTAGCGTTGAGCAAATCAGCGCGATCGAGTTCCACGGAATAATTACCGTTATCCGCGCTACAGCCTCTTGTTTGAGCACCGGTCTGGTCCGTTAGCGCAACGCCAGGGAAAAGTTCAACGCGATCGGTAGTGCCTGAGGCATTATTAAAATAAACCCGCATCGGTATTTCATCGATGCCATTACTCAGTACAAAAGTGCCACTGGCCCCTTGACCCAGCACGGTCACTGCGTATTCAATCGGCCCGAAGCAAAAGTTCCCAAATAAACAAAAATCGGATCGCACACAAACATTGTCGTTGCCGGCAATTAATGTTTGACCACTCCAGCCGCCGAGATCTATATCATTGGCATTACCCACTTGCATATTGGATTGCGCCGCACAGGAATAAAAAATAAAAAACGCCCACATAATGACAATCATTATTGGGCGTCTATGTTTTTTTATAGGAGTTACTTTTTTCACTGCGTTCACTTTCTATTTTTATTTAGAGTTGTTCTTTTTTCCGAAGTTAAGCGTTTTATTATTACCATCGTACTATTTCGACAACAAGATTACGTTAAACAAGCAATCAATTGATTCCATATCCTCACGCTAACTAAACCGGATTTACAAGCAATGTTAGTACGTCAACGTAAGTACCCACGGTGCTGTTTTCGATATCCGCACTATCGACTTCCATCAATAATGACGCGTTAGTGCAATCAGTGGCGATAGTCCCGCCAGCCGTTGAACCCGGCAAAGCACCCGCGGTACTAACAGGATCCGTGTTTAATGCAGCCACTGCACCGCTCTTAAAGTGAACATCATAAGGAATGTATTCCCCAGAAGTACCTCGTTGTAGTCGTGGAGGAGTCGTCTCATCAGCTGGATTGGTAGCGTTCGCCGAAGTAATAGTAATGTTGTATGCAGCAACGTTACCCCAAACACAAAACTGAGCCAGTTCACTCGCAGACAAGGTGGCATCAAAGGTGCCCAGATCGACGTCTTCAAGACTATGAATTCTAATAAGGGCGGGTATTTCCAATGTCACCCCAATTTCTCCTTGAGATGTTGCCCCGACATCACCATTGTCCGCGGCATAACCGGACATACTCGCCACCGCCATCGCGCTACCCAAAATAGCACTACCGAATACTTTTTTTACCGTCGTTGTAATCATTTTTATACACCTTTCATTCACTATTAATTGATCGCTATTTTGATTCACGGCTTACCAGTAATTTCTTTGGGCCTCTTCGAAAAAGCGTTCCTCGAACAAAAATTTACTTTTATGAATTCGATGTAAACAGCTTACGATTAATGTTTATTGAAACCAAACGAATTAGTCAAAACTCTGACCAGTGGGCGAATCACTGCACTCAGAGTTATTAGGCGATTGGTTTTTGACGAGAGGATCACACTTTTAGTGTTTTATTAACAAAAATCACGAACACTTATGAGTATTGGTTATTTAGGCTTGACGATTTACCAACAACTAGGGCAACTACCCTTCATTAGCGTCAATTAAATCAACTAGCTATAGAAATAAAACACTTAATCCACAAGAGTATATTTTGACGTTCGTGTGGATATTTAGCCGTATTGATAACAGCGTGACAGAGAATTGATTCATTCAAACGTCGGTTTGAATAAGTAGATAGAGATACTTGACCGATAATTAATTATCTTTATAGAGGAGCAGACCGTACACCCAGGCAAGTAATAGAGCCGCTAAATTTAACTTCGAAGAAACGCTAACGTGCTTTCCCTTTTCAGGACATAGGTTCCATTACTGAGGGAGTATAACTTTTTATAAGCATACTACTGGTTCTAGGTAGTCCTCCCTTTTTTAATTGACGTCAAAAGTAGACCTTATGCAGCCATGAACGGTGGTCTATCCCGCTAACTTTATGTAGCCGCTCATTATTGTAATACCCTAACCCACTCGCTGAATATAAGGGGCTGTGGAGTATTATATCTTTTTTAGACGGAAAATCCTTCGTACCCCCCAGAGCACACCGCTGAATTTACCTATGCTTTACATATGCTTTACATATGCTTTACATATGCATATACACGGCATATACTTCGAGGTACACTAATCACAAAAGGCCTTCCCTGTGCAAGAAAGAACAGCCAAGCTATTCATTAATGGTAGAAATCAAGCAGTACGACTGCCCAAGGACTTAGAGTTTGAGGGGATTAATGAGGTGACTATACGCAAAGACGGAAAGTCTCTCATTATTACGCCCGTTAGAAAGAACTGGCTGTCTCTCCTTGATCAGCCGTTAGCAGATGATGATTTTATGACTGACAGGCCGGGCGTCTTCGACAACGAGAGGGTCAAGCTTTGAACCTCTATGTACTTGATACTGATACGTGCAGCTATATTATACGAAAAAATCCTGCCCAAGTTTTGTCAGCAATGCAGGAAAAAAGCGAGCGCGGTGACTACATTACAATATCATCCATAACTTATGCTGAATTACTTCTTGGGGCCGAGCGTTCTAATGCACGGAAAAAGCACCTCACGCTGATTACTTCTTTCACCGAGTGCCTTGACGAAATATTACCGTGGGATGGCAGCGCCGCAGAGTCATTTTCAAAGCTACAGGCGGCTTTATATAAAAAGGGGACACCTATTGGCCCGAATGACACCATGATTGCCGGCCATGTTTTAAGTGTGAGCGCTACAATAGTCACAAACAATACAAAGCATTTCAAGCAGGTTCCGAAGTTGAAAATTGAGAATYGGACAGCGCAAACGGAAGCGCTAGTATAGAGAAGACAGAAAATATTGTTTGGTAATTAATAGCGTTAAAATCCAAGCATCAGGCGATGACGGAACAAATGCGTTATCCAATAATTACGCCCCAACTGAGGGAATAACCGTTTTTATAATATTCTACAAAGAATGAAGTAATAGTGGTCTTCTACCACCGCCAAATCTAAACCAAACAACTCCCACCCAATATCACAACATTATGACCTATTAGATCTTGCGGAGAATTTCAGCATTCAATTGCATTAGACAACTAAATAATTAAATCAATTTAACGATAACTTTCACGGAAGTAAAAAATAGTCTCGTTGCCTTCGTAGATGCCAAAGACCCCTGCTGCCACTGGATCTGCAAGCCCCGTGTCAAACCAATTGTACTCCAAGTAAGCGGGTACGTTCAGCGTGGTTTTGACTTGCCCGTCATTACCACTGCCTGGGGCCGTAAAGTTGATGGTGCCCACGCCACTGCTGTAGCCTGATAAAGACGCCGTGGTTTCACCCGAAGAGAGATTGCCCAAATAATTCGATAAGGTGATATTGCCGGAACCTAAGCTTGTGCCGGTACAAGAATTATTATCGGCACTATTGACCACAAACGCCGTCGAGGAACCTGTGGTGGCGTAGTATTCAATCCGCGTCGCCATGGGCAATGCTAACAACTCACTGCCAAACGCTTCATCCAACACCACTCGGCCGTAACGGATTTCGGTACCGCCGATACTACTCACCGCATAACTGGCACAACTGCTGGCACTTTCATAACAGGCCCCATCGGGATCTGTAAATTGGGAGGCGATGAATGTCATGGCTAACGAAGGTGTAAAGGCGACATCTCCAGACGCCGGCCGGCTGTTATTGCGAGTAAATGTAAAGGCATCACTGGCAATGGTCAGCGTTCCGACGCCATCGTAGCCCGACAAGCCGGTATTGGTGTAGACATAGGTTGTCGAGGCACTATTGTGGCTTAAGGCGGTACTCGTCCCAGAAGGCAGCCCCGTTGCAGCAAACGAATGGCTGGTAGGCGCGGATAATTTCCAATAGTCGCCCCCGAAGTTTTTCGTAGCCGTGCCGCCTGCATTAACAGCAGTAACGGTAATCACCGGGTCCGTACTAAATCCAAAGGTTTGTCCTTGGTAAGTAAAATCACACGTCCACGACGCACCGCCGTCGGCTAGCGCTGGGGTATTCGCGGACAAGGTATAGTGATCGGGATACAAACGCCCGACGTATCCGGATTTTCCATAGACATTTTTTCCCGACGCTAAATAATTGCTATCGGTAAGTTGCGCAGTAATTTCAATAATGCCTACTTCGGTGTATTTCACATTAGTACTTGATCCCACACCACTACTAAAGGAACTGATTGAGGTAGTCCCACTGAGCCCAGGGTCATTAGCACCGCCGGCGGGTGACGGGTCATAAAGCAGTGCAGTCAATGCCACCGTTTCGCTTTCACCACCAAAAGAAGGCGCGGCGGTGTTATTGGATAAATTGGCATTGTTAGACGGCGTCGTATCAGAATGATAATCAGGGAAACCATCAGGCGTCGCACTGCCCGCAGTATTGTATTGATCGTCCGCCGAGGCATACAACACACCCGTCACGACCACAGTAAACGCTTCGCCGGCCTTTTTAAACTTAGTACCACTGTGACTACTGGCCGCCGAGTTTCCGGTGACGGCAATGTATAAACCAAAAGGGCGGATTACATAAGTGTCACTCGCGCCGTTAATGGTCGCGGTCGCAAAACCGCCTGAATCATCTCGCAGGTTTAGAGCGTATTTACCGACATCGAAGGTATTTAAAGTGAAATTAGCCACGCCCGAGCTAAAGGTTAACGACACATTATTCGACCCCCCCACCGAGGAGGGTAAAGACGAACCACTGTTTATTTTCGGCGCCGTGCCACTGGGATCATCCCCGTGTTTGGCAACCCAGGCTTTCAATGATTTACTGCCGGTGTAGCCACTGGCCACACTGCAAGTGGTGCTACTGGGGGACGGGTTTTTCTTCATGTAAGAAACGGTAAAACTATGATCACGCCCGGCCACAACATCACTGGCTAAGCTATCACCGGTAGAAAATACAAAGGTGTTATCGGTGTAGGTAATCGAAGACGAGGTAGTGCTTTTCGATGCCGAACTATCGGTGGTGGTAATAGTCAGCGTATCAGCATGTTCATTGGCCAAGGTTAATACGATATCGCCACTGTCGCCAGCGGCAAAGGTATAAGTAGCCCCACCATCATCACTGGTGCCATTATTAATGGCGTTGGTCGCGGTGGTCACTGCCCAATTACCATTGGAAGTACTTGTGCTTAACGTGATAGAACCGGTGTAGCCGGTAATCGTGGCATTGGAGGAATCCTGTGCCGTAATAGTCACCGAGTGGGCGGTGCAGACGCTTGCTGCAGTGCTTACCGTATAAGCAAAATGATCTAAGGTAGTGACCGCGCCCTCCCCGCATAAGGTGGAAAACTCCACGGTGGATAATTTACTGGATTCGTATTTGGTTTTTACTTTACTGCCCAACGTGGTAATAGTGCCTGTTGCGACTAAAGAGCCTTTAATGTCGGCGCGATCTTCAAGGGTGACATTGCCTTGCACATACACGAACCCTTTTACTTTGGCATGATCCTTAACGGTTAAATTACCCTTAATGATTATGATTAATTCGTCGGCGTCTTTTTCGGTAATCTTCGCGTCATCTTCCAAAGTCACGTTGCCATTAAAATACAGGCGCGTGGTCGGTCCCGAGGTCTTTAATTTCGCACTSCCCGACATATTGCCTGTGGTGTAGTGAAAATCACCGGTGGCAAAGGTGGTTTTTCCAGACGTTAAATTCAGTGCGCTGCTGCCGGTAAACGCGGGCAAGCTTAAGGTGTTCGCGGTAGACGGTACCAACGCCCCAGAAAAAACCTTACTACAGCCCTCATCCGCGCCTTGAGTGCACATACTATTAAAATCTGCTTTGGCGAGTTTATCGGCTTTATAATCTGTTTTAACTTTACTGCCGTTAATCGTAATATTACCGGTTGCAGAAATTGCGCCTTTAATCTCTGAATCATCGTTGAATTCGACATTGCCTTTAACGTAGTAAAAGCCTTTTAATTTTACTTTATCCTCAACGGTTAGATTGCCTTCAATAATTACAATAAGATCTTCTTCTTTGCCGTCGAGCATTTTTACGTTATCAGAAATAGTGACATTGCCTTTGAAGTACAAACGCACACTAGCGCCCCCGCTGGCTTTTATTTTTACGTTATTCGATATTGATCCCCAGGTGTAGTGATAGTCACCGGCCGAATAGGTAGCATCAAATAAAAATTTCCAGAGCGGTAGAGTGCCCGTTAATGTCGGCAGGGTCAGTTCTTTAGTGATATTGGCGGTGGTCGCACCGGGAAAAACGTCACTACAGCTGGCGGCATAGAGTGAGGAGATAAAAAGTCCATTGGTTAATATCAACACTGCACAAAGCCGCACGACTATTTTTTTAATGCGCGTTATTGCGGCAATGACCGATTTTAGATTGCCTTGAAAATTAACTCGCTTCATTAATCTCTTACCCACACTACGCATCTAAATAAAACGTTGCTGATATAAGTCTCGACACATAATCCGGCGTCRATCCATAGGTGCCGCTTTCAGCTTTGATCTGCACTTCGTATTTAAAGACATTATTGCTWGAGCTGCCTTCGGCGTAACCTGTTTTGGTGCACGTTACAGTTAATGTAAAATTATTCACCGTAGGTGCGGAACCCGTTGGGCACGCATTGGTGGTGGTAGCAATGTAGGCCGCCCACTCGATGCCACTACTGGCTGCAAAATAGGCTTTGCTACTTTGCAGGCCTAAGGTAAAGGTGGATGTTTGGTTGTCTTGTATTTTGGCCATAAAGGTAACGATCAATACAACAATAACAATAAAAAAGATCGCTGCGGGCAACGCAAATCCGATCTGTTTTGATTGTTTCGTGCGGTGTTGTTTACTATTCATAAATAACGATTTCATTGTTTAGCATTTCATTGAATAATATTCAATAACTTCACGCTTTATTGATTCATTAAGGCGCATTATTCACATGTACTTGATGCATCAGCTCTACGGTTTCGCCTTTGTCTGCAATACGAATCTGTATGGTAAGCAAACCCGATCGTTGAGCACTGCCATTGGAATAACCAAAACTACACGCCGTGACATTATCTATCAGAGTTGCTTTACTAGGTGCGCTGGATAATGGCGATGCCGCACCATTACTCGGTTGTGAGGTTTGTAGGCTATAACCGCTGTATCGCGTGATGGTGCCATCGGTGAGGTTACAGCCATAGGTTAAAGCGCCTTTGACTACAAAAAACCGACTCGCGGGCGATGCGAAGGCGAATTGAAATGTCGAGCCTAAGGTTAAGAAGTCCCCGCTTGCATCCGACACCACAGTCAAACTAGTCCCCGCCGGAGAAATAACATGACTGCCCGACGGTGGAAATGTACTGCTACTCGCTGCGGCATAGACATTACTGCCGGCCACCGGCGTACTTGAATTGACTAAGCCGATATTATAAATCACCAACTGCGAACCACTGGCTGGACTGCTTAGGCTACCCAGTACTTGAAAGCGATTATCCTTTTGAGTGAAATCTAATATATCGGTATTCACTGCCGTCGAATTTAATGCCCGATAGCGGCCTGCATCTTGAATCGGTACCAACTCAATATAATYCCCCGTGACTCGAATGGARTTGGGAATTGCATTACGTATATCWCGCGCCATACGTCTCACGGATGTTTCGGCGCGATCCACCAAGGCGGCACGCCGCGCAATATCAACGTAGCCCAGCATTTGACTGGACACGATCAAGGACACCAGTACGCCCACAGTCGACATCAGCGTAATCACCACGACCAATTCAATCATGGTAAACCCGTCTACATTGCTATGACACCGACTGAGTAGCCTCACTGTATTTCTCGTTTAGAATTTCGCCTTATAACCGATTAACTTAACGGTACTATTTAATGCATTCGACACCGTGACATCAATTCTTAATAAGCTCGCCGTAGGCACAGCGCCTAATTCGCCAGCGGCACTATTGGACACCGACACCGCTATCGAAAAATTACTCAGCTGGCTGTAACTCGTGCCACCTTGGTCTTTGATAGTTGCAGAGGAATAGCCATTAAAATCACAGACATTATTAAAATCAGTTCGGCTCCCCGGTGCGGAGGGACAGGCAGTGCCTGATGCGGGGTCTAGAAAAGGCTGCAATAAAATCTCTTCCATTAGCGACTCAGCGATGATTAACCCTTGCTGCATAATCATCGGGTCAGCGCTGCGCTTTACTGTGTTGGCGTAAGCGGACATCAACCCCGCCATGGCTATCGCCATTAATGAAATCGCCATGACTAATTCAACTAGAGAAAAACCGGAATTAGCTTTCATCGCACAAACCCCGTAGGCCCGTCGATATTAATGGTACGACTACCAATCACAATGGTCGCGGTGCTAATGGTGGTTAGGGCACTATTTTTAATTTCGCCGGTTGCGGCTAAAATGAGGGGGTTAACAGACGTGGTCACTGAGATGCCGCTGGGCACAGACGCATTCGAGTAGCCCTTAGCGTAGGTGCCAGGGCGATAAGGATCTTGAGTAAAACTGGTCGAAGCACTGTTGCAATTGGCGTCTTGTTTTAAAGAATAGCCGGAGCCGCTAATGCTAAACTGCGTCATGCAGCCGCTGGCCATGGCCAGCTTTTGTGCGAACCTTAATGCTTGGAGGGAATCATCATAGAAAAATCGTTCATCGAAATTATCGCGCGAAAAAAACTGTCCGCCACCAACCGATGCCAGCGTTCCAATTAACACCAGCACCACGATAATTTCAATGAGTGTAAACCCAGATTCCTTTCTATATTTCGTAACATACACCGTCGATCCAATGAGCCCTAGGCCCATTTAGATCCCATCAACTGCCTAGGGACATGCCACCGCGGTAAATACCGGTGCAACCGAGGATGTGGCTTCTTTATACTTAAAGGTGCAAGTGCTGCCCGTTAAGGTAATAGTAGTCGTTGCCGGATTGGCATTATCGTCAGTACAGGTAAAACCGGACATATCGGCCGCATCACAAATAGTCCCTGTGTCGGCATTGTCGCCACTTGGGTAACTATTCACTAAAGTCACCGAGACATTATCCATGGTGATGTTACCGCTTGAAGTACTAGTCGCTAATGAGTACGCATGGGCAATTGCAGACGCAGAACGGATTGCTGCAAGCCCACCATTACTCGTGGCAGTTTTAGCGGTGCCTGATAAATCTGCAAACTTCGGTAAGGCGAATGCCGCCAAAGTGCCTAAGATAGCAATGACCATTACCAGCTCGATCATCGTAAAACCTGATTGCTTTCTCATTATACTACCGCCTCTTGTCTGTTAATTTCACATTAATAGTTTTGACTTTCGAACTGCCTTAAAATCAATTGCTTTCAGTGATCAATAAAACAACCGACTGCCACGTCGTTTTATAAACACTCAGTTCAATCGATAGCGACCCGCAAAGATCTTGTCTTTCTTTCTATTATTCGACTTTTTAAAACAACCCTGCCACGGGCTGCTTTGTGCCCTTCAATTGCTCCAGTGCAATTTATTTAAGTGAATTATAGCGTCTTTGCAATAGCGTAGAAATCAGTTTCAGATAGATGGTTTTTCCGGCGGTAAAACGTCGGTTTTAATAACCAAAGGTTAGTTTACGACAGAGGTTAATTCCCACATGGGCAAAAATACACCCAACGCTAATATTAAAACCATTCCACCCATGAATACGAGCATAATGGGTTCAATGGAATCCGCTAACATTTTTAGGTCGTAATCGATTTCTTGTTCATAAAAATCCGACACATCATCGAGTAATCGATCTAAGGAACCGGTTTCTTCACCCACCGAGATCATCTGTAAAATAAGCGGTGTAAACATTTTAGTTGCGGCCGCCGTGTTGGTTAATGTATCGCCCTGCTCAATACCTCGGCTCATAGTTGCAATGGATTCGCTTATATAACGATTACCCAATGCATTGCAGGTGATTTTAATCGACTGTACCACGGGCACGCCTGAGGCAGACAACATAGCAAAAGAACGCGTAAAACGTGCTAAGGCTATTTTTTTTAGTACTTTTCCAACTAAAGGAATACGCAACTTTAAGCGATCAAACATCAATTCACCGCGATCTGTTTTTTTATAACTGCGCAGACTTATAATCGCCCCAGTCACAATCGACAAGATAACCCACCAATAATTCACGGTAAATTCAGAGGTCGCCATTAATATTTTGGTAGGGACCGGTAACTCGGCATCAAAGCTCTCAAACACTTTGGCAAAGGTCGGGATTACAAATAAGTTGATCACCATCATGGCCCCGCCCATGGCAGTAAAAACAATCATGGGGTATCGCAATGCGGACTTCACCCGCTTTCGGGTTGCCGCTTCTAACTCAATATGAGCCACCAATTTCTTAAAGGCTTCGTCAAGTTTGCCCGTACTCTCCCCCACATGCACCAAACTCACAAACAAATGCGAGAATATTTTTTTGTGCAACATCAAGCTACTCGACAGCGAATTACCGTTGGTTAGATCCACCACCACTTCCCTTAGTACTCGAGTTAAGGTCGGTGAACTACTTGAGTCGGCTAAGCCATTAATCGCGGTCACCAAGGGGATTCCAGAACGGGTTAAGGCATACATCTGTCTACAAAACATATTAAGGTGATCGGAAGTGACCTTCGGATCAAAGTAACTCCCCGTCTCCACCTTCTTCTTTTTTTCTTCTTCTGCCTTGTGCACCTTGATTTTTATAGGGATTATATTTTGGCCTTGCAAGCGCGTGGCGACAACGCCTTCATTAGCGGCTTCTAACTCACCACTGATGGCATCCCCTGATGCACTTCGCCCTGTATAATGGTACAACGTCATCGATTACTAACCTGCCAATTCTAAATCACATTGCTATTTCAATTGCTAACACACTTCTTTCTTTAACGGCCTGACGATTAATTTCCTAATCGCCACTTCATTTAGCTAACTCTTTTGCCTCGAGCCTCTTACCGGGTCTTGTTCGGTAACGCGCCTATCAACTTAAATTACTGCCTGGCACTTGCTCAGTGAAACTCTCTTGATTCGCCGCAGGCTGACGATCCTCCAGCGACGCAGAGATTCGAAACACCTCTTTGATAGACGTTAAACCTTTGGTCGCGTACTCGAGCGCACACGCACTCAARGGWACAAAGAATTTGTTGGCATGGGCCGCTTTCGAGAAATTCGCAGGGCTTCCCATTCGTAATGCGTCAAGCATCGCTTCATCGAGTTCTAATAACTCATACACCCCGATTCGACCGCTGTAGCCAACATTATTGCACTGGTGACAACCGCTACCACTGTAGTAGGCTTCATTCACCGCGGATGCATTAATGTTTTTTAACCACACCCGTTCCTGGCCACTTAACTGATAGGGCGCTTTACAGTTTTCACAAATTTTCTTAACCAAACGCTGAGCGACAATTGCACGTAGCGAGGAAGCCACTAAAAAAGGTTCACAGCCCATGTCGATCAAACGCATGGCAGTAGAAATAGAATCGTTGGTGTGTAATGTCGATAACACCAAGTGACCGGTCATCGCGGCACGAAGTCCAATTTCAGCAGTTTCTTGATCCCTCATTTCACCGATTAGGATTACATCAGGATCTTGCCGTAAGGCGGTACGCAAGACCAAGGCAAAGGACAAACCAATTTTGGTATTAATTTGCACTTGGTTAATTCGTGGTAGACGATATTCCACTGGATCTTCTGCGGTTATTATTTTTATTTCGGGTCGATTAATGGTATTTAACGCCGAGTAAAGCGTGGTGGTTTTGCCGCTCCCGGTAGGCCCCGTGACTAAGATCATGCCGTATGGACGATTAACCAAGTTTTCAAACCGAGAGCGGATGGATTCAGGCATTCCCAGTTCTTCCATACTCAGGCTTGCAGAGGCCTGATCGAGAATTCTCATGACCACGCTTTCACCGTGGGGCAAGGGCATGGTAGAAAGCCGAATATCGATATTTTTACCCGACACGCGAATATTAAAACGCCCGTCTTGCGGAAGGCGCTTTTCTGAAATATCGAGGCCCGACATAATTTTTAAGCGAGACACTAAGGCGCTCGAAACTCTTTTTTCCGACATCACCTGTTCTTGTAGCTCACCATCGACTCGAAGGCGAACCCGTAATACTTTTTCATCCGGCTCAATGTGTATATCAGAGGCGTGAATTTGCACCGCGTCTTCCAGTATGTGCTGTAATAAGCGTACCACCGTGGCATCGGAATCAGTATCGGCGGTGATTTCAGCCAGATCGAAATCACTGTGCTGCAACTCCCCTTCCAGCTCACCGGCAATGGAGGCAATACGATCTTGCTTACGATAAGACGAATCAATCACTGCAAGCAAATCATCTTCTTTAACAAACGCCGGCAACACGGGTCTCTTTAAGTGGCGCTGTAATTCATCCAGTGCGATTAGATCGAGGGGGTCCACCATCCCCAACATAAAGCCTTCGCTTTTCTCAGAAAGAATAATACAACGAAAACGCCGACTGTGAGTTTCTGGTAATTTATTAATTAAATCGGTGTTTATTTTAAATTGCGTTAGGTCAACGTAAGGGTATTTAAAATGTGACGCCAGCGATTTTAGTACATCCGTTTCTGTAACAAAACCTAGGTCCACCACCACCTTACCGATTTTATTACCACTTTTCTTCTGCTCAGCAAGCGCCGTTTTAATTTGCTCATCCGTCAACAAGCCTCTGGATTGTAATAAATCACCAATTCGAACACGGGTATCTCTAGCCATGAGGTTTACTGACCACTTTGATAATATTGATTCATATAATCTGGAAAACGTTCTTCCAGCAACTCATAGTCTTCAAGCAGATCCGAACCGCCTACCACGCTCGGTTTCAATAAAATCACCAGTTCACTGCGAATTTTTAGATTACGTTCCTGCATAAAAATCCGTCCTAACCAAGGAATACGAGACAACCCTGGCACACCCGAATTAAGCCGTGTGGTTTTGTCCTGCATAAGCCCGCCAATGACTACAATTTGTCCGTCTTTAGCGCGGATAATGCTGTCGGATTCACGAATTGAACTAAAGGCGAGCGGCAACACCAACTCGCCGTCGCCAACCCCAATATTTTTTATTTTTTCCTCAACCGTGGTAATCGTAGGGTGTACATGTAAAATGACTTCACCGTCGGCCCCGATGTGAGGTGTGACATCCAATGCGATGCCGGAGAAAAACGGCGTTAAGCTCACTTCAGGGCTAGCAGTAGAGCCCGCCGCACTGGTGGTGGTGGAGTTAGTAATGTTGGTTACAAAGAATTCATCGGTGCCAACCTTAATCACGGCTTTTTGATTATTAACTGTCGCGATACGCGGACTGGATAACACTTTTACATCACCATGGGATTCCAACAATTGAATCACGCTATTAAAGTCTGGGAGATTAATACCTACGCCTACAATCCCCTCAACACTGGTGTCCACGAGACTTAATAAACTGGCTGATTCCTGAAACGCGGTGACCTTTTTTCCACTACTAGATATTTGACCACCAAACCCCACACCGAAACTATCCCATTGAATTCCCGATTCAAAGCCCTCACTTAAAGACACTTCTAAAATTTTGGCTTCTATAATCACCTGGCGATGCAAACCCTCTTCCGCCTGGCGAATAAAATCTGCTACGCTGGTCATCACGTTCGGGTAAGCACGCACATAGATAAGTCCCGCCTGCGGGTCTACCACCACGCTATTTTCACTGCCCACGCCAATAATTTTACTCAGGATGTCTTCAAGGGTATCCCAAAAATGCGATTCGGTAGTGGTTTGTATTGCACTACTCTGGATAGTATTGGCGCTAGCGCCTGAATCATCCGTGGATTCACCTCCCGAGCTACTGCCACTCGCAAAAGACACCTGACCACTGCTGACCAARGTCGAAGAATTACCACTGCGATTTACATTCAGGTAGTTCACACGGAAAATACGGCTCTGTAGTTCTAACGGGATAATATGATAGCCATAGGATTTTTTCACATAGTCATAACCATACACATCACGCACCGCCTTCAGGGTCTGTTGCATAGTCACTGATTTCAAACGGATGGAAATAGTGCCTGACACACTAGGATGCACCAAGATGTTGACCTTGGTGCCCTCAACAAGACTCATAAAAAACTGCTGAGCCGGCACTTCGACGGCACTGACATCAARTTTTATTGTTCTAGGTTTCTTTTTAGTCGGTTCACCCTGACTGGCCGATACACTCAGTGATGTTGTCGAGGCTTGATTTTGAGTTGATTTTAAGGTTTCCATGTACGCGTTAACGAACCGCTTACTGTGCCCATCTTTTTCCGGACTCATTGCTACTTGGTCCGTCTCGCTTAACGCCTTAGGTTTTGCATGCCCAGCCTCAAGCCCTGACTCTGAATTGCTAGGCTGAATCTCCCTGTTTGAACACGCGAGCAGAAGTCCTAGCGCAAACGCTAGTAAAATCCGAATCACTCCCTTCGCTAGGTCTGCTTTATTCATCAGTCCTTATTGATACAGCGCTACTAATTAAATACAGTGTTTCCTCTATACCATCCCTACTGACCACAATATAATTGGATTTAATTTTGAGTATTTTATTGCCTAAAACAGTGTCCGTCTCTTTCAACACACGATCGTTAACCACCGCATAACGAGACTCATCCGATACATATATTAGTGATAACTTTAATATTTCTTTTTGCTGTTCGCCGTCAGCAGACAGGGCAACATAATGTTCCGGACGCGTTGGATCATTGGCGCTCAATGCGGGTGCGCCAATCAGTGCATTCACAGCGATGCAAGCCACTATATTGGATGCCCTGTTGAATGCTACGCCAAGTACGACCTTGCGCAATGGCCCAAGCACTATACTGCTCAGCGCCCTTTTCAGTATCCTTACCAATAGCTTTGCAGTTTTTACGGCCACTATAACCAATCCATTTCAATCACTTTTGTCATCACTATCCTTAGCGAATCGTACACATTCAGGTCATTCGTATTTAGCCTTTTCTCTATAACACGGGACTTCGAGTCACCTCCTCTATGCCATTATTTCGATACTCAATGTCGCCAAACATGGCTTCACTGGTACTAATTATATCCATGGTTAGATCCAGTTTTCCCTCGGGGTAACTGGTTACAAAAAATTGCATGCTTTCCAAATATATTTTTTTCTCCAAGCCTTCCAAATCCCGCACATACTTCTTGGCTTGAAAAAAGGTCCCCACGAGCTGTAATTCAATTCGATGCATGTATAACTTGGGTAAATTCAAGTTCTCAATGGCTTGCCCCTCAATCGCCTTCGGGGCTAAGGTTTTAACACTCACGACATCTAAGCCCGCATAGGCGCCCAACACATACGCCAGAATATCGCTCATTTGTCCAGGCTGAACTAAGTCACGCTGTGATAACTCGTACTCCTCATCCAATAAACGAATATTGTTTTTTAGTTCCAATAGTTCTTGTCGCAACGCCTCATTGGGGTCAGTAATTGAAAACTTTTTCATGGCTTCGATCGCAGACATGGTTGCCGACACCTCAATGGCTGTCATATTCAACGTTTTCTTATCATCGGTGTATTGAATCAAGGCCGGCTCTATCGCTACGGAAAAAAGCACTACCGTCACCACCACCAAGGCTGTAAAGCCCATCAACACTCTTTCGCGCACCTCCAGGGTATTGGCTTTATGTTCCAGGTCGTGATAGTTGAGCTTCATCTGCATCAAGCACCTCCAATCCGTGGCTTGAACTTAATTGAAATTTAATCCCCGAATCTTGCTCTACTAATTTCTGCATGTTAACCAATTCGAACGATAAACTATTAAACGTCTCGGCTTTTTGAAGTGCTTGTAGATATTTGGGCAATGAAGAGGTTTCTAACGTAACGCCAGCCATTTTCATATCGAGGCCTCTAGAGAATATCTCTATAGAGGTCAGCCAAATACCAGGAAGATCCAAATTAACTAAAGCTTCAAAATAGCCGTGAATTTTTACTTGTTGATCCTTTTTTTGACTACTAATTAACGAATTAATACGCGCCTTTTCTTTAACCACCGTTTTCACTTCTCGTACCTGGCTTTCCAAGCCCATATTAATCGGCGGGATTTTCTTTTCAATTTCTAAGGCCGCCAAATCGCCCTCGATAGCCGCTTTGTTTTGTAAAAGGCCTTGTTTATCCACTTCAATTTTATAAATGAGACCTTGCAATACCGCTGCCGATAACAGCAACAAAATCACACTTGAAGAAATTRTTTTGATGATAAGCGAAAGCGGTAGCACGACCACTAACGGCTTAAATTCCTCGTGATAAAAGTTAATCGCTTGTTTCATAATGGTGGTGACACCCTCCTAACGCAGCCCCTAACGCTAATGTCTCTCGGCCCGCTAAGGCTTCAATATCTACACTCTCCATTCCTTTGACAATGATTTCATCAAACGGAAATTCCGTTAGCGGAATATTTAGCTGCTCACTCATGTAATCTAACATCACGTGCGCGTCATCATGAGGCGCAAAAATAAACGCCATCTCTATGCCCGGCTTGCCTAGTTGACTCTCGTAGTAATCCAACGATCGCTGGATATCGAGTACAATATTTTCATAATCCATACGCGTTTCTGATGATTTATTGTCACTGCCACGAAAATGCTCAAGTTGTTCATCGGTCATTTCTATGGCGCGCGCCATATACACCTGCCGATGCTCCATTAAACAAATTTGCGCTGCGTCTTTGCCTATTTGGATCAACGCAACATCCAGATCTTCGTAGCCATTCAACCATTTCATATATTCCATCAAAGACAATTCCGCCACACTAATGCTCTGTACAGCAAGCCCTTGATCGTCAAGCATCGTAACAATTTCACGGATTAATGTTTTCGGTACAATCGCCACATACACCATCTTCATGCGCCCGCGATAAGCGTCGGCCGGCAAGCCAAGTACTTCCACGACAACCTCATCAATGGGTTTGTCGACTAAATCAGACACTCGCCATTTAACCGCTTCCTGCAGTTCATCGTCCTCTACATCAGGGGCATCAATTAACATAAATTGATAAAATTTCGGATGTAACGTAATCGAACACAACTCGCTACTAAAGGGATGAATCTTGCCAATTTCCGCTAGGGAAGCGCCCCAGTTATCTTGATTATCATCACGGGATTCACACCATTCCAACGTCGGTTTTTCTTCATTAGAAAACCCCACGTGCACCATGGTCAACCCCGTAGGCGCAAGCTCTAATCCATATTGCCCGCAATCCTCTACGGCCTTAGGTTTAAATAGGTTTTTAAAGGCTAACATCTTCATCCATAAAGATTCGAAACCATAAAGTTCTGGCCCTTATTTCCAGTGTAGCCTAGTCTCAAGGCTTATTTTTACACGCCAGATCAACAAGGTTGCTGGCTAAGAGGATGCGCACATTGATTTTTTTAGGGCGACTCTTTATTTGGCGCTTAGTACACCCATGCGCGTCAATTTTCTATTCAAGGGTAGATTAAACGCATAAAGACAAATCCATAAAAGCCAGGTTAAGAAACACAAGGCTCATAAAGGCAAAGCTATAAATACCGCCTAAACTAATAGACAGTACCAGCAATACGCCCAACGGAGAGTTTCACKACTAACGTCTCCTACATGGATTGATCAGCACCAAAGAGGATTTCGGTGTACTGCAAACATTTCGAGTTAAGAAGACAACCCTTTAAGATCACCCCGGACACCAGTCTCTTCTATACCGGAGGTCAGCGTGGTGCGGCGTTAGAAGCCTTGGTCTACTCGGTCCAGCGAGGCGAAGGAATCACCAAGGTGGTCGGTGAAGTGGGGTCTGGCAAGACCATGCTGTGTCGAATGCTCGCACTGAAGCTTCCACACAAGGTGGAATTCGTCTATCTCAATAACCCGCGAATTTCTGCTCAGCTACTGCCTCATGTAGTCGCAATGGAGCTCAATTTACCCGTCACCAACTCTCAATCTCGCGTAGAAGTCATCCAACGCCTACAACATTACCTTATTACGCAACATAAAGCCGGTCGACAAGTCGTCATCCTTGCCGAAGAAGCGCAGAGTATGCCGCTGGATACCTTGGAAGAGATTCGCCTATTAACCAATTTAGAAACCGATCAAAATAAGCTTATTCAAATCGTATTATTCGGGCAGCCCGAACTCGATGATTTACTAGAGCGCTCTGAAATACGACAACTTAAAGATAGAATTACCTTCAATCTCTATTTGCGCTCTTTTAACGTGCAAGATATTCAGCACTATCTCAATTTTCGTATGACGCTTGCCGGTTATCGAGGCAAAAATATATTCAACCGATCCAGCGCAAAATTAATCCACCGTTACTCTAACGGACTACTTCGACGTATTAACGTCATTGCAGATAAAACATTATTGTCGTCATTTAGTCGGGGCGAATTCAGAATTGCTCATAAGGACATCGTCAACGCAGCACTGGACAGTGATTTCCACAAACCGTATTCCAAGAGCGCACTGGTAATTTCGTTTCTCGTCTCGGTGCTGTTACTTGGCGCTGGATTAGCCAACGCATCGATCAATACGCCCCAAGAAATACATCACCTCATCCACCAGGAGAAATAGCCTACTTCATTTTTGCAGTAGCAGTTTTTAGCGTTATGAATTATATAAGTCCGCTAATATTACTTTTTTGTTTAATCCCTTTGATTGGCTGTCAACAGCTGCCTCCAGAGGAAACTATTTCAAACGTTGATGCGCTTCAACACACGTCATCTGCTGGACGTCATCTTGGACAAGTCAGTCTCTCGTCCTACCCGGCGCTCACCGCCCTTAAGCCCATCACCCACACAACGTTTTTACCTAGACCCGGTGAAAATACTCAATTACAACTTTACACCTTTGAGGTTAAAGACACCCCATTACAAGATTTACTCTTCTCCTTAGCCCAAGACACGCAACTTAATATCGATATTGACCCGGATATAAACCCGCGTATCAGCCTAAACGCCAATAAACAAACCTTACCGCAATTATTGGAACGCATCGCTTCACTGACTAAGGTCCATTACGAAATATTAGGAGATCATATCCGGATCTCTAAGGACACGCCCTTTATTCGCAGTTATCGCGTTGATCACCTCAACATGAGCCGAACCAGCGAAAGTTCGGTGAACTTAAGTGCTGAACTCAACGCCAACCCAGGCGTTATAATCGACAAGGTAAGTAATCACCGCAACGCGCGCCATAACAACTCCCAGTCCAACATTCTCAGTGTATCAAGCAACCAATTCTGGAAAACACTGACGAATAATATCGGCTTAATCATCTCAGAGGAGCGACGTGCCAAAAACAAGGCGAAKCACTCATCATCTAATCCAAACATTATTGTTAACAAAGAAACCGGCATCCTCGCCGTGCGTACAAACCGTCATAACCATCGAAAGGTGCAGGCCTTTATCAGTGAGGTATTACACAGCTCTCAACGGCAAGTGCTGATTGAGGCGACTATTGCAGAAATTACACTTTCTACTGAATATGAAGCGGGCGTCGATTGGAATCAAATTACTACGGAAACTAATTTCACCAATGAAATTCTGTCCTCGAAACAATCCAGCGCTACACAAGATGCATTCTTCACTTCACACAATGGCGGTACCCCCCGCACTCACTCCATAGCAAACGCTATCGCCAGCTTAAGTAAATTTGGCGACGTCAACGTGTTGTCCAGCCCCAAGGTAATGACTTTAAATAATCAAACGGCCTTACTCAAAGTAGTCGATAACGTGGTTTATTTTCACTTACAAGCTGGCGCCACCCTCACACAAAACGCCGGAATCACCACAGACTTTACTACGGTAGCGAAAACTGTTCCGGTTGGCTTCGTAATGGCCGTAACCCCTTATATTAGYGAACATAATGAAATCACCCTTGATGTAAGGCCCACTATTTCGCGCATTATCGGCCACGCTAAAGACCCCAATCCAGAACTAGCCAAAGCCAATATCGTCAGTATAATCCCGATTATTCAAGTCCGTGAAGTAGCCTCTATACTTCGGGTAAATAACAAAGAGATCGCGGTCATCGGCGGTTTAACACAAAACCAGATCACTCAAGAAAACGGCAGAGAAACCTTTCTTAATAAAATACCCTTGCTTGGGCGGCTATTTAATTCTAAAACCAACCTCCTTAGAAAAACCGAACTGGTCA
This sequence comes from Gammaproteobacteria bacterium, assembly GCA_002402085.1. Lineage (GTDB taxonomy): Bacteria > Pseudomonadota > Gammaproteobacteria > Pseudomonadales > UBA3067. The sequence continues at coordinate 47,900 of NVVB01000018.1, forward strand.
TATTTATCCGTCCGGTCGTTATGACCCATGCAAGTTTTAAAAATCCACCCAATGGGTATCCAGCACTTTTCCCTACGCCTCTATCGCAGTCGCATTTTTAAGGGGTTTAAATCATGAGCTTATTATTAGACGCACTCAAAGCAGCCGCACTGGAAAAAGAAAAAAAACTTCAGCGCGATCTACAAAACGACAATATTGAAGAGGGCTTAAGCAAAAATGATGAACACTTTATAGGCAATGAAGGCAGCCCTCCTGAGCTTCATACGAAAGCAAGTGATTCAGAACACGASACACAAAAAACCAAATCTAACGGCATTGATTTTGAAGATGGATTCCTGGAAGAATTATTTATACACAGCCCCACCGATGATGTTTCACAAACAATCAAATCGACTCCCGGCGTCTCCATCGAATCCAATTCTAAATCTGATTCAAAACCAATTTCAGAAAGCCGAAAAATTTCAGGGGAAAACAATCCCAACGAAGAAACACCCGATGGGATTCACAATGACTTATCCAATGAAATAGCCTCTCCAGGATTTTCTGGCATCAATGAACAGGGCTATAAGGCGGTTAATCTTGATCAATTAATTGATGCACCCGTGGATCCATTTAATCTTTTCAGTGATCCTACGCAGAATTCAACTAACACCACGACGAAAGATAAACAGGCAGATTTTTCAGAAGGCTCTCCAAGCAAACCTACTCCCAAAGAACCATCTACCTTTAATATCCCATTGGAAGTTTCTACAGAACCCCGCGCCCCAAAGTCACTCTCGACTCCTGTCGAGCCATTAATTAWCCTAGACKCCCTTGATGCAACCGCACCGTCAAAGCAAGCATCAGAAACACCGACTCCACATGACGTTCAATCCATAGGTACCACCCCCACTCCAGATCATTCGCCTAGCTTTGACTCACTTGAGATCTTAATGACTTCCGGTCGTAAACGAGCCAAAGGAAATAGAGCCCTAATGTTATGCGTATTAGGTTTATCCATGGGAATGATGACGCTAAGCGGTTATTATTTCTATAGCCAGGTCTCAAGCCAAAACCAATTACCCGCCCTTTCGGTAAGCCAAGCGCCCGACGCCCTAGAACAAACCTCGACCAGACTTAGCATTGCACGGCCTCAAGTACTACCTCTAGAAAAGCCACTCGCTACATTAGCCCAGTCAAACGCTGAAACGCCGAATAAAGATGCCACCAATTCAGAATCAACTATTCAAGCTCTATCTAAGCGAACACTACCCCCACTAGAACCAGCCAAAAAAGAACCCGTTAAAATAGCCCTCTCAAAAATACAATCGCTCGAAATCGAAGAAGCCTCAAGCCAGCAGCAAAGCAAAGCCCCTCTTGCCCTCAGTCAGCGAATTGAAAACAACGAATTCAAGACAACAACGGTAGGTCCAACTCCTCTAGAAACAAATCCCAGTACCGCCTCGTCAACCGTGGGCACCCAAACATCTGAGTCCGTCGCCATCGATGTACCGCTCAAAACTAATCCACTCAACGATGAAATACAGTTTGCCTCACCGACAATTACGCTTTCACCCGATATACCCACCCTGATTAGCCAAATCAAGGTAACGACGGTAAAACTACAACCTCAAGTAGCGCTTCAAGTTGAAGGCCCTGCAGCTGGACCTGCATCTACACCAGCACCAACACCTATTCCTGCACCGACACAAACACAAACACAAACACCTACAACTACACCTACCACTATTCACGTCACAACAAACAACGCTAGCCAAGATGGCTCGCCCTCAGTGGATGCGATCAACAATCAAGCCTATCGCTACTTTCATCAACGCAACTACATCAAAGCGCAATCACTGTACCAGCAAGTATTACAACTACAGCCCCGCAATCGTGACGGCTTATTAGGCACAGCCGCTATTGCATTAAACAAAGGCGACTCAACAGCCGCCGCGCAGATATACACACGCCTAATCCGACTGGACCCCAATGACATTACTGCAAAAACAGCACTCAACTCCCTCCACCAAAGTTCAGATATTCAACGTCATCAAGCTGAAATACTCTTTCAACTGAGAGAACACCCGAAATCCCATGCCTTACATTTCGCACTCGGCAACCTCTATGCCGCCATGCAGAACTGGCAGGGCGCTCAGAGTTCTTTTTCCAACGCTTGGTCTATCGATGGCACCAATGCTGATTACTGCTATAACTTAGCCCTTAGCTTGGATCAGCTCAGCCAACCCAAACAAGCACTTCAGCTGTACCAAAAGAGCCTCGCATTAGCACAGACTCATCACAACAACCTCCCCAGACAGCAAGTCCAAGACCGCATTAATCAACTCACCACTCATCTGCGAAATACCCTCTAGCCATCGCACCCAGAGTATTCATTGCAGCCCCAACAATCATTCCTTTCATCGATTCCTAAAAAGCCGGCCTAACACGCGCTCAAAATCATCAACCGTTCACCGTGCGCCAATATCTTTACAAATTTATTTGGCTAGCGATCAAATTGGACTATTATAGCGATCTATTTTTTATAGGGTTTTTATCGATATGGCACTCAAAGCAACAATCCGCAAATTAGATCTACAAATTTCAGATATTGATCGAAACTACTATCAAGATCACAGCCTAACGCTGGCCCAACACCCCTCCGAAACCGATGAACGCATGATGCTGCGAGTGCTCAGCTTCGCGATGTTCGCCGATCCAGCGCTTAGTTTTACCAAGGGCCTTTCCTCTCAAGATGAGCCCGACTTGTGGAGTAAGAGCTTGTCCGGTGAAATAGAATTGTGGATTGACTTAGGCTGTCCAGATGAAAGCCGTATAAAAAAGGCCTGCGGGGTTGCCAAAAAAGTGGTAATCGTCACTTACAGTGGTAACACACCGGTATGGTGGAATAAGATTAAAGCGAATTTAAAGCGTTTTAAAAACTTAACCGTGGTCAACCTACAAGACAAAACAGAGGGTCAGTTATCAGACCTAGTAAGCCGAGCAATGGATTTAAACTGCACCATTCAAGACGGTCAAGTGTGGCTCAATAGCGCAACCGACTCATTACTCACTACGCCTGAAACGCTATTTCCAGAAGAATAATTAATCGCTAAAAGGGGAGGTCTAAGGATTCACACAGGAATTCTAAAAAATCCTTACCAATTTTAAATTGTTTGCTGACCTCAGGCACAATATCTTTGGATAGAAAGAGTTTCTTATCAAAGTTTTGTAAGGCCAAAAAATCTTTTCGCTTGAGGTCCTCGATTGAGGGATGTTCTGGATTAAAACCTCGGGGAGGCCGCTTTAATTTTTCACCCACCAAATCAAAATTATCGCGGAATTTTTTCTTATTTATCAATTTATGCCAATGACTCGGCGAATCTGAAAGCGATTCCCGTATACTGCCCAAGGCTTTCGAATCGGGTCGCCAACTGCCTACACCAAAAAAGAATTCACCAGGCTCAACGTGAAAATACATTCCCGGAGCGTGAACATCTTTACCTGCAAAGTGTCGGAATTGAAWGCCAATATTMGTTTTATAAGGGCTTTTATCTTTCGCGAATCGTGCATCACGATACACCCGCATTAAAGACCCCCCCGATCGTTTTGCAACGGCCAAATAATGCGGCGATATTTTTTTAATCTCAGGCGCCATGGCGGCAATAAAATCAAGCGCAGGATTCAGCACCAGTGACTCATAGCGGGGTTTATTCTCTAGAAACCAAGGTCTATTATTATTTTCGGCCAACTCTTCCAGGAACCCAAGTGTCGCGGGTTTAAAACCATCAAACTTTACCTTACTCAACTATCCTACCTCTCAATCGATTGCCCCCCTCAGACCCTTTCGCCTATCAAGCGATGCTATCCATTAAACCACGCATCGTTTACGCACTCAATTTTTCATCACCGTTAACAATATTTTAGAGTTCATTAACGCCCCCCCACTTTCCCAGCGGGTAGTAGGCTCTATCCACCACCCTAAATTCCCGCTCAATCTGCTTAATGAACTTTCGATAATCAAAACCAAAGTCATGTAAATGAAACGGAAAGGAATCCCCAACCCGAGAAACAGGCCTAATGCGCGGCGGCAAGCCCAGTAGCGCGCCCAGGATACGAAACAAATCAGTGTCCCACTCCCCCGGACGATTAGTCCGCCGTACATAGCCTTTTCTAACCGCAGTCAAACCGACTTCAATTGGAATACTAATAACCAATAAGCCCTGGGGCTTTAAGATTGTCTTGATTAATTCAAGCGCGACCAACGTTTCACTGGTGAGATAATGCTCGAGTACTTCTAAGCAAAAGATTACGTCAATACTCTCCTTAGGCATCAACTTTATTTTTGAGATCAATTCAATGTTATCGATGCCCGATAGTGCATGCCTTGCCTCCATGCGCTGAACTAATAGCGGCTCATAACAAAAAATCATTGCAGACGGATACTTCACCGAAAGCTGACGGCTAAACGCCCCACCACCCCCACGATAATCAAGAATGGTCCGACATTTCACTTCCTGAGGGACGGTCACAAGTGCAGTTGAAAGTAGATGTTGGCTCTTAGGTGCATCAAATGGATACGGCGTATCCAATAGATTCTCGGCATAACCCATAATATTATTCGTCGCCCCCAATCGGCATTGGCACCCCAAACGACAGGCATTATTAAGCAAGGTTTGATTATAGTGGAAGGCTGCCAAAGTGCCTCAACGAACAAGCTCTCAGGGCAGCAACATTCAGATTAGGGTTTACTGAACAGACCAGGAAAATAGCAAAGATTAAACGCTACCCCAGCCACTCAACACCACACAACACAACACAACACAACACAACACAACACAACACAATTTAACCGAAACAATCGCATCATTACGGGAAAACTAAAAATCAACCGGGACTAATCGAACACCACCGTTCGATTACCATACACGATAACCTTTTCTTCGATGACTTTTCTAAGCGCACCGGTTAATACCGACTCTTCCACCTCTCGCCCAGATTTCGCCATGTCTTCAGGGCTGTGGCTATGATCTACAGAAACAACGTCTTGCGTAATAATAGGACCATCGTCTAAATCATTGGTTACGAAATGCGCTGTCGCACCAATTATTTTTACACCCCGCTCGTAGGCCTGGTGATAAGGCTTCGCGCCAATAAAGGCCGGCAAAAATGAATGATGAATATTAATTATTTTATTGCTGTATTGCGCGATAAAACTCTCAGAAAGTACCCGCATGTACTTGGCAAGAACAATGTAATCAAACGCATACCCTGCAAGGCATTCTAAAATTTCTTGCTCATGCTGCTGTCGATTTAGGTCTTGATGGGTAATAAAGTGAAACGGCAATTGAAACTTTTGGGCCAACTCTTCTAGATCAGGATGGTTACCCACCACAGCGACAATCTCTGCATCAAGCGCCCCATAATGGCTCTTAATGAGTAACTCTCCCAGACAATGCGCTTCCTTCGTCACCAGCACAAGGAGCTTTTTCTTGCCTTTATTTACCAACCGATGACGGGAGTTCTCTGGCAATGCTAGGGCTAAATCTTTCAGTAAATCAATGCCGCTGAAATCGCCCTCAAGCTCAGTGCGCATAAAAAATTCGCCGTTAATATTATCAACGTACTCACTGTTTTTTATAATATTTAAACCAGACTGAAAACAGACGTTGGTCACTTTTGCAACCAAACCTTTATTATCTTTACACTCTGTAATCAATACCTTTCGATCCACTGCCATTCAAACTCACTCCTCGATAAATCAGGCCAGAGTTTGTTCCCTCCCCACTGCCCCCACACAAAACAACGGGTCGCGCCACCAACTGCTAAGGGACGCGACTGCTTTTCAGTTTTTTAATCCATTAAAATAATTACTGATCTAAAAAGCTCGGTAGACCTTCGTCTAACTGAACCCCTAAAGAATTTAACGCCCAGGACACCATATTGTATTGGCCCACTGTAAACACCAGATCCATCATCTGCTGCTGGGTTAAACCATTCTCCAGTAACGCCACCCATGTTTCATCGGAAACAATATTAGACTCCTTAAGCTCGTCAGTGGCTCGAATAACTAATGCCTCTAAATCACTCCAACCCGGTGCGCTGGGCCCTTCGGTAATACGTCTAATCTCTTCGTGCGATAAACCCGCGAGCTCGCCTATCCAGGCATGTTGAGACAATTCATAATCAGACCCACACAAAAAACCAATGCGAATAATGGCAATCTCTCGATGCCGAGGCTCCAAACTATTACTGCCCATAATATGCATAGCGAAATGATTCCAGTTTTTCGCCAAAGTAGGGTGATTCGCAAACGTCGCCGTAACATTAAATACTTTAGCCATCATTTCCGGTAAATCAGAGGGCTCCGTCGCGCCCTCAGGAATCCAGGAACTTTTTTTAAGCTCTTCATTCCAATCTTTAATTGCAAGCGGGTTAACCCTAGGTTGATCAAGCAATGTTGCCATAACGTCTATCCTTTGATTGTTATCCTTAACTTAAACATCAAACTTTACACCTTGCTTACCTCCCATCAACTACGAACTCAATCATACCCTTTCTTACCCAGTTGCAATACCTGCAAGCATAAGCGCTTAATAAACGATGAATTGGCAACCACAAAAAAGATCCATCAATCTAGAACTAGTTTTGACGCTCAATACAAGGCTGTGTACCATTTCGCAACTTTACACATAATGACGCGACGCGTTGTCATGGCAGTTTCTGCCGCAGATCGAAATGAGTGCTTTTACTATGAAACTTTTTACCTTGTTCTTGTTTTCAACGGCCGCTTTTTCTGTTGCCTCCTATGCTGCCGAAAGCACTGAACCCAGTGAAAACACAGCGCCCAGTGAAAATCGCTGGCAGGGCGAAACTGAACTGGGTTTCGCCTTAAAAGAAGGCAATACCAAATCTAACTCATTGCTCGCAAAAATAGACACGCGATACACACATAATTTATGGCACTATAATATTATCGCACAAGCGAATTCTGAAGCTACCAACCATGTCACCACGGAAGAAGAATACAATTTCTCCGCGCAAGCCAACCGCGACCTCAATGAGACTAATTACTTGCTGACCCGCGCAGCCTATGAAAAGAAACGTTTCAGCGGCTTTGATTACGAAACCAGCATCAGCTTCGGATACGGGTATCGCGTCTTCCAATCTCCCACCGGCACCATGGATCTAGAAATCGCGCCAGGCTATAGGAATCAAGCGTTAGACGATGGTGAGCAAATAGAGGGGGGGATTTTACGTGCAGCGCTGCAGTACCACAGAGACCTCAGTGAGACTGCCTCATTCGATCAATCGCTTAGCGTTGAAGCGGGCAGGAAAAATACCGACAGTACGCTGGAATCCTCTTTAAAAACAGCCATTAACAGCGCACTTTCACTAAAATTAGCTTTTTTAGTGGAGTATCAAGAAACAGTTCCTGAAGATACCAAACATGCAGACCAGGAAACGACTATCAGTATTGTATACGCCTTCTAAAGACTTCAACTGAACTCCTGTGGCGGCACATTTCTATTTCGACACATGTCTAATTCGAATGGTGTTGCTGCAGATTTAAACGGCAAATAACGCGCACGCAAAAGGTATATTGGCGACCAAGATTCAATACGGTTTGGGAATTAATGACGCTGAGCAGAAGCAACCAAGCGTGCTCATTTAGAATGAGTTTGGGCCGGCTAGCCCGATGATACGTCATAAAGCCATGAAAGCTCGACGTTCAAATAGAATAAAAGGGGGGGAGCTAGGCTCAGATCGAGTCTGAGCCTACGCAAGAGTCACTACTTAATTTTCGACTCTTTATACATCACGTGCTTACGAACTACTGGATCAAATTTCTTAAGCTCTAACTTCTCAGGCTTAGTCCGTTTGTTTTTAGTAGTTGTATAATAGTGGCCAGTCCCTGCGGAGGACACTAATTTAATTTTATCTCTCATTTTCGCTACTCCACTTTAACCTTTAACAGTTAAATTTGTTCTTTAGGATACTTTTTCACCGCGACCGCGAATATCGGCCAACACGCGATCAATACCGAGCTTATCGATAGTACGCATGCCTTTCGCTGACACTTTTAAGCGAATAAATTTATTCTCGCTTTCAACCCAAAAACGGTGGAAATGCAGATTAGGTTCAAATCTGCGGCGAGTTCTGTTTTTCGCGTGAGAAACATTATTTCCAGTCACCGGACGCTTACCCGTCACTTGACATACTTTTGACATTATCAGCCTCCTTAGACTGGCTACGATCTTATAGAGCAGTATTTTATCTGCTCAATGCCATATAGATCATAGTCCGCATAGATATTCAATTAGTCGTAGCCCCATCAGGGCAGAGCTTTATACCAGAACAGCTGACAACTCTCAAGAAAATTGCCATTTTTAGGCTAGAAACCTCGATTAAGGAGAATCAGCTGCCTCACACATTGCAATCATCCTAGATACAAATTGTAGACTACATCGCGCCAATTTCAGCCAAAGAGATCGCTTCACTGCCTGCCACAATAATATGATCTAGAACGTTGATTTCCACCAATCCGAGCGCTTTTTTCAATTGCTGGGTAACGGCCACATCCGAGTCACTCGGCTCTCGGCACCCCGATGGATGATTATGGGCCAAAATAACCGCTACTGCGTTGTATTTTAACGCGGCTTTCACCACCTCTCGAACATGCACACTAGCGGCATTAATGGTGCCTTGGAAGATCTCCTCGTAGCAAATCACTTGGTGCTGATTATCTAAAAACAAACACGCAAACACCTCGCGCTGGTAGTTTCTTAGCCTTGAAATCAAATAGTTACGAGTCGTAGACGAACTATCCATACAGTCACCGGAACTCAACTTTTCCTTCAGGCTGCGCTGCCCCAATTCGATAGCAGCCTGAATTTGACAATATTTTGCCTTTCCCATTCCGGAAAGCGCGCAAAAATCCT
>NVVB01000019.1 GCA_002402085.1 Gammaproteobacteria bacterium
CGCTAAAAAGGTAAGCTCCAACAACCCACGTTCAATCATTACAGGTCTAGAGTCCCCCTCAATTCCCAGGCATAATGGCGGGCCACACAAGGACCACTGAATAGTAATTACCTTATGCCAAGAAGGCTCATTAGAAAATATTTGCCGTCACCTGCATCGATTAAAAACAATCGATCATTAAATGTGCTTGGCAGCAGAATTCACGACCCCAACCTCTGGCACCTTAATCGGCGCTCAGTGTCTGGTGCCGTATTCGTAGGACTCTTCGTAGCATTTATGCCTATTCCATTTCAAATGGTTTTGGCCGCTGTATTGGCGGTTGCTTTCAACGTCAACCTGCCTCTGAGTACCTGCTTAGTCTGGATCAGCAACCCGCTGACTTACTGGCCTATATTTTACTTCGCCTACAAATTAGGCACTTTAGTGCTGGGATTACCCGACGGCGAATTTAATTTTGAATTATCATGGCGTTGGCTAAAAGAAGACTTTGGCGGTTTCTGGCAACCACTTTTAACCGGATCACTTATCTCCGGGCTATTTTTTGGACTCGCGGGCTTTTCACTCATGCGACTATATTGGCGATTAATGGTCACCAAACGATGGCAACAGCGGCACAAAAAGAAAACAACCCAGCAACCCAATGACTAAAGCGCTTACTTTATTTTAGTAACGCTTCATTTATGAATCCGCAGGCTCTACCGGGCGTAATAAACCATCTTCCATTTCATAGATTCGGCTCGCATCACTGGCCATTTTCAAATCATGGGTGACCACTATAAAACTAATTGCCAATTCATCATTGAGGCTTAACATAAGCTGCTGAATGCTATTGGCAGTATGGGAATCCAGATTACCCGTAGGCTCATCGGCCAATACACAGGCGGGCCGCGTCACCAATGCGCGCGCTAAAGCAACGCGCTGACGCTCACCCCCTGACARYTCKCCCGGCTTRTGRTCKYSCCGATSWKWCARSCCCACTCGATCYARMATCTCTTTYGCWKCYTGRGCSGCMACMGCYTTRGTYKCRCCWCGAATMARAWAAGGCATGGCRACATTTTCCWGCGCSGTAAAYTCSGCCAACAARTGATGAAACTGATAMACAAAKCCAATGTATTGRTTKCKYNAANGCSCCCTCKNGCNGTSGCATTRAGSGTRCTAAAGTCCTGCCCSRYSACCTTCACCCAGCCCYYASTKGGYTGATCCARGCCWCCSARCATATTCAAYAARGTGGTCTTGCCKGARCCCGAYTTRCCCACRATGGCMACKCKCTCKCCYGCYTCYACSYTRAAATCRAAGCCTTTTAAWAYYTCCACYTCRCGMGGKCCTTCATCAAASGTYTTGGWCAAWYCSAYGCAYTCAATYAYYSNGCMMYNTKYGSAACNNTACTCATAWCGCAASGCCTCCGCRGGSTGYACYTTWGCSGCYTGWCGCGCGGGATAAATAGTGGCTAAGAAACTCAGAAATACAGCGGATAAAGAAATCATCACCACTTCGAAACCTCGGATTTGGGACGGTAAATAGTCAATAAAATAAGCAGAGAAAAACTTCACTTGCAACCATTGCTCTATTTGGCTCACGCCATCACTTACAAAGAAGGCGATCAACAACCCCAGCAGGGTACCCCCCAAAGCCCCGACGATCCCAACGGCGGTACCTTGGACTACAAAAATATAAGTGATACTGGTGGGACTAGCGCCAAGAGTTCGCAAAACAGCGATATCCATATTCTTCTCCGACACCATCATCACTGAACTAGACACAATATTAAACGCAGCCACGGCCACGATAAGCAGCAACAACAATGACATCATGGTTTTTTCCAGTGCCACCGCCTGAAAAAATTCACCGTGAACAACAGTCCAATCGGTGACTTTAATTCGACCTTGCTGAGCCGTTGCAACACTTGGATTAAAATCCTGTTTGAGTCGCTCAGCCATTTCCGGGGCATCAAACAAATTAGCCAATGCAATCCGAAGGAAAATATCCTGATCATCAAACGCTAACTTGTCTTGTAAATTGCTTAGATGGACCATGGCCACAAGGCCATCGTATTCCGAGTTCACTTGGAACAACCCAACCACTTTGAATTGAAAAAACTTAGGCCGCACACCCGCAGCAGTATTACTTGGCTCAGGATAAATAAAAGCCACGCTATCCCCCACTGAAACGCCCAACTTATAAGCCGTCAGGCGCCCGAGAACAATGCCATTACCATCCGCGGTTAACGCATTCAATTGGCCATCGATCATGTGCTCATCCACGATAGACACACTCGCTTCAGCCTGAGGCAAAACACCCACAATACTAATAGCCGCTACTCGCCCTTGATGGCTCAGCATGCCCTTGGCTTCAAAGCCGGGAGCAACCGCGCTCACCTTCGGATAGGCCATCAAGGCTTGTTCGAGTTCAACCTGATCAAATTGCCCGGACTCCTGTTCAACCACCACATGAGACACCATGCCTAAAATACGTTTATGCAACTCTTGCTCAAAGCCATTCATCACCGAGATAACGACAATCAACACCGCCACGCCTAAGCCTATTCCTAAACCTGAGGACATAGAAACAAACGAAATAAAGCGGTTTCTTCGCCGCGCCCTTAAATACCGAACACCCACGAACAGGGAAAAATAAAATTGCCGAAGCCGACCCGGCTGATCCAATTCCAAACTACTCATACCGCAGCGCCTCGGCAGGCTGAGTACGCGCCGCTTTATAGGCAGGATACAAAGTCGCTACCATAGTAAGAAACAAGGCCACCAACACGATCATCAATACGTCTCGACCATGAAGCTCGGTCGGCAAGTAATGAATAAAGTATGCCTGCATTAAGTCCCGCTCAACAAACAGCTGAATTAAACCTAAAATATCGCCCAAAAAAGAAACCAACAGCACTCCAATAGCAACGCCCAACACACATCCAACAACCCCAATGGCAGTGCCTTGCAACATAAAAATCATCAAAATCTGTCTCGGCCCTGCGCCTAAGGTTTGCAAAATAGCAATATCAGACTTCTTCTCATTGACCACCATCACTAAACTCGCAACCACATTAAAAATCGCCACCGCGACAATCAATAACAACAACAATGCAATCATGCCCTTTTGCATCTTAATCGCTGAATATAAATTCCCATGGGTTCGGGTCCAGTCAGTGGCATACAGAGGGACCGTTAGCTGCCGACTGATATTTTGCACAATCGCAGGGGCATCAAACAGATCAGAGACTTTAATTCGCAGCCCTTGTACTTGGTTAGGGGTACGCAATATTTTTGCTGCATCAGCAAGATGAATGTAGACCAGGTATTTACCCAATTCAGCGCCCGTCTCGAACACCCCAACCAACCGAAAACGCTTGTATCGAGGCACCAATCCAGCGGGGGAAATAATGGCTTCGGGCATCACTAACGTAACCCGATCCCCCAGCTCGACTTTTAATTCCTCAGCAAGCTTCTTGTCCAAGACGATGCCGTATTCACGGGCTTTCAAATTATCTAAGCCGCCGTCGATNAAAAAACTGCCCAATAATCGACACATCATTTTCGTAGCGAGGGTCAATGCCCGTCACAAACACCGGCTTTAATTGTTTATTAGCCGTCAACATACCCTGCAATTCAACAATTGGCGCGACACCCTCAACCCCATCATAGGAAATAATATCCCCGGCCAAGGACTGCCAATCCTTTATCCCCTCATAACCATACAACTTGGCCTGAGGCACCAACCCCAAAACGCGTTTTTGTAGCTCGCCCTCAAAGCCATTAATTACCGCTAACACGGTGATTAACACAGCAATACTCAAGCTCAAGCCGATAATGGAAGCAAAGGAAATAAACGACACAAAACGATTGCGGCGCTTGCCCTTTAAATAACGAAAACCTATAAATGCAGTCACAGAATTAAACATCAGAGAATTAAAACACAATGAATTGCCGATTCAAATCAATATAAGTAGGCCTTAACTGGGCGAATGGAAATTACCTGTTAATATTAAATGGCAATAGAGTGATCAAGATTACTGTTCCCGAGTGTCCTACAAGGCGCTTACCGTAAGTTGATATCGAGTCATGAAGGTCAGGACAACGGCTTCATTCGACTTGATCCACGGACCCTACTGATGCAAGAAGACCACGCTGAAAGGAGAGACTACTACCGAATCAATGATCAGATTATGCTCGAGTACCGTTTATTGTCTGAATCCGAATATTCCAGCCATGGAGAGCCACCTTCAGACCCCTACGACACGCATTATCACATCACCCCAGAATTTAAGATCTTAAGCGAAATCAGACAAATCGAAGCCGATTCAAAACACCACCTGCACGCCATTAGCGAACAGGACCGACACATTTCGGCCTATTTGAGAGCCCTAAATCATAAAATCGAATGCCTCACCAGCTTAATCACCCAATCCCAGGACCAAAACCCACTCACCCCCACCCATCAAGTATCCTTGAGCGAAGCAGGCATCGCCGTTGAAGTACCCGACCACATCACTCAGGACTCGTTACTGCACATTCATGTAACGCTTTTCCCAAGTTTCTATCGATTTGCAGCCATTGCAAAAACCATCCACTGCGACACACGCGCTGACGCCAACAATACGGTCTTTCATCTTGGCTTACATTTTGAATCCATGCTTGAAAGCGACCGCCAAATGCTCGCCCGTCACATCCTACAAAAACAGTCCCAAGATCGTCGCAAAACTCAAATCCCACCAGAGCAATAACGCCCGTTAAACAACGCATCAGGCATCCCAACGCTCACGCTAAACCCTCGACCAACCCTCATTTCGCCCCCCATAAATCCGGCCAACACCCCTGCCATCTCAACGGCTGCACCTCTAATCTGGGAATCGAAACACCCTGCGAACTGCATCCACCAGACAAGGTCTTTTTATGATAGGGTTAAATTAACCTTCCCCGTTAGCCTTTAAGTATTGTGACGAGCCATCAGCATGAACAACACCCGCGAGCAACGCACCAGCACCCCACCAAAAGCCAAGCCCAGCATTCAAGCAGGTAAGCGTTTCGCACTGCTTTCCAGCTTTCTTTTTGCGCTGATCGTAACGCCTCTACCCATTACAGCGAATAATGCCCACGCCAACAACCAATACACCACTACGATGGCCTCCAAGCAAGCCGCTGGCCACGCCATCAACAAACCAAGTCGTGGCATGGAAATGTCTCACGTTGAAAGCCAATTCGGATACCCCGTACAAAACATGACACCCTCCGGCACCCCCCCGATTGCACGCTGGATTTATGAAGGCTTTACCGTCTACTTTGAACACCAATACGTAATTCACTCGGTTCAACATCGCCAGTAACAGGCACTCAAATTAACCAACGATCGATACAGTGCCTGCCTCAGACAACCGCCTCAAAGCCGAATGGGAACCGCAACAAGCCACACTATTATGCTGGCCACACGCCCAAAGCGACTGGCTCGCTAATTTACCCGCAGTGGAATCCACTTACGGGGACATCATCGCTCAAATCTCCCGTTTTCAAAAAGTAATCTGCCTCTGTCAGGACGCTCAAACTCGCTCCAAAGCACGACTCATACTCGAACAAAAAAGCGCGATCATCGACAACATCGAACTGCCAATCATTGCCTCAAATGACACATGGTGTCGAGACTACGGTCCGCTCAGCGTCGCCACAAGAGCAGGCTTAACCCTGCTCGACTTTGAGTTTAATGGCTGGGGTGAAAAATACGCCTTTGATCTCGACAGGCAAATTACTGCGTCGCTTTTTCAATCCCGGCAAAGCCATTCAATTCAATATCAAGCGATCCCTTATGTGCTCGAAGGAGGCAGCATTGACAGCAACGGCGACGGCGCATTAATTACTACGAGTACCTGCCTACTCAATCAAAATCGCAACACCAACAACAACACCAACACCAACAACAACACAAAAGACCCCGCAAAAAACACCACCAAAGAACAAATCGAAGACCGGTTTTCCCAGTGGTTCGGCACAAGGCATATTCTCTGGCTCGACACCCCAGCACTCGAGGGCGATGACACCGACGCTCACATCGACACCTTGGCTCGATTTACGCGTTCAAACCACCTTGTCTACCAACAATGCAACAACCCCAAAGACCCACATTATAAAATATTGCGCGACATGGAAATGCAATTAAAACAACAGATAAGCGCCAGCCAACTACCACTATCATTGACGCCACTGCCACTGCCAAGCCCGTGTTATAGCCGCCTTGATCAAGCACCTGGGCAACGACTGCCTGCTAGCTACGTCAACTTCCTATTCATCAACGGTGCGTTGCTCGTGCCCGTCTACGGAGTTCCCGAAGACGCGCTGGCTTTATCCGTGTTACAACAAACCTGCCCAGAACGGGAAATAATTCCGATTAACTGCCAGTCTTTAATTGAGCAGTACGGAAGCCTGCACTGCATCACGATGCAACTGCACGCCCTACCTCACTAAATTTACAGACGCATTGACTTATATTTGTATAGCCCGAAAATATATAGACTCTAATACACAGCACACCCCAAATACGCCAGGACACCAACAATGCTTCGAGTGGGTTTAGTACAGCACCAACATTGCGGCAGCAAACAAGCCAACCTTGACTACGCAAAGCAACAAATTGCCACGCTCAGCAACCAAGGCGTCGAACTAGTAATCTTGCAGGAGTTACAAAGTGACGCCTATTTCTGCCAAAGCGAACAACATCAACATTTCAAGCATGCAGAGCCCCTAGACGGCAATACAGTCACCACATTAGGCGCACTAGCCAAAGAACATCAGGTCGTGATCGTCAGTACTGTTTTCGAAAAAAGGTGCAGCGGCATCTACCACAACACCGCTGTAGTGCTCGATAAAGACGGCAGCCTGGCAGGCTACTACCGCAAAATGCACATCCCGGATGACCCAGGCTATTACGAGAAATTCTATTTTACCCCGGGCGATGCCTCCCCAGAACAACAACAGGGTTTCCAGCCTATCAACACCAGCGTCGGCAAATTAGGCGTCATGATCTGCTGGGACCAATGGTTCCCTGAAGCTGCGCGACTAATGGCGCTGGCAGGTGCCGAGCTTTTAANTTACCCCACGGCAATCGGCTGGGATAACACCGACAGTCAAGACCAACAGCACCGACAATTTGAAGCCTGGCAACTGATTCAGCGTTCTCACGCCGTGGCCAACGGCTTGCCTGTACTGGCCTGCAACCGAGTCGGTTACGAGCCAGCCCCCCAAACAGCCCCCTCAAAGCACCCGGTTGAAGGCATTAATTTCTGGGGTGGCAGTTTTGTAGCCGGTCCACAGGGCGAAATACTCGGCCAATGCAGCAGCCACCAAGATGAAACCTTAGTCATCGACCTAGACTTAACGCACACAGAGAAAATTCGCCAAAGCTGGCCTTTTCTTAGGGATCGCCGAATAGATGCCTATGGAAACATTAATCAACGTGTGATCGACTAATGCAGCATTGACCAACAGCGTCAATCAGCAATCTCGATTCGCTACACAAGGAGCTTTTTATGCTAGTTATTCTGCACCCCAATTGCGACGAGACAAGTGCTGACTTTATCGCCACGCGCAACTATCTAGAGCAATTACAAAGCATTGAAATCCGCGAACACATCGTCCAGGGACAGCAGCAAAAACTTACCGAACTCTACCTAATAGGCGACACCGAAAAGCTATCCATAGAAGACATAGAATCCTTACCCGCCGTAGAGCGGGCCTTTCGCATCTCTCAAGAATACCGAATTCTAGGCCGTCACCAAGATGACGACCGAAATACTGGATTTGATTACAACGGTGTGCGCTTCGACCAAGACAATCTGAATATCTTTGCCGGGCTGTGCGCTGTAGACAATAAAAAACACGTAGAAACAATGATGCGAGCCGTGCAATCCAAYGGACTCGTCTGCACCCGTATGGGCGCTTACAAACCTCGCACCAACCCCTATTCATTCCAAGGTCATGGCGAGCTGTGCCTGCCCTACGTGTTCGAATTAGCAGGTAAATTCGGCATCAAAGTGATCGCAATGGAAATTACCCACGAAGCCCATATCGAAGAAATAGAAAAAAGCCTCGAACAAGCCGGTAACCCCACAGGCGTAATGCTGCAAATCGGCACGCGTAACACCCAAAATTTTGAGCTACTCAAAGCCATAGGACGCCAGACGAAATACCCCGTACTACTCAAAAGAGGCTTTGGAATTACCTTAAACGAATCACTCAATGCCGCCGAATACCTTGCAAGTGAAGGTAACAGCAACGTTATATTTTGCTTGCGGGGCATGAAAACCAGCTTTTCCGCACCCCACCGAAATCTAGTCGACTTCGCCCAAGTGCCTGTTATAAAAAGGCTCACCCGCATGCCAGTCTGCATCGACCCATCACATTCTGTAGGCAGCCGCGACTGCTCGCCTGATGGCATACCCGATGTCTTTCATGCCACCTCCCAGGGCATCATCGCGGGTGCCAACATGGTCTTAGTGGATTTCCATCCAGCCCCCAAAAAAGCCTTAGTCGACGGCCCTCAGGCTCTACTATTAAGTGAACTAGAAGCATTTCTTGAAGACGCCCGCATCAGCCGCGACGCCTATGAGAAACGCAGAGCCAACATACAAAAGCTCAACACGCCATAGCACTGCAACCATCACTGTTGAATTAATTTCATTACATTCAAGTATTTAAGGCAGGGTAAGGCATGGAGATTATCGGTCATCGCGGGGCACGCTCAGAAGCCCCTGAAAACACCCTGGCGGGTTTTTTACACCTGCAATCCTTGGGCATTCAATCAGTAGAGCTCGATCTGCGACTAAGCCGAGATTTTGAGCTCATGATTATCCATGACGAGTCAGTCGATCGCACCACAGATCAAACAGGCAAGGTATTTCAATTCAGCGCAAGTGAGTTGGAACGCATGGACGCTCGAGGCCAACAGTGGCAAGACCGAACTTACAATGAAGAAACCGGTGTACCCTTACTCAGAAAGCTTTTGAAGCGATGGCCCGCGCTCAAGTCTATTCAACTGGAAGTAAAATCACCCGATCGTAGTCATTTTGAAATCCTTGGCAATGGACTAATGACCTTGTGCCAACATTTTGGTCTCAAAGGCACCATTACGTCGAGTGACCTAGGCTTTCTTCAACACCTAAACAGTGCACAATGCCCTCTAACCCTGGGGTATGTTGCCAAGACAATGGAGCCAGACCCCATTCAAACGGCACTACAACTCCACTGTCAGCATTTAATCGCTCAAGGCGATCTTTGTAGCTCAGAATGGGTAACTCAAGCGCACGACGCATCGCTAAAGGTTTCAGCGTGGACGGTTAACGATGAGGAGACCTTTCGTCACTTTGAACGTATAGGCGTAGACAGCGTTATTACAGACCAGCCTTCGYTATTTCAGGAGTTGATACGACAGAAGACCTTACCTAACTAAAGTTGAAGCCAGACKAGAACATGCTCAAGCGAGAATAAAATTCAAGTTATGATCGAAGCCCGTATAAAGTAGGGCGCATAGGCAGGTGTACTAAAAATTCATGGGGGGATAATAAGAAAACTACAGCCGAATAAGGGATCGACTGGCGTTAGTAGAAAATATGGAGCGGGAAACGAGGTTCGAACTCGCGACCCCAACCTTGGCAAGGTTGTGCTCTACCACTGAGCTATTCCCGCATATATAATCAACTAACATTGGCTAAAGCAGCGATCAAACTGCTACCGCGAATATTACTGAAGAAGAACCTTCTAATAACATCAACGTCCATAAACGAAGCGTCAAAACTAAGGATTTAAAACAAATCCTCGAGTCTGAAGTACGCCATAATAAAATGGCGTCCCCTAGGGGACTCGAACCCCTGTTACCGCCGTGAAAGGGCGGTGTCCTAGGCCACTAGACGAAGGGGACGCAACGAAAGCAAAAATGCATTACTTGCTTTGCGAACAGGCGCGAATTCTAAAAACCATTAGCCACTTAGTCAAGCATAAATTCACTTCTGTGCAATTATTTCCGATAACTGACTCGAAAACGCCCCATTTCTTCCAATACAACCTCGGAAACAGCTCATTTTCAAGCTCAATACGACAGCACCCTAACTACTGTCTAAACTGAACTAATAGCAATGTATAGGTTTTATTGACGCCAAAGCCGTCTTGATGAGTAACTTTTCGAGCGCATTCGGTCGAATCACAACGCCCCCCGGCTAGGAAAATATGGGTTCCGCTACCCCGTTATTTATAACCCTGATCATACTTGGCATCGCATTATCTGGGTTTTACGTAAAACATAGCCTTCATCAGGCTCGCCTCAACCGCGCTGTCAAAATTGCGGAGCTGCGCGACCGTGCCCGAAGATTCGACCACATACTGACCTACTTCCCCCCTCAATATTTGAGCAAAGAGCTCAAAGTGATCGTCATCGACGAGATCCTCAGCAGCCTCACGGCAATCCTTACAATGTGCAACAACGCTAAAATCTCTGACCTGAGAGCCAAAGCCAAGCTAAAAAAAGAGGAAATAAAACAAGACGGCGAGTTCGATAATCCTCGCCCCATCACCACCATTGACGAAGCCAACGACATTCGCGCATTGACCGCCGACCTACACCGTCACATTACCAGCAAATATAAACACCGCAAGCTAGACAAAAAAACAGCTAAACGATTACTCACCCACCTCAAAATACTCATGGCTCAAACCGTTGTAGACATCAATGTCTACAAGGCCAACGAAGCTCAAGACGTTATGAAGTTCCGGCTAGCCGTCCAATATTACCGAAGAGCCAAAGAGGAATTAAAGAAAGCCCCTCAAAACAGCTTCATCCGAAAACAAGACGAAGCCTTAGATGGCGCCATTCGCAAAACCCACAACCTCGAAATTGAAGCCCTCAAAAAGCAAGTCGCCGCCAACCCCAATAAGCTCTCCACCCTTAGCCAGGGTGTTGAAGAGCAAATCGATGAAGACGACAACTGGAAAAAGAAATACTTTTAGCCCCTACCCAACGTATGCCATTAGATAAGTAACTCACCCACTTCCGGGGCAATTTTGGACGGACTGCATCGTGGCGAATACCGTTTCAATACGGCGCCACTTTGATCCACCAAAAACTTAGTGAAATTCCATTTAATGGCGGTCGAATTGAGTGCTCCAGGTGCCTGCTGCTTTAAATACTCAAACAATGGATGAGTGTTATCGCCATTTACGTCAATCTTTTCAAATAACGGAAACGAGACCCCGTAATTTTTCTCACAAAAATTAACAATCTCATCAGAGCTACCAGGCTCCTGTCCCAAAAACTGATTACACGGGTAAGCCAGCACCTCAAACCCTTGATCTTTATATTGCTGATACAACGCCTCAAGGTCTTTATACTGAGGCGTAAACCCGCATTTACTGGCCGTGTTGACGATCAACAACACCTTGCCTTCAAATTCCTGTAATTGACGCTCATTGTGATTAATATCATTACTTTTAAACTGATAAATATCCGCAGACATGCCCTTAACCCCGCCTATTTAGTAACCAAAATGGAGCAGCAGCGCTCCTTAAAACCACGTCACTCACAACCATCACTTCACGATAACATTACCCATGCGCTTTAAGGCATGGATTAATCCCACAAAAACCTACCCCAGCCCCCAACAGTTTACAAGCAAGCCGAATATATTGGCCTCCAAAGCCGAAAAACCGTACCAACACACACTTCCTCCCTGTGGATAACACTGTTAGTAACCCGTTCGCGTTTATCACCATACGCTGCTCTCAAAACCACAGGCCTTAACCCCAAAGCCAAATCAACACATATTTCTATTTAGTTTCAAATGCTTATAACAACACTTTCAGAAACACTCTCTAACGAAGAGTGCCAACGAGCCACAACCGAAGCAAGCACTCACTGTGGAAAACTCTCGACCGCGCCAAGTAAAACCTCCCACCCCTCCCCCTTAAGTAAATACATGCCATCATTCTATTGACCGAGAATCCCCCACCGTAAACGATAAAATACGGCTAATTTGGCAAAGCGCTAAGCCACTTTGCTCCCGCCACTGGTTAAATGCCTCCTGCACAACCCTCAAGTCCCGCTGAGCCGTTGGGGCTCTATCGACAACCCCTTGAGCCTTGAGCGCCGCTACAACATCCTCAGTCAACAGGAATGTGTCCTTACCCACCATCCTTAAAAACGCTGAGGCAGAACGCCCGCCTAAATACGTTCCCTGCTTGGCCAACACACGCCACAAACCAATAATATCTGACTCAGGCCATCGCGCGATAAAACGTCCAAACGAGCCGTACTCCTGACCTATATCCAATACAAATTGTGCATTCTTTCGCACAGTTTTGAGCTTTCCAAAATGACGAATAATGGTTGTATCCTGCATCATCTGTTCCAATCGCTCATCACTGATCAAGATCACTTTGTCGGGCTCGAAACCAAAAAAGCGCGCCTCGAACGCAGGCCACTTTGAATCCACCATAGAGTGCTTTAATCCAGCCCGAAAAACACGACGAGACATATCAGACAAATAACGGTGATCCTTCTTCGCCATTAACGCGCGAGACGTTTTTGGCGCAGGCAACAAGCTATCAAGGCTTTTTCGCCCCCCTTTACGCGCCACCGCTCTTTCTAAAATCACATCAAAATGATGCATTACTTCCCCTTTCTTACCCAATTCAAATAAAACGCCCCAAAATTAACCGTCCAATACTGATAAAATTAGGTAAAATAGACAACACACTCGTCAAAACAGAGCGATCGAAACGGTAACCCGCAAGCCACACCGCAATTGAACCGCCCCATAGGAACCCGAAATGAAGTCAATTAATAAGTCCTCCAAACTAAATGGTGTTTGTTACGACATTCGCGGCCCGGTTCTCAATCATGCGCGGCAGCTCGAAGAAGAAGGCCATCGCATTATCAAGCTCAATATCGGCAACCCGGCCCCGTTTGGTTTCGACGCCCCAGATGAAATCCTTCAAGACGTAATCCGTACACTGCCACAAGCCGTAGGATACAGCGATTCCAAAGGGATTTTCTCAGCACGCAAAGCGGTCATGCAGCATTACCAGACCCGCAAAGTCGCCAACATCGACATCGAAGACATTTATCTAGGCAACGGCGCATCTGAACTCATAGTAATGGCCACTCAAGCGCTATTAGAAAATGACGACGAACTACTCATCCCGTCCCCCGACTACCCCTTATGGACCGCCGCTACCAGCCTCGCTGGAGGCAAGCCTGTTCATTACCTGTGTGACGAATCATCAGAATGGTACCCCGACCTCGACGACATGCGCAGCAAAATAACGCCTCGTACTCGGGGCATTGTCGTCATCAACCCAAACAACCCGACAGGCGCGGTTTATCCCGACGAGATTTTGCTTGCGATCGTCGAGCTAGCGCGCGAGCACCAGCTAATCATCTTCGCTGACGAAATATACGACAAAGTGCTCTACGACGGCATTACTCACACACCCATGTCGTCYCYGTGTGACGACATTCTTTGCGTCACATTCAACGGGCTTTCTAAAGCCTACCGAATCGCCGGCTTCCGTTCTGGCTGGTTACTCGTCAGCGGCGCAAAAAGTAAGGCGAAGGATTATGTGCAAGGCCTAGACATGCTCGCCTCCATGCGCCTGTGCTCCAACGTGCCTGCCCAACACGCGATCCAAACCGCACTGGGAGGCTACCAGTCCATCCAAGACTTAGTATTACCCTCTGGCCGCCTCCACAAGCAAAGGGATTTAGCCACTCAAATGCTAAACGATATCCCTGGAGTCAGCTGCGTAAAACCCAAGGCCGCACTTTACCTATTCCCGAAACTAGACCCTAAGATTTACCCGATAGAGAACGATGAGAAATTTATTCTGCAGCTACTGGAAGAAGAAAAAGTACTCGCAGTTCAAGGCACAGGGTTCAATTGGCCTACCCCAGATCATTTTCGAGTGGTATTTTTACCGAACCTAGAAGAGCTAGAAGAAGCCCTCAATCGTATTGCTGCGTTTCTTGCGCGTTACCGAAAAAGCCTGAATCGCTGAAAATACCTAACGTAGGAACCCACAACAACCTGGTTAGAACCTCTTCGCTGGCAGAGCTCTAATCAGGCGCCCTTCTACCTAAGCCCCGGGCTGTAACACGCAAACCAAGGCCTACCGACCGAAAACATGCAGAAGGCCTCACTTCAAATAATTCTTATTAAWGACCGCTTCGCCCATGCACTCGATTTGCTTCTCGATCATCCAATCCATAGTTTGCAACAGAGGCAAATATTTATCCGAGTCCCGCTCCAACACCGAAAGCGCAAAAACAATTGCCTCCAAGGTAGAAAGAGAATCGGTAGTGCTGGACTTGCGAATCCGATAACGCGAAACCTGATCCGGGCGTAAAGAAATTTTAGGCAGCGATTGAAGTTCCGGTGACTCCATCAACATACGATGACTTTTACGCCAACTTGCGTCCAAAAAAAGCAAGGTTTTAGGTGAGCTGCCCACTAGCGAATCTAACTCTGCAGCATCATCGCCAGGATAAATCAGAACAGTTTGCGGCAACTCCAACACCGTACGCCCAGTATCAAGCCGCTCCCCCACTTCTAGCTGGCAGTGGCTCAGACTTAACTCAGCGATGCGCGCTGTGCCTATGGCATGCTTACTTTCTTGCGGGTGCTGAAGAATAGAAACCGGCCAATGATTACTCACCTTCATTACTGTATGGCAATAACAAACGCTCTTAGGGCGCAAGCATTGCTGACAAGAAGCGCGTTTCATCGCTCGCGTCTCACTAGTCCTTTTTATCCAAGGTTACTTCGATATGCTTAGCACTTCCGGCAAACCACTTTTGTACGTATAAAGAACCAATAATAGGCGCTTTACCTTCTTCAGGCGTTTCTTTATAACGCACACTATTCTTGGTCTCTTTTTCAAACTCAAACTTCACAATAGTTTTCGATTCAACGTCTGGCATAACAACCTCTTATTAATAAACAATTTACTTTTTTTTCTGATCCATTTTTGCTTTTAAATCAGCAAACGGATTATGAGTCGCTGGCGCTTCCACTGAATCAGAACCACTGCCATAGCGCACAAAATTTACAAATTTCGTATGCTCTTCATCATGGCAATAAATACACAACAACTCCCAATTACTGCCATCGGTTGGGTTATTATCGTGGTTATGATCCTTATGATGCACCGTCAATTCGCGGGCATTTTTATGGGTGAATTCACGCGTACAACGTCCGCATATCCACGGGTAAAGCTTTAGCGCTTGCTCTCGATAGCCTTTTTCACGGGTTGCATTATAAGCCCGCTGCTCTGCGAGAATGCGATCCATTTTACTCGGATCGTTTGTTTTTGTTGTCATATGCCCTCCATGGGGAAATATTGAAATACACTAAATTCGCCCTCAACCAGCCACCCCGACGGCTAAAGGCTGCCAATACCAGGCGCTCTACAGGCACGTCTAAATTTAAACGATTGGACCCCGAAGCGTCTATACGCAACAACAGCCAACAACGCGTATACAGCTGATTTTTACTCGTGAGAATATACGTTTAAAACGTTTGGCCAAAGAGTATTGCAACAGAAAATCATGACGGCAGAATACCAGCAGAAAGGATCCAAGGTCATACATAATGATTTAGAGGAGGTGCGTTATAAGAACTAACGAAAATAGGTGCGACAATAGCCGTATATAAATGGGGTAATTAAAGAGGAGGGAAATTGGTCGGGACGACAGGATTTGAACCTGTGACCACCACACCCCCAGTGTGGTGCGCTACCAAACTGCGCTACGCCCCGATTTCAAACTCTCTAGGATCAAAAAATACTGATTACTGCTCTTTGACCAACAAAAGAGGCCGAATAATATAGTAAATTAACGCGCTTGGGAACGAGTTATTCTGGAATAAGAAAATATAATCCTGAACCGCCCAAGTACCCTAGATTATGACTTGAGCACTTCAAGCAATTCTTCTAACTCAACCACTACCTGCTTCACCAACTGGTTCGACTTGGTCACGTCTTCCTTAGCGTCATCCCCAGTCAACTGCTGACGAGCACCGCCAATGGTGTAACCTTGATCGTATAACAAGCTACGAATCTGCCGAATCATCAGCACGTCTTGACGCTGATAATAACGCCGATTACCACGTCGCTTAACGGGCTTCAGCTGTGTAAATTCCTGCTCCCAATACCTGAGCACATGCGGCTTCACAACGCATAATTCGCTGACTTCACCAATAGTAAAATAACGCTTTCCGGGAATCGCCGGTAATTCGTTATTGTTGCTTGGTTCCAGCATAGGCCTCTACTCGTACCTTAAGTTTCTGCCCTGGCTTAAAAGTCACCACTCGGCGAGCCGAGATAGGGATTTCCTCACCTGTTTTGGGGTTTCGGCCTGGTCGCTCACGCTTATCTCGCAGATCAAAGTTTCCAAACCCAGACAATTTAACTTGGTTATTCACCGCTAAACTGCCTCTTATCTCCTCAAAGAACAACTCCACCATCTCCTTGGCTTCTCTTTTATTCAAGCCAAGCTCTTCATACAATTTGTCTGCGAGATCAGCTTTGGTTAGAGCGTTCATACACTAGTCCCTCAATGTTGCATTAAACTCTTGTTTTAAAAAAGATACTACGGAATCGATCAGACTGTTCACTTCGCTATCATTAAGAGTGCGCGAAGCATGCTGTAAGGTCAAGCCCATAGCCAAGCTCTTTTTGCCATTTCCTAAACCAGCGCCCTCATAAACGTCAAACAAAGTCACATTCCTCAACAATTCACCCGCGACTTCCTCAACGCCCTGCATCAACTGCCCTGCAGCTACACCTTTATCCACTATAACTGCAATATCGCGACGCACTTCGGGGAATTTTGATATCTCTTCAAAACCCGCTTTTGCGCCACCGAGAACACTCGATAATTGTAGCTCAAACAAATAGATAGGGCCATCCAGAGAGAGCGCCTGCTGGACTTTAGGATGCAGTGCGCCAAGATAACCGATTTTTTGTCCATTTTTGACAATCGCACAACACTGCCCTGGATGCAAACTAGGGTGACTTGCCGCCTCAAATTGACACGAAACCCCACCTGCCAAACCTAAAACAACCTCTAGATCACCTTTAACGTCATAGAAATCCACGGACTGCTTATCACCAGTCCAAGACTCTTCGAAACGAGGCCCAGTTACAGCTCCAGCCAATACGTTCTGCTCGGTTAAGCCTTCCGACGAAGTAATAAACCGGTGGCCCATTTCGAAAAACCGAATACGGTCTTGCTGACGATTCTGATTATGCTGTAGCGCTTTAAGCAAGCCTGCCCACAAAGTGGTGCGCATAACCGACAATTCAGTTGAGATTGGGTTAGCCAAAGCCAAAGGCGACGCCTCGGGATCTAGCAAAACCTGCATTTTAGGGTCCACAAAGCTATAGGTAATCGCTTCCTGATAATCCCTATCCACCAAACAATTAGCGATACGGATGGCAGCGATACTATCTTCCGATATTTTTTGGACCTGCATTTTCATGTCCGGCATTCGGGTTGGTAAATTCGAATACCCGTAAATACGGCCAAGCTCTTCAATTAAATCTTCTTCAATTTCTACGTCAAATCGATAACTAGGTGCGATCACTTGCCACTCACCCGGCGTAGATTGCTCCACTTTCATTCCCAAGCGCAGCATCACATCCTGTATTTGCTCAGCAGGCATTGCGAACCCTAACAACTGCTCGACTCTCGCTTGGCGTAAACAGATTGGCTTGGCCTGAGGAAGCTGATCCGCCGCAGTCACTTCCACCAAAGGACCAATCTCGCCCCCACAAATTTGTTTTAACAGCGCACTTGCGCGCTCTATTGCTCGAACCTGCAGATTATAATCAACGCCCCGCTCAAACCGGTGTGAAGAATCAGTATGAAGGCCGTAAGAACGTGCTCGCCCAGCAATCGAGATCGGATTAAAATAAGCACTTTCCAAAAACACATCCTGTGTAGACTCACTTACACCACTGCCCTGCCCACCCATCACACCGGCCAAGGCTAGAATTTTTTCTGCATCAGCAATCACTAAGCTATCATCTTTAAGCGTGATCTCTTGACCGTCTAACAACACCAAAGCCTCACCTTCAGACGCCAAGCGCACATCGATCTGCCCTGATAAGTTTTCTAGATCAAAGGCATGCATAGGCTGCCCCAACTCAAGCATGACGTAATTAGTTACATCAACCACCGGGTCGATCGAGCGAATCCCGCCGCGGCGTAATTTCTCCACCATCCACAATGGTGTTGCAGCCTGCACATCAACACCCTTAATTACTCGTCCAGCATAATGCGCGCAGTGCTCTGGCGCACTCAACTGAACAGGGAATGTCTGATCATGCTCTGGCGGCAAAGCATCAATAACCGGAGGCACCACATCCACACTGTAGAGCACTCCAACTTCACGAGCTAATCCGGCCATACTAAGGCAATCACCTCGATTAGGTGTTAGATCCACATCGACAATTTGATCATCCAGCGCCAAATATTCGCGAATAGAAATGCCTACTTCTGCGCTATCCGGCAACTCCATCAAACCATCGGCACTTTCAGCCATGCCTAATTCTTCTTCTGAGCACAGCATGCCAAAGGACTCTTGACCGCGTAATTTAGCCTTTTTTATCTTATGACCGCCCGGCAAAACCGCACCTACAGTGGCGACAGGAACCTTCAGGCCAGCTCTTACATTGGAAGCGCCACACACAATCGTTAAGGCTTCGCCAGCATTCACATCAACTCGACATACCGACAATTTATCCGCATCAGGATGGGCGTCGCAAGTCACTACTTGCCCCACCACCACCGCACTAAATTCACCCGCAACAGGGTTAATGCCATCCACCTCAAGACCGGCCATGGTAAGCCGCGCAACAAGGTCTTCGCTGCTACAATCCGGATTAACCCATTCCCTTAACCACTTTTCACTGAATAGCATCGATCATTACTCTAATAAATTATTTATCTAAATTGTTGCGGATGTGTGCTTATAACTGAACGCTAGAACTGAATCACGACTGATAATTATTGAAATTGGCGAAGGAATTTTAAATCGTTATCAAAGAACAGGCGCAAATCATTGACCCCATAACGCAGCATGGCCAAACGCTCAACCCCCATACCAAATGCAAACCCGGTGTATTTCTCAGAATCAATATTGGAGTACGCAAGCACTTTAGGGTGCACTAAACCACAACCAAGTATTTCAAGCCAACCWGTATGAGAGCACACACGGCAACCCTTGCCGTTACACATCACGCACTCGATATCCACTTCAGCAGAAGGCTCAGTAAACGGGAAATAAGAAGGTCTAAATCGAACGTTCAAGTCCTTTTCAAAAAACTCCTGCAAAAACACCTGCAATATACCCTTCAGATCAGCAAAACTAACCCCTTGATCCACCAGCAGACCTTCTACCTGATGAAACATCGGCGTATGAGTCAAATCYGAATCACAGCGATACACACGTCCCGGACAAATAATCCGAATCGGCGGTTCCTGACTTTCCATGGTGTGAATTTGCACTGATGATGTATGCGTACGAAGCAACTGATCCGCCTTGAAATAAAACGTATCATGCATAGCGCGTGCAGGGTGATGGGAAGGAATGTTTAGCGCTTCGAAATTATAGTATTCCGTCTCAACTTCAGGGCCGGTCACCGACTGAAACCCCATTCCGCCGAAAAACTTCTCTATACGCTGCATGGTGCGGGTCACGGGATGAATTCCGCCTCGAGAAGCTTGTCGCCCAGGCAAAGAGACATCAATCGTTTCTTGCGCCAACTGAGCTTGTAATAATTCATCTGCCATACTATCGCGACGTAAATTAATCGCATCGAGTAATCGCACCTTGGCTTTATTTATTTCCACCCCAGCTTGAGGGCGTTCTTCTTTTGGCAACTTACCCAACGCCTTCAACAAACCAGTTACCTTACCTTTTTTACCTAGGTAGGCTACTCGTACCGAGTCAAGGCTTTGATTATCAGTGGCTGCAGCAATCGCAGCACTAGCTTCTTGAACAATCGAATCAAGGCTATCCATTTTTTCGTTCCCCAAACAAAATAGGGGAAGGGCCGACGCCCCTCCCCTATTAGTTGAAACAATACATGCCACTTAGCATGCTGCTTCTAATATGTTGTTTCTAAGGTGTTTTTGTACCTATTTGAGCGGGATACACCCGCTCTTGAAACAAGCCTATCGTTAACCGGGCGTCTTTACGCCAATCCGGCCTTGGCTTTTTCAGCCAATATTGCAAATGCAGCACTATCATGTACAGCGATATCAGATAGTATTTTACGATCAATTTGAATGGACGCTTTTTTCAAGCCATTGATCATACGGCTATAGGACATGCCATTGATACGAGCGGCAGCATTGATACGCACGATCCATAAACGTCTGAACTGACGCTTCCTTTGTCGTCTATCACGGTAAGCGTATTGACCCGCTTTAGTGACCGCCTGTACCGCTACGCGATACACTCGGCTTCTAGCGCCGTAATAACCTTTTGCCTGCTTAAGAACTTTCTTGTGCCGACGTCTAGCCTGCACACCACGTTTTACTCTAGCCATTTCAATCTCCTAACTCAATAACTCGTACTATTTGCGTAACATTTTTTTAATAAGGCCCACATCAGACTCTTTAACAAGCTCTGTGCCTCGTAAATGACGTTTACGCTTAGTGGTCTTCTTGGTTAGGATGTGATTTTTGTTGGCTTGCTTACGCTTATATCCGGAGGCGGTTTTCTTAAAACGCTTAGCAGCCCCTCGGTGTGTCTTAACTTTTGGCATTTAACTAACTTCCAATTACCTAAATTTAATATTAATGAACTCATTTCCGAGCAATAAGCCCAGACCTGAGTAATTTTAGTGCTTTCTGCAGAGAATCAAAAGCCCTAAGACACACTTTATCTTAGTTATTAACTCAACTCTCTGGCTTAGCGGGCGAGAATAGCACGTCTCACGACCAAAAACATCACAACTGGTCGCGCCACAAACGCTATTCTTTTCAACTATTCAAYAACTTACAGCTCAAGCTTAATGCTTGCGCTTCTTGGGAGCCAGCACCATGATCATTTGCCGACCTTCCATTTTTGGCAACTGCTCAACAGTCCCAAACTCAGCCAAATCCACCTCAACCCTCTGAAGCAGCTTCATACCGAGTTCCTGATGCGCCATCTCTCGACCACGAAATCGCAACGAGACCTTGGCTTTATCGCCATCAGTTAGAAATCGGCTAAGACTGCGAAGCTTGACCTGATAATCCCCTTCTTCTGTAGAAGGRCGGAATTTAATCTCTTTAATCTGRGCCTGCTTYTGCTTCTTCTTCTGTTCCGCCTTTTTCTTCTTCTCTTCAAACATGTGTTTGCCGTAATCCATTATTCGGCATACAGGTGGTTCAGCGTCAGGAGAGATCTCAACTAGATCTTGACCCGATTGCTTCGCAACGCTCATCGCTTCTTCTAGATCAACAATACCTACTTGTTCACCTTCCAAATCGATCAACCTAACCTTAGGTGCATCAATTGCACTATTTATATTGAGCTTTTTCCCGCGCCCCTTACTTTCTCGCTTGATATTTAATCCTCCGAAACGATACGACCGAGCTTCGCTACCTCGCCACCAAGCATCTCGATAAAGTCATCAATTGACATGACTCCCAGATCCTTGCCGCCAAGCGAACGAACAGCTACGGTTTGATTCTCTACTTCACGATCCCCAACCACTAACAGGTAGGGTACCTTTTGTAGAGTATGTTCACGAATTTTAAAACTGATCTTCTCATTTCTCAAGTCTGTATTGA
Organism: Gammaproteobacteria bacterium; assembly: GCA_002402085.1. Lineage (GTDB taxonomy): Bacteria > Pseudomonadota > Gammaproteobacteria > Pseudomonadales > UBA3067. The sequence continues at coordinate 21,823 of NVVB01000019.1, forward strand.
CACGAAAACCACTATCACGCATGGATTCCTGCATTTTTTCGCAATATTCAGACTGAGAACTCGTAATATTCATAATTACTGCCTGAACCGGTGCCAGCCAAGGCGGCAAAATCCCTGCGTAATTCTCGATAAGAATGCCGATGAAGCGCTCAAATGAACCCAAAATAGCCCGATGCAACATCACTGGCACCTGCCGACTACCGTCTTCTGCCACGTACTGAGCATCCAAACGAGCAGTCATAGAGAAATCCACTTGAATGGTGCCGCACTGCCATAACCGRCCCAAACAATCCTTCAGGGTGAATTCAATCTTAGGTCCGTAAAACGCACCCTCGCCCGGCAAAAGATCCCACTCCAAACCTTTATTATTTAGAGCCAGCTCCAATGCTTTCTCAGATCGATCCCACACCTCATCACTGCCTACTCGATTCGCAGGACGAGTGGAAAGCTTCACCAACACATCGTCAAAACCAAAATCTCGATAGACAGAGAATAGCAGATCTATAAATTGTGACACTTCTTCTTGAACCTGGCCCTCGGTACAAAAAATATGTCCGTCATCTTGAGTAAAGTTACGTACCCGCATCAAACCATGCAAAGTACCAGACGGTTCATTACGATGACACGAACCAAACTCCGCCAACCGTAACGGCAAGTCTCGATAACTTTTTAAGCCCTGATTGAAGACTTGCACATGACAGGGGCAATTCATTGGCTTAACAGCATAGTCCCTGTTTTCCGATTGCGTGCAAAACATGTCCTCACGGAATTTCTCCCAATGACCCGACTTTTCCCACAGGATACGATCAACAATCTGAGGTGTTCGAATCTCTTGATAACCACTTCGATCCTGAAGGTCTCGAATATATTGCTCGAGCACCTGATACACCTTCCAGCCCTTCGGATGCCAAAACACCATACCTGGCGCTTCTTCTTGAGTATGAAAAAAGTCCAATGCCTTGCCGATCTTTCGATGATCTCTCGCCCCAGCCTCTTTTTGGCGCTTCAAGTACATTTTAAGCGCTTTCTTGTCTGCCCAAGCAGTACCATAGACCCGCTGCAACATGGCGTTCTCAGCGTCACCGCGCCAATACGCGCCCGCCACTTTAGTCAGCGTAAACGCTTGTAGCCTTTTAGTATTGGGGACGTGAGGCCCACGGCACAAATCCACAAAGTCACCTTGCTGATATAAAGACAAGGTTTCACCTGCAGGAATATCTTCAATAATTTCTACTTTGTAATCTTCCCCACGCGCACGAAAAAACTCCACCGCCTCATCTCTCGACATTTCCATCCGAGAAACTTGAAAATCCTGTTTAGCCAAAGCCCCCATCCGCTCTTCGATAGACTTCATGTCTTCAGGGGTAAACGCACGTTCATACGCAAAGTCGTAGAAAAACCCGTCCCCAACCACAGGCCCTATCGTCACCTGAGCAGTGGGATACAACTCTTTCACAGCCATCGCCAACAAGTGCGCTGTCGAATGACGAATAATCTCCAGACCTTCTTCGTTCTTAGGGGTAATAATCGACACATCGGCGTCGTCGCTCAAAATAAAGCTGACATCCACCAATTGGTCGCCCACTTTGCCAGCCAACGCAGCTTTGGCTAGACCGGGGCCAATATCTTCGGCAATTTGATATATAGAGACAGGGTGATCGAAACTACGCTGACTACCGTCAGGAAGAGTAATGACAGGCATGCTATTTCCTTTTCCCAGTGGTGGCCCTTACTAAAGGCCACGTGAGTATTGTTCAGCCCAACTTAGACTGAAATTACTTTTAGACACTGACCTAATAAAGCCTCAAGGAGGGCGATTAGATCAAACAAATATATTCCAAACCACAAGCACCGCCCCATGTAATAGGCACTACTTTCACTTTAGCTAACAACGCCTTTAACCCATAGCGCATCAACCAAAAAAATTACAGCAATACATAAACCTGAATTCAACCGGTTTAAACAGCTCACATCAAAGCGAATCAGCCTAACTGTGAACCAGCAAGCCATATCAAAAACCAACTCCCCGGAACCAAACCCAAAACACACATTTACTAAAGGGTTCATAGAGAAATTGGTAGGCACGATTGGATTCGAACCAACGACCCCCACCATGTCAAGGTGGTGCTCTAACCAGCTGAGCTACGTGCCTATATTCTCGCCTACAAGTATAAACAAATAAATAACTGCCAAAACCAGCGACAAGTCATTCACCCTATTAAAGACGAGCGCGAATTATAAGGAGCTTACCAAAAAACTACAAGAAATCATTACAGTACATCCAACAATCTCTACCCAAGTAAAACCCTAAATCATCATTTTTGCAAACACCGCCACAATTAATCACCCCACGCCCTACTAGCTCATAAATGCAGCCTGCTTAAGTCGCGAAATCTGATCTCGCACCATAGCAGCTTCCTCGAACTCCAAATCTCTCGCATGCTGATGCATTTTCTCCTCCAGCCTCAACAGTTCCTTGGCCAACTTCTTCGGCGAAAGGCTTTGCGCAACCACAATATCCTCATCAATCAGCGCCGCCTTACGCCGCTTAGAACCCTTCCCGCCCTTTGATCCTGGAGTATAGGCTCCCTCCAGAATATCCTTGACGTCTTTATTAAGGCCTTTCGGTGTAATCCCATTCACCCGATTAAACTCTTCCTGCACCGCTCGCCGACGCTCAGTCTCACTCATCGCCCGACTCATCGAGCCGGTGATTTTTTCTGCGTACAATATCGCCCGCCCATGAAGGTTCCTCGCAGCCCGCCCAATGGTCTGAATCAATGAACGCTCCGAACGTAAAAAACCTTCTTTGTCAGCATCAAAAATCGCAACCAAAGAAACCTCAGGCATATCCAAGCCTTCTCGCAGCAAGTTTATTCCCACCAGCACATCAAACACACCCAAACGCAGATCCCTGATAATCTCCACGCGCTCCACTGTATCGATGTCAGAATGCAGGTACCTCGCCTGCACCTGATGCTCAGTCAAATAATCGGCTAAATCTTCGGCCATTCTTTTAGTTAGAACCGTCACCAAGACACGCTCATTACGTTTCACGCACTTCCGAATTTCAGACAAGCAATCATCTACTTGAGTGGTCGCCGGGCGAACCTCAATCTGAGGATCCAACAAACCAGTCGGGCGTACCACCTGCTGAACCACTTGCCCCGCATATTCCGCCTCATATTTTCCCGGAGTAGCCGACACAAACAACATTTGCGGCGCCAACCCCTCCCACTCATCAAAACGCAAAGGCCTATTATCCAGCGCCGAAGGCAGACGAAAACCAAAGTTCACCAAAGTTTCCTTCCTGGACCGATCGCCTTTATACATCCCTCCCAACTGCGGAATCGTGACATGGGATTCATCCACCACTAACAAGGCATTATCCGGCAAATAATCAAACAACGTCGGCGGCGGTTGTCCCGCACCACGCCCCGACAGGTAACGCGAATAATTTTCAATGCCGTTGCAATAGCCAAGCTCAGCCATCATTTCTAAATCAAACTTAACTCGCTGCTCAAGGCGCTGAGCCTCGACCAACTTATTGTTTTCATAAAGTTGCGCCAAAGTCTCGCTCAGCTCAGCCTTCACGTGCTGCACCGCATCCAGCACCGTCTCACGCGGAGTGACGTAATGACTCTTAGGATAGATCGTCAACCGAGGAACCCGCTTAATCACCTCCCCTGTTAATGGATCAAAATAGCTTAAATTCTCAATCTCATCATCAAACAACTCCACTCGCACCGCGTTCTGTTCAGACTCAGCAGGGAATATATCAATGGTATCCCCTCGCACACGATAAGTAGCCCGATCAAAATCAACATCATTGCGGGTGTACTGCAACTCCGCCAATCGTCGCAAGATATAACGCTGATCCACCTTATCGCCACAGTCCAGATGGATAACCATTTTCAAGTATGAGCGAGGATCGCCCAAACCATAGATCGACGACACCGTTGCCACAACCAGTGAATCCTTGCGTTCCAACAGCGCTTTGGTAGCAGACAAACGCATCTGCTCAATATGTGCATTGACCGACGCATCCTTCTCAATAAAGGTATCGGAGGCAGGTACATAAGCCTCTGGCTGATAATAATCGTAATACGATACGAAATATTCCACAGAGTTCTCAGGGAAAAACGACTTAAACTCGCCGTATAATTGAGCCGCCAAGGTTTTATTCGGCGCCAACACAATAGTTGGGCGCTGTAATCGCTCAATCACATGGGCCACAGTAAACGTCTTCCCCGACCCGGTCACACCAAGCAGCGTTTGATGCGCTAAACCGGACTCYACCCCCTCCACCAGCGCTTCGATGGCCTCTGGCTGGTCCCCAGCGGGGTTAAATTTTGATACAACTTTAAATATCTCTTGCATAGCCGTTTTAGTTAAAATGAAACTACAGTATTATTAGACCTCTCCAATATGCTCCTAGCAAATCCGCTTTAAGCATATTCAGGTCGTTTTAGAGTGACCCACAACTCAACTTAACCACCATCTCATGAGGATGTYCCCTTGGAAGTATCGCTGTCCCAACGTGTTCAAAGCATAAACCCCTCCCCCACACTAGCCGTTACCAGCCGAGCTGCTGAACTACGCGCATCAGGTCTCGACATTATTGGGCTTGGAGCCGGCGAGCCAGACTTTGACACGCCTGACCTTATTAAAGAAGCAGCGATCAACGCCATTAAAGACGGCCAAACCAAGTATACCGCTGTTGACGGCACAGCTTCTCTAAAAAAAGCCATTATAGAGAAATTTAAACGTGAAAACGGTTTTGACTTTRAAGCCAATCAAATACTTGTTTCCAGCGGCGGCAAGCAAAGCTTCTTCAATTTAAGCTTGGCACTACTCAACCCAGGCGACGAAGTAGTGATTCCCGCCCCTTACTGGGTCTCTTACCCGGACATGGTTCGAATCAGCGGCGCAGTCCCCGTAATTGTAGAGGGCAATGCTGAGCAACGCTTTAAAATCACAGCCGACCAACTTGAGCAGGCCATTACACCAAACACTCGATTAATGGTCATTAACTCGCCCTCCAATCCTTCGGGCATGTCCTACAGCGAAGAAGAGTTAGCGAAGCTCGCACAAGTTTTAGTCAAACACCCGAACATAATTGTCGCTACCGACGACATGTACGAACACATTCAATGGACCGGCAAACCGTTCAAGAACATCCTCAACGCTTGCCCCGAACTCAAAGATCGCTGCATCGTACTCAACGGCGTCTCTAAAGCCTACGCAATGACCGGCTGGAGAATCGGCTACGCCGCAGGTCCTGCGAAGCTAATCGGCGCAATGAAAAAAATCCAATCTCAAAGCACCTCAAACCCCGCATCAATCTCTCAAGCYGCAGCACAAGCAGCCCTCGAAAGCGGYACTRAGTTTGTYACCCCCATGGTCGACGCKTTYAAAGAACGCCACGACTATGTTGTGCAGAGACTCAACAACATCCCCAACGTATCGTGCCTGGCCGCTGACGGGACCTTTTACGTTTTTCCTGACTTCAACCGCATTATCGAATCTAGAGACGACATTGATGATGATATCGCTTTAGCAGAATTCCTAATCAACAAAGCCAACGTAGCGGTAGTGCCTGGCTCTGCATTTGGAAGCCCTGGACACGCACGACTTTCCTTTGCTACCAGCATGGAAATTTTACAAGAAGCCCTAAACCGCATCGAAGCGGCACTAAAATAACCGCCCGTTAACCCCAGCCGAGCAAGACCTGAAAGGGTTTAAGTAAAACAACACAGAAGAAACAGAAACAGATATTGACGCCCGCCCGTGGACTTTCTAGGCTTAAGCAAGCCAATATGATTGCACCACTTAAGCGGGCATTTTGTTTTTTTGATAAACTCTTGAAAAACTTATCAAGACCCCTTGACGTTATAGGTAAACGCGATTAACATACGCGCCCTCAGCTGATCAAGATAAGCTGTAAAAGTTAATTCCCTGATAGCTCAGTTGGTAGAGCAAATGACTGTTAATCATTGGGTCGCTGGTTCGAGCCCAGCTCAGGGAGCCATATTTCAAGCCGAAACGCTTGAGACATAAAAAAAGGAAGCCTAGGCTTCCYTTTTTTATGTCTGTCTTATATTACTTTATCTTCAACCCTCTCTAGCAGCTCACTTCCCGCGCACTAAGAACCCTCTATCAATAAGCATTCTTATGAACAAAGCCGTTCAACAGCGTTAGAAAAACAATTTTTAAGTCCAGCGCCAACGACCAATTTTCAATATAAAATAAATCGTACTCCACGCGTTTCTTCATTTTATCGACAGTATCGGTTTCACCACGCAAGCCATTCACCTGCGCCCACCCAGTAATGCCTGGTTTAACCTTATGGCGCTTCATGTAAGACTCAATGACGTCTTTATACTGCTCATTGTGAGCCATGGCATGCGGCCTAGGACCCACGACTGACATCCGCCCCTGCAAGACGTTATAGAACTGAGGCAGCTCGTCCAGACTTGTACGACGCAGAAAGTGCCCGAGCCGAGTGACCCGAGGATCATTTTTATAAGCCTGCGTCACACCGCCGCCCACCTCCTTATGGACTTTCATAGTTCTAAATTTATACACCTTAATCGGTTTACCATCGATTCCATGGCGCAGCTGCTTAAACAACACAGGCCCCCGAGAGGTTAACTTAACAGCCACACTAATTATCAGCAAAAGAGGGGCAATAAATACAATGATAACCATCGCCAATAAAAAATCTTCGGCTTTTTTCAGCACTCTATTAAAGCCACTTAATGGAGAACAGCTCAGGTCCAATGTATACAAACCAGCAATTTCGGACACCTGATGATTCAACAACCGGAAATCTGACATGTCCGGCGCATAACGTATATCCACAGTGCTATGCCTTAAGTCATAGAGCAGCCGCTGGATTCGCGCGCCCTCCGCCAATGGCAAACAGATCCAAAGTTCCTGGATATTATTTTCTTTAACGTAGGGCTCTAACTTATTGGACTCACTAATGCAGGGCACACCAGCATGCCCCTCAAGTGAGCATCCTCCGGTATAAGGCAAAATACCCACAACATCCAGCCCAACCCAATCATTGCTCATCAACTGATCRATAACGCGCCTAGAGGCAGGCGCATTCCCTACAATAAGAACCCTTTTATGATTCCACCCTTTCGCACGCGCAAAGCCCAGAACACTGTAGACCGCAATCCTAAACAGCAAGGCAATCGCTAAGGTCAGCACAATCCAATAACCCAGCCACTGTCTAGAAAAAAGTTCTCCCTGCTTAGTAAACACTAACAAACCAAATAGAGCAGAAAAACCAATACACCAAGCCAGCACCAGTCGCCCGTACAAGCCAGCCCTACTTTTACCCCGCCAGGACACGTAAGCCCCACTGGACGAACACGCTAAAAACACCAACATACTGCCCAATAGAATGACCGCATGATACTGAATCGGGATACTAAAATGACCAAAGCGCAACCCAAACGCAAGCACACCGCCAACCAAAACAAAAACAAAATCCGCTCCACGAACGAGTAGATTGGTATAAAAATCAAATCCTATACTGTTTTTTGACGTTGACAAGGACATTCCTTTCATCAGAACCGAACTTTCTGATGTAACAATTAAGCCAGGTTATAAATAATTATAGGCTCAAGATAAAATGATTCCTACGACTTTACCAATCAAACACCACCAAGGTCTCATTCCTACCCCCAAAAACCACAACCTAATCCGAAGCAAGCCCTAAACGAGAACGCTGATAATTATCGCGCTGAACCTCATCACACCACGACGAATGACTCAGATACCATTGCACAGTTTTCCTAATCCCTGTTTCAAAGGTCTCCGCGGGCCGCCAATTTAACTCCTTAGCCACCTTGCTCGCGTCAATTGCATAGCGCTGATCATGACCAGGCCGATCCTTCACGAAGGTAATCAAGTCAAGATACTGATTCAGGCCTTCGGGCTTCTCAGGTGCTAGCTCTTCTAACAATAGACAAATTGCCTCCACTACCTGCAAATTTGTTTTCTCATTATTGCCGCCAATATTATAGGTCTCCCCGACCGCCCCACGGCAGGCTACTTGATACAAGGCTCGAACATGATCTTCAACAAACAGCCAATCCCGAATCTGCTGCCCATCGCCGTATATTGGCAAGGACTTACCAGCCAGCGCATTTAAGATAATAAGCGGCACTAGTTTTTCAGGGAAATGGTAGGGGCCGTAATTATTGGAGCAATTAGTCACCAAAATAGGTAACCCATAGGTATGAAACCAAGCCCGAACAATATGATCCGAGCTCGCCTTCGATGCAGAATAAGGAGACCGAGGACTATAAGGCGTCTGCTCAGTAAAAAACCCTGTGCTACCTAGCTCACCGTACACTTCATCCGTAGAAATATGGTGGAAGCGAAAGCTCTTCGCCCGCTCCGGAGGCAAGCCCGCCCAATATTCACGCGCCACCTCAAGTAAATTATAGGTGCCCACCACATTGGTCTTTATAAATTCACCTGGGCCATCAATCGATCGATCAACATGAGACTCCGCGGCTAAATTAAATATAATATCCGGCTCAAACCCCGCGACGGCGTCACGGATACCTTGGTAATCCCCAATATCCAACTGAGCAAATGAATATCGCTCAGAACTCGCCACAGGCAACAACGACGCCTGATGCCCCGCATAGGTCAACTTATCGACGTTCAGCACAACATCGTCCGTCGCTTCGATCAGAAAGCGAACCAACGCCGAACCAATAAAACCCGCCCCACCTGTAACCAATACCTTTTTCATAAGCTCTCTCGCCTGATCCCGGCGTATTCCTTTAATATCCCTAATCACGGTCTATTTGTCCTGCAAATAAACCTTTAATAATCCAGGGCTACATTCTAGCAAACGCTTGCGAAACACCAATTCAGTGGTCATATCCTGCTCCGCGCTCGCCAACAACAATCCAGACACTGCGGCATAAACTAAGCCTATCCCGGAAACTGAAAAATCCTTAAGCTGCGCCACAACACCACGATCATGCAGCAACCACCAACCCGGGAAGTCGCTCAATGGCAACTCACCCTCCAGGTCTTGGAACGCYTGCCAAATACTCAAGAACCGTACATCAGGGCATTGCTCAAACTGCTGAGACGCAAACGCTTGGTCCAGCGATAAAACAAGGCACAATAACGCAAGCCCTGGCCCACGGCGTTGCTGATAACAGTGCGCTAAAGCCAGGCGCCATAGCAATACAGGCTGCCTTAAATAATCTGGCTCTGACTCAATCGAACGCTGAGTTTTACCCCAGTCGTGATACTGCTGCCACGCATAGCTGGCATGAAGTTTAGGATGCTCGGGAACGAACTCTTGCCCTTCTAACGCAGCGCCTATTCGTGCCCACGCCGGCGCTAAATAATCGCGACCCGAACGACTTAAAACACGTGCACAAAGCGGCTCTACCTCACTTTCTAAACCTAATAATTCTTCTTCAATCAGCGCCAGGTCATCACGACATGAATCGCCTACAAGGACAATCGGCTGTTCACAATGCTGTCCATAAGCCACTAAATTTTCATAACTGCCAAGCTTTGCGTGCCCGGGATCACATTGATAGATCTTATCCAGCTTCTTTTGCGCATCATCCCAGCGCCGCAGAAAAAACAGCTCCAGAAAATCATTTTCAAGCACCAGTGTCGGGTTATCCATAAACAGATCGAATTGCTGCACGTCCTTTTCTGGGCGGCACCAACGCTGTTGCAACAGCGTTGCCAGCTGATCATTGCGGCTCACAAATAATGCCTGCTGGGCATTATCACGCTGCCAACCCTTTAACACCACAACCTCAGACTCCAAGCCTAACTTGCCCGCAAACTGGGCGGCAGCGTTTAAAAAGTCCAATAACTCCGATTCCGAAAGATGGCTCAAGCTCTGCAAACTTCCGCTTTCATCGCCGTTTCGCCAAGCCACATAATCGGGGTACAACACATGCCCAGAATCGATCAACCACTCCAATGGACTGTAGGCGCCCGTCACCATGAGCTGCTGCTCTACCGCTGATTGAATTTCCTGCTTCATGCCAAAATCGCCAATAACTCTTGCTGGGTTAATTTCAATTGATCACTTCGATGCTGCACCGCATCATTCAGTCCATCGAGCAACATTTGCTTACGCTCCTGCAGCTGAAAAATCTTTTCCTCAACGGTGTCTTCCATAATTAACTTATACACAAACACCGGCTTATCTTGTCCAATCCGATACGCCCGGTCGGTCGCCTGCTGTTGCACGGCAGGGTTCCACCACGGATCATAATGAATCACCGTATCAGCGGCTGTTAAGTTAAGCCCCACGCCCCCCGCTTTCAAACTAATCAAAAAAACAGGCACATCGCCCTGCTGAAACTGCTCGACTAACCGCTGCCGATTGGAGGACTTACCCGTTAAGGTCACAAAATCAAGCTTTTGCTCCCGCAAGCGATCACCGATCAACGATAACATACTGGTAAACTGGGAAAATAATAAAATCTTACGCCCTTCAGCCACTAATTCACCAATCATTGACAAGGTATGCTCAAGCTTGGCGGACCCTATTGGCGYAMRGTMKGCNWYMMMSTYWGMWYYSKWAWSRTCNTGMTNNMTRRRYTCKYCRAGCGAGGATCACAGCATATTTGCCTTAATTTCAGCAAGGCATTTAGAATCAATATCCGCCCCTCGCCCTCTCCCCGCCCTTGTAAATCAGCTAATAAATTTTGCTTAATAGAAAAACACACACTCTCGTATAAATCTTGTTGCTGCTCTTGCAGCGGTATTCGAATCACTGATTCTGTTTTCGGTGGTAGCTCTGTCGCAACTTCAGACTTACATCGTCGCAAAATAAAGGGCGCCACACGGGAGAACAAAGCGCGCGCCTGATCGCTGTCACCGTGCTTTTCTATTGGGTCCTGGTAATACTTTTTAAAGTGAGCACTGGAGTCCAAATAACCAGGCAAAACAAAATCAAACAGAGACCAGAGCTCCGAGACATTATTTTCCATCGGCGTGCCCGACAAACATAAACGAAAAGGCACATTAAAACGCTTTAACGCTTGAGATACTTTTGCGCGACTATTTTTAATATTTTGAGCTTCATCCAAAATCAAATGACTCAAGTCTTGTTCCTGCCAATACTCCCAATCCTTCACCATTAACCCATAAGTGGTGAATATGATGTCGTGCTCCAAGACCTGCGCCTGTAATGAGGCTCTTTGCGCGCCGTGATACACCAAACACGTTAAAGACGGCGTGAACTGCTGAGCTTCTCTCAGCCAATTAAACAATAAACTGGTCGGCATCACGATTAACGCCGGCTTAGTTAATCCTTGCTGCTGTTTTTCCCGTGCGAGAAACGCCAAGGTTTGTAGGGTTTTACCYAAGCCCATGTCATCAGCGAGAATCCCCCCCATCCCATACTGCTTAAGCGCAACCAACCAACTGACACCAAAATGTTGGTAATCCCTTAATTCAGCATGGATAGTCTTAGGCAACGCAACAAGTTCCACCTGAGAAATTTCTTCGACGCCAACGGCACTGTCTATCACTCCAGACTCATCCTGAATCTGAATACAACCATCCAATTGATCTTGTAACTGCACCAACCGGGTCGCCTGAACAGCCGGAAAGCTCAGCCGCTGCTCATCATTTAACGACTTATTATGCAGCAACTCCACCAGTACCGACAAAACGCCGCGCAACCGGGACACACTAAGGTCCACCAATCGGCCGTCCGCCAAGGGCACAGCAACACGCTCATCGGGATGTTTTTCACCTAATGCTGACAAGGAAAAGCGTGCAGGATAACGACGCACCAAGGCCAATAAACTAGGCAATAAATTCACTGCCTCGCCATCAATCCGAACCCCCAGCTCAAAATCAAACCAATCGATTTTGTCCGCCGCTTGCACCAGGGTTACGTCGCCATACCATTCATCGACACTCACAAAGTGAAAAGGAAACCCAGTGTCCACCACCACTTCACAACCAGTCGCCTTAAGATCCGGCAGCTGCTCCGTAAACAGTTGTCGCCAACAATCACGGCCCCCTACAATGAAGTCAAACTCAGGCCTCACGCCTTCGCCGCCTCCCCCGCCCACAAACTCCAAAATAGGCGCTTGAGCCTGAATACTCGCCAGAATTTTCGATTCATATTCTAAATCGCGGTGCACTTGATAAACAGTGCCATTAAAAAATAACGCTTTATGCCCGCCCGGCGCCCGACAAGGAAAGAATTCTGGCGGTGGCCCCTCGTCAAAACAATACTCAAAACCAAGGCACGCCCCTTCGTTCACAGTAGTGCCTTTTACCTTGGCTCCACGCTCACCACTAAATAACCGCAACTGGGGTAAAATAACATCAGGTTGGACCTGAACAATAGGCAAAGAAACCGGCTCCGCAATAGAATGTTTACAAAAAAAACTAGCCTGCTGACTCAAAAAACCAGCCACATCAAAAGGATCTACAGAGCGCTGACGCGCTATATAATCCACCACTTCTTGATGGATTAGGTTTTCAATGTTGCCAACACTATTCTTACTGTCATCAAAATAGAATAGCTGCTTTGAGCTCAAGCTAAACCACCGAACGCCCGCGCCCAAATACAGATCAAGTCGCTGCTTGCCTTGCTCATCGACATTCCAGATAGGCTGGGCCAATCGCTCTGTCGACCAACACATCGCAGCAGCAAGGTCCGGCTCGCTGCCATCACGGGTTAAATAGCTACGCTCAGTAAGTACTAATTTTTGCAAACTACTGACCGACAAAATATCGATCAGCTCTCCATTCCTAGCATTTCCTGGTTCAAGCAACGCCTGAAGCGCGGTGATATCGAGTTCATTTAAAAACCGTGGGGGATGGCTTAACACCTGAGGCTGTAATCGAAAGGGCTGCAAGGCTTGGGCACGAGCTGCTTCACCACTCGACAACGTTTCAACAAAAAGCTTCACGGACGCGGGATTTCGACCCGCAATAGAATTAAAGGCGATGAGGTAGACTAACCGTTGCGAGTTGGCGTTATCGTGCTGTGCACCTTCGGCTCTTGGCGCATCCGCCGAACTCTCGCGCTTTTGACCCGCGCGCACCTTATTTAAAAACCCACCTTTACCCACCACGCACACCACCCACCGGCCATCAATCGAGCTGCCAATCATACAAGATCTTACGTATTGACACCTCAATAGTCCGCCAATATCGCTCCGACAAAAAATCCAGGCAATAAAAAAGCGCTCATGATACCTGCCAATATCATGAGCGCTCGATGTGTGCGGCTTAGGCTGTTGTAATTATTGTCTGCCTTTCATTAAGCCTGACTCCCTTCAAAAGCTCTCCAAGCTAATGTCTTCCTATTAACAAACGAATTGATCGCAGTATTAATTCGGCCTATTCAACACAAAAACCAAAAGTGCCGTCCTTGGCGGGTGTCCTTCACTTCGTTGCATCGGCCACGCTACAACGAGCTTAAATCCATTACTGAGTTATTTTGCATAACACATGCCAAGCCCCCTCGCTCTCTCGGTCTGTACGATACTGAACCAAAACCAAGCCCTTAGCGCACAGCCATTCCAACCCCGAATACTTCGCATCAACGAGAGTGCGCGTTTAGAAACACTTTTGGGTAACAGCGGGTAAATCAGTAACACTACTAAAACTCCAGTACCACATACATCTAGGAAATTAAGCCTCTTTGGGTGATAATCCGGGCCAAAGCAGGTAAGGCCAGACTCGAATCTCGCCATTTTATACGCTCTTTGCGCCCTAAAGGAACACTCCATCAGTAGTTCTGCGGACCATTTAGCCGCCCAAATACCGGCATCAACCTCCAAGCAAATAGCACAAAATAATTAAATACTATCAAAGAAGTAGAGAACCCAGATGAGCAAGAATTACAGTACGTTTGAATCCTTCCCAGAGGGTCAACCCACCCGCATCGCACCGGGCTTATGGGTGTTACGCCAACCAATGCTATTTAATCCTGGCCATATCAATTGCTACCTGATCGAAGACCCTAAAGGCTTAACGATTGTCGATACTGGCGTCGTATTACCTGAGGCCAAAGCAAATTTCCAAGCCTTATTCGACTCGCCTTTGTGCAAAAACGGCGTACAACGAATCTATTTAACACACGGACACCCGGATCACGTGGGCATGGCCCAGTGGTTACAAGAACAAACCGGCGCGCCCATCTACGTTAGCAAAGAGGAATATCACGCAGTTCAAGAACTTTGGAGAGGCTCGAGTGACGACAAAGAAGGCGTCGCTGAGTTCTTCCAACGCTGGAGCGTACCGGCAGCACAAATGGGCGGCGTACACGCAATGTTGGACGGGTTTAAAATGGGCTGTCCCGATCTAGATGAATGCGAGACAATCGAAATTTTTGAACATCAGACGTTTGAAATTGGCGATCGCACCTGGAAAATAGTGTCAGGCTGGGGCCACACCCCACACAACTCAGCGCTCTATTGTGAACAAGACGGCATCATGCTTTCAGGCGATCAAATATTGCCCTCTATCTTCCCCAACGTCAGCATCTGGTACGGTTCAGACAGCAACCCACTCGAACTGTATTTAGATTCCCTTCAAGAGCAGAAATTACTATCAATTCAACTGGTCTGCCCCGCTCACGGCTCTACGCTTGAAGAGGTAAACAAGAGAATTGATAAAATCATTGAATTTAATCTAGCCCGAGTCCGTAAAGCCATCGAGTTCTGCCGAGACGAAGCCAGGACCGCATTCGATTGTATTCCCCCGGTGATGAATAAACGCAAAGACCACATGCTGGTGTCCCTGGTCGCCGGGCAGGTATTTGCCATTCTTTCAATGCTTGAAAATAAAGGCATCGTCAAACGATGTTCCGAAGATGTTTATAGCTTTCAAACCCTCGACCTTAGCGACGAAGAAATTGAAGATAGATTATTTAACCGCTATCAAACAGAAACCCTAGCGGCCGCAGGATAAGAAAGCAGTAGCAATGGGCTCACCAGCTCAACTTGCTCGATCAAGCCAACAGCGTCCCTGTTATTGTCATCAGACAAATAGCAGGGACACGATTAAGCAAACAACCCGCCATACGACCCGCTAATAACGCCAGCCCGCTGTTCACACCTCACCACGACCTCGCCTAAACATCCCCCACTTGAATAAAAGACCTTTTTCAGTAATATTAAGGCGCTAGTGAGCCGTTAATAAAAAATATTAAAAATAAAAATAAATACATCGCTAATAATCACGGAGGACGCTATGGCAAATTTTATGGGCCAGTACTTAGACTGGTGCGACCAATTCAACCCCAAAGGCGAATACCTAGTCTACGGAGAACGCCGCTGTACCTGGCACGAGCTTAACCTTAGAGTCAATCGCCTCGCGTCAGGCTTGCTTGACCAAGGCATTCAGCCCGGTGATAAAGTCATCTTAATGTTTCATAACTGCCCGGAATTCTTTGAAACTAATTACGCCATTCAACGCATTGGCGCGATCCCTGTGCCGATGAATTACCGATTTACGGGCCGAGAAATCGCCTACCAAACCAATCACTGCGAAGCTGTAGCCTACATCTTCGAAGATATTTGGTTAAAGCAAGTACTCGCCGCGCAACCTGAACTAAGCACCGTAAAGCACTTTATCGTCAGGGGTAAAAAACAAAAAGGCATGCTGAGCTACGAAAACATTATGAACCGTTATTCAGCCAATGCTCCCCAAATCGATACCACCCCAGACGACACTGCGGTCATTTGTTACACCGGCGGCACCACGGGATTGCCCAAAGGCGTCATGCTCACCTACCAAAACCATATCAGCTTACTCAACTCCATGGTGACCGGCGTACTGCCAAGCTTGTCTACGATTTCATTACCAGAGGAGTTCAGAGAAAGCATTGACTTACCGAACTGGCTTCTCAACGCAATAGAATCCAAATTCACCAAAACACTCTTGGCAAGTAAAGCGCTTCAAAAAGGCCTTGGCTGGGCCGCCAAAAAGCTCATCGGCTCAAAGTTATCCATTCGCCTTGCCGCTCGTCACTCCATGAAAATCATGATGCCCTCCTTCCCTTTATTTCACGACGCCGCCTATCAACTGTGCATCACGGGGCCGATCACCGGCAATCAAACCCTTATTTGCCCTACGGACATTAGTTTCAACCCAGAACAAGTACTCGCACTGGTCGAGCGAGAGAAACCGCAACTCCTAGGCAACGTGCCAACGGGCTGGAAGATGTTATTGAAACACCCCAAAATTGGCCAATACGACCTAAGTTCCGTTAAAGTCGCAGCCACCGGCGCAGGCGTAGCACCGGCCTCGTTAAAGCAAAAAATATTTGATCAACTCCCAGGTGTAGTCATTGCCGATGTATTCGGGCAAACAGAAATGACCCCCGCCACCACCATGCGCCTTGATCTATCACCCGCCACATTAAAAGATCGCTGCATAGGCAARCCATTCGTCGAAACCCGTATCGTCGATGACAACAACAACCCGTTGCCAGCGGGAGAAATAGGCGAAATCATTTACCGCAGTGGCTCCGTCATGAAGGGCTATTACAATGAACCCGACAAAACTGCTGAAGCCATACAACAAGGCTGGCTGCACAGCGGCGACCTTGGCTACTTTGATGAAGACGGCGACTTAATTATTAAAGAACGCAAAAAAGAATGCATCTCCAGCGGAGGAGAAAAAATATTCCCTCATGAGGTAGAAGAAGTCATTCTCGAGCACGACAAAGTAAAAGACGTGTGCGTTATAGGCGTGGCCGATGAGACCTGGGGGCAAACGATTCGTGCCGTTATCTTATGCGACGAAAACAACACATTATCAGAAAAAGACATTATCAACTGGTGCACCGATAAAGTCGCCGGATATAAAAAACCTCGCTCGGTTATCTTTGTGCACGATTTCCCAGTCACTGCCGTAGGCAAAGTGCAACGCGGTAAAATTCGGGAACTCTATGGCAAAGCAACTGAAGCCCAAGAGTCTGCCACCTAGATTATCGAAAATAGAGAGCCCTATAAAATAGCAATCTAAAACAACGTTATAAAAACAATGTTATAAAACCAACGCTATTAAGACAATCACACGCCTGCTTCGAAAACGCTCAAGGGCAAAAGCAAAAGCTTTTCGCCCTTGAGCTCCCGCCAAACATTTTAAAAACCACTCCACAACGAAGAAAACGTCGTCTCGACGCCCGAGATAACTACACTCCGTTACACATTCTCACCTGCATCCCTTAATTCAGTCATTGAACGATACAATTGCGCCTAATTGTTACCGAGCCTTATACCATTCCCATACAAAACTGAGCAATCTAATCAGCTTTTGTGTTTTAACATCACTTATGAATCACAACAAATGAAGGCTTCGTAACATTCTTGATTAGGCTTATTCATGCACCCTAGCGTTTTTCAAAAAGAACAATTACACCGTACCGAAGAGCCTCCCGAATCGCGCGGCATGCTGCATGACATTAGCATCCAGCTCACACTGTCATCGCAAAGAATCCCGAAAGGTATTGAAGAAAAAGAATTACACTATTACTTCAAGAAGCTCACCGCCTCTTTAATAGCCTGGAAAATAAAACTCCCCCCCGCACTTGAAAGAGACTACTTCGACACGCAGCTCTTACAAAATTTTTTATTATTAAGAATCATACTTATATTAGGCATTTGTTTTTTATTTATTGCCCAATTATTAGAGGGGTTCTTACTCCCCGAAATGCCTACCGAAATCTGGCAAATCCGAACCCCCGTAGTAATTACCTTATTAGCCACCTGGCTAATCGCCAACACACATCTATTTCGACACAAACACCAAAGTATTTTATCTCTCTGCTTGTTACTGACCTGTCTCTCAATATTAGCAGGCGCCATTCTTTTCCCTATAGAGCCCTACAAAACCCTTAACTACATGGTCGTCGTACTCGTGCAACTAGTGGGCTATTCCGCCACACCTATCCGGCCAATCAACGCCGTAAAAGTCTCTGCCATAGTCGCCGCGCTTACACTATTCAGTCTTGCTAAGCTAGAAATGTTACCGCTAAAACATTGGGTACCCATCGCATCAATCTATTTATTGGGCACATTTGTTGCTGTATTACTTGCCTTTCAACTTGAACGGATAAATCTCATTAACTTCATTCAAGCCACTCGCCTGAATATGGAAAAGGTTAAACTAAATCACGCAAACGCAGAATTAAAAGACTTAGCGACCACCGA
Source organism: Gammaproteobacteria bacterium (assembly GCA_002402085.1). Lineage (GTDB taxonomy): Bacteria > Pseudomonadota > Gammaproteobacteria > Pseudomonadales > UBA3067. The sequence goes on from NVVB01000019.1 coordinate 40,032, forward strand.
TGCGCTCACAGGCATTGCTAACCGTCGCGAATTCGACCAAGTGCTACAATTCGAATGGAATCGTGCCACCCGAAATGGCCAAGCCCTGAGCTTGTTGTTTTTAGATTTGGATTTTTTTAAACAGTACAACGATACTTACGGGCATCAAATGGGGGATATATGCCTGGTTCAAATAGCCCAGGCACTCAGCCAAGCGACACAACGAAGTGGTGACACCGCCTTTCGATTCGGCGGAGAAGAATTTGTTATTATCGTACCGAGCTGCTCAGAAGCAGAGCTATTAAAGTACGGAGAAATAATTCGTCAAACGATAGAAGATCTAGCCATTCCTCACCAGGCCTCTACAATCAAGCCACACATCACCTGCAGCATTGGAGGGGCAAGCTGGCAAGTGCGGATCACAGACACCCAAGAGAACTTCATTAAAACCGCCGATCAAGCACTCTATCGGGCCAAAGCGAATGGTAAAAATTGCGTTAGCTTATAGCCCTTCAGTAATAAAATGCTTGATCCCCGAGATCACTACAAAGAGATGACCTGAAGCCCTAGATCCCCTTCACTTTCATGCGTCGATTTATTCGTGATAATAGCAGTACTGGCAGCCTCTTTACTGAAATAAGTCTTGCCCACCCGAATCAAATCTTCTTGAGAAACATTTAATATATTCAAGCGAAAGCGTCGACGTTGCTCTTCAGTTCTTCCTGACAAGTTATTGTGAAACGCTGTTTTCGCTTCCCCTGCAGGCGAGCTCGGTTTATCAATGTCACTCACCACGCCTAAAATAGCCTCTTCAAGCAAACGCGGCTCATGGCTCTCACTCAGCAACCAATCAATGGATTGATCAAAGTCCTTCAAGGTTTCACTCATACGCGGGTCACGGTAAGAGAAAAACTTAAAACAGGCCCCAGCAGAATCCTGCATCGCGCCACCGCCGTATGCACCGCCCTTCTCACGAATAGACGTGTGTAAGTAGCCATTACGTAAATACCCACCCAATACAGTCAAAGCCGCCGAATCAGGATGTTCCACCGCAACCGTTGGGTAAACCCGAGCACAGAAATTAACTTGCGTACTGGTTACCCACATTTGCTCAACTTTATCTCGAATGGACGGTAAACTAAACGCAGGCCCCACCTCTTGAGACTCAGACTTGGCCCACTGTTGCGCTAACACTTGCTCACAAGTATTAAAATGCTCTTGCTCACCCACAACTAAAAACTGTTTCTCTGAGCGGATCACTTTGCCATGAAGCGTCATCAGCTTGTCCGTAAACGCCTTGATATTCTCGGCGCCTGCGTCTTTATCACGGAAAGAATCATCCAAGTCACGCAGTAATTTAATGCCTTCCAAGCCAGTGGTGTGATGTCCCAGTGCGGCGGCAGGAGACATGCCAGCGCTTGCAGCCAACATGGCTAAACCATGCCCTCCACCCGTAATACTCTGATCCATTTGCGAACGTTGCTGGGCCACAAGTTCGGAGATTCGATCGTATTCGTTAAACTCGACTTGCTGAATAGTTTGCCACAACAATTTCGCCATCGGTTCAACATTACTGACCAGGGCTTTGGTAGAAAAAACCACATTACCCGAGACATCTTGCTCGTTATCAATCGCCCCTCGAATTGCCGAATACGCCGATAATCCCCCCGTGCACTGCGCTTGAATCGCTTGCACCTCGAGATAACTCTTTCCTGCAATCCCTAACTCAGTGACAAAGCGCGTATAAAAAGGCAGCACATTTAATAATTCAGGTTCCAGCGCAGGCATTTGAAATACTACCTGCTGATAAACAATGCCATTGGTGCCCTGAGGATAAAAGCTGGCCTTGGAACCCAACAGCTGTTTTTCCTCGCCCTTAGCCACGTCTAAGGTCGCAGGGACATCTTCTAAACCGACTTTAGGCAAAATGCTTTCATCATCTTGCTCCTCCTGCCGATCCGCAAGCTTTTGGGTCAACGAAATAATCTCAGCAGATTCGGCCTCAGAAAGATTGTCTTTAATGGACTGTAACTGCGCCTCTTCCGCTTGCTTACGCTTTTGATTCAATTCAGGGTCAGGCTTTACGGTTAATAAAACGCGATGTTGATTATCCAAAATAAGCGTTTGTATCAAACGAGGAATAAATTGACGATCTTTAATTTCTTCCCGTAATTTCTCCAACACAGGGTCAATATTCAAACTCGCCACGGGGTCGCCGCGATGAATAGCCGTCGATAAGCCCGCCAAAATCAGTTGCAAGCCATAGGGGTATCCACCGCCGCCTACTTCGCGCTGACTTAGCTCCAGCTGGTGCAACATGGCTTCCACGTTCTCTTGCGGAACCCCGTCTTTTACTACTTTTTCGAGGGTTTCAATCACTAAGGCTTCAAAAGCATCCACTTGTTCAGGATTACTGCCTTCAATCCCACACATAAAGCTCATTTCACGATTGCCATCTTCAAGGCCACACAGGCGAGAAGGCGAGGTACCAAGATCGGTGGTTTCCAAGGCCAACATAAGCGGCGAAGCACTATTATCCATCAATACATCGGACAACAACTGAAGGCGTAATCGCTCTTCAATATCAGTACTGTGCCCCAACAACCACGCAATCACATGATGGGTTTTATTTTCCAAAGTCTCAGACTCATCTTGTAAATCGATGGCATAAGACTCTTCAACCTTTACAGGTGACAAGTAACGTTTTTCATCAGGCACTGAAATATCCACCCCCAACGCGTCAAASCGSGACAGMGCYCGGTCTTCAAAGGTTTGCTGATGATCTCGAGGCAACATATTGCCGTAGGTCATAAATACCGCATTGGAGGGGTGATAATGCGTCTTATAGAATGACGTAAGTTCGTCATAACTCAGATCAGGAATACACGCGGGGTCACCACCACTATTAAAGTGATAGGTATTGGTGGGAAACAAGTATCGATTTAACAAATCATACACCGCACTGACAGGGGAACTCATCGCCCCTTTCATTTCATTAAAAACAACCCCTTTATAAACCAGGTTTGAGCTTGCATCATCAGCCGTTTCAAATTCAAGCCGGTGGCCCTCTTGAGCAAAATCAAGGGAATCCAAACGCGCTAAAAACACAGCATCCAAGTACACATCTAATAAATTCTTAAAATCTTTGCTGTTTTGAGAGGCGAATGGATACGCGGTCCAATCACTGCTGGTAAACGCGTTCATGAAGGTATTTAAAGAACGGCGAATCATCATGAAAAACGGATCCCGTACAGGATACCGTTCGCTGCCACACAAAGACGTGTGCTCTAGGATATGCGCCACACCAGAGGAATCGGTGGGAACTGTGCGTAAGGCCACCAAGAATACATTTTCATCGTTATCTGTGGCTAGATGATAATGCACCGCACCAGTTTTTCGATGACGGTATTCAACCATCGTAAGATTGAGCGATTGCACCTCTTCAGTCCGTACAAATTCAAAGCTCTCAAACGGGGTTAAATCATCAGAAACAACAGACTCAGCAACGGTGCTCATGGCATAGATTCCATTAACAGTGGTAAAAATAAACGAATTAATTTTATCGAATTCTGACTAATCGCAAATATCTTTTAATTTCATGCAATTAGATAGCACTTTATAGTCCAATATGGAACTTAAATCAAACTCCAGGCGACACTAACAACTCACCCACCGTTCGAAAAAACAACCCCCTTGCAGGGCAGTGTCGAAAACAGCCAAGTCAGCCAACGTTAAAAATAAATTTACCGCCTCTTCACACGAAAAGACAAAGAAGTCACCCAAGCGACGGGGATCTAGCGGCCATAAAATTGGCCCAATATCGCCTCAGCCCACGCCTACCGCGCCGTCCCTGGATAGCCTAACGGCAGTACCGCCTAGTGAGATAACCTTGACTCTAGCTGATCAATCAATTTACACCAGTCCGTGTCCGCACCCAGAGCCTCCTCAATAAAAGCCCGCTGCTCATCAGTCCAACATTCCAACGCCAACATAGATTCACTCTTATCCTGCTGATGCACCTGAACAAAGTGACGGATACTATTGCCATCCGACGCCAAGCCTAAATGATCAAAAATTTCATTCACAGTATAAATTGACCTATCCATTCGCCACCTCCGAAATACTACGTCAGGGTTTAACTTGAGACTATTCCGTACTCCATCATTAATCTGGCATCGACCCGCAAACTCCTCCATTGCCCCTCTATCATTCTAGTTGACTGTGAGATCTATCAACATTGATCGCTCAAATTCTCGTCCAATTTCCGGACTACCCCCTTACCCGCTTTTTAACCAGTCATGCCCCCCAATCGCCCACTCCGCGCGCCCATTATTGCCATTTAACAGATATTCTCCCCACCATAGACCATCGCATTCTAAGCCATTGAAATAACTACCAAACGGGCCCAACATCCCCTAAAGTTAAAGGGAGACTAAGGAAGATTGCTGCCTCAAAAAAAAGAGAGGAGGCCTAATGGCTGATTCGCGTATACGTAATTACATAAGGCACCCTTCAGATATTCCAATCGAGATCCATGCGTCAGATCTCAAGTCTCCCAACACCCTTAATATGGTCAACATCAGCATCGGCGGTCTGTCCTATCAATCGGATTATTTCATTGAGCCGGGCCTGGTCATCAGCATTCGTATCCCAACTATTTCAAGCCAATTCGAAGTCAATGGCGAAGTCACTTGGTGTCGCAAAAGCGATGATAAATTTGACGTAGGCATTCAATTCAATGAACAGCACGACCTGTTCAGTACACGAATGATCGAGCAAATATGCCATATCGAGCATTACAAGCGCCTAGTCGAAGAACAAGAAAATAGAATCCTGACCGGAGAAGAGGCGGCCCTGGAGTGGATTGAAAAATACGCAGCAACGTTTCCCGAGCCCGGCATTCAAAATCTACAATAGGCAATGCGCCGACCACGACGATACTGGAATCAAAACCACCCGGCCTGCGCCTAAAGCCGCGCCTGCAACGCAGCAAGTCTTATAACGTCTGACCGCTTCCTCCTCGGCACTAATCCCAGGATGCATTTCGCATATTTTGAGCGCACAATGCTGACCTTCAATGGAATTGAAACGATTAATAACAAACTAAAAATCTAACAACATCACCACTTATTCACTCACCTTGCAGACAAACCCTGCTGAGTTTTATTTATGAGCGTATCCTCCGACCAACAAATAGAATTAAAATTACTACGAGAAAGTACCCGGAAATTCATCAACAAAGAGATCACTCCGTATTACAACGAATGGGAAAAAAACCAAATATTCCCCCGTGAGCTATGGAACAAAATGGGCCAAGCAGGCATGCTTTGCGTCGACGTCCCCTGTGACCAAGAAGGCTACGGTGCACCCTTTCGTTTCTCGGCGGCGATCACCGAAGAGCTTGCCTATGCCGGCGCATGTAGCCTCGCTATTGCCGTATCGGTTCACTCAGACATTGTCACACCCTACGTGTTAAACCGAGGCACGACCGAGCAAAAAAATTATTGGTTACCGCGAATGATTTCCGGCGAAGCAGTAGGCGCCATCGCCATGACAGAACCCGGCACCGGCAGCGACTTAGCCAGCATCACCACCAGCGCGATCGAACACGAGGACCACTACTTAATTAATGGCGCAAAAACCTTTATCACGAATGGACAACATGCCGACCTCACCGTCATCGTCGCAAAAACAGCGCCTCAATTAGGCAGCAAAGGCATTAGCTTATTTTTAGTCGATACTTTATGGCCAGGATTTAATAAAGGCAGGAATTTAGACAAGCTAGGGCTGCACGCCAGCGACACATCGGAATTATTTTTCACCGACCTTAAAGCCCCCAAAGACAGCTTATTAGGCCAAGCGGGTTCGGGATTCGCCTACCTAATGCAAGAACTACCGAGAGAGCGCCTTATTATTGCCGCCCTAGCGGTGGGCGCCACCGAAGGCATGCTGCAATGGACCCTGCAATACGTCAGCGAACGAAAAGCCTTTAAACAAACACTCGGGCAATTTCAAAACACCCGTTTTAAGCTCGCTGAACTCAAAACCAGCCTAGAAATAAACCGGGCTTTCGTGAACCAATGCATTGAACAACTCAAAGAGGGTGAATTGGACGTGGCCACCGCGGCCATGGCAAAACTGTCCACCACCGAAATGCAGGGGCAAGTCGCAGACGCTTGTCTACAAATGTTTGGTGGCTACGGATACATGACAGAATACCCCATCGCTCGCGCCTTCGCAGATGCGCGGGTACAGAGAATTTACGGGGGCACGTCAGAAATAATGAAAGAGATTATCGCCCGCTCAATGCTAGGAAAATAGTTTGATCCAATAAAAGCCTTAGACATAGGAATTGAACAAACATCTACTCTAGATTAAGCGTCACGCGGGACTTTTTAAAGCTCTGGCCGTAGAAAGCCAGAGCTCATAGCACTCATGTTCGAGTGTCTATATACAGACACCAACGCCTTCAAGCACCCTTATCTTCACGCACCCTGACCTTCACGCACGTAGGTTTTCAGACGTTTAGCTTTTGTATTTAACTGGCCTGCTGACTCTTAACCGCCAAGCCATGAAAAAAACCAAATACAAACACTTGCATGCCGTCGGCGAGTAAAGGTCGGTCACTATTCTTGTCGTCGGTCACAAACAACAGCGATTCAAATTGATGCGTTAGCACTAAACCTAATAAGCCCCAGGTCAAATAAACACTGTATTCGCCGCCAAGGGGAATAAATAGATTGACCACCAGAACGACCCAAAGCCCTAAAGTGGCAACTTTCCCTAATGTAATAAAATTCATAATGAAACACCCTTTTTGTTATTCTATTTTGATTATCTTTTACAGCGACAACTTAGGAAACAAAGCGCCCTAGCCACCCAGAAAAGCTGGTTTTAAACCCAGGTAACTGGACGGAAGACACCCCTCCACAAAGGAGGCTACTTCCCTCTAATCATGTCATTGATAGCAAATCATACCGTAAAATGATTCGCTGAAGAAGTAATGCTAAGCAAGCAAGCCCAGAACACTGCTTGCATTCTGATTTGCTTGGGCCTGAAGACTAATACCCACCTGGCTTAATAAGTCATTTTTGGTTTTCGAGGCAATTAAGGCCGCAAAGTCAGCATCCTGAATACTGCTTCGGGCACGAGAAGAATCGACTACATTTTGCTCCAGGCTTTGTATTGTCGCTTCAAATCGCCCTTGTGCCGCACCAAATTGGGTGCGCGCCTGGCCCACGTCATCAAGCGCAGTATCCAAGGTCGTAAGCGCACTGCTCGCTCCTGCCGCCGTTGAGATATCGATTTGATCAAAGCCAGCGCTGGCAAATAAAGCCGACACATCTTGCTTATCAATATTTACCTGAGCGCCGGTGCCATTGCCTACTTGGAATGCCAAGCTATCGGATGAGTTCAAAAGCGATTGCCCATTAAAGTGAGTATTCTCTAATTGATTACTGATTTCATCTTTAAGTTGGACCACTTCGCGTTGCAATGCTTCTCGATCACTGTCATTTAGTGAACCATTCGCGGCCTGCACAGAAAGATCTCGAATCCGCTGAACCCCCTCACTGATATTACTCAGCGCACCATCGGCCGTTTGGCTCAAGGCAATACCACTGCTGGCATTATTAATCGCAGTACTAAAACCATTAATTTCCGAGTTTAACTTCTCAACAATCGCTAATCCCGCCGCGTCATCCTGAGCACCATTGATTCGTTTACCGGAACTGAGCTTTTGAAAATCCGAATTTAAATCAGAGGTAGATTGATTCAGAGTGCGCTGAGCAATTAGTGAATTCGCAATTGAATTAACAGTAATGGGCATAAAACACTCCTAAAAGAACCAAAACACATAAGCCTAGGCAAGCACGAAGAAAACACGCCCAACCCATCGATCATTTTATCCACCACGAAAGGAATGAACATCATCTTGCGATTAAAGGCAAAAAATACCGCTTCGACGGGCTAATCATTTCCTAGGCATAATTCCCGCCCCGTCCCGCCAATAAAAACAACACGTCATTAGACTTTTTTTTGCTTGTCTCCCGCCCCAATGGGTCCTAAAGTTATACTCCAACAACCAACAAACCGATCAAGGAGTGATTACATGACAACCCATAAAAACAGCCTTAACGTAGACTGCAAAGAACGAGTCGCATTTGACCTAATGTCGTTAGTGGCTGATATTGCCAAAGGTGAGAATGGCATTAAAGACAGAGCCTATTGGTTTGAACTCTACTCTCAATGTCATCACATTGTGGTTGAAGGCAGAGATTCAAAAGAGATCTTATGATCTCTCAGCGTTGAAAACTAACATTTGAAAACCAACACATGAAATATCACGGGGCAAATTGCTACACGCATCAATGCCCCGCCGTCGTCAGTGAGCGCCGTCAACATTTACGCGTCAATTTCCTTCCCCAGACAAAGTCCAATTCGGCCCACTTAATTAATACAATGAAGTAGGTATTAACGAGAATATTTGCCCACAGCCTTCTTCTAAGCGCCGGCAAACCCAACGAAATTAGCGTCCCAACCCCTTCCATCGCCCCAGAAAGCGGCTTCCTCCAAATAGCGCTTTTATTCATAAGAACTTGCCTTCCTATAGCAAGATTACTGTATGATCAAATTAGACTCAGGCAGGCAATTTCAACACGACAGAAGGCGTAAAAAAACAATACGTCGTAACGCCGCTGAATATAACCGCAGTCAAGGCGTTAAATTACGCATTACGAAAACCAGTGCATGAGTGCAATCAAATTCATTGACCATTTATCGATTCAATTGATCACCACCATGCTAAAACCAGGATCAAACCATGTCGAAATATAGACTTTTGTTGGCGCGATATTCAATCAAACTTATCCATGTAATGACCTTTTCTTGCCTACTCATGGCGAATTCATCCATTCTTTCAGCGGCCACAATCCCCCCTGAAATGGAAGCCGCACGTCTGATTTTGGCGGCAAAAAGTGCATTGGATAATCAACAACTCACAGAGGCGCAAGATTACCTCACACGYGCACAGGCGTTAAACACCCCGCTGACTCATAGCTTCTATTTCTACCAAGGCAAAGTCTCATTTTTAAAAAGCGAACTCAAACAAGCTCAGCAGCAACTCATCAAGTTCGCTCAACAAATTAAGCCTGACGACCTGCACTACGAAGAAACCCTCGCGCTACTCACCGAAATAGAAAAACAGTCCAGCATCGAAAAGACCCCGACTCAGCCTCCCAAACCTCAAATTGAATGGCATAGCGAAAAAGCAGTATCGCCCTATATCGAACGTCTTAAAAACTTATACCTTACCGACCAAGGCAAAGATGCACTTGAGCAGCATATTAACGACCTATTACGCGCCTACCCTTTCCGACAAGCGCCCGCCAACATAATTCCTGGCAACAACGCCACACGTAACTCAAAACGGGTACAGCATCAGACTTATAACATCCAAACGACTCGCCAAGGGGCCATCAAAACGCATTTAACCACCCATAGACCCAACGCAACCCCCAACAAAAATGTCGAATTAAACATCTCTGAAATATCCGTTTATGGCTTACACCATCGCATCGGGTTTAAATGCAATGACATCAATCAAAGCTGCTGGTTAAAAAACCCTATTAATAACAGTGTTTGGCTCAAACTAGGCAATAACCAACCGGCAGCGCAAGAGCTTGCCAAAGCCATGAGTCACCTAGTTAAAGTGATGCAAAAGCAATAACAGCAAAACATACCCCTCCGGCCTAGGAAAACAGCCGCTCAACGAAGAAAAGCAAGCAACCCCTAAAAACACTAAGAGAAAACCACGAAAATGGACCTTCAACTTAGCAATACAGTCGCTCTGGTATCCGGGGCCAATCGAGGTACCGGAGCCGTCATCGCTCAGCACCTTGCCAGCGAAGGGGCTCAGGTCATCATTCATCGGCAAAAAGAGCAGGCCGATCACTATCAAGAATCACTATTCCCCAACGGCTTGCCTTCCAATTGCTATTGCGTCCACGGAGATCTCACTACCGACCACGGCGCGCAACAGGTGTTTGAACAGTGCCAGGCAGTCTCTACCCAGCTCAACATCCTGGTCAACAACTACGGCCAAGCCGATCCTGGCAGCTGGCTACACAGCAATGCAGACGACTGGATTACCAGCTACCAAAAGAACGTCCTTTCAGCGGTTCGGCTCGTGCRTCTTTTTCTTCCTCAAATAAAAGCTCAAGCGAATGGACGCGTGATCCAACTCGGCACCATTGGCGCACTCAAGCCTAATAGCAGGATGCCACAATATTACGCAGCCAAAGCCACGCTCGCCAACCTCACGGTTAGCCTCAGTAAAGAGCTGGCCAATACCGGCGTCACTGTCAACGCAGTCTCGCCGGGCTTAATCAAAACCGAAGAAATAGAACAGTATTATAAAATTAGGGCAGAAAAGAAAAACTGGGGCAGCGAATGGGTCGATATAGAAGCAGCCATCGCCAAATATGACTTCCCCAACCCCTGTGGCAGGATCGCAAGAAGAGAGGAGATCGCCGACTTAGTGAGCTTTTTAGCAAGCCCTAGAGCGGCCTATATAAACGGCCAAACAATTCGCATCGATGGCGGCGCACTCGAGCTAGCTATCTGAATACGCCACTAAAAGTTACCTGTTATATCAAAAAGTTACAAAAACAAGTGATTTATAACTATTAATGCAATAGGTTTTAGGTTATTAATTCGTTGATGGAGTTCTCACTACAGCAAGGACTTTGGACACTATAAGGCGCATTCGCTAATGTTTCCGAGTTTTTTGCGAGACGATCATCATAAATTATCGCTGGGGAAGCATATCCTCGTAGGACGACTTGGGAAAAGTCGTTCTGGTTGGTTTGCAGTATTGAAAATGGGTAAACCCTACTCGGTTATCGAATAGGGTGTCGGAAGCGGGCAAATAGTTGTCAACCTTGCGGGCACAGTACTGGTTGGCAGAAGGGGTGGGTAATGGGTAATGTCGTGAGCAGAGAACAAATTAAGGTGAATCTTACCGATCTAAAGATAGGCATGTATGTCTGTCAGCTGGATCGGCCCTGGATAGAAACCCCTTTTCTTCTGCAAGGCTTACTAATTAAAGCAGGACGCGATATTGCAGCGCTGCAGAGACACTGTGACTTCGTCTACGTGGACATCACTAAAAGCGCTTCTAAAGTAATCAAGCAGCACTTTGTACACGTCGCAAAGAATAAAGTATCCAAACTCCATCCAGACAAAACCTCAGCCTCTCCCGCGAACAAAAAGTCTCCTGCCAAAGAATCCAAATTCAAGAAAGCCGCCTACGCCATCAGCTTAACGGTCGAGAAAGAGCTGCCTCAAGCAGACATCGCATTTCAAGACTTATCCCAAGCCATGCAGAGCGTCTTCAACAATGTACGTAACAACCAGTCCATTGACGTGCAAGCCACCAAACAAGCCGCGAAAGAAATGGTCGGCAGCATAATCCGCAACCCTGATGCCTTTGTATGGCTGGCTCGGGTCAAGGAGAAAGACTCCTATAGTTACGAACATTCCATTCGATCCGCCATTCTAGCGATAGTCTTCGGCCGTCACCTAGGACTTCCGCCTGCGCCCCTACAAAACTTAGCCATGGGGGTACTTCTCTCTGAGGTCGGTATGGCCAAAATCCCAGATGAGATCTTGAAGAAAAAGGGCAAACTCACCGACGAAGAATTTGAAATCGTTAAAAAGCACGTTGAATACAGTGCAGAGATATTATCCACCACCCCCGGGGTATCGGATCAAGTCTTACAGGTCGTCTGGAGCCATCACGAACGGCATGACGGCAGCGGGTACCCTCGCCAGTTGAGAGGCCAGCAAATCCACCCACTCGGCAAAATCGCCGGCATAGTGGATTGTTACGATGCAATGACTAGCCCTCGAAGCCATGCCAAACCCAAAACAGCATCAGACGCCGTAGCAATGCTTTATAAAATGCGTAACAAGGATTTCCAATCGGAGTTAGTCGAGCAGTTCATACAAGCAATAGGCCTCTACCCTACGGGCACGCTTGTGCAGCTAAGTACCGATGAAGTGGGCATCATCATTTCTCAAAACAAAGACCGTCGCCTTTGTCCAAAAGTAATGGTGGTTCTCGATGAAAATAAAATCCCAATCTACCCCTCTAAAATCATCGACTTAATACACTATCAAAAAAATACCGCTGAACAGGCCAAGATCAGCATCTCATTAGACTTAAAGGCCGGTGCCTTTGACATCTACCCTCAAGACATCATGGTGATGAGCGAATCCTCCGCGATGTAATCAATTAGAGGTTTAAGCGTTTTAGAATCAACGCCTAAACCTCAAAGACCCACCCCCTCCCCGCCTACGAACACAAGCCACCTGCCGCAAGCACGCTCTCTCGACCAGCATACTTTTTCGTCCTCTGCGCTCAATTACCTATGTCAATTGAACAACATTCTCCTATCATTACTATAGGGGCAGCAGGCGATTCCTCCGTAAGGTCAATCCTGCAATGAACCGCGAGGCGCATTCCCCCAGCATTTGTAACCGCTCGAGCAATTCAATTTTGTCAGAGGGTAATCCAAGATTTTGGCCCCGTATTAACTATGATTCATATTAATCAAGAACAGTTATACAAAAGCATCGCAGAACTGCAAAGACTATTTCTAAGCGGGGAAGAAAAACAACTCATTTATGAAAAGTTCATCGCCCAACTGAACTCATTTATTCCGTGTCAGTTTTTATTCCTGGGGCGCATTTTAGACACTCAGTCTGCCCACCCAAAATTTGAGCATTGGGTTTCAACGGTCGACAAAAACAACGAGTACTCAGTATCTCGGTGCTCTGTCAGCAACGCCAATTTAGACGTAAATAACGTTGCATTTATTGAACACAATCCACCCGTCACCCTACGACAACTAAAAACTGATCACCCGCCCATTCACAGCCTACATTCTATTCCACTGATCTATAAAAACACCTCGCAGGGCCTACTTGGAATCATCAATAAAGAAGACCAATACAGCGAAGCTACGGTGCTCGAACTAAGCTCTCTGTTCGACACCCTTGCGTCATTAATTTACCACTTCGAAAACAGCCCACCCCTTCACGCCACACAGCGCATAAACAACAAGAATGCCACCCAAGAAAAACCAAAAGGCGCGCCCATCAATACTAGCGATGCCGACTGCACCCCAGCGAAGTCTAGTTCGGATCAAAGTCAACGAACGCTTCAAAGCCTTCTCAATCTGGGCCTTACAGGCATCGTGTTAATTAACATTGAAGGCATATTCATCGAAGTTAATGACATATTCTGCGATCTAGTAGGATTCAAGAAAGAGCAATTGATCAATCACTCTTGGATAGAAATCACCCATCCTGCGGATAGAGATTCAGACCAATATTTCTTTGAACGCGTTAACACATCAAACGGGCTGCACCACACCACCGAAAAACGCTTTTTAAGAGCCGACAAAAAGTCCGTTAGCGTACTCATGACAGCCAATCGAGTTCAAAACGAGCACGGCAAAACAGTTCAGTTTGCAGTTATTCTTCAGGACGTTACCAACAAAAACCAAGAACTAGAAAAATTCAGATTGGTTTTCGAACAATCTTCAGACCCTCACTTCATCTGCGATACGGACAAAATCATTGATTGCAACCAAGCGGCCATTGAAATATTAGGCTGCGGCTCAAAAGAAGAAACACTTAAAATCCACCCTAAAAACATTTCCCCGCCCACCCAAGAGGAAACCCTCACAGAAATCGATCAATCCCCGATGACCTATCACGGCAGACATAATGGCATTCATCGCTTCGACTGGATTTACCAAAACACGAAAGGAAAATTAATCAGCATCGAAATCATGCTGAACCCGGTTTATATTGGCAACAAGCCCGCCCTACTCATTGTTTGGCATGACAATACCGCGATTAAAGAAACTAAGGAATTGCTTACTAATGCTAAGAAAATAGCCTTAGAGGCCGTAAAATCAAAAAACAAATATTTAGTCTCTTTGTCCTGCCAACTACGAACTCACCTCAATTCAATTTACTTTTTAAACGAAAGCCTGGTCGATAGCTTAACGGGCGGGATTCCAGAGATCGACCACCTTAAACTAAAAACCATTCAATGCAGCGCCTCGCGCTTAATCGCATTAGTCGACCAAATAGACCAAGATGCAAAACACGACGAATCCCCAAAGGAAGTCTTCGACATATCCAACACCGTCCAGGAACTCTGTACTCAGATCAACCCAGACGCACAACCTGAACTACTACAACTAAAACCTTCCGATAACGACAGCGAAAACCTTAACGTCTATGGTAAAAAGAACATTATTAAACAGGTTATTTTGGACATTTTGAACACCTCGATCAAAGACGGCTCGCAAGGCACCGTTATTGTCTCACTGCAAAAACTCGTGGATAAAAAGATAGGCCAGGCCGTTAAAGTCTCGATTTGTAAAGAAGGGCAAGCAAACGCCCTAAACCCAAGCGAGAGTACTCCCGACACCCGATCAGTCGCGAAGCAAATCCAACTAGAGCGAGCGTCCACCCTCGATCTCGTATCAAAACTAGGCGGCAGAATGGATAACGATGGCGGGAAAAGCTCAAACAATGTGGATTTATTGTTCCCAATATTTTTAGAAAACAACCAACCGTCTCCGCCTTCTTCGTAGCAAACCTTGAGGCCCGACTCACCTCATCGCTATCCCTCACACCCTCACCCTTTAACAGCCCACAAACCCGTTTTAATCACTGCCCAGAAAGTTTACGTTTTCGCTCCCTCCCCTGACCCCAGCCTATGATTCTCGATCAACTTTTTTTGATCCGGTTTTACTGTAGAATTGCTAAGCATGAAAAAGCATCAATCAGCACGCCCGAACGTTATAGGCCTGACCTTTGATTGACCAAAAATTCAACGCCCCCATTTATCAAGCATTAACAATCACACAACTTTAGCGCCAAAGAGGACTAGATCATGTTAATAAAACGGCTGTATATGAATAACCCGTTGAGGAACTATAGCTATATTATTGTTTGCGAAGACACCCAAGCAGCGGCCGTGATTGACCCTTTTGACGCAGATATGATCCTTGATTGCGCGAAAGAAAACGGTTGGCAGATCGAAAAAATCATCAACACCCATGAACATTTCGATCATATCCAAGGAAACGAAGCCGTAGTCAAAGCCACTCAAGCAAAAATAGTCGCCCACGTGAATGCCAAAGACAGCATTCCCAACGTCGACCACTTAGTAACCGCAGGGGATACCATTCAAGTTGGAAGCTCAATCGAACTCACGGCATTAGACACCCCGGGCCACACCTTCGCTCACTTATGCTTATTTTCCGCTCAAGGAACGCCGAGATTATTTTGTGGCGACACGCTATTTAATGCCGGTGCAGGCAACTGCTACACAGGCAATGCGAATGCACTTTACAAAACCTTTAGCGAACAATTATTCAAGCTGCCCCTTAACACCGAGGTGTACCCTGGGCACGACTACATCACTAATAACCTAGAATTCTCCTTAGATCGAGAACCTGACAATGAGTTCGCTCATCAATTACTACAAGAAGTCAGTGCTCAAACCCCGCAAACTCGCATGGTCACCACATTAGAAATTGAAGGGAAAATGAATGCATTTTTCCGCCTGAGCAATAAACAAATCATCAACAAGCTATTAGAGTCATTCCCTGACATTTCTCCATCAGAAGAGCAGGTATTTGTTCACCTGAGAAAGCTAAGGGATAAGTGGTAGGCAAACCATCGATAGAACAAGTCGCCCCGTGCACAGGCGATGTCTCAAGCGAACAAGGCATAAACGATAGAGGGCTCAATGACAGTGAGCCCATACAATGATGAGCCCAAGCAGTAAGAAGCCTAGACCGTAACGATGGCTACACTACGTAGCGCCAACGAACAAGGAAGGTCGTTGGCACACATGTCACAATTAAGCGGGGGTCCCCCTCAATCCACAAGATCAAGGAGTGAGATTTAAGCGCTACCGAAGCAGCGCTCAACTACACAGGCTGATCCAAGAACTGAGCACCCTCGTCCACTTCATGGCATTCAATCTTCTCAATGCGCGGCTCTGTTCTTTCTTTATCAGCAGCCGAACTCTTGGGCGCTTTCGAGCGAAGAGAGGTCATTAAACGATTAATGGAACGATCCACCAACGGCGCATTATCCAATGCCACAATACGCTTATTTAAAAAGTCATCCGCCAATTCGTAGCTATTTTTCTCTAATACTTTATTCCCGAAGCGGCCTACAAAAACAAACTCAGCATCGTCATATATTTCCATCAACTTACAACGCAGCAAACTACCATCCACCCGCACCATCTCAAACCAAGTACCAACC